>CAIQKM010000156.1 GCA_903872345.1 uncultured Verrucomicrobia subdivision 3 bacterium | reverse complement strand
GGCTTTTTTCATCGCCCCACTGGCGCTACCGCGAATGACAGCCGCAAAAGCAAGCAAGCAGATCAAGTGTTTTGTGCATTTATTTGGCCGTCAGACTCTGCCAAAACACCCCCAATTTCCTTTTTCAGACGCACTCTAACGAAAAAAGCTGAGCCACCGCCGACTCGCGACGTGAACCGCGATAGCGGAACGGCAAGCGCCAACGGCGGTTGGGTCAGCTGTTGGGAATTGCACAGCGAATTGTAGTGGCTGTTTTTGACTGTCCATCACAGAGATTTAGCCCCAGAAAGCTGATTCCAGTCAATGTCAAAACCCTAGGTGACCAGCTACATTTGGCGCGCATCAAGGCCAACCTATCCCAGTTGGAAGTTGCGCAAAATCTGAGAGTTTCTACACGGACGGTGCGAAAGTGGGAATGCGGCCAAGCATGTCCCAGCGAAGATCATTGGCAGGTTTTGGCGCAGCTTCTGCGCTTGGATTCCCAATTTCTAAAAGACTCGAGTCCAACGCCAGAGTAGGCTGTTGGGATTTACACAAATTTGTATTTAAACGAAGGTTCTATTCCCTGCGCCCGCTCCATTTATTTCAATTGCTTACACAATAGTGCAGGAAATTCAAGGACGCGATTGTGATACTGACTCAAGATCCTTGTGTCATCAGTTTTGAAGTTGCGAATACAATCTCACGCGTCTCCCCGGCTATCCAATTTTATTTCGTTACGTTCTCCCACGGACGACTGGCCAAAATACCGGCAGCAGAGGGATGTGGATGAGCGACGCCGAGGTTTGTGTTATTGCCCATCAGCATCTCGACCGTAACGAGCCTTGGGTAATACGATCCGCCTATGGGCATGCCGGTGGAAACATTTATCTGGTCAGATACCGTGAGCCGGTTGGCGGATTGTTGCATCCATTTGGAGAGCTGATTAAAGGCGTTGGGTGACACATCCTTCGGAGTTTGGTGTTCGAGCCATCCCGCCACCGCGAGGGTGAGTGCGACCTTGGATGGCCAAGTGTTGACTGAAGTGCTGGTGAGTTTAAGTCCGCCGGTAGTTGCATCGGAACAGTTGCCGGGCTTGAGACATGTTTTTGCATGCGAACGCAATTGAGCCAGCAACTCCGGGTAGCGGTTCAACTGCTCGCCCATACTGCAAAACAACGGCACGGCGAGTGGATCCAGTGCCGCCATCACCAAGGCGTTGCCGCCTTCAAGCAGATTGGCTGGGAAGGCCTGTCTTTCCGGGGAGTAACTTTTTGACAATGAATTTGCGGTTCTCACGGCCAATGCCGCGCATCGCTTTGCGTCGTCTTCGTCGCCCTCGGCCTTGAACCACTGTTCGAGCATCAAGGCTGCACACCATGTCTTGATGACGATATAAACATTGCCGCGCGAGTTTTGCAGGGTGTCGTCCAGCGCATCATAAGTCGTGATTTCCTTGCCGGTGCCCACCCGGTCTGACTGTGCTCGCAGAATCCCATCGCGCCGGGCGGGATCGAAATGCTCCCGGTTCTCCATGCTGGCAATCAATTCCCGCGCCACGGGCAGGCGCCGGTGTCGCCAATCCGGACTTTCTCCTTTGATGGCGAAAGCGGCCGCACAATAAATTCCGTTCAACAGCTCCTCGGTTGTCATGGCTGAATAAACGCCTTCGCGGTTGGGTTGCTCGTAGCCGCTAGTGCCGGGCGGTGAATAGGCGGTGTAATTACCTTGATCGTGCGTAAAAGAAATTCCTCCCGGATGTTCCGCCGTGGTCTCGCCGTCAAAGCGCAACGTGTCCCGATAGCTATAGGAATCAATGAATCCATCAATGACGTTGCCCGTCACCCAAGGATGGGCGGTCAGCTCGAACGGCAGGTGATCCGCCGCGAGGTCAAGGGTGTTGCGCCAGGCGAATTGTCCTTCACAAACACTCCAATGCAACGCGCCGTTGCCATCGCGTATCAATGAGGTGTTGGCGTAATATCCTTGCGATGCTTGGGCCAGCATTTCGACCACGCGCGGGTCGGAGCCGCTGGGGGCGACCCGTTCGTTGAAAAGTTCGGCCCAAGCGCGCAAACGGTCGGCCGCGTTCAATGCCTCGTGAGCCACCTGTTCCACGGAATTAAATTTGGCAGTGTAGGCATACGAACTTTTCATGCCTTGGGCCACATCATGGCCAACCCGATAAAACGCGAATACGGACGTCAATTTCTTTTTTGAATGCGGGGCGATGCGAAATCCGATGCCTCCTTGATTGCCACCAGCATGAATTGTCCCACCCCCGGCTTCCACGGCTGTAGCGACGGCACCGGACCGGATGGTGAAAATGTCCGGAGCCGGCAAGGCGGCCAACGCCCAAGCGTCTTGATATGTATTCAAAGACCTGCCGTCCGAAGGAATGTTATTTCCGTATCTGGCCAGTGTGCGGGCCGGCGACCGCGCCACCGAATTCGGCCAGCGTTGCCGCCGACTGGGTATTACTGGTGTGACCCTTCACAGTTACCGCTACGCGTGGGCTGAACGCGCCAAAACCGTTGGCTACCCCGAACGGTTCGCGCAGGAGGCGTTGGGGCATAACAGCAAAGCCGTGCATCGCGCCTACGCGAAACGGGCACTGATGAAACTGCCGTCACTGGAGGAATACGAACAACGGGCCACGACGGTGGCCGAAACAGCCGCGTGAAAACCGCCACCATCATTACATTATGAACTCAATTTCAATCGAAGTTTTGAAGCTGACGCTGCCTATGTTCCAGTTTCTGGATCGGCTGATTTTGGAACAGGGCGTTTATCTTTACATGGTTTGCGTGTGGCTGTCGCCGCTCCTGATCCTGTGGATACTCAAGGGCGGGTTTTGGCGAAAATCGTCTCGCCAGCCCCCCATTGTGATCGTGACGAAATCAGAGCCACCACCGGTTCCGCCGAAGCTACCGAGGGTCAGCGTCAGAAGCGATCATTCAAACCATGACGGGCAGACATTCACCGCCTGATTACAGCCCCATTCTTTTTCTGCTGGCGGGCGTTCTTGTCGTGCCAGAACTGGCGGACGACCTCGCTGGCGCGGGCGAGCCATTTCTCGTCGCGCCGGAACTGCTGCAAGGTTTCGGTCGCGTAATGCTTGATGCAGTTGCGCGCGGGGTTGCCAAGCGGCTTGAGCAACCCCGCGCCGGCCAGCACCGGAATGTCGTGGGGTTTAAAGCCAAGAAACCAAGCGGTTTCAAACACGTCTAGGCGCGCGGGAAGAATCTGCCGGCTCAAGAATTCAGTCTGTTTTTCGTGAATATTCATGCGGTCATTTTACAGGGTGACAACGCTGTGAGGTGTATCCGATACACAAAAAACTGGCGGATGCAGGGTGTCGCCAACCAAGTTTACGCTTGGGGATTCATACCTTCATGGTGGCTTTGGAACGGGAACGAATTGCCTTGGCCGGGGTTTGCACCTCGGAATTCTTCTCCGCAATTTCGTCATCAGCCACAACCTGACTCGGCGCTTGGTTCTTGGTGAGGTCGAGTTTTTCCTCGATCTCGCTCTGGCGGCGGGTAAGTTCCTGAAAACGATCCTCCCGCTCGAACTTCGCGCCGACTTTTTCGCCCAGTTCCTTGACGCGCTTGTGGGCGTCGGTGATGTCCAACTGCAACCTTTCCGCCCGCTCATCAAATCCCTGAACCGTCGCCTCCAGTGAACGGATGGTGCCGAGCGCCGTGTCCGTGACCCGCGCGCCGTAACTGTTTTGGCCACGCACGACCATTTCCGTGGTGTCGTTAAAACTTGGGCGCAGATACAAATCAAACCCGGCAAATTTTCCAAGGCGAACATCCTCGCCGAAGCGCGCTTTGAGTTTTTCCGCGCGGCGCAAAATTAATTCGCCGGCGATGCCCCGGTTGTTGGA
Organism: uncultured Verrucomicrobia subdivision 3 bacterium; assembly: GCA_903872345.1. Classification (GTDB taxonomy): domain Bacteria; phylum Verrucomicrobiota; class Verrucomicrobiia; order Limisphaerales; family UBA11358; genus UBA11358. Next base: position 12,789 of record CAIQKM010000156.1, on the reverse strand, counting down.
TTCCTGCCCGTCGAGTTCAATCCGAAATTTATCGCCTGACGTATCCTGCCGAATACCCAAATCCTGCCGCAAATTGGCCAGACGGGAGGTGAAAATTTCGGCGTCCTCGTGCGAGCGACGAAGATTGGAGCGGATGCGGTATTGTTCCTCGGCATGGGCGGAACGCAGTCGCGTGAGCCGAATCAATTCCGCATCCACTTGCGCTTTTTCAATCACCAGCGGATTGCCAGATGCAATCGCTTTGACTTCAGCGTAGGTCAGCGCCGCCGAATCCAAATCTTCCAACCGCCGGATCGTCATGTCACCGCTCATCACCTGTGCAATGAACTTCGCCTTGGTTTCCAACGTCTGCCACATATAGGCATCGAATGAACCTTCGGTGACGTAGCGAAAAATCTGGATGACGGCATTCTTGTTCCCCTGCCGTAGTATGCGCCCTTCGCGTTGCTCCACGTCCGCCGGACGCCACGGCGCGTCGAGGTGATGCAAGGCAATCAACCGTTCCTGCACATTTGTTCCCGAACCCATTTTCTGCGTGCTACCGAACAACACACGCACCTTGCCCGCGCGCACGTCGCGAAACAGCGTCAGCTTGGAAGCGTCCGAATCGTAATCTTGAATGAAGGCGATTTCATTGCCGGGGATGCCGAGCTTTTCCAACTTTTGCGCCATGTCGTTATACACTGAAAAGCCCTTGTCTTTCGGCGTGGAAAGGTCGCAGAACACGAGCTGGGCGGAACGCTCCGGCTTGGATTCCTGCCAAATGCTAAAAATCTTTTCAACGGCCAGATTCACTTTGCCTTGGGGTTCGTCCGGCGCAGTTGGTCGCATCAGCCGAAGATCCAGTGCGGCCTTCCGCCCTTCGGAAGTAATCTTCAGCATATTGTCTTCGCTGGGGTCAACTCGGCCTGTCCGCAATCTTTCAGCACGAGCAGCGAGCGACTGCACGAATGACTTCAACTCCTCGGTGGCCGGCGCATTGCGGATGGTCGGCTTTTCCCCGTCCAGCTTTGGGCGCGGCAGATTCAACATCGCGGCCGTCTGCACGTCGGCGGACTGGCGGAACATCTGCATCAGCTCCGGCACATTGATGAACCGCGCGAAGCGCGTGTTCAGCCGATAGCCCGCGCCGTCCGGCGAAAGCTCCATGGCCGTCACCGGTTCGCCGAACGTCGCCGCCCACGAATCGAAGTGATGTAGATTATGTTTCTTCAAGGCGTCGTGCTGGAGATACCGCTGCATCGTGAACATTTCGGCCATACTGTTCGCGATTGGTGTCCCGGTCGCGAATACCACGCCGCCACCGCCGTTCAACGACTGGACGTGACGCACCTTCAAATACATATCGAACGCCCGCTCGCTCGCGGTTTGCGGCAGACCGGCGATGCGAGTCATCTTGGAAACGTAAAAAAGATTTTTGAAGTAGTGCGCCTCGTCCACAAGCAGGCGGTCCACGCCGAGTTCTTCAAAGGTCAGCGTGTTGTCCTTTTTGTGTTCGGCAGCGAGTGTTTGCAGTTTGGCTTCCAGCCGCTTCTTGGCTTTTTCAAGTTCCTTGACCAACCGGCGATTGGAACTGTCCGCGTGCTCCCGTCGGATCATTTCCAGTTCGTGTAGCTGCTCTTTGAAAAAACGTTCCTGGGTTTCGCGGGAAAGCGGGATGCGCTCGAAGCCGGAGTGCGTGACGATTACGGCATCCCAATTGCCGGTGGCGATGCGGCTGAATAGTTTCTTACGGTTCTGCGACTCGAAATCTTCCTTGCCCGCCGCAAGAATGTTCGCCCCCGGATACAGGGTCAGCAACTCCGTGGAGAACTGGCCAAGCATGTGATTGGGGACGACAAACATCGGTTTGCCAGAAATGCCCAACCGCCGCGACTCCATCGCGGCGGCAACCATCGTATAGGTTTTGCCCGCACCAACGACGTGCGCCAGCAGCGTGTTGGGTGTTTGCAAAATGCGCCAGACACCGGCTTTCTGGTGTCCATGAAGCTGAATCGCGCCGCTCGCGCCGGGCAAAGTCAGATGGTCGCCGTTGAAGGTGCGGACGCGCGTATGATTAAACGTGTCGTTGTAGAGGCGGCAAAGCCGTTCCCGCCGCGAATCATCTGACCACACCCATTCTTTGAACTTTTCTTTGATGCGTTCCTGTTTTTCACGCGCAGCCTCCGTGGACTGCGCGTTGACGACGGGCTTTTTATCCACCGTGTCATAGACAGTTGGCGTCTTGAGATTCAGGGCGTCCTCGATGAGTTCAAGTGCCGTGTAACGATCCGTGCCCCAGTCCGTCGTATTGGCGGTTGCGCCGCGTGCGTCCCAATTCGCATTGATGCTCCCGGCCTCCGAGGGAAGACAAAAGCGCAGGCAGAGACGGCGGGCGTTCTCAAAAGCCGGAGCGCGGACGGACGAAACATGGCTGACCTCACCAATGATTATCTCAAGATTGAATAAACCATTTTCCCCACTGGTCAGAAACCCCGGCGCGAATTCCTAACCAGCCGTTTTTCCCGGCGCAACGAGCATTGTCAACGAGGAACGGAAGCGGCGAGCGATGGTGTTCGAGCCGACCCGTAGCATCGTTGACAAGCGCAGTTGTGCCATACCCTCGGAACGGCGATTCGCGCCAGTGTCAATTTTAACCGTGGCAATTCTGGTAGATGAAGGCAACTTTCCTGGCGGCTTTTTCCCAGAGCGGAGAATCAATTTCCGCTGCGTGCAGTTGCCGGATAACCGACGACTATTACAAAATGCCTGTCATTCCACACGTAGCCAAAGATATTGAAGTGTTTCAGGAATGCGGAAGTTCAACCGGTTGCCAGCAACTGTTGCCTCGCCTTTGCCCGCCAACTTGGTGATGCGCTTCTGTCCGCCCGAAAACATTTTCAAATCCAGCGACCACTCGGCGCTAAGGCTCTGCTCACGAAAAATCAGCACGTAGCCCGACGTGGCATCTTTGGAAACCGAGGCAAAGCCTGTCCAACATTGGCCGTCGGGGGCTTCGCCGATAGGTAGGATATGACCGGAGAAAAGCTGTTCACGCTCGCGCTTCCAAACCGAAACAAGTTCCGCCACCGATTTCTGGTAATGCTCCGGCAGGTTGGAAACCTCGAACCAGCCGAGCGGACTGGCAAACATCACCGTGGCAAACAGCGTATCCGGCGAATAGCGAGCGGGCGCGAGCGGGTCATCGCCATACAACGTCGTGTTACGGGAATTGTTCAGAAACTCCATCCGCAGGCGCACGGGATCAACATAGTGGGAAAGCTTCCAAAGATTTCGCAACGTCAGGTGCGGCCAGTAATTCTGCCAGTCGGTGTAGCGATTCTCGACGAAAATTGGGCCGCATTCAGGAACACCAAAATATCCGGCACGCGTGCCAGCCGTCACATCCAAATCTAAAGTGATGTCGCCACCGGATTCAGTCAGCAACCGATCAACCATATTCTGAAAGTTTTTTAACGCCTTCGTGCTGGTCAGCTTCACCGAGTCCAGTTTGAAATAGTTCACACAATCATTACGGTGCAAGTCCAGCAGACGATCTGCGTCGCGATGCCAATTGGTGCAACCACCAGTTGAGTCCGGGCCGAACCACAACCCTAATTTCATACCGTGAGCGCGAACCGCATCGGCCATCGGTATCAAGCCATGGGGAAATCGTTGCGAATTGGGCTGCCAAAAATCGGCGTTGGCAGACCAGAATGATTCCCAAGCACCATTAGTCGGATTGGCTGAATTAGCAGTTCGACCATTCTGCCAACCATCATCAATCTGCATCACATCCACGCCCAACTGCGCCCCAGCCTGGATTTCCTTCAGCATGAAATCCTCAGTCACGCGCGCATCACGCGAGCGGTCACCCCAAGTGTTGCTGAGGAACAAGCCATCGCGACCCGGCTGGTATCGCCGCAATTGCCGCTGAAAATCCTGCAAGACAGCGGTTCGGCCCGCGCTACCGCCGGAATAAGCCAACAGCACGACCGGATAACCTTGCCCCGCAAAACATACCTGCCGTTCGGTCGCATTGACCTCGCAATCAAACGCGGATTTCTGCGGTCGCGAATGCGGCAACGGTGCGAACTTCACAAACACCAAGCCCTCGCCGGTAATTGGATTTTCAAGGGCGAAAAGATTTCCCGACAGTTCCAGATTCCGTTCATTGAGCAACATCCATTCATTCTCCTGCACCAGCTCGTTGTGAATATCGGTCTGGTCCATAAATTTAACCTGTGTCAATCGCAAATGCCGAGGCGTGAGCAACATATTTTCCAATGCGTCGCTCGCAGTCCCGACGGTTTTCGCGACATCGCCTTCCAACCCTTCTGCTGCTGACGTTGACGATTCGCCGGTCGGCGTGAGTTTGGATGCGGATGAAATACCATTGGCATCAAAGAACATTTCCACACCGCTGGCATCAGGAAAAATCCTAAAACGGGAGATAAGATTCGTGTTTCCTATGGCCGTGACCAGCACCTGCAATGCTTCTTCTTCCGTGACGCACAAGCGTCCGACTTGTGTGGTAATCGTAACCCCCTCTGCGGCTGCCGCACGCCAGTCCGGCGTCACCGGCGCAGGATTAGTGAATGGCTGGCGAATCCATTCCGTGCCAGTTTGCAGATTGCGAAATGAGGTGGCTATGAGCAGACCGTCCTGAATGCGCCATTTACGCTCAAAATGAGAATTCCCAAACACCAATTCGCTGTTGCTCCAGCGGGCATAGCAATCTTTGAACTGAACCGTGTCCGCGTAGGAAAAGCAGCCAACAGCGCAAGCAACGACTGCAAATATAAACTTGATTCGCTGAAGCCATGCAGGCCGAAGCAAACAAGTTGTTTCATAATTCATGCGCTTTAATTCAAAATTTAAAGGGTTGTCATCTTCGGTAAATTGGTAACTGCCCCCGTAGGCTTGCTGTAGGTTTAGGCGCATGGGCATTGATACCTTTGATCATCAGATTGTCGTAATATGGTGTGGTGAACTTCTTCCCATCAGCACCCGCCATCAGCCCGGCCATTCCGCTCGCATAAAGCATGTTGGTCGCGATTAAAACCAGATCGCCATCCACCAATCCAGTAATGACGGGGCCTTGGCATCGAAGGTTCAATTTATGCCACTGGTTGTGACTGATGTTGGCAAGCTGCACAACACCGAGCACGGCTTCTCCGCCCGCGCTGTCGTCGTTTTGTGCCTTGATAATCGCCTGTTGTTCGGCATCACCAACGGTCTTCTTCTTGTCCTGCTTGCCACGAACGACGATCAACTGGCATTGGCCATCGTGCGTTAGTTGTAAATAATAGCCCTTGGGAATGCAGCCATAACCAGTGCCCACTTCGTTGACCCGGGCCATCACCCCGGCCGAATCGCCAGCGTTCAAATAAACATCAGCACTGATTTCGTAGTCCTCCCAGTGGTCATCGCCAAGAATTGTGTAAGGCTGCCAGTCTGGAGCCCATGAAATTGGACGCACGGGAACGACCTGACGAAGACACTGCCCCTTTCCATCCGGGCGTTTGACGAGCTCGAAGCTGCCATCAATGTCCGCTGTATAATGCGGCAAGTAACCATATTGGCTGGGTTCGGAATACTCATCAAAAGTCTCGTGGTATGGAAATGGAAAAGGCGTCACTTTCGGAATATTGTCAAACGCCCCTTTCTGCTGGCCACGAGTGGTTGAAAGCGAGTAGATGGAATCCGGTTGCAGCGTGATGGCAAACTCTCCGTTCTCGGGCAGAATATCCGTTCGCCGGACGAATTGTTCCTTGGCGTCACTGAACCAGACACACAAGGACTTATCCTGTAAATCGCTACTGACTTGGAATCGAACTTGTTGCATGGTCTTTGCACTTTTCGTCTCCAAGATGATGCTATAATCAGCGTCAGGTGATTTCATCGTCACGAAACTGCCGCCGCCCAATAATTTTCCACAACCATGGTTGAGATAGCGCCAACCGACTTGCGTAAATTGCCCGTAGTGCGCATAGCCCCACAAGGCTTCGCGAACAACGTAATGCCCGCTCCACGGCGACCACGCCAGCAGCATGGAAGGGGTTTTCGAGTATGGTTGCATCGGATAAAGTCCGGCAATGCCATACCAATTCACGATCTTGGTCGCGCCACGCTCGATGAAATTTTCATTGAAGGCCTTGACAATGCCGATTTCGCAGTCAAAACCTTCTTTGTAAACATGCTCTTCAGTATTCCAGTAAGGTTTCCCCTTTTGCGCAAGCAGGCTTTTTGTTCCGGCGAAGTAGAAATCATGTGAGCACTGACGATATTAACCGCCTTGCACAGTTGGCTGTCGGTGGTCATGTCTTTGACAAAGTCTAATCCCCATTCGTGAGGCCAGTTATCGAAAGCGTGCAACTTGACCTTTTCAAATCCGTTTCGATCCAGCATCGCCCGCATTTGCTCTGCAAATTCATAACTGACGCCTTTTTCATTGCGACAGCCGATGGCGTCCATCTCCAACCCATAGACTTTTCTCAATCCCTGCAACCATTTGAGATAGTAGTCAATCGTGTCTGGCGACCAAAACGCTGCGTCGCCATGACTGCCTTTGAAGCATGTCGCCGTGTTTCCACCAATCCAGCCCGGCGCGCTCCACGCCGTGCCATCGAGCGTGAGATTCTGATTCCGTTTTTTGGCCTCCTGCGCAACCCACCACATATAACCACGCTGATAGTTCAGGTCGTCGCGCGTGTGCATATGGCTGGGCATCGAGCCTTGAGTCGAATTGCCGTCGCCAGGAATTTCCAGATACAATGCGCTGACCGACGCGCCAAACTTGGGTCTGTAAACCAAATCGAGAATCTGGCTTCGTTGTGGCTCAGGGTAATCCTTCAGCAGCACCGAGGTCGCCCCGCCGCCATCCACGACCCCGATTCCGTCAAACCGGCTGCCCACGGCGTGTCCATCCAAGCTGATAGTCTGCTCGGTCATTGCCGAACTATCCGCAACGGCAACGCCCGTGCCAATAGCTACAGTCAGCACGGCAGCCACTGCAATTTTCTGGAGCGCAAGCATGTCAATGAATTTGGCGTTGGGCACAGCAGTCTATTTTAAAAGGCGGAAATACGGCAGACAATTCAGCGGCACTTGGATGTCGTAAGTTGTGTCACCTTCATAATTCTTACCATCGTCACTAACCCACTTACCTTTTGGTAATATCACCTGGCGATGCTCACCTTTGGCAGTCATCGGTGCTACCAAAATAGAGTCGCCGAGCATAAACTCGTCTTTGACTTCGTCGTAGCCCTGATGCGGAAAAGCGTATTCCAGCGAACGAACTATTGGCTCGCCCGTTTTGGCAGAGCGACGCGCCAATGAAAGAATCGGTGGCGTGAATTTATCCCGAATTTTCACAGCTTGTTTGATGGCCTCAAGATGCTGGGCATCCAACACCCGCCACGGCGCGACCGAAAATTGCATCATCGGCATCAGCGCATGGATTTGTGCCGAACGCACGACAAGTTCCTGGTTCACCTGTTTCAGATCGGCGAAACTCTCCAAGTCGCCGCCGCCAATCAAGTCCGGACAGGAAAATGGATAGCCCGCCAAACCTTCCGTGAGCATATGCGGAATCAGTTTTTGCACATCGCTCCAGTTATGGCCCTTGTCGTGCAGGCGCTGCGCGAGCGGCTGACCGCCCATTTTCCAACATGCGCGATATTCGTTCAGCCCGAAGCGCAGGCCAAACTGCGCGTAAAGTTCGCACTGGCGGTTAGGCGAAACACCTTGATTGTTCAAGGCATCCGGCGGATAAAAATACATGTCACCAGCATCGAATTTGAAACCGTCCACGCCATATTCCTTCACGAGCCGGTCAAGTTCCGAATTGAACCAACGCACCGCCGATGGATTACTGAAGTCCAGCAGCGCTGAATAACCATTCCACCATTTGATGATGGCCGGATCAGTCGCCTTGTCCCAAGTCGGCTTGTCCACCGTTTTCTGTATGAGAAAACATTTATCCTTCATCAACTGTCGAACAAGCCGCGCCTGATCCGCGCTGACAAACGGGCAGATCCAAAGCATGACCTTGAAACCCATTTGATGCAATTCATCCATCATTTGCTTGGGATTCGGAAAGCGGCCCGGATGAAAGTTCCATAACCCGTAATCTTCCTGCCAAGTATCATCAATCATCAGCACACCGGGTGAAAATCCGTTTGCTAGGATAGCGTGGGCGTATTTTAGCACATCGGTCTGGTTTTGATTATAATTCAGTTCAATCCAGGTGTTGTATTGCGGCTTGGCGAAAAGCAATTCATCCGGCGTCTTGCCTGAAGGCGGGAAGAAATGTTCCGAAACATATTTTTGCGCCGTGGCCAGACTGTCACCGGCGCAGCCATGTTGGATTTCGACCTTGGCGTTGCTGATGATAATTCTGTCACCGGCAACTTCAAAGGCAAACGGCTCATCACTCCAGATCCAAGTGCCATGATTGCCAAGCAATAACGGCTGCATTTGATTTCCGCGATTGTTTCCGTAGAAGTCCCAGCGATAGCCATTGGTGCAGGGAAAATTCTCGCCATCCCGAACAAACGCCGGCCAAATTTTTTCGCCGGGCAACAAAGAAATAAATTTGGATTGTGATAATTGATTTGTTTGCGCCGCAATACCGAAACAGCCAAACAAAAACAGGCCGGCGATAATCGTTGTAAATGAGCAAAGTAATTTCATGATCCAGCCTAGTTACATATCCACTGAACATTTTCCCGTGAGGTCTCCAACCATGATCTCGAATTCCCCCGGCTCAACGACGCGCTTTAGCTCGGCGTTAAGAAACGAAAGTTGATCGTAAGCGATGCGCAACTCAACGGTCTGTTTTTGGCCAGGCGCAAGTGAGATACGCTTGAACGCTTGCAAGGATTTCACCGGCGTCGTGGCGCTGCTGACCAAGTCATGCACATACGCCAACACCACTTCATCTCCTGCCCGCGAACCGGTGTTGGTCACGTCCACCGACAAAATAATTTCCTGTCCCGGTGAAACCTTTTCCGGCAACCGCAAGTTTTCATATTTGAACGAGGTGTAGCTTAACCCGTCACCAAATGAAAATAGCGGGCCGGTTTTACCCAGCGCATATTTGCGCGAGTATTGCGATGGCATATGATTGTAAATTGTTTGAATCTGCCCCGCGTTGCGTGGAATGGAAATGGGCAGCTTGCCGCTGGGATTGACCAAACCAAATAAAATTTCTGCGACAGCCTGCCCGCCCTTGCAACCAGGCTCCCATGCTTCAACGATGGCGGGAACATGATCCACCAACCATTCTGAACCGATGGGCCGGCTGTTGACCAGCACCACAACCACCGGCTTGCCTGTGGCTATGATCGCTTGCACAAACGACAACTGATTGCCGGGTAATTCAATATCGCTGCGATCCACTTCTTCGCCGCTGGTCTTGTCCTGACTATCAAAACGATCCGTATTTTCGCCGACCACTAGGATGGTCAAATCAGCATCAGCCGCCCTTTCAGCAGCTTGATGAATGGCCACGTCGGAAATGCCGCGCGCTTTTGAGCCGCAGTCGAAATAAGTAATTTTGCAATCCGCCGGCGCTGTTTGCTTTAGCCCGCGCAAGACCGTGATGATGTTCGTTTCCGGCTGCGTTCCCACCCAGTCGCCTAGAATGGCGTGAGTATCAGCGAGCGGGCCGGTGACTAGGATGTGCCGATAGCTTGAAGATTTCAGCGGCAGAAGCGCATGGTCATTTTTCAGAAGCACAATGCCTTCGCGCGCAGCTTGCAAAGCGCTTTGTTGATGCGCATCGCTGAAGGTGATTTTACCCGCCAGTTCCGGCGGAGTCTGCGGCTGGTCAAACAAACCCAGGTGAAATTTCGCGCGCAATATTCGCCGGACGGATTCGTCAATGCGCGATTCCGGCACGCGGTCTTCCTGCACCAATTCCACCAGCGGTTCCAAGAAATCCGGGCCGTGCATGTGCAAGTCAATTCCTGCCATGACCGCTTGAAAAACGGCTTCCTTCTGATTGGCCGCCGTGTGATGCGCCGTCACCAAACCTTCGATGTCCAACCAGTCGCTAACAACAAATCCATTAAAACCGCATTCGCGGCGCAACAAATCTTCAACCAGCCAACGGTTCGCATGACAAGGAACGCCGTTCAATTCGTGATGCGCGGTCATCATCGAACCGACACCGGCTTGAAACGCCGCCTGATACGGCGGGAGAAAAACACTCCGCAATGTGCGCTCAGAAATATCCGTCGGTGATCCGTTCAAGCCGTTCACTGCCACGCTGCCAGCAATGGCGTGCTTCACGCAAGCCAGGACATGGCTGGCATCCGGACCGTTAGTTCCTTGCAAACCTCGCACAGCAGCCACGCCCATACGGCTGACCAGAAACGGATCTTCGCCGAAGGTTTCGCCGCAGCGCCCCCAGCGCGCATCGCGGGCAACATCCACATTGGGCGCGAATGTCCATTGCGACCCGTTGGCCCGCGTCTCCCGCGCCGTCTCACTAGCCACGCGCTCTTCCAGCATTTCATCAAACGTGCTGGCCAACCCAAGCGAGTCAGGATAAATCGTCGCGCCGTTCACAAAGCCATCACCGTGAATGGCGTCAATACCGATGAGCAGTGGAATCTTCAGCCGACTCTGTGCGGCGAGGGCTTGCAAGCGGTTCGCTTCCGCAACCGTCGTAACGTGGAGAAAGGAACTGACTTTTCCCTGGCGCACCAAGTCTTCCAACGCGCCAAACGCCAGTCCGGGATACATCGGGATTTTATCATCCGGTGCCGGCTCCTTGCCTTCTTTGCGCAAATCTTTTTTTAGCGTTTCGAGACCAACGTATTGGCACATCTGGCCAACTTTCTCTTCCAGAGTCATGCTTGCCAGCAAGGCGTCCACGCGCGATTCCAGGTTGGTGATAGCCGGATCTCCGGCAAATGAATTACTGGCCAAGCCGGCAAGAAACGCGGTCGCGATTAGTTTTTTGAAATATTTCTGAAGCGTGTGATTCATATTTGCTCGTCCGGTCAAACTCTTACAAACTGGTTCCTAGTTTCTCGTTGCCAGAATAAACCCACTGACCAAGCCAAATCAGCTTGCAGATGGTTGGGCTTGCATCCGACATCAACACGAAACCTTCGACCTTCAAAAATCCGGCCTTAATGACACTGTTCGTTCTGCTCGCGCCATTTAGCGTAAGCGTGGCGACAGTTGCGCTGCTGTTGGTGATGATGCAACTGCTGGCAGTGGCTCCGGCATCGGTGGCAAGCGAGGCCAGCGATTGGTTGTTGCCGTTGAGATCTAAAGCAACTGTCGAACCGGTGTATCCGCCGGAACTTATTGTAAAATCAGTTGTCGTGGGCAATCGGTTGGCCGTATCCAGCACCAAAGCGCCGTTGTTGACGCTAATTCCGGTCGGTTCAAGCAGTGTAGTGCCGGTATAGGACTGGTTTGCTGAACTGCCGAAAGTCGTAGGCCCCGTGCGCAATTCGTAGGTCACGTTTCCCGCACCTGTGGTGGAATTGGATATGATAATTGTGCCGGAGTAGCGGTAGTCCAAGGTGGCACCTGAATTCACCGTCACATTGGCGGAGCCAACGCTGCCGGCACCCCCGTTTGCTCCCAAGCGCAAAGTCGCCGGGGAATTGACGGTGACGGTGTTTGCGCTGGTCTGAGTGCCGTTGGCCGCGAGGGCAAGGCGACCGGATCCATACAAATTGAACGAGCCGTTCAACTGGCAATTAACCGTGGGGAAATTATTATTGGTGAGGTTGCCGCCGTTGATGGTGATGGCGGGCGTGGCATTCGTGCCCAGTATGTAATTTCCGCTGGCAGGCGCACTGATGGTCAGATTGGCCAACGAAATGGGAACCCCATTGGTAATGGTGCCAGCCGCACCCGACCCGACACCGATCACTGCGGAATCGTTGCCGTTGGCCGGCCAGATAAAATTCGTGCCGCCGTTCGCCCAGTTGGCGGTGTTGGTGTCCCAAACGCCACCGCCGTCCGAAGCGGTGCCGTTGCGGGCCGGATCCCAGCGCAGCACATTGCCAACACCCGGAACGGTAAAGGTGATGGCCAGCGCATTGGTGATGGTCGTCGCCCCGACCGTTACGGTCACGGTTTTGGTTTCCGCCTTCAACGATTTGACAGTGAAGGTCACAAACCCGCCGCCGCTGGTGGTGCCTGATGAAGCTGGTGTAACCGAGTTGTCCGCCCCGCTCACGGTCCAAGCCACGTTGGTTCCCGCGCCAAGCGCGACATTGTTGGTATCTTTAAGGGTTACAGTAATGGTGGAAGCCGTGGCATTATCTGCCTGCAGACTGGCGGGGCTTGCAATGACAGTCGAATTCCTAGCGCTGACGGAACCGGCAACGGGAGTGACAGTCACCTGTAATTTGACTTGTCCGGTGGTGCTAAAATCAAGCGTGCCAGTGCCGGAACCAAGCGCCGTGCCGTTCACAGTGAAGTTGGGGTTGTTGGTGGTTATCGTGCCGCTGGTCTGTTGAATGATGGGATAGCTGCCGGCCGCCAAAGCCGTGCCGTTCACAGTGAATGCGTTTCCGGCGAGAACAAGCGAGCCTTGCGAAATGGTCAAAGCCGGATGCGAGCCATCATAGTTCAGCGTGATGGCTTGTGAACCCCCCGAGCTGTAACCGCCAATGATCAGAGGCCCGGCGACGTTAAGAGTGCGTCTGAAAAAGGAAATTGGGGGTGTTTTGGCAGAGTCTGACGGCCAAATAAATGCACAAAACACTTGATCTGCTTGCTTGCTTTTGCGGCTGTCATTCGCGGTAGCGCCAGTGGGGCGATGAAAAAAGC
>CAIQKM010000155.1 GCA_903872345.1 uncultured Verrucomicrobia subdivision 3 bacterium | reverse complement strand
CCGACACGCCCGGCGACGAAGGCGCAGGCTGCATGGGCGTGGATTCAGGGGAAAAGTCTGAATCGGGTTTTACCTCCCGCCGCAATATTTGCTGGAGTTTCGATCCCTTTTTGTCAAATTTTCCGGCTTATGGGATGGCTGTGATTTTGATTGATTGGTGAAAGTCAGTTCATTGCTTGGCCGTTGGCGGCATGGGTTCGTTCAAATAAATATAAACTGTTGTGTCATCAGCCAGCACAGGTTTTAGCAATGCGACCAGTTGACCATATTTAAGCGTGGCGGGAGCGTGGACCAAGATTACCGGTAGCCCGGGACGCTGGCCAGATTTCACTGCCAGCTTCGCTTCCGCGTGGAGCGCTTTGACGAGTGTACGGGAATTAGCAAACGCCCAACCTCCCGGCTCTGGATTCAGTTTCCGAACCTCATTGGTGGCTTCCGCGGATGGGTTGACCAGCCTACCCGCAATCGCCCCGCGGTTTTCAATGATGACCATTTCCAAAGGATTATACAGCCGTGTCTCCCGGTCGAGAACATCTCTGTCTGGAGTGAATGCCCGATAATAAAACTGTCCCCCCAGCGGAGGTTCAACCCTCACCCCGCGCTCACAATCGACGGTGGCCAGCAGGGTCGCCAGCGCTTGGGCGGCACCCAGTTCAACGTCGCCCCCCCACGAGAGGGTCAGATAATACTCATTCTTGTGCCGGTCCAGCCGCCCCAAAGCTTCCATTACCGAACTGATCGTCGGTAAATCATTCAGCACCACGGCTCCGGCCTTCAACTGGAAAGACAGGTTTTTCAGGCGCTCCAGTCCGGTCAAGGGTTCGCCAAACTGAAAATGGTTGGCGTCTACTTTTAACACCAGGTCTTTGGCACCTTTGAAATTTTCCCCGGTCATCGGCTCAATCACCAAGGTTTGTAACGCCCCGGCCAGTAGCGCGTGTTGCGGATTCACCGTGGTGTTTTGGTAGGCTTCCGATTGACCAACCAGCCGGGGAACTTCCAAAACCGTATTGGCCGTATTGAAAAGGGAGACAATTGACATCGGTTGTTCGATGTCGGCTGCAACCACTTTTTTTCCGTGATGATAAAGGTTTGCGCCCCAGATTGAACCGACAAACCGGAAACCTTGCGGCGGCAACCCGGTGCCGGTTCGACGATCGAGCACCAAGTCTTCCAGCCGAACTGGCGAACCCGTTTCGCCGGTAACGGTTAATTCCATGGATTCACCCCGGGGCCAGTAGCGAAAGCCGGCGGGATGAACGGATGTGCCCGGCACCTTGCCAATAAACCCGAGCGCCTGTTGAATTGCTCCCGGTTGGGCCATGGAGATGAGGATGGCTTCGTAGGCATGCTCGCTGTCCTCGCCCACCATCATGTGTTCGCAAGGGGAATCGGGTCCGAGACCAGTAGCTTCCACGGTCACCAACACCCGTTGCCGCTCACAATCCGCCAGCAATCCCGGTAACACCAGAACCTTTGGGTTCTTACGATATCTCTCCAAGTTCGACCGGTAGGCATCGGCCACCTTTTGGTGGTTTTGCGCATGGTTCGGTGGCCGGTTGTGAAAGATGTCAGTAGCCATGGCGGTACCGGAAAACAGGAAAATTCCCGTCATCAACCCATGTCCAACCCAAGGGATTATTGCCTTACAGCCTGCTTTCATTTTGCGCCCGTAAATACGCAGTTACGGCTTCGGTTCGCTAATCGAACGCAATTCCGGTTGATCTTTGGCGGCTTCAATTGCCTTAATGGCAGCTTGGACGGTGCCTACCCGCCGGTCATTGAGTTCGCCGGCGGGATATTTACCTTGGGCGCATTGCTCATTGAATTGATCAATCAATGTCTTCAATCGTGGCACGACTTCCTTGGCAGCCGAGCCATAAGGCACAATTTCATTCATGATTTCACCGGTGGCGTTTTCGCTGCCGTGGCCTCCTTGCGTAAATGCAAATTCAACCGCCGCCCCAATCCCTTCCTTGAAATGATATTTGGACAGGGCCTTGATGGCTCCAAACCGGATTTCTTTTCCAAACATGGTGTCCGCCGGGCAACGGTATTCCGCCGCCGCCAATATGTCCGGCCCCAAGGCCTGAACATCCTCCAAGGTCAGCTCCCGTTCAAACGTCTGGCGCAGGTGCATCCGCGCCATGCCATCCGGATTACGGGCAACCGATTGAATGGCCGGATACAGCAACTTACGATCAACCCCGTCCAGAGATTTGCGCAACATACCGCCAAAAAGGGCCTCGGCCAACTGGCCTTGGGCTATCTGGATGGGGTCGTTCCACGCCACCGGCTGGGGGGGCTCCGAGGTGGCGATCACCGCCTGAAGCATGTCTGGCAGGACCGGCCGCGCCGCATCTCCATATTTCTTGATCGCTTGCGCCGCCTTGACCCGCAACCAGCGATCCGGAACGTTCAGCAGCCGAACCAGTTCAGGCAACGCCTGCGGATCCTTGATATCACCCAACGCCTCGCACGCTCCCTGACGCACACGCTCGTCCGGACTTTCCGCCAAAGCGATCAACTGCGGTACCAGCGCTTTCGCCTCCGGCCGGGTCGCCAGTTCCTCCGCCGCCCAGCCGCGCACCACGGGCGACCAACTGCCGAAGGCAGCCACCAGTTCCGTCATGGTCATTTTCTTACGCGCCAAGTCAAAACTGCCCGCAGCCATCGCAGCGCCAACATCCGGCGATTTCAGCCAGTTCGCCGGGTCGGCATCTCGACCGGTTATGCAAAGTTTTTTTAACGGCAAAGCAAAGGTCAGAACATAACTGGCGTTGGGACTCAGTCCCTCGTAATTGGGGCTGCCATAGTAGACACTCTCCTCCGGAGTCTTCTCGCCCGGACCATACTGTTCGCCGCCGTCATAAGTAAATGAGCCATCGCAGCGCCGCATCAGATCAAGCTGCCAGGCGACTTTTTTGAAATAAGCCGCCACGGCCTCCGGGCCGCCAACATTCACGCCCAGCGTCGACCACAGATAACTGAATCCCTGGCCGGTATGACCGTATTCCCGGCTGGCATATCCCGCAGTGGCCATCTCCGCAAAAAAACGGGCCGATGGATGGTCGCCCTGAAGGGCAAACAAAATTGCCGCCATGGCATTCTTACCGTTATTTTCGTGATAGGGCCAAGGCTCGTGCTCGCCGTAGGGAATCGCACCTTTATCCACGAAATAGCCAAAAAAATGGTCGCTTCGCTGGATGGCGTCGTCCACCTCGGGATCCTCCACCCCGCACTTCTTGCCCATGACAATCGCCATATTGCCGATCAATCCGGCGGCATTCACGGGGCCGTACGGCGGAATGGAACCGTGCAATTTACCAGCGACGGTGGGCAGGGCGAGGCCGTGTCCGAAGGTGCCATACATGCTTTGGCCTTGGGCCAGCGAAACCGTGTATTCAGTGATCGCATGCCGCACTGCCTCGTCCCGGGTAAGGAGGTAATATTCGCAAAGAAACAAATCCCGATAACCCCATTCCCAAACCACCATGCCATCTTGCAGTTTCAGCTTGAGGCAGGTAGATCCGAGCTGGCGGGCAAATTTACGCACCTGCGGGAGATAGTCAGGGTTGCCGGTGGATAAAAGGGCGAGCGCGTTCAGAGCGCCGCTCCAGTTTTCCGGCATCGGCTCCCGCGCCAGGGCCTTACTGGCGGCCTCCAAAATGCGCCCGGACTTGGGACTATCAGAAGGCGCCGTCTCGCCATAGGTTCCCATGACCTTGAGTTGGAGCGCGACATCATTCGTCTGCCCGTCCCGAAAGCGAAGTAGTTTAAGCACGCCACCGTTGCTTTCCTTTTCCGCTTCGGTAATCGCGTGCCCAAAACTCTGGCGGGCATCATCGGTAAACAACTGGCCAGCCACGCCCAAAATCACATCCCCTGTCCGGAACACCCCATCCGCTGGCGTATTGCTTGCGACCTCCGTAACCAGTATTTGCCGGCTCGCCGTCGTGATGCGCCCTTGGACGCTGTCCATGTAAGATGCCGGGTGCGTATAAATCCAGCCTCGCATCCCCGTCGGCCCCAGATTCCAATTTTGCGCGCGATTGACCGAGTTCGTTTTCCCTTTGGTCAAATCAGGGTTTACCGGAACCGCTGCAACTATGACCTGCGGGCCGGCTGTTATGAGCAGGCCGGCTAAGCAGGCAATTCGGATAATGGTTTGTTTCATAAACGCATTTTACTTCTTGAAATTAATGTTACCGGCTCGGCTGGTTAGCCATTAATGGCACCTCGTAAAAGGTCAAGGCGGCGACGCCGTTTTTCCCCCAGAGCAGTCGCGTCTGACTCCAGCTCTTGCTATCCAGATAGGTTATTGTTTTTGCTGCAATGGCTGTCCACAACTTGAGTTTTAGGTAATTCCCGGTCGTCTCACCTGAGGCGATCAACCCTTTTTTCCCGTCTACGTAAAACTCGCCGGCCAAAGAATTCGTCCATTCCACGGGCTGATCAAATTCCAACGTCATTTCATCTTGACGTCCGCCCGAATAATAAGCCCAATGCAAGTTCGGCGGGGAAACCGGTTGTTCGAATTTGGCGCCATAATTATCCCGCTCGATCAACGGACCAATGAGTCGGGCGATTTCGGCATACCCCAGCGGGGGATAATGACACCCTCCGGATGGACTCACGCCCAGCGTGGACATGATGCTCAAATTTGAAAAGTAAATGGGCAAAGACCGCTGCACTTCGCGTAGTTGATTATCGGAGCCGTCGATGCCCATCGCGCAGGATTTGGGCCAGATTTGAAACATATAGCGATGCCGGAGATTAGGATAATCCTGCTGCCAAGCGGCGGACATGGCGATGAAGTAATCGCGGTAAGTCTTCCAGCCGAAGTCGCCGCTGGGACCATCCGCCCCCTGATCGTTTTCACCCTGATGCCACAGAATACCCCGAATGCCATGGGTGAGCCGAGCCTGTTGCACCCGCCAGAGCAGCCGGCCATAAATTGTGTTCACGTCGGTGGGATCGGCGGCGTTTCGCTGATGCAGGTCAATACGGGTGCCTCCAACGGCCCCATTGATGATGCACACGGGCATTTGTTCATCGGCCACCAGGCGCCGCGCCAATTCCATTCCCCAATAACCGATTTGTAACTGTCCGTGCCGGCTGCGGGCCACGGCATTGCCCCAGAGTTTCAACCGCGCCACGTCGGGATCGCCGTCCGTGCTACCGAAACTGCGAATCCATTCACTGGTAAACGGATAGTCCGCCGATCCAAATTCGACTGCCTCGGCATTGGACTGTCCGTCGATAAGAAAAGCATCCCCGCAAATGAGGTTGGTCGCGGTGTGCAAGATAGTCTCCTGACCAGCCGTGATGCGACCGAACTCCACGCGGTATTTGACCAGTCCGGGTTTTAGACGGGCGGAGAAAGAATACGAATTGCCCGCCGAGAGCTTGTGTTCTTCTTTTCGGTAAAGCCGGTCGCCAGCGTAAACTTTCAGAAACACCTTATCCGCCGATTCCGTTAGCTTGCCGCCATAGTACAGCGTCCCCACATTCTGGTTGTCACGGGCGTAGAACTGGTTGTCCACCGGCTGTTCATCCGGTGCCGGCAAGCGATTAATCCATGGATCGCATTTCGGCTCCTGCACTTGAATGACGACCGCATGCTTGACCGGGCTACCGCCATTATCAACCGTCAAGGTCACGGTTAATGGCCCGCTCTTAAAAGCGCGCTTCAGCAGCATTTTTCCGGGCGCGATCTCACGAGCGACGGCAATGCCATCAATGCTCCAAGTGTAGTTCAAATCCCCCGCCCCCTTCGCCAGCATCGCGGGAAGATTAATAATTTGCGGCGCCAATTGGATCTGCTCCCGGCCATTCCAATGGGACGGCGATTTCAGGGTAAATACCGGGTCTTGAATATCCTTGGTGACATGAATCCGAATCAATTTGGTCTTCACTGCTTGCGGATAGACCGCCTTGAATTGCAGGTCATAAACTTGGTCTTGAGCCACCCGACCGGCATCAAATACATAGTGCAACTGGTCCACGGCTACGCACGTCTCCTGACCGTCATGCTTGATCGTCCAGTACACTTTTTGCGCCCCGCTGGCGGTCGCGGCAAACGTCACGCTCTGCCGCTCAAGCAACTCGGCCTGCTCGACCGAAACTGAAAAATCATCCCCCGAAGGAACCAATGTTCCCACCAAGGTTTGCAAGGGATTCTGGTTCTCGTATTGCAGTTTGATCCAGTCCGCCGACCGAACCACCTTGGAAATTCGGACTTCGTCCAAGTCACCGCGAAAATCATAGTCGTTATGCCAGCCACCCATCCACAATCCGGAGGTTTTGGGAATGGCCAGCACCGGGGCGGAGACACCGTCGAGACGTCCGTCTAAATATACCCGTGAATCCTTATTCTGATAAGTATGAACGACCTGATACCAATGGTTCACGGCAATCGGACTGCGACCGTCCACATCCGCAAAGTAGCAGTGAATGCCAACTTTGGGAGGACTAAGGACTTTCATCATGATTTTGCCGGGGCGTTGCTCTTTGCCCCAAGCGACCAGATTGACGTTCGGTTTTTCCGTGCGGAACCAGGCTTCGGTGGTCATCGGTCCCGTGCCCGAAGGATAATTGGTAATATCATCGCCGGCATAAATGCCCTGCCCGCCCGCAAAATGCCGCGCTTCGCCAATTACGCCGCGAGTGGCGGTGGTGCCATCATTCCGGGAAACGGGCACCGTTCCAGCATCGTCCCGCAACTGCCCATTCAGATGCCACACACTCAAATATCCGTTTGATTCGTTAAATACATTGTTTCCGGATGATTCGGTGGCCGCCGCCGGATTGCCATAGTGAACATTCCCCCAGTACATTTTTATCTGCTGACGTTCTTGGCCCGCGATTACGGGGATTCGCACCCAGATACTGGCCATGCCATTGGTGGCATCCCACTCTTCAATTTGATACGCCAGCGGCACACCGACAACGGTGGCAAAACGGATATCAGCACCTTTTTCTCCGGCTTGATTAAAATCAAAAAAATCCCGGTTCAACCGCACCAACAAAGGAAAGTCCTTTACCATCGTTGACGCCGGCATATCCGCCCCTTCGGGCGTGGTGAGAATATAAATGGAACCGGAATGCAGCCAGCCGGGATAAGGCTCAGAGGGCTCAGCGGCGGCGCCCAAGGTAACCCATCCCAAGCTTGCCACCAGCACCGTGACAATAAGCCCAAATATGCGAAGGTCTTTCATTTGAATTAATGCTTTGCGGGTGCTTGAACGGACACCGGCGAGAACTTTACAGGAACGTGCGGCCCCTGCGCCCACACGCAAGCAAGGTGCATCAGCAATTCCGTCTTCATCTGCTCGCGCACGTCCGCGTACCGGTCATCTTGATACAGGTTGTGCCACTCGTGCGGATCCTCGGTCAGATGATAAAGCTCACCCTTGACCAGCGGATTATCGGCGGCGGCATCGGCCAGTTTTCCCGGGATGAAAAGAATGAGCTTCCAGCTGGCATTACGCCACATATAAGTCGGGGCCAATTTGTAAGGATCGGACACGCCCCCATGAAACTCACTAAAAGATCCGGTCCGCTGATGCGGGCTCAATAGATCCAGACCAGGCAATATGGGATCCGCCTTGATCCCGACCGCCCGCATGATGGTAGGCACCAAATCAATATGTTCCGCCGGCCGATCATCAATGGTCCCTTGCAGCGACTTAGGAACGACCGAGCCCGAAAGAATCAATGGTACCCGGACGCTACTGTCAAAAAGGCAGTATTTACTAAACCGGAAATTACGCTCCCCCATCATTTCCCCGTGATCGGCGGTAAAAACAATCAGCGCGTTGTCGAGCCGGCCTAATGCCTTCAGTTTATCCAGCATTTGACCAAAGTAGGAATCCAGCCACGAGCAGTTCGCATAGTAGCGCAAAGTGGTCCGCCGCCGTTCCATCGGCGTCATTTTCTCCCAAGCCGCCCGCCACTCCGGGTATCGTGTACCAGCCTGCGGATCGGCATCATACGCGGCGAGATGCGTAACTGGCTCGTGCTCCCAAGGCGGCTGCGCCACGTCTGGAATCGTATTGATATCGTATAGTTTCTCAAATTCCCCCGGCACGTTCATCCCGGCGTGGGGCTTTAAAAAAGATACGTAGAGAAACAGCGGATGTTTCGGGTCAACTCCGTGATCCAGAAATGTTAGGCATTGTCCAGCCACCCAGCCATCCCGGTGATCCGCCGCAGGTACTTTAGAAGTCATGCCAATATAACCCTCAACGCCTTCTTCCCCGGGACCGAAGTTTTCAACCTCATCCAGGTATCGTTTGAATCCCTCCGGGTTGTCCTGGTCAATCATCAGCGCGCCCGACTCATAGTTCACGGTGTCACGCGGCTCGCCAATCGCTCGCACCTCAAAGCCGCGCGTCGACGGAATCGGTTCTCGCCAGTGGGTTTTGCCAAACCCAGCCGTCTGGTAACCGGCCCGCCGCAAAATCTCCGGCAATGGGAGGGCTGGCAGCGCCGAGTCCGGTAGACTGTCGCTGTTGGCATAGACCCCCGACTGGGACGGATAAAGCCCCAGCATCATGGCATAACGGCTGGGAACACACATTGGCGCCTGACACACCGCCTGCCGAAAATGCACCCCTTCTCTGGCCAACCGATCCAGGTTGGGTGTCTTGATCAGCGGATTGACCGTCCCTAGGCAGTCCCAGCGCTGCTGGTCGGTCATGAAAAAAATGATGTTCGGCGGCGTGGCTGCGGCCTTTGCCGGTCCCGCCAGTGCTGACCGGTTCAAGCCTGAAAGCAGTAGCACGGCTAGCAATGCTAAAAAAAAGCGGGCGAAAAATTGTCTCATAGTAAATACAACCCGGGTTTAATAGCTTGTTTTTTGTGAGCCAGCCATTCCACCCGACACCGGTTTTCCGTGCGAACGGTTTCCTGACGGTGCATCAAAAAATATCCCGTTCAGGGATACAATCTCACCGCGAATCTTGTTAAATCTGAATTTAGCCGACTGGTTATAGGCATATACGAGATACACGCCACCACCAAAATGATCCACCATCTTGACGGGCGCAACCAGCTTCAATGTCTTCGCGTCAAACATTTCCACCACCTGCCGGCGTCCCGCCCGGTTCCAGTCCACAAAATAGAGAGCGACCTGATAATCGTGAACACCCTCAATCCCCAAGGTGACGGTCATGGTCTGATCACTGTTGGAGACTCCCGCCGCCTTGCGCGGCAAACCGTTGCCATCCGATGGTGCAAGGGCCCGGCGATCATCCGTGCTAGCGAGCCAGGACGTATTGTCAGGTAAGCCAGCGTCCGGAAAGGCTCGAAAAAAATCGACCGATTTTACATAAGTCGGCAAGCTCAGCTCATTGCCAGAGGGATTCTTGTAATTGCATAAAACATAGCCCTCTTTTCCGTAGACACCGCCCCAGTTGCCAGCGGTCTTGGCATCTTGTCGGATGAAGGACGCGGCATAGGTTTCGGGGAAATTCTCGGCCGCCGGTGTACGGCCCTGATACTGCACCGAAATGGAATAATTTCCCGGTTGCAATGAGTTGAAATAGACAAACCCGGCATCTTCGCCAGTACTCTCCACGCCCTTCACCGGATGATATTGACCATCCCATGCCAATCGACCATTCACCCGGATTTGGCTGATTTTTTCCTCCACCTTGGGTATGCCGATTCTCCCCACGGTTCCGACCGGTGCTGAAAACTGACAATCACCCGTGGCAATATTATAGCTGGCTTGAATAGTTCCATACGGCGTGGGCGTGGCCCCGGAAACACGCGTCAAGGTCCGACCCAAATGCGGCAAAATCGCATAAGTTTTGAAACCCGGAAGCGTGGGCACAATACCCAGCACTTCTTCGTTCAGCCATTTGACCGGCCCGGCCCCCCAAGGATGACATAGGCTGACAATCCCGGACTGGGAATTGGGAATGGCATCATTTGGCCCCAGAATCCCATTCCACGAAGGGCGAAACACTTCAAACGGCGTGGTGCCGCCGTATTGGATCATGCCACCCCACATATCCCTCATCGTACTCAAAGCCTCGTCAAACTTGTCCATGCGCGCCAGGGCCTGGATCACAAAATATTGGTTGAACGGAGTCAGGGAAACCCGGTTCACGCGGTCGGAAAATTCTCTTTGAAATAAGGCCGCCTTTTCCGTCTCCGTCAGCATTCCCGTGGACACGGCGTCCGCCGCCGCATGCAACCCAAATTGCGCCGACCAGGCCGGATCCTTCCTGAGTTCAGCTAGTTTTTCGGTGGCATAACCGTTATATTTAAGTTTTAAATCAGCATGACCCAATTTGCCCATGGCCTCGGCGAAGTCCCGCCACGCGCGAATGGACAACATTTCATAGGCCGACTGCGCCTCTGGAGAGGCATGGAACCAGATTTCAAAGCCCGCCGACAGTCGCTCATCCCACCCATAAAAACGCAGCGGCGGTTTGGTACCAAACAGTTTGTAAGCCTCATCCAGCTTGCCGCAAGCATCAGAGAGAAACTTCCCCATCGTATCGACGTCGCCCGAATAATTGTAATAATCCAGCAAGCTGAAAACCCAATACAACGAATAGCTTTTGATGCCGTTACTCTGCTTGGCGGTGCGATCCAGATTCTGCCGGATGAAATCATAATTACCGAAAGCCACGAGGGCCGCCGCCTGCGCCGGATGGGCGTCGCCCGTCCACGAAATCCGGTCTCCGCGATCCATGAGGATGGAACCAAAATAATCCCGGCAGAGACACGCGCGCACTCCATAGGCCGAGGCATACCACACCTTTGTCAGTAACGAGTCGTTACAAGAAAAACTGCCAGCGTAATTGACCGGCTTTGCTTGGCAAACCGCCCGAATACCAGTGATGTGCCAGGGTTGCCGGGTGGATTTGACATGTATCCAAGCGAAACGCACCCCGTCATACAACTCATCATTAAGTTCCAACCGATAGGTATGGCCGTGCTGTACCGGCACCCGGGTTTTATCCAATCCCGGCTCATTGTATTCACTGATGCTCATTTCCACACCGCCCGGACAGTCCGGACTGTCAAATTCGACCCAAGCGGCGGATTCCCGGACAAAATCCAGTCGCAGCAATCCATTGCCATTAACGGTGACGTCGGGGGTGTCACCGGTAAGCGACGAGACATTGTTAAAGGACTTCGGCGGTTCCGCTACCACAAAATCGGGTTTGACCACGTATATTTGGAGGGGGTCGGTATTTTTGGTATTCAGCCAATGATAGGCAACCAAGGGATCAGGGGATTCCGGAACGGGGGTACCGGTGAAACTGCCGTTATTGAGGTAATCGTAAGGCTCAGAGATGGGGGAATGTCCACCAAAGTCATTTGGCTCGGCTCCGGCAAAAACCCATGGAACGGTTAGGAACACGATCCCACAAGCAATCCGTCTGGCGACGGCCAACCAAATTGCAAACCACTTGGTCGCCGATTGCCGGGTGTCTTGTTTTGACTGTTTAATTGTCATTTCGCTGTACGCTCGAACAACAAAAGCTTTTTGAGACGCTCAGAGATTTTGATTACCGCCAGGAAACCAACTAATGTTCAACGCTTCCGCTAACATCACTTGCTTGATAATAATAAAACGGGGGTACCCAGACGATACCCCCGCTCCTTCTGCCCTTTCCCTGATATGTTACTATCAGAGCCCCAAAGATGACCTTATTGCGCCAACCGGAAGAAGACCGTGGGTTGGGTCGGATCCACCGGAACCGTCACCGGGCTGGTGTTACCGCCAGGATAATAGAACCAATTCGTGCTGATGCCTGTGCTCAAGGAATTGGTCTGCACTTGCAGTTGATAAGCTCCTGACCAAGTAAAGGTCAGAGCCCCGCCCGAGGACGTGTAGGCCAGAGTGGGAGTCGGCAGCGGAGCGCCGGAGTTAACATAGAGGGCAGCCGCTTCATTAGCCGAAAGCGCATAGCTAAAAATCGCGACATCAGCCAGGTTGCCATCCCAGCCAAACCGGCTGCTCGCGCTTTGCGAACCGAAGGTAATATCACTGCCATCCGGAACCACTACGAAATGGCTCGAATCGGTGGCTGAATAATCCAGCACGCCATCCACATAGAGTGAAGCCGTAAAGGTGGATCCGTCATAAACCGCCACCACTTGATGCCACGCACCGTCCATGACATTCTTCGTGCCGCCAATGCCACCGCCAACGTAGCCATTCATCGTAAAGGTAGCATTATTCAAGTAGGTTCCCACGCGCCAGGTGTTTGGGCCTTGGCCCACCAAATTCCGAAATCCGGCATTGTAATCATTCACCGAAGGAGTGGTATTGGTATTGCGTATCCAAGTAACCACTGAAAACTCGCTCGCATTGATGGCAAACGTGGATGGAGTGTAGACAATTGCGGAACTACCGTTGAAGGTATAAGCTTTATTGGTACCCGGAAATTGGCTGAAAGCCACCGGCGCGTTGGTCGGGCTGGGACCGGCGCTGCCATAGACGACCGCGCTGGAGTTGGTTCCGTTGTTGCCGCCGATGACATCATAGGCCGTCGGACCGGACGATTCATTCAAGGGCCAGTAGGCTTGGGGAACACTAGAAAGACCGGTGGCCAGGCCCAGTGAGGACTCATATCCGGTAACCGAAAGAAGGGTCAAATTCATGGCGGAACTGGTGACCGTACCGACTGAATTTTTGACCACTACCGTGTAGCTGCCTGCGTTGGCGATAGTGATATTAGTGATGGAATAGGTCGCATTGGTCGCATTGGCAATCGGAACTCCGCCCACCTTCCATTGGTAGGTCAGCGGAGCGCTGCCAGCTGCCACAACCAAGAAGTTGGCCGTACCCCCGGGAATCTCCAAGACATTCCCGGAGATGCTGGTAACGATCGGCGGAATATTGTAGGTGGTCGGGCCGGCCGTGACAATGAGCATAATGTTACCAGATCCGTCGTTCGTGAGGAATCCGGTGTAGTTGGTGGTGCCCACCCCGAAACGGTTGGAAGGCAGGGTTCCCAAGCCAAAGGTGAGACCGACCGGGCTGGCAATCATGGGGGTAGCTCCGTAAAATAGTACGTTCGTGTTCGGATAAGAAGTTAAGGGCGGTAATGAACTGATGTTGATGATATTGGTGCCATATTCAGACAACTGGCTCACCACCAGATTGGTCAACGTACCGTCAACGTTAAAGGTGTAAGTGGCATTACTGGTAATCAGCGAGGTAATGGGATTGGTGGTGGAGCCAATGGACCCGCCGACCAAATTGATCTTGCCGCCCCAATTCACAATGTAACTGTTTCCACCGTTGGCATTGGCCGTCGCCGTGATACCATTGCTGCAAATGACCATCCCGTTAGTAATATTCAAATAACCGCTGGCGATTTCCGCCGTTCCGCCCGAGAGATCGTCTTGTTTGGCCATAATCATTCCGCCCAAGCCCACTATAAGCGTGGCGTTAGTACCCACGTTATTGGTGGCGTTGGCGATCTCAGTTCCACTATATTCCGATGAGGTGTAGGCCATGTTGATAGTGGTAGCATCAATGATGCCGTTGTCAAAACTAAGCGTGCCCCCCGCCGTGTCCGTTCCGGATACATTGTAATCATTGTTTTGCGCGACATTCAGTACATCAATGAGCATATCCACCGGATGACCGTTCAGGGACATATTCCCCAAGGATGAAGAACCGGTAGTCACATTCTGACGATTCATGATGATCATTTCCGTCCGGGAGGAGCTGCCGCTGTTACCGCGCACATATAGCCCCCCGGTGGCACCTTGGAATTTAAGGGTGCTCGAATTGCGATTCCCCGCCAAGTTGATGGTGCCGGCCTGAAAGATGTTTGCAACCGTGCCCAAGAAAGTAGTCCCACTGGCCGATGAGGAAACGGACGATGAGTTGAGGTTCAATGTGCCCGCCAAAATATTGTTGGTGGCCGCCAGGTTGAAGTTAGCCGCACTGCGGTTGTTCATGCCGATATTAATGGTTCCGCCCACCGCATTAAAGACAAAGTTACTAAGGTGTGACAGATCCAGCCAAGAGCCGGAATCCGCACTGGAGCTTCCGTTGATACCCACGTTCAACGATCCGAGCACATTCAGGGTGCCGGCACCGAAAAAGCCGACGGAGTTCGATACCGTATTAACGGCGGATGAGGTGCTGCCAATGGTCAAATTGGTGACCGACAGGATACCCCCCGAAGGAATCTGCGTACCCAACCAGTTGTTGGCCTGGGCCAGCGGAGTCTTCCAGAAATAACTCAGGGAACTAATGGTCAGGCTCGAGTCGACCGTGTTATTGACGGTGTTTGAAGCCACGAGCGTATTGGTGAAAATACAGGAGTCGGCCGGGCTCGTTCCCGGCGAACCGTTCGGAGTCCAGTTGGTGGTGCCGGACCAGATACTGGCGACCGAATTGGTCCAAATATAGATGGTGGCGCCGGCAAAATGACTAGCCGAAAGGACTGAAATGGCCAGGACCAGAATCCGAATAGATGAGTGCCTTGCTGGTTGTTTTTTCATGAGTTTCTCTTTTTGACTTTTGGGTTTAAACCAAAACTTGTTTTAGTTTGAATTAAACTGATTTAGATTTTCAATAACGTAACAATGTGGTGATATTCACGCGACTGGTATTTTGCGCTCTTTTTTGTGCCATTTTGCGTAAGCCGTGCCGACTATTTTTAGTTCCGGGCAAATTGAAACCAGTCAACCTGGAACAAATTGTCCCCCTCACCATCGAACCTAAGCCAAATGGCATGAACACCTTTTACCGAACCAATGGCGCAGGACAGTTTTTGCCAGGTTCCGCTCGACCCGTGATCTGGTACTGAAACGGAACCAATGGAAGCCCCCCAAGGATTGTCGAGGGCGACATCAATCGTCCCCGGTTTTGCGCCCAGGGCAACACAAACGGTAAAACGCCCCACCCCCGCACCAAAATCGAAATATTTGTAGGCTGCGCAATCTCCGGCCTTGATGCCGGCCAGTTCATCATTATCAGGTGCCAGTGCCTGAACCCGAACATTGCCATGTAATAAACAGGCCCGTTCCGCCTCCATTTTATCGATCGGATTGAGCGGTCCCAAGGCACCTTGCGTGGTCATTTCCACCTCGTTGATGCTTTCATCTGGATTAAAGGTGATCGGTTCCACGCAGGTTTTGCGCATGGTAAAACTGCCGTGGGTTGACCGATGATAAAGGACATACCACCGGCCTTTGAACTCCACCAGCGAGCCATGATTGTTCCAGTTCCCCGGATCACAATAGCTATTGTCAATGATCACTCCCCGATAAGTAAAAGGCCCCATGGGCGATTTGCTGGTCGCATAACCGAGGCAGGTCGGCCGGCTGGCCCGACCCATGTGGGTGTACACAAAATAATAGGTGCCTGCGTGCTTCACCAGGTATCCGCCTTCGTGAAAAAAGTGCTCTTTTTCCGTGACCACATTGTCATGAATCGTGGCGGGATCGAGCTCCGTCATGTCCGGTTTTAATTTGGCCATTTTGGCGCCGAACTGGCCCCAAATATAATAGGCCTGCCGGTCATCATCCATGAAGACACACGGGTCAATCCCCTCGAGACCATACAGCTTCATCCGGGTTGAATGTACGAAAGGCCCGACTGGCGAAACGCTTGTAGCCACCCCCTCCGAGATGTCTCCCGGCATGCAATGATAGAGGTAATAGACGCCATTCTTATACTGGCAATCCGGGGCAAACAGCGGCGCATTGGCATAGGGAACCTGATTGCTCGGCCCCCGGGAGGCAAAAACGTTGGTCACCAAGGTCCAATGTACCAAATCGGCGGAGGAAATGACATCGTGCCGGAAGGAGCAAAAATGATTCGGCCTTTCATCCGTGGAACCGTAAACATAGAGTCGGCCATCTTGCCAAACGTGGGCGGAAGGATCGGCAATGTAAACCCCGGGAGGCACAATGGGATTTTGGGCCTGCAAACTCGAAGTGATGAGGCACAAGCTGAACCAGCCAAGGATAGTAAACGCGAAGTTGCAAAAGGCCACCCCTAACCTGCACCCCAAAATCCATATTAAAAAACAAGTGGGGGAAAGCCGATTCATCGCCGGCTGCTGAAGCGGCGAATACTGCAAACTTTCCACCGCTCGCAAGAGGATCATTGCGCCGTAGCGTGAGACATCAGCCAATTCACGTCGTTGTTGTTGGCGGAAGCGGTATTGATTTTGACCGTTGACGTTCTGGCATCATGCCAGAGGTGAACCTCGGAATGTCCGTCCGCAAAGGAAAAACTACCGGCCAAAGAATGATAGGTGGCCGGAACATCGCCAAAGGCATACGAGGCGGGGTTATTAGGGATATAACCAGCCACATCCGTTGCAAAATAGCCGTCATTGATGCTGCCGATACTTTCATCCAGCAACACAAAGGTATTGCAAGGGCCGGGCCGGGTCATGAAGCTCAGCTTGGTGTAGTATAAATAATTAGGCGACCAATACTGGCTGAAACCGCCAATATAACCGTTCATGGATACGCTGCGAACATTTTTGGTAAGATCGCCGGGACACTTAAAAACCCCTACATTTACCCCCATATATTGCGTCAAGCTATTGGTCTTCAAATACATGGTGTTCGTGGCCTGACTCGGAACGGTCACATCGCCTTGAACCCAGCATTGCCCGGTCTTGGGATCGGTCGCCGGCAAAACAAGATCATTAGCATCGTGCGCATACATGATCCAAGCGAGAGTTATCTGCTTGGTATTGTTCATGCAACTGATGCCCTGCGCCTTGATTTTAGCCTTGCTCAGAGCCGGCAGCAGAATGGCGGCCAGAATGGCAATGATGGCAATCACCACCAGAAGCTCGATTAAAGTGAAGGCTCCAGCAGCAGAAATACCGATCCGGGCAGCGGGTTTTAGCCGGGGATTCGGCGCTCCAATTTCCTTAAATCTAATTGGCATGATGAAGTATCTTAGTGTAAAGCGACCTCATTGCTAGTGACATTTTGCGCCTTAATTTGTTCCATTTTGCGAAATGATAACTACGGATCAGCACGTGCCGCCGCACCCGGTATTCTCACAATTGGAACTCTTCTTTTTTGCCAGTTTAGCCTCGATCTCCAGTGAGGTTTTCGTGATGGAAAGCCCCCCTAATGCCGTGCAGCGCAGCTCGCGAGGCATTTGAGCAGCAACACGTTGAGCCGTTTCAATGACTTCATCGAACGGAATCACCGGGTCGTAATCCGCCAAGGCCATGTTGGCACAGGAAAGGGCGTTGCTGGCCGCTAACACATTCTTGCCCAGACAGGGCACCTCTACGCGATTAGCCACCGGGTCGCAAATCAGGCCCACCATGCTTTGAAACGCCATGGAAGCGGCGGCCAAGGCTTGGGTTGTGGTTCCCTTTGCCAAAGTCACCAACGCCGCGGCCGCCATGGCCGCCGCCGACCCGCCTTCCGCCTGGCAACCGCCGACTTCCGCCGCAAAGGTCCAGCGGGTCGCAATGAATACACCGATCAAACCGCTGGCCAGCAGCGCCTTCGCCAAATCTTCCTCGGAAGATTGCAACTCCTCCCCCACCCCCAGAACCGCCCCGGGCAAGGCCGCGCAGGCACCGGCAGTGGGCGCAGCCACAATCACCCCCATCGAACTCTTCACTTCCATCATCGCTGTTACATATAATACGATCCGGTTGAGAACACCTCCGTTGAGCAGCTTTCCGTTCTGCATGAGAGTATTAAAATTACCCGACTGCCAACCCAATACCCGGTCCTCATAATAAGTACCGGCGATGCCTTGTTGGATGGAGCGACGGAAAATGCGAACAATCTCCACCATTTTCGAGATGACTTCCGCTTCGGTCAGGTTGCCCCGCGCCCGCTCATAGGCCACCGCCAACTGCCACAGAGGAGTATTCCGTCCACCATCGTGCTGTAGCATCTCCTCACAGGTTGTGAAAGGCACCCGCGTATCCTTCCGCGAAGGCACCGGCAAAACCGGGGCCAGTCGCCGGACTTGCAGTTGCGGCCAATTGAGTTGTAGCCGGGCAATGATCTCATCGCTTAAAAAAGCCGACGATTTCACCTCCACCAACGCTTTCCCACCCTGTTCGTGGAGCCAAATCTCATCCCCAGGAATGAGACTCGACAGAGCACTAACCACTGACTGACAGCCAGTTGCTTCAATCAGAAAAGTCTCATGATAATCGCCGAACAAGGAGACCGTAAAACCGTCGATGTTGATGACCTCCATCATGCCGCCACCAGTCGAGATGGCTCGAAGCGTATGCTGTTCGCCCAAGGTACTGCGCAGATTAAGCCGGTAGGTATTCGGGTGCTCATCCCCGGCATCAACCGTTTCAATCCGAATATCAACACCGGCGGCGCGCAAGGCCTGCGCCGAATCCGGCAACCGTTCATCCGCCGCATCCCAGCCCAGCAAACCGCCGAACAGACCCATGTCCGAACCCTGACTTTCATGGGTGGTGGGAAGCGATCCGTTGCGATCAAACTCAATCAGAACTTCCTGAATATCCCCGTTCATCAAGTCCCGGGCTAGCCGGCCAATGCGCAGGGCCGCAGCGCAATGAGAACTGGACGGTCCGCGCATCACCGGACCGATGACATCGTTAAAAATACTGACAATCATGAGCTTTGGTATGGTTTTAATTTGCCGGTAAAGCAGTTGCAAATGCAGCTAATTGCCTTCCCACTTGTAAATACAGCCGCTCGCCAAGTTAACCTCCCGGGTCTGGGTTCCATAACGCAGCCGGCAGGGTTGTCCGGCGAGCGAGCGGATGACCGCACCGGCCAGTTTTCCGTCGTTCCAGCGGATATCCACTTCAAAACCACCCCGCGCCCGGAGGCCGGTAACCTGGCCATCCGGCCACGCCTTGGGCAGGGCCGGCAACAGGTTGATTTCGCCCGTCTGACTTTGCAGCAGCATTTCGGCCACGGCGGCGGTGGCACCGCAGGCACCATCCAATTGCGGCGAGGTAAAGCAAATGGAAAACAAGTTCGGACAGGTTTGCCGGGCGACCAGGTTTGCCAGGCATAAATTGGCGTGATCACCATCCTCGAGTCGCGCCCAGCAAGCGGCTTTCCACGCCATGCCAAAACCGGTGCCGGCATCACCTCGTTCGTTCAACGTGACTTTGGCAGCGGCGGCCAGTTCTGGGTTGGCCTCGGGTGAGATTTGCGCACTGGGATACAGGTTATACAAATGCGAAATGTGCCGGTGGTGCGGTTCCAGATTACCCCAGTCCTCGATCCATTCCTGCAGGTTGCCCTGACGGCCGATTTGCAACGGGGCCAGCCGAGCCCGCGCGGCGGCGACCTGCTGGCAAAACGGTTCATCCGTCTTCAAAACTTTACCGGCTTCGATGCAATCGGCAAAAAGATCGCGGAGAATTCCCATGTCAATGGTCGAACCGGCGCAAATAGTGGTGCCGGGCAAATTGTCACCCGTGTAGGCATCGTGATAGTTATGGTTGCCAAACCAGGCGGGGAAATTTTCCGGGGAAGTAGAAGGACAGGTCACCAGCCATTTTTTATCCGGCTGCTCAACCAAGGTATCGAGGAAAAACTGGGCGGAACCCCTCAGCAAGGGATAGACCGTACGCAGATATTCCTTATCTTGGGTAAACTGATAATGCTCCCAGAGGTGCGTGCACAGCCAGGCTCCGCCAACGGAGAAGGTGCCCCACGTCGGACCATCCATCGGAGCGGCCGCCCGCCATTGATCCGTGTTCTGGTGAAAAACCCAGCCCCGCGCTCCATAGTGAATCCGGGCCACGCGCCCGCCGGTTTCCGCAAGTTCACCGACCATCCGCGCCAACGGTTCCACGCACTCGGGCAAGGCGGTTGGCTCCGCCGGCCAGTAATTCATTTGGAGATTGATGTTGGAAGTAAATTTGCTCTCCCAAGCCGGATCCAAATCTTCATTCCAGAGGCCCTGTAGGTTGGCCGGTTGGCTGCCGGGCCGACTGCTGCCCATGAGCAAATACCGGCCATATTGAAACATGAGCGCTATCAACTGCGGATCCCGTTTCGGATCATAGTTGCGCAAGCGTTCGTCGGTTGGCCGCAGGGAAGCCTCAGTGGCCGGCAAAACCAGGCTGACCCGTCTGAACAACTGCTGATGGCTTTCGATGTGCCGGGAAAGGAGGCGGTCGTAGGTTCTGCCCGCCACACAGCTCATGTATTCGGCCGACAATTTTTCCGGGTTCCCGCTCAGGTCGTCGTAGCGTTTAAAATTAGTACCGGCCACAAACAGCAGCGTGACCGAATCGGCTTTTTCCACCGTCACACTGTCCTTGGCGGTTGCCCGGGTGCCGCCGTCGTTAAACACCCGGATCCGCCCGGCATAGCGCACCCGGCCTTTTATGCCACAAAAGGAAGCCGTGGTGCCGCGCAGCACCATTTCTCCTCCCGGCAAAACCTCGGTGGAAAATTTTTCGTCACCCGGCGAATTGGTGTTCGTCATGCCCGCCAGCCGGGCACGGAGGGAAATGGCGCCTGGCAGGTCTGCGGTCAGCCGAAACACAATCACCTGATCGTCCGCGCTGGCAAAAACATCACGATGGTAAGTGACACCGCCAACTTGGTACGAAACGCCGGCGATGGCGGTCTCCAAATCAAGCCGGCGCTGATAATGCGTAACGTTGGTATGTCCGGGAAATTCCAGAAAGAGATTGCCCAGTGGCTGGTATTTCATCTGATCCGGCTTGCCCATCACTTTGTTGGCAAACAGGCTTTCCGCCTCAAAATATTTGCCGGCAAAAACCAGCCGTCGGACTTCAGGCAAGGCTTTGGGACCGCCGGGAATGGTCGGATCATACGGCCCGCCGGTCCAAACGGTTTGCTCGTTCAGCGGAATACGCTCCCATTCAGTCCCTCCAAAAATCATGGCCCCCAGCCGGCCATTGCCCACCGGTAACGCCTCGGCCCATTTGCGGGCCGGCCGGTCATACCACATTACCGTCGCTGCCTGCTCCAAAGTTAATGGCTGGAGGGTCTCGGCGCCGGCATCAGTGACCGGTCTCGCCTTCCCTCCAGCTACCGGCCCCCAAATGGCGTGCATCAGTTCAAAAATCGTCGGTTCGGCCATCATTAACTCGGCCCGGTTAAACGGGAAAAAATCATTTTCTCCGAAGTAGGCCTCGGTCATTTCGGCAAAAAACTCCTTATGATCAGTCAGGGCATAATGTTGGACCTTGGTACCGTCAAAAAGCAGCGTCGCGTCGCCATGGCCACTTTTCTTATAGTGCTCATAGGCCAATAAAATGCGCGGGTCATCGAAGCCCAATACCTGATCGTGATAAGCGTGTGCCAGTTCATGCAGGATCACCCAGGGTTGTTCATTAATATTACGCGACGTAGCCAAATCTGCCGCCCGGGGAATATGAACGCATTTGGCCAGATTGGTGGCGTAGCCGTGGTCGGCCAGCCAACCTGCATCCGGATGATATTGCAAGGAGCGCAGATCGCCATGGTCCAAATCGAGAACGATGGGAATCGTCTGGAGTTTGGCCAATGCATCCGGCTGCACCACCGCCCGGATATCCACTAGCTTGCCTGCCAAAAAGCGTAAGGCGCGGGCTCCCAATTCAACATTGGCCGGTAACGTCAGCCGGTCATCCACCCGCAGAGTCCACCCCTCCAACTGACGATCCGTATGCGTAATTGGATCGGACGGCAAAGCTGAATTGTCCGCCAAGACGGTAAATGTTTGCGGCCAGATGAAACCGGAGAAAATCAAGGCAAAGGCCAGCGCTCTGAGTGAACTAAACATGATAATTATTTTTTGCTAAAATCACGATAGACCATGAACCTGCCAACCGCGACGGTATTCGCGGCGCACGAGACGGTTGGCTTCCGCCAAATCAAATTTCAGGTGGCGGGCATTCCATTTGAGCGTGGTCTGTGGGAAGTGCGATGCCACTCCGCCCAAGAGAACGCTTTCCGTGAGCGGCCCGGCATAACCAAAATGGGCGGTCGTCTGGTCCCGCCCCAGGCAGGCTCCCACAAATTGCCCCCAGTGATCCGCTTCACCGGCGTCGGGCAGGACAAAGTCACGATATTTTGCGGATGGGTATAATTGCGGCCGACCGTAATGCGGCAGGGCCATGACTCCTTTGGTGCCAATTAAAATCGACCCGCTGCCGGGCAATATCTTACCCTCGAGCAGGGCAAGCACCTCGGCAGGCGGGTTTTGCGCCCCATCATACCAAGTGACGGGCAGGGTATTTTCCGCCGTGTATTCCGTGCCCGGAAACACATAGTGAATTTTGGAATCCAACGCCCAGTTCCATTGGTTGGGTGCGGCACCTTCGGAGCGAACCGTCAGCGGCGCGGTCAAATTAACGGCTTTGAATACGGGGTCAAAAATGTGGCAGCCCATGTCACCAAAAGTGCCGGTGCCGAAATCCAGCCGCTTGCGCCAGGTTTCAGGATGATAGTATTCGCCGCCGATAAACGGCCGCTCCGCGCAGACCCCCAGCCAAAGATTCCAATCAAAGCCGTCCGGAACCGGATCGCTTTTGTCCGGCTTGACGCTCGGGTCACCCCATGATTTCGGACACCAAGAATGCACTTCTTTAATTTTTCCGATGACGCCATCATGAACGATGCGCGCCGCCTGCCGGTAATGGGCAGCCGAGTGAATTTGTATCCCCATCTGGGTGACGACCTTTTTGGCGTGCGCAATTTCCGTCATCCGGCGGACTTCGTAGAGATCATGGGCAAGCGGCTTCTGGCCATAGACATGTTTGCCCAGTTGCATCGCCGAAATGCCAATGGAAGCGTGCATGTGGTCGGGCGTGGATACGTTGACCGAATCAATATTCTTCGCCTCCTTGTCCAGCAATTCACGCCAGTCTTGATAAATCCGCGCCTTGGGAAACTGCTGCCGCGCATCCGTTGTATGGCTCAGATCCACATCACAGATGGCAACAATTTCAATGCCCGGACATTTCGCGAGCTGGGTCAAATCTTCCCACGCCATGCCGCCGGCGCCAAAACTGGCGTGGCGCAAGACACTGCCGGGCGACTGGGCCATCAGCCCCTGCATGATAAACGGAGCTCCGAGCGTTGCTCCGCCGAGAGTTTTCAGAAAAGAGCGCCGGGATGGTAAACGATAAAGATTCATTTAAGATGATTTTGGGTTACGGCGTTTTGGTTTGGTCACCGGGTTGGCGAATCGAATGGGTGAAAACGTCCAGTTCATAAATTGACCAATGATAACGTTGATTCACCCCGGTCTGGGTGATTCTAAAATAGCGGGCGTGTTGTTCGGGAAATTTTATGGTGTTGATGCCGACCTTACCGTAACCGGCGGCAACCGGCTGACCCCAATGCTCGCCATCATCCGACACGGTGAGGGCATACTGTGAAGGTGAATCCCAAAGCGCCCAGGTATTGTCCAAAACAATTCGGTCAAATGCCTGCGGTGCACCCATGTCCACTTGAAACCATTGGCCGGGATGCTGGGTGGCCGTCATATCCCGCCAACCGGTCCAATGATCGCCATCAATGGCATTGGCGGCAGCAATATCCACCGGTATTTTGTCCCCGCTAAAAAGAAACGTTCCATCGGCCACCGAGGATGAAGCCATCCAGGATTTCTTGTCGAGCGCCTGGCCATTCACGACCGGCTCCACCGCCGACTCGGGCGGATAAATCCGCAGAGTTCCCGCCCCGGCAAACTGCCATCGGCCCGACGCCACGTGAAACTGGACATATTCAGCATCCTCGCCAACCCAGGTGACCCCGTTCACGCTGCCACAATAACTATCTTTCCAAATCAAACTACCGTTCACTGTAATGGAATCCAACTTCGTGAATGATCCTTTGGGGATTCCAACCGTAGCCAAGGTATTTGCCGGCGAATCAAGGTTGAGAGTATAGGTCGAAGCGGATTTGTCTAAATCCACTGTGATGTTCCCGCGGATGGAAGGAACCACCACATTGAGTTGCTTCATAAACGCCTCCTGGGGCAGCACATGATAGGTGCCCCAGCCGGCCGTTTCCGGCGAGATGCCGGCAATCGTTTGCGACAGCAATAATGCCGGGGGGTTCCAGCCATGGTTGAGTGAGGAGGCATCATCAAAGGCATCAATATGGGAAGCCCACCAGCGGTCGTAATGCTCCCATAAGGTGGTAAAACTACAGGGAATCATGGTCGCGTAACGTCGGTGCATGCGCCGCAGAGCCTCCTCCGGTCGCCCGGCTTTGCAAAGCGCCTCGAACACCCAGCGGTCAAAAAAACAACTCGCACAGGTCTGTTTCACCAAGACATTTTGGCAAATGGCGTCCCACTTGGCGCGGTCGGCGAGTCCCACATTAATCGCCATCGCATTGGCGCGATCGTCGGGCGTGGCGACCTGCGAGGATTGGTAGCAGGAGCCTTTCCAATATTGCTGGTCAAAGTTATTCCGGATGCGGGCAAGTTTTTGATCTATGAGCGGGATATCCGCCGCATGTTCGGTCGCCAGCGCCATCTTTCTCAAGGTACCGAGGCAGTTGTAATAAAAACAGGCTTCCAAGACGGCCGTGTCTTTGTTTTCCTTCCCCCAGTCAAACCAAGTTCGTTTGTTGCCAAATTGATAAACATTGAAAAGAAAGATTTTGGTCTGATCATAAACGGCGCGAACAGACGCCAAATCACCCGTTTGCAAATAATAAAACCAAAGGCCGTAATCACCCAAAAACTCCAGTTGTTGGCCGGGATAAAATTCCGGATCCAGTTTTCTCAGCACCAGATCCTTGGCTAGCTGATGCGAGGCGGAATCAAAGACGTAAAAGCACTGATCCAATTCCGGCGTGCCATCCCCCCAAAATCCAACCCGCTCCCGGTCAGGGCAATCATAGAAATGATCGCGCATGCAAAGATACGCCGTGCGGGCCGCCTTTTGCCATAAAATGTTATAATCAGCTTCGTCACATTGGAAAAAGCCCGTAATTTTGGTGGCATAGCCGGTCTCCCGGTACTTGACAGCCTTGACGGTTACCCCAGCCGGAATAGTATAGATGGCCCCTTCCCCGCTCACCCAGTTGGTCGCCTCATAAATTTGCTCCCCCGAACCCGTCGTGTAGGTCTCCGTTGGTTGAAGATACTCCACCAAAGGGTTGCTGGAGTTGAACCGAATCACTTTTTCGGGTGTGGATTCCAGTTCAATCCATGGTTGAAAATGACAGTTGTAAGGCAGGGAACAGACGAGCTTCCAAGGTTTGGTTTCGACATGCGGCAAACTCTTTGAGCTCCGAACATAATCCTTGAGTCCATAATCCATAATGGCGGCCTGACTTGGTATCACCAAAACGTAAATCACCCCCATTAACCAGGTTAATCGCCTAATTAATGCTTGGCTCCAGTCAACCACAATCATATCCGTTGGCCCCAATTCATTATTATTCCTTCACCGCCAATGAGAGCTTGCGGCCAGAGTTGGCGGACGCAGAACCATCCCTTGGCGGCTTCGCTCCCTGCCATCCGCACCGCCACTGCATCATCAACTTTTGCACCAGCGCAGTATTGGACGGTTCCTTAGCGATGTTATTATTTTCCTGCGGATCATTCTGATGGTCGTAAAGTTCGATCGCATCCAACTGATCATGGTCTTTGCGGCCCACCCACACTGTAAACCGGTAACGGTCCGTCCGCATCGTGTATCCCATCAGCGCCACCCCTCCTGACTTGCCACCCGAGCGCGGATACTGGCTGAAGGCAGCCGTCTTCCACGGCCGGGCGGGATCATCCAACAAAGGCTTAAAACTTGTCCCCTCCAGCTGCCCTGGCAGCGGCAGCCCTGCCAACTCGCAGAGCGTCGGATAAATGTCCACGAACTCCACCAGCGCATCCGTATGCTCACCCGCCGCCTTCATCCCTGGCGCCGACAAGATCAAAGGGGCATTCACATCGTTCTCCACATCCGTGTGCTTGCCCCAAGCCGCGTGCTCACCCAACTTCCAACCATGGTCACCCCACAGTACAATAATTGTGTTGGACCTCAGCCCCAGCCGCTCCAACTCTGCGATCACGCGACCGATCTGGGCATCACTGTAGCTCACCCCAGCGAAATACGCCTGCTTGAGTTTGTGGGCAATCTCATCAGGCACCGCCCCCTCTGCGGGAACGCCCTTGTAAGAGCGCATCTCCCCGTCATTTGGATTGATGGCGTACGGCGGCGCCCCCACCGGCAAGAACGGATTCGGCGCCAGCGCGATCTTCGCCGAATCATACAGATCCCAATACTTCTTAGGCGCCACCCAGGGTAGATGTGGTTTAATAAACCCGACAGCGAGGA
This sequence comes from uncultured Verrucomicrobia subdivision 3 bacterium, assembly GCA_903872345.1. Classification (GTDB taxonomy): domain Bacteria; phylum Verrucomicrobiota; class Verrucomicrobiia; order Limisphaerales; family UBA11358; genus UBA11358. The sequence continues at coordinate 26,758 of CAIQKM010000155.1, read as the reverse complement.
AAAATGGTTGCGGCTTCCGGCTCATCGCTTGCAGGGTTGTGACAGCCAAGTCAGCCACCTTGCCATCTTGGTAAGTGTTGTCCGGCACATCGGCACATTCATAAACCGGGCCGCGCGAATTGGCTTTGCCGGATTCGGAATCCGCTTTTTTATTTTTGGACTTGAGTTTACCTTTTTTCCCCGCAGCTTTGTCGTCCGCCAGGCTTGTCCCGCCAGCCGGTGGATTGGCATATGAATGCAAATCCGTTCCCTGATTATTCAACCCATCGGGGTCGCCCGTATCAGCATTTCCCCCTGCTAGGGCAACATCTTCGGACAAGGCATAAGTGGGTGCAGCTGGTTTCTGCCAGGGAACCGACCAGGTAGGCGGATCATCTAAACCGCCGTGATAAATCTTCCCCATCCCCTGCACAAAATAGCCGCTTTGCTGGAAGCATTGGCCCAGTGTCACCACGTCCGGCAACGCCACCCGGAAATGGGTTTGCAAGTCCCACACTTTGGTCGTATCCGGCCGCGTCCCGGTCATCACACTCGAACGCGACGGTGAACAAACCGCCTGCTGGCAATATGCCCGTTTGAATACCATCCCCGACCGCGCCAGCGCATCAATATTCGGACTCTTGATATAATCCTTCCCATAACAACCTAACTCCGGCCGCAAGTCATCCACCACGATGAACAGGACATTCGGCTTCGCCCGTGCCGTTTCCGCCGCCGTTAAGGTCGTCACCCCAAAGGCGGTTGACCAGGCACTCAGGATGAGCGCATATGCTTTGAGTTTCATTTTTATTTTATTCCCGTTCGGATTTTTTAGATTTTTGGGTGTTTGTACGACTGGTTTATTAGCCATGACGCGGTGGCATCGCAGGCTTTATTAACTAATGGCTTTCTCTTGCTTCAGTCATCCGGCCCATTGGCATTCTCACTGTCCATGTCTGCCGGTTTTTTGCCCTTTTTGCCCTTTTTACCGGCCTTCTTTGCTGCTTTTTTATTCCGGTTCGCATGCTTGCCCGAGCCATCACCCGGGTCCACGATCCCCCCTGCCGGATTCAACTCGTTCAAAATTCCCTGCAATCGCTGCCGCGCCTCAATCGCCTCCGCATCCTGCGTATTCGGATTTACCAAGGGCTCCGCGAATGGCGCGTTCTTCATGTTAAAAAGGTTGCTCTTCTCGTTCAATTTCCAACCTGCATCCCGATCATACCATTGCCGCCCCAACTCTACAAAAATCCAATCCCGTGGCCACACCTCCGCTTGCCCTGCCAGTTGTGACGAAAAATCTTTGCCGTCAATTACTTGCTTTGTCGGCATTTTCGCCCCCGTGATCGCCGCAAACGTCGGAAAGAAATCCGCCAGATCAATGAAGCTCTCGGTCGCCTTCCCCGGCGGCGTCTTGCCCGGCCAGCTCACCATGCACGGCACCAGCGCACCGCACTCCAGCATCGTTCCTTTGTGCCCCGACAACGCCTTGCTGTTCACCGTGGATTCTGCCGCATAACCCGGGGCCGTGCCATTGTCGCCGGCGAAAACAATCAGGGTGTTATCACGCAGTTTCAACTGGTCCAGCTCCGCCAGGAGCTTTCCTACCAGCTTGTCCATGTACACCACGTTGTCCCAGTAAAGGTTCGTACTTCCCGGCGGGCTGTCCGGCGTTGGCAGAATGTCGCTGTGCACATGTGACATCGCATAATACAGAAAAAACGGTTCCTCCTTGTGCCGCTTGATAAAACGCGTCACAAACTCGTGCATCTTGTCCGGCAGATACTCCCCATCCCGGAGCGGCACTTCTTTCCCGTTAACCGTGTAAGTCTTCGCGCGCTCCTGGGTATTCCAATAATCTCCGCTCCCCTTGAAACGCAAATATTCGTCAAATCCCCAGTCCGCCGGCTGCAACGGCAGTTGGCTCCATTTCCCGCACATCCCCGTTACGTATCCCGCCGGCTTTAGTAACCGCGGCATCATCATCTCCCGCCCCGGCTCTAACAGGGGGCCGCTGTCATTGCCCGTCATCCCCGTGTGATAGGCATACCGCCCCGTCATCAATAGCGCCCGCGATGGCCCGCACAGCGGCGCGGCATAGCAATGATTAAACCGCATCCCGCTCGCCGCGAGTCGGTCGATGTTCGGTGTCTGGAAATGATCGGCCCCGTAACAGCTCACGTTGCCTATGCCCAAGTCATCCGCCAAAATAAAAATGATGTTGGGCTTGCTCGTAGGCGCATCGGCCGCCGAAAGTGATGCGACTACAAGTAGCCAGAATATGGCAAAAAAATTGAGTGATTTCATTTTTGTTATCCCTGGGGGGAATGTTAATTCGTGGTTATTAGAGACGTTATTCAGCCACCATCCGTGGTTGGGCTAGTACAGCATGACCACCCCCTGAATTATTGGTGATGGCCGGTGCATTGGAATTCACCTTCGCGTTTTCCATGGGGTAATCATAATCCCAATTCAGATCCATTACCGGGGCCAAAATTCTGCGGACCGCCGCAAGGAGCTCCGGATCATAAGGTTCCTGTTGCCATTGGACATTACAGCGAACCGATTCCGGATTGGCGGAACTGAATAGCGTCGTGTCAATGTCCGGATGTTGGCTCGCAAACTGCAGGGCCAGCTTGCTGATCGAAGTGCCCTGGCGGCGGCAAAATTCCGCCGCCTCGGAAAACACCCGACGCTCCGCCGGCGTGGCCGGATGCCAGTCGGCGGCACCCCGTTCCGTAAGTAAACCACTGGCAAAAGGCGAGCCATTGATGATGCCGATGTTTTTTGACCGGGCCACCGGCAACAGCTCAAGCAGCCGGGTACAATTCAGGCAATACTGGTTGTGTATCAGACCGGCGTCCACATCGCATTCATTCAAAACGCGGTGCCACAAATCCATCGGGTAAATACCGAAGCTCACCGCCCCGATGCGCCCCTCCCGCTTCAACTCGTGCAAAGCGGCCAAGCCCTCTCGCAAGGCCCATTCCGTGTGCTGACGCCGCTGGTATTCGATGTCATGCAAGTGAACCAAATCGAAATACTCGGTACCCAGGCGCGCTCCGCTTTCCACTAACGACGCCCGGATGCGGGCGCGGGAATAATCCAGCGTGTTCGTATCATAGCTACCCGGCTTGGTATATTTGCCGACCTTGGTGGACAGATAGTAACGATCACGGGCAATCCCCTTGAGCGCCTGCCCCAGCAATGTTTCGGCCCGCGTGGCTCCGTAGGCGGGCGAAACATCAAAATAAGTGATGCCCAAATCCAGCGCGGCATGAACCGCGCGCATGCCCTCGGCTTCATCAATCCGGCCAAAAACGCCGCCCAGCGCCGAAGCGCCAAAGCTCAATACAGAAACCTGCAGGCCGGTTTTGCCCAGCAAATTTTGTTTCATAGGGTATTATGATTGTTTAGGTTTCGCATCCATAAAATTCATCGCAGCCAGTTGTACAAAACGCCGACCGTGACAAGCAGGATGGCCGTTATCACCCGCGGATCACTCATGCCAGTGAGACGCCCGTGCAAAAACGCGAGCGGATGATCCCAGCAAACCTTGGCCACTTCTTCCCGGTTCATCGCCGGCGTGAGCAGACTGGTGACGATATAAATGATAAAACAGAAAACCGCGATAACCGGGCCCGCCAGCATGAACGGCACACCCAATCCCTGCACCGGGTCGGATATCAAACCACTGAACCCGGCGTGCGTTTGATCCGCACCAAGGATCAGCTTCCCGATGCCCGGCATGTCCACGAGAAAGTAAATCACGCCAATGAGTGAGCCGAGGTACAACGTCGCCATGGCGGCCTGTTTCGTGCCCCGTTTCCACATCACGCCCAGTAAAAACACGGTCGTCACCGCGGGGGCAAAGGTCATGGGAATCTTGTTAATGGCTTCGAAGATGGTGCCGAACTGATCCCCTTGGGTGGACCAAAGCATGGCCAGCACCATGGCGAATCCGGTGGAAATCCGGCCAATGGCCACGACGCGTCGGTCCTCAGTTTCCGGACGCAGGCGTTTAACAATGTCGAGCGAAATAAGGGTGGCACAGCTATTCAACGCCGCGGCCATGCAACTCATCAACGCCGCCGCGAGGCTGGCCGCGATCAAGCCCTTTAATCCAACGGGGATGAGATAGTTGATCAGGGTAGGCAGCATGGCGTTATAGTCGGGCTGAGCGGTGCCAACCAGATTAGGCAGATGCAGAACCCCCTTCTGCCAGAGCACACTGCCAACCACACCGGGGAGAACCATGACGAATACCGGCGCGATCTTCAGAAAACCAGCAAACAGCGCGCCATTCTGTCCGGCCTTGAGGCTTTTAGCCGCCAACACGCGCTGAACGTGCGTCTGATCGGCGCACCAATACCAGATACCCAAAATCGGGTAACCCAGCAGCACGCTGAGCCAGGAAAAACCATTCAGATTCCCTTGCTCATTGATGACGGGTTGCAACATGTGCAACTGCGCAGGTGCCAATGTTGACCTCAGCGCGGCCAGATCATGCACGCCAACGCCCGGCAAGGCCCGGATCCCCAATACGGTCAGCAACGTTGCGCCGCCGAACAGCAGGCACACTTGGACGTTTTCGGTCATTACGACCGCTTTCAACCCACCCAGCGCCGTGTAAATCACCGTAAAAAATGACAGCACCACAATGGTGTAAGCCATCGGGATGCCGAGGAAACTCTCAAAAACTTTGGCGGCCGCGAACAAGCTGATGCCGATATGAATTAACAGCGCCCCGAGCAAACCAATCACCGCGAGAAATGTTCGCGCTTGCGGACAATAGCGGCGTTCCATGAATTCCGGCAGCGTCGCCACGCGCGAGCCCATGTAGAAGGGCGCAAAAACCAGTGCCAGCAAGATCAGCGTAAAGCAGGCCATCCACTCAAAATTACCAATCACCAATCCGTCTTTCGCCCCGCCGGCCGCCAACCCCACGAGATGGATCGTCGAAATATTTGACGTAAACACCGCCGCGCCCACCGTGAACCAGCCCAGTGACTTGTTCGCCAGAAAATAACTTTGCGGCGAAGCCTGCCGGCGATAACCGATCCAGATGCCGAAGGTGACAATGCCCAGCAGGTAAAGTGACATCACCGCCAGATCAATGGGAGAAATATGCATAGTTGATTATTCTCCGGAGGCGTCCATGTCAATTTGCACTTTGATGACATTATCCTTCGCAAATGCACGGGCCATCGCCGCCGGAAGTTGGCGCAAAGCATACACCTCACTGACCAGCGGCGCCAGATTCACCCGACCGGACGTCACCAGCCGGACTGCTTCACCGTACACATTCCCATAGCGAAAAGAACCGATGAACCGAATCTCCTGCGCCATCAACTGATTGGCTGGAATTGGCACATCCGCCGTGCCCAGCGTGCCAATTTGAACAATCGTGCCGCCACGCCGGATCAGCCGGAAACTCTGCCGCAAGGCCGGCGGAGCCCCCGACGCCTCAAAAATAAAATCAAAACCGTCGCCCGTTAGCTCGCGCACCTGCTCGCACAGGTTTGGATCTGCCGGATTCAAAACCGCATCCGCCCCCAAACTTAAGGCGGTCTGGCGCCTAGCGCCCACCACATCACTCAAGGCCACGGGAACGGCCCCAAAGGCTCGGGCGGTGATTAACGTAAGGAGGCCAATCGGCCCGCCCCCCGTCACCAAGACTTTTTTCCCGGAAACACTACCAGCCCGTTGTAGCGCATGCAGCGCCACGGTAAATGGCTCCAACATCGCACCAATACCATCGGCGAGTTCCGGTGCCAGCGCATAACACTGATCAGCCCGCACAGTAACAAACTCGGCGAAGGCACCGTCCGTTGGCGGCGCGGTACTGGCACTGCCGAGCATGATGGTGGCGCGGCACAGATTAATGCGACCTGTTTTACAATAATCGCAAAAACCACAGTTACGGGCCGGGTTCACCGTTACCCTTGTCCCAACGAATGGTGCTTTGACATCCGTTGCGACCGCCACCACATCCGCCGTCAATTCATGCCCGAGAATGAACGGTCGGGTGGGCACAAATGCCGCACAGTAGCCGTGTTCATAATAGTGCATATCTGAACCGCAAATGCCCACCCGCCGGACCCGCAACAGCACCATCCCCTCGCGCAATTCGGGCATTCCGGCCTGTTCCAGGCGGATATCTTTGGCGCCATGCAGGACGCCGGCCAGCATAGATTCATTCATAGTCAGACAAAGGGGCTGGTGATTTGATTCCGTAAAAACGGGCGCAATTGGCACCCAAGATTTTCTCGCGCATGCTATTGGGAAACTGCTGCACATAATCGACCACGATATTCATCGTGGCCACATAGTTGGCGGAGAGGGTACAAACCGGCCAGTCGGAACCGATCATCACCCGATCCGTGCCAAACGCTTCAATTGCAACATCCAGATAACGGCGGAAATCCCCCGCCTGCCAATGCTTCCATTTCCCCTCGGTGACTAAGCCGGACAGCTTGCAATAAACATTAGGAAATTCCGCCAACTGCCGCAGGTGTTCGCCCCACGGCAACATTCCACTCTCGCGAATGCCAGGCTTGGCCAGGTGGTCCAATACAAATGGCTGATCGGGCAATCCAGCCACCAGTTTTACAGCCCCGGGCAAATGCCGCGGAAAAAGCAACAAATCGTAGGTAAGACCAAATTCCGCAAGCAGACCAAGGCCACGCTGGAATTCCGACCGCAGCATAAAATCATCTTCCGGTTCATCATGGATAACGTGCCGCACACCAACAAGCGTTGGATCACCGGCAAACTGCTCCAGTTGTTCGCGTACGGAATCCGAGCGCAAATCAACCCAGCCGACAACTCCTTTAATAAAATTGTAGCACTTCGCCAACTCCAGCAGCCAACTAGTTTCCTCCAACATCTGCCGCGCTTGTACAGCAATGGTTCCCGCAAACCCCGTCGCTTCCAAGCAAGGCATCAATTCAACGGGCAGGTAATTGCGCCGCAACACATCCATCTGGTCGGTCATCCAGCTTTGATGATCCGGATGATAAGTCCAAAAATGTTGGTGCGAATCAATTCTCATACGGCCGCTTTATCCAGAGCATTTTCATGCCTTGTGGCGCCGCAGTTTGGGACGGCGCATTTGGGCATTTTTAAAATTGGGCGTAATGCTGCAAACTCAGTTTCAATGATCTTAATTATCAGCCAACCGGCTGGTTGGGTACGACTATCATTTTGCGTCATAAACTGTCTCCTTTTGCGTTGCCACTCCCGGCTTGCCTGGCGGGCAGTCCTTGGTAAAGTCAGGCCAATGGCAACCAAACGATCCGTTTTGCTGGCTTTGACGGACGCGCACCACGGCTTCTTTAAGGGGGTCGCCCGCTATGCGCGTGAACACCGCTGGCACGTTGTGGCCGACATGATCTATACCGCCAAAATCCCCGCTGGCTGGCGGGGTGACGGCATTATTTCCTTCATCGGTGACCGGGATGATCTGGCGGATTTCATCCTCGCCTCCGGCCTGCCCACGGTGGAGATCTCCATGGTGCGCAATGAGATTGAACTGCCCCGGGTGGAGGGCGATAGTAATGTGATCGGCCGGCTCGCGGCGGAGCACTTTTTGGAACGGAATTTTCACCATTTTGCGTGGGCACCATTTCTCGATGATGTGATCAACGCCGAACGCTACCGCGGCTTTGCCAACCGATTGGCTAGTGCCGGCTTCACCTGCCAGTTGCTCCCCGCAGCGTCCAGTAGGCATGGCAACCCGGGCACTTGCGATTGGGCGGCGAGACGCAAACAATTGATGCGCGAACTTAAACGGCTGCCTAAACCGTTGGCGGTTTTCTGCTATAACGACTGTGTGGCCGCCGATATCATCGATGCCTGCGATGATGCGGGCCTGCTCGTTCCGGAGGCGGTTGCCGTCATGGGGGTGGATAATGATACCATTCTTTGCGAATGCGTGCGTGTGCCCTTGTCCAGCATTTGCCACGATCTGGAAGGGATGGCTTATCAGGCCGCCGCACTGCTGGACCGGCTCATGTCCGGCCGCAAACCACCCGCACAAATCGTCCGCGTGCCCCCCACCGGCCTGGTTACGCGGCGCAGCACGGACATTATCGCCATCGACAATCTACAGGTAGCCCGCGCGCTGCGTTATATTAAAGATCAGCATGCCAATCATTTACTCGGCGTCAGTTCGGTGGTCGCCGCCACGAACCTGTCCCGGCGCCCGTTAGAGATAGCGTTCCGGCAGGAGCTGAAGCGAACGATCAATGAAGAAATCGTCCGGGTGCGCATGGAAAAAGCCAAACACCTGCTTTCGACCACCAACATGAAAGTGGTGGATATCGCGGCCGTCACGGGCTTCACGCAGCCTAGCCACCTGTTTCGCACTTTTCGAAAACTGGTCGGTTTTAGTCCGAAAACCTACCGAAAAAAACAAGCGGCCAGCCGCAGCCGATAAATTTTTCGGCTTGAGCCTTGCGGGGCATTCCCACATAAAGAGCCGATGAATCACAAACGTCGTCTCCTCGCCAGCCTCTTTTTTGCCGGACAATTCCTCGCCGCCGTCACCACTTCCCTGGCGGCTGATAATAAGTTTGCGGGCTACTGGGCCCTGCACCTGCCTGGCGGCGGGGCGGGCTGGCTGAATGTCAGCAACCGCGAAACCCGGGTGGACGCGCAGATGCTTTGGAGCGTTGGGAGTGTTTTTAAATTAAATGACGCCAAGCTGGTGAATGGAGAACTGGTGATGACCCGCCTGCACTTTCTCAATTCGACGCCGGTGGAGGGGACTACTAGCAGCCTCACGGAAACCATTACCGCCAGCACGGATGGGGCGGATGGAATAAAACTGATTACCGTTACGCCCAAGGCCGATGGGGGCGAAGAGCGCGCGGAGTTCTCCGGGCACCGCCAATCCGCCCCGCCCCCGGCTCCTGATTTAAGCCGGATCCAGTTTGGTCCGCCCATCCAACTTTTTAACGGGACCAACCTAGCAGGCTGGGAACCGGTTGAGTCCTCAGTCATCAATGGCTGGCACGCCGACCAAGGGCTGCTGGTCAATACCGTGAAGGATGCGGAACCGGGAAAGCCGGAACTCGAGTTCGCCAATTTGCGCACGGTCGCGGAATTTGAGGATTTTTCCCTCCACGTAGAAACCTGCTTGGCCAAGAATGGCAACAGCGGTGTCTATATTCGCGGAACCGACGAAGTGCAAATTTTTGACAGCTATGGCAAGCCGCTAAATTCGCACAATATGGGCGCCATTTACAGCCGCATCACCCCCACCGCTGCCGCCGAAAAACCCGCCGGCGAATGGCAGACGGTGGATATCCTTTATGTTGCCCGGCATGTGACGGTGGTGTTGAACGGCATTAAGATCATCGACAACCAGCCCGTGCTCGGGCCTACCGGCGGCGCGCTCTGGCCGGAGATGGACCGCCCCGGTCCGATTTATCTGCAAGGCGACCATACAGGCATCGAATACCGCAATTTGGTTTTACGCCGCGCAATCGGCAATTAAGCTTCGGCTCTATAACAAATAATAGGGCGATGGTCCGGTAGCACGTGCGGAGCTTGGGCTCAAGGCATCCGCTTGTGATTGAAAACCTAGTGTAATGTCTGGTTCCGCTCAAGATCAACGCCGCTGGGCAAGCTGTTTTTGATCCTGCCAGGTTGCTCAACTGCGGACTTGGCAAACATCAAACCCAGGGATTCATACCGTTTCTAACCTGATATTGCGAACATAAATAGGGCAAACCGGTTTCCGTCAGACAAAACCAACCGCAACGCAAAAGGACATGAAATTCGACGCAAAATGTCTGTCGTCAAAATCGTCATTCATGCGAGAATATTTCAGCGTTAGGAATAACCCAAGTCACCGCCAGTAATGCCGCTCAAATTCAAATTTAAACGCAACCACAAACAGTGTGGTCAGGCAGCATATTCATCATCCTGTCAACCACGCCAAGCCCGGCTATGATTCTGAGCCTGCCAATATGATTCAACAACTTAACGGCAACCCGGTGGCAGCGCAGCCACTCACGCGCACTGCCCGGCTGAATGACCGGCTCCATCGGCTGGCTGTTTGCAGTTGGTCATTGCAGCCCGCCTGCCCGGAAGACTTGGTCGAAAAGTTGGTGAGCACCGGCATCCGGCAGATACAACTCGCCCTCGCCCCATTTCGTGAAGCGCCCAAGATTTGGGTTTATGCAGAGCACCTGTTCCGCGCGCATGATATCAAAATCATCTCCGGAATGATCGATTGTATTAGAGAAGATTATTCCACCTTGGAAACCATCCGGCAAACGGGTGGCATTGCTCCGGATGCGCTGTGGCACCGGAATATTGAAAATATGCATCTGGCCGCCATGCGGGCGCAAACGCTGGGGTTGCAATTGGTGTCGTTCCATGCCGGATTTTTTCCAAATGACGAACGTGATCCAGCGTACGCGAAGATGTGCCAGCGACTTCATGAGGTAGCATCCGTCTTCCAGAAATATGGCATTGTGATTGGATTGGAAACCGGCCAGGAAACCGCCTTTGAATTGGCCCAAGTTTTGCGGCAGATCAACCATCCCAACCTCGGGGTAAACTTTGACCCGGCCAACATGATCTTGTATGACAAGGGCGACCCGCTGGCGGCGTTGCACGTGCTGGCTCCATGGATTCGGCAGGTACACATTAAGGATGCGCGTCGGACAAAAGTGCCGGGCAACTGGGGCGAGGAAGTGGTCGTCGGCACGGGCGATGTGGATTGGCGATTGTTTTTCGAAGCGTTGAATCAAGAGAATCCCAAGGTAAACTTAGTCATTGAACGCGAACAAGGGACGGAACGGGTGGCCGACATTCGCGCCGCCCGGTTTTTGGTTGAGAAAACTTTGAGTTAATTCCCTGATCATGAAGCCGGCAATTTCATTGCTCATTTTAGGTATGACGGTTCTTGGCTTGCCGACGCCGGCGGACCAGATCGAAGTACACCCGGTTCCCTGCCGCGTGCGGGACGGCGCGAATCCTGATCTGTTCGTCATGACCTTGGGTGCCATCCAGACACCCCTGGCGCAGGGCCGGTTTTACCCGGACAAAGACCAAGTACGGCTAACCGACGGCAAGGTGATGGACCACTATTACCGGGATGATTTGGGCGTCAAATATTACAAGCCCATAGACAATTCGGTTTTCCCGGTACCGCCTTCCGGTTGGTGTTCCTGGTATTATTACTATTACTACATTAATGAGGATGAAATCAGGCAAAACGCCCGGTGGTTGGCGGACAATCTCAAAGATTACGGCCTTAACTATATTCAAATCGACGACGGCTGGGAAGGCGTTGGCCGTGGCTACGGGGAGAATCGCGATTGGACAACCATCAATAACCGTTTTACCGGCGGCATGGCCAAGCTCGCCACTGAAATCGAACAATTCGGCTTCAAGGCCGGCCTCTGGATTGCTCCGCATGGACAAAGTAGCAAGCAAGTTGTCCATGAGCATCCCGGTGCTTTTTTGCTGAAGCCGGACGGCACCACGCTCTCTGATACCTGGGAAGGCAACTACCTGGTGGATCCCTCGACTGACGAGGGAAAGACCTATTTGCACGACCTGTTCGGTACGTTGACCCGTTGGGGCTATGACTATTTTAAAATTGATGGCCAACCCTGTGTGGTGGATGAATACCGGCGTTGCGCCGCGCAAATGCAGAAACCTTCCACCAATCCCGTTGCCCTCTACCGTCAAACGTTGGAAACCATTCAAAAAACCATTGGCCCCAAGCGGTACCTGCTCGGCTGCTGGGAAGGCCCTATGGAAGGTGCCGGACTCACGCAGGGCTGGCGCACCGGCGGGGATGTGATGCCGGGCTGGGACGGCTTTATGATTTCGCTGGATGCCACCATGCGCGGCTATTATTTGCACAACACGCTCTGGTATAGCGACCCGGATGTGGTGATGGTGCGCCAGCCGCTGACCCTCGAACAGGCGCGCGTCTGGGCCACGCTGCAGGGATTGACTGGCCAGCCATTGATGGCAAGCGATCGGATGATGGATTTACCGGAAGAGCGGGTTGAGTTATATCGCCGGATTTTTCCCGCCGTCGATATTCGGCCGCTGGATTTGTTTCCCAGTCCCCGCCATAAATCGGTTTGGGACCTTAAGGTCAATCACCTCGGCCGAAACTACGATGTGGTTGGACTCTTTAACTTCGTCTGCACCGCAAAAAGCCAAATCTGCCTCAATTGGGCTGAGCTGGGCCTTGATGGCGGGCAACCGCTGCATGTCTATGATTTCTGGCATCACGAATATCTGGGCGTTTACCGGAAAGGTTTTAGCGCAGAATTGGAACCCACCAGTTGCCGGGTACTCACCCTCGTACCGGCCACGTCGGATATTCAACTGCTTTCCACCAGCCGGCATCTGACCCAAGGCTGGTTCGATTTGGTTCAACTGTCATACGACGCGCAAAAAACTGCGTTTCACGGTCGCAGCCGGGTCATCAAAAACGACCCTTACATGCTGACGTTTGCCTTTCCTCCGGAGAAAAATTATACGATCAACTTGGCCAAGGCGGATGGACTGGCGGTGAAAGTGGCCAACCACCAAGGTTGGGCCACCGTTGAATTCACCTCGGAAAGTACGCGTGATATCAATTGGAGCGTCCGTTTCCAGCCCGCACCTTGGTACCATTACCCCATTGCCAATCCGGGCGGTGCCCGGGTTGAATTAAACGGATTGGATCAAGTTTCGGTGAAATGGAACCAGCCGGGCTTCGGAGGTGTTGGATCATATTGGGTGTCGTTAAATGGCGAACTCCTCGGCGGAACCAAGGATCTGATCTTCCCCATCCGGAATCTGGTTTCGAGCATAACAAACGCAGTATCGGTGGCCAGTGTGTGGGAAGACGGCCTTCCTGGTACCAACCCGATTAAAACGCTGACTTTCAAACTGGATTCCCTCATGCACCGTGAATATTCATTAACCGAATTGGTCCCTTCGTCTCCCGCACCGGATCAAACCGATTCCAATCTGTCGGTGAACCAGTCGGCTTTAGGTCTTCCCTTGAGCGTCGGCGGTCAGGAATATGAACAGGGCTTCGGCATTAAAACCGGTTCCTCCATTGAATACAATCTGCATGGCCTGTTTCAGGAATTCACAGCGGCGGTAGGCATTGATGCCACCGGCAAAGACTGCGCCACCACCTTCACCATCGTGGGCGATGGCCGGGAACTCTGGAAAAGTGGGGCCATCAAACAGGCCGATGGCGCCAAGCCCGTATCCATATCCATCGCCGGGATTCAAAAATTAGAATTGCAGGCGGAAGCCCCGGGAGCCGGCAAGAAAGGTAATCAGGTTGACTGGTTAAAACCGGTCATCCGGAGGAAGTAGCGATGCTGCCGCCGGCATCAGCCGTCCAATTACATTATTCGACCATCCGTTCACCAAGGTGTCGCCAATGAAAATCAAAATTATGAGAATGTTTAAGGCCCGTTTAATTCCAGCCGGTTTGCTGCTGGCCGCTGCCTTGGCTTTTTATCCAGCGGCGGGTTTCGGTGAGACGCCCGAGCCCGTGCTAACCGGCGGCGACTTCCGCGCTACGAATGGAAGTCCGGAAGTATTTGGCAAGCAATTGACCGTGGCGTTCCCGGGTTTGCCCGCAGGCCGGTATGACGTGACGGTCGAGGCCGCCGAGAATTATCTCGATGAGCCAGGCCGAAGGATCATGACCATCCGGGCTGGAGAAACCGTGCTGGCAGCCAAGGTGGACATTTTCCAAAAAACCGGCAAAGGCAAACCCTTGAAACTTCATGGCCGGGTTAATCACCAGCCGGACAGTTCGCGGGGTCCTTTAACGGTCACTTTTTCGGGCGAGGTTGGGAACGCCATATTTTCTGCTATCCGCGTGAGCGACGCCGCAGGTAAGGTCGTTACGCAAGCCACCGCCGCCACCCTGCAAGCGACGGCCGACCGACTGGAGGAGCCCTTGAAACGAATCCCCCAAGTAGCCGGCCCGGAATTATGGAAAGACACGGCCAGACCACCCGCAGAACGGGCGGCCGATTTGGTGCGCCGACTGTCCGTGGCGGAGAGAATTTCCCAAATCATGATGAGCGCACCGGGCATTCCCCGGCTGGGTATTCCAGCCTATGACTGGTGGAATGAGTGCCTGCACGGAGTCGCCCGGGCGGGCGTGGCCACCGTATTTCCCCAAGCGATCGCCGGCGCGGCAACGTGGGACCCGGAACTCTGGCACAACGCCGCCGCCGCCATGGGTGACGAGGCCCGGGCCAAGCACAATGAAGCCGCCCGCCTCAGTGGCGGCGCCACCGAACGTTACTTCGGCCTCGATATGTGGTCGCCCAACGTCAACATCTTCCGCGATCCGCGCTGGGGACGGGGACAGGAAACCTACGGCGAAGACCCGTACCTGACCGGTCGTTTTGGCGTGGCTTTCGTCACGGGCCTTCAGGGTGACGACCCGAATTTCCTCAAGGTCATTGCCTCGCCCAAGCATTTTGCCGTCCATAGCGGTCCGGAATCGTTACGCCATGTTTTTGATGCAGAGGTATCAGATCAAGATTTATGGGAAACCTATCTCCCCGCCTTTGAGGCGTGCGTGCGCGAAGGCAAAGCTTATTCCCTCATGGGTGCCTACAACCGTCTGCGCGGCGAATCGTGTTCCTCCAGCAAACTGCTCCTCACCGACATCCTCCGCGGCCAATGGGGTTTCCAAGGCTATACGGTTTCGGATGTAGACTCGGTTAGAGATATCTACGCCAGCCATCATCTTGCACCGTCCGCTTCGGCGGCGGCGGCCCGCGCGCTCAAAAACGGCCTGGATATCAACAGCGGTGATACCTACCGTTTTTTGGGCGAGGCCCTGCGCCAGGGCGAATGCACCGAGGCGGACATTGACCGGGCGCTCTTGCGCTCCATGGAGGCACGCATCCGCTTGGGCCTGTTTGACCCGGTCGACCATGTCAAATATGCCCAAATCCCCTACACCGTTAATGACTCCCCCGCACATAACGAACTGAATTACAAAGTGGCCCAAGAATCGATGGTGCTGCTCAAGAACACGGCCAAAACGTTGCCCTTCGCCAAAATGGGTACGGTGGCCGTGATCGGGCCCAACGCCGACGACACGAACACGGATGAGAGCAGTTTGATGGTGGGCAACTATAACGGCACACCTTCCAACGTCACCACCGTGCTGGCCGGAATCCAAAAAAAACTGGCTGGAAAAGCACGGGTGCTTTACACCCAAGGCTCCGACATTAGCAGCGGCAGCCGGCAGCAGTTGGCCGAAGCGCTGGAAACCGCCCGGCAGGCCGACCAAATTATCATGGTTATGGGCATCAACCCCCACGTGGAAGGGGAAGAAGGCGATGGCGGCGACCGCAAAACATTGGCGCTTTGCCCGGCACAAGAAAACCTGCTGAAAAAAATAATGATCCTCAAAAAACCGACCGCCCTTGTCCTGATGAATGGTTCCGCCCTGGCGGTCAACTGGGCTGCGGAAAATGTCCCGGCCATTTTGGAAGCCTGGTATCCTGGACCGCGCGGCGGCGAAGCCGTTGCCGATGTGCTATTCGGTGATTACAACCCGGCCGGACGTCTGCCGGTCACCTTTTACCGCACCGAAAAAGATCTGCCGCCGTTCGATGATTACCACATGGAAGGCCGCACTTACCGCTATTTTAAAGGCCATCCCCTGTTCGCTTTTGGCGATGGCCTCAGCTTCACCACCTTTGGATATTCCGCTTTGGCGGTCAAGCCCGGCCAGCATGACACCCAAACCATCAGTGTGCAGGTTAAAAATGCCGGAAATATCGCCGGTGACGAGGTGGTTGAATTATATGTCAGCCGTCAAGACGCTACAAGCGACATGAGCTTGCCAATCCGGGCGCTGCGGGGATTTATCCGTATCAACCTTCAGCCGTCCGAAGTGAAAACCGTGGTGTTTACCCTCACTCCCTTCCAACTCGCCTTCGTGAATAAAAACGGCGTACGCGAGCAGTCCGCCGGCCAATACACCATCGAGGTTGGCGGGAGCCAGCAGGCAACGCAAAAGGCCGGACTGGAAATCATTAAATCTATTGTAAACCCGCAATACCAACCGCCAGCAGCAGCCGAGGTGTTCAACCATCATTCGGATTAATCAATGGCCGTTATGTGGCGAGCGCGTGCAATTGCCATTTTGAATCTGGCACTTTTTCTAACCTTGCTTGGCATGGCGCGTTCCGATTCGTTTGACAGCCTGCGTCTCACCTGGCAAAGCACCTTAATCAGCAACGGGACAAATAACTCCACCCTTTCCAGCATTGCCAGCAAAGCCAGTGGTTATCAAAGTTCGCTGAACGCGACGCCTTCCAGCACCAACTTTTACCTGTGGAGCGACCTTCCCCTGGGCTCAGTTTCGGCCAATATCACCTCCACTTACAACCGTTTGCAGGCCATGGCCCTGGCGTGGGCCACCCCGGGTTGTTCCTTGTATGGGGATTCCAGCCTGGCGGCGGCCATTTCCAAGGGGCTTGATTGGATGGCCGCCAAAGTGTTTACCACCAACGCGACTTATTATGATAACTGGCATGATTGGGAAATCGCCGTCCCTCAATCCCTCAACAACACTGAGGTGTTATTTTATTCCGGATTGACCGGTGCGCAAATTACCAACTATTGCACCGCCGTGGATTATATGGGGCCAGACGGCGTGTTCCTCAGCACCGGGTTCAACTGGAGCGGACTGACGGGGGCCAACACCTCAGACGTGGTCCTGGCAATGGCCGTTCGCGGCATCTTGGGAAAGAATGCCGCCAAACTAACTGAGGCCCAGACCAATTTGAGCAAAGTGTTTCCTTGCGTAACCAGCGGGGACGGTTTTTATCATGACGGTTCATTTGTTTTTCATGGCAACATTGCGTACACGGGGCATTACGGTTATGTGCTGCTGGGCGACGTCGCCACGCTGGTGAACCTGCTCCAAGGGTCGCCCTGGGTCATCACCAATACCAATCTCGCCAAAGTTTATGGGTGGATAACCAACTCCTTCGAACCGCTGATCTATAATGGGGCGATGATGGACATGGTGCGCGGACGCGCCATGTCATGGCCAACTTCGACGGAAACCACGGATGGGGCCACGGTGCTTTCCGATATTGGCAAGGTGGCCAATTTCGCCCCGCCGGTCGTGGCAAACGCGCTGACCAATTTCATCCATGCGCCGATCCCGCCGCCGGGACAATTTCATTTCGCAAACATGGACCGCGTAGTGGCGCTGCGCAGCGGCTTTGGCTTTGGGCTTAGTCTGTCCTCCGCGCGCATCGCCAACTATGAAAACTTGTTCAGCAGTTCAAATTTGAAAGGCTGGTTCACCGGGGATGGCATGACCTATCTTTACCTCGGAACCAACGAAACCCAATTCACGGGTGATTGCTGGCCGACCATAGATTGGTATCACCTGCCCGGAACGACTGCGGAAACCAACGCTACCCCGTCATCATCTGTAACCGATCAGAATTGGGTCGGCGGGGCCCAGGTAGGCAACAAATATGGCGTGGCCGGTATGGCCCAGCACGCCTACGGTACAACTTTATATTCAAAAAAATCTTGGTTCATGTTTGACAACGAAGTGGTTTGTCTCGGGGCCGGGATCACGTGCAATGACGCGAACCGGATTGAAACGACGGTTGAAAACCGCCGGCTGGGCGCTTCGCCGACGAATAATTTCTGGATCAATGGAGTCAGCATTGCGCCTGTGACCGGTTGGAGTTCGAATCTCACCAGCGTCTCATGGTGCGCGCTGGATGGCGTGGCTGGATACTATTTTCCCGGCGGCGCCACCAATCTGCTGGCGACCTTCGCAACCGTCAGCGGCACCTGGTCGAGCATTGATGTCGGTGCCTCGACCACCACTTGCACCGACAATTACCTGAAACTATATTTCAAACACGGAACCCAACCGACAAACGCCACCTATGCCTACGTCCTGCTGCCAAATTTGAGCGTTGGTAGCGTCAGCAATTACGCCCTCAGTCCAGACATCGTAGTCCTGACCAACACTCCGACGCTGCAGGCGGTAAAAAAGCCCGCGCTCAGAGTTGTTGCTGCGAATTTCTGGAGCATCGGCATCGCTTCCGCCGATTTTATCACCGCGAATAACAGCGCCTCGGTGATCACGCTGGAGAATCACAACACGCTTTCCCTGGGAATTTCCGACCCCACCCAAACCAACACCGGTGTCATCAAAATAACGCTGAACCGGTCCGCCCTGAGCCTGTTATCCGCCGACCCGGGCGTGACGGTGACCCAGCTTTCACCGACGATCGTTTTGTCGGTCAATGTAAACGGCGCTCAAGGAAAGAGTTTTCAAGCGTCGTTTACGCTGCCGGACTTTACAGCAATGCCGCGCGCAGTGGCTCCAACATCTTCCTCGCATTCCCCACCCGCTCCGGACTCAGCTACCAAATGCAGTATAAGAACATTTTGACGAATCCTGTTTGGAGATAGCTCCCTTCCGATTTTCGGCTATGGCAGCGATACGATCGGTGGGCAATCCCTTCGCGTTTTCAAAAGTCCGGTCTGAGTTGGAATTCAGACAAATCACCGCCCCCGCGTCAAACCAGAGCCACAGCCGGCCATGCTGATCCAGCAGCATGGTAGAGACGGATTTCTGGAACAGGGTGGCCTGCGGAATAGTTTTGAATTCTACGCCGTTAAAATCCAATTGCCGACCATAGGTGTCAATCCAAAGATAACCGTTACCGTTTGGGCCACGCCGGTAAAGCTGTTGTCCGGCAACCCTTAATCAGTCTGCCAAGCCCGGCAAGACCAACCCAGCGAATCGTAGGCCAGCAGCGTTTCCCGTCCGCCGAGCCAAAACAGCCCGCCATCATTAGGAAAATGTGCCAATGATGCGGGCGCAGGGACATGGTTCAAAGTTATCTAGAAGCATGCGATAGACAAGGCCGCAGGCGGGCAACATCGTGAAACCGGCGGGTGACTCCACCGGTTGCCAATTGGTGCGAACCATCAGTTGGAATCCGGCAACCATAAGACCGGTTGGGTAATGGCGATATTTCGTTGTACTTCTTCATCGGCAGGATCCGGCTTGAGGGTGCTCCAAAGCTCCAGATATTTGGGTTGATCCAACGCCAACCCGGCAAACAGTAGCGCCGATTGCCGCGCAGGCCAACCGTCCCAAGCCTGCACATCCGGCTTGAGCGGCCACTTCGATTTATTCGCCACGAAGGGATAAAGATATTCGACCGCGCGGTGAATGTTGCGCCCATCCGGCAAAGTAAAGTTCCAAAGATTGTCTGCCGGCGTGCTCAGCACTTGGCACAGCGTGACCATGTTATCGAGTTGAAAAAGGGAGTAGCCATAAGGCTTCGTGCGCTTCAGTTCTTGGGGAAAGCTGCCATCAGCGGCCATCTGGCCGGGTACGAAAACCTCCTTGAACTGGCGGCGACACTCCGCCAGCGGCGCCGCCTCGCCGGCGAACTTGGCAAATACCGCCACTTGCAACCAATAGGCGACCGCGTGGTTGTTCTTCGCAGCGGCTTCCGTGTGGCCATTCTCGCTGGCCAGCATCCAGGCCGTATACTCGCGAAACCACTGTTGCAAGCCAGACACTGTTCCAGCCGGAAAGGCGCCGGATTTTTTAAGCCTGTCAACGGCGGCGGGAACTTCAATGAGGTGCAGGGTGTCGATAATGCCAATGCCACGACCGGGTGAAACCCCGGGCACCGCCTGCGCATACTTCAGGTGCGGGTTCATGCGCGTGGCCGGGTCCAGAAAAAACACGTGCAGCAATTCATTAGCCTTCGCAGCGTAACGGTCATCGCCGGTCAACTCGTACGCCGCCCCGAGCGCAGCCACGGCATCCCGCAAACGGCGGAGGGCCAGCCGATGTTGGTTGAAATTGGCGGGATTGGTCTGGCCGTCCCTTTGAATATAGGGCAGGCCGCCGGGTTTATTCGGGTCCGGCCACCAGTAATCGCCATTGGAATAATAGTCGTTGTGCCCGCCGGTGCTCAGAGGCGCGGCATAGGCGGTGATGGTGATCGGTGCCAGCGTCAGCACCTCACCCGCCTTTTTCAAAATGCGTTCGCGGTCAATGGCACCAACATCCGGACGGTGCCTTGCCGGAATCGGATCCAACAATTGCATTCGGTCAGCGGCTGACTCGGAGAACCCGGCCAGCACCTGCTCGTATTTCGGCTGCCGATACTCCCGCGCCGCCGCCCGCAGTTGCGGCGCAAATGAGGCCGGGTTGAAATCCTTGATCTGTTCGAAAGGCCAGGTCTTGGACGTACCGGCGACAAAGGGCAACATAAAATCCAGCGCCTGGGCCAAAGCATATTGTCCATTTGCCAAACGTACCCGCCACAGATCCACCCCCACATGCTCAGACAACGTGGCTAGCGTGTAGAGCGCTTCCAGATTGAAATGCGAATAACCGAACGACGCCGTCCGCGCCAACTCCAACGGCTGGCGGCCATCGGCTTCGATTTGGATGGCAATGCGCTTCTGCTTGGCCGCTTCGGCAATTTTTGCGGCCGCATCGATTTTACCCAGTACCAGCGCCAGTTCCATGGCCTGCACGTCATAAAAGGTTCCATGATTGTTACGGGCACCCGCTTCCGCCTGGCCATTCCGGCTGGTCAGCAGCCAGTTCAAATAGGTAGCCAGCCAGGTTTTGAAAGCGCTACGATCCGCCATGGTCCAAGCGGCTGATCCGTCGAGGAGTTGCGCCGCATCGGCAGCCACGGCTACGGACCGGCCTTCCAGAATCCCGGTGCCGCGCCCCATGTTCTCACCGGGCACCGCTTGCGCAAATTGTAGGCTGGGATTCATGCGGGTGGCGGGCTCCAGAAACCAGACCCGCAAATCTTCCGCTGCATGTTCGGCGTAAGCCTCCTTGCCCGTGAAATAATAGGCCAGCGCCAGCGTTTCGACATTTCCGGCCATTTTGCCCAAGCGACCATGATCAAACATTTCATCCCGGCTTTCCGGGTTTACTTTGCCGTCATGCCGGATGTATGGAAGCCCGTCTGGCTTGGCAGGGTCAGGCCAGAAATAAGGCGCCTGGCTCATGTAATCGTGCTTATCTCCGCTCGGCGGAACTTTGCCTTTATCCATCACCGAAGTCGGCGGCAATTTAAGCGCCTTGTCGGCCACTTTCACCAAGGCTGCCAGCGCCGGTTCCAAAGCCGGGTCATGGGCCGCCAAGCGGGCCTTGGCTTCGGCGAGCGCTCCCGGGCGGACGGTAAAATAAACCGCAGCCAGGCTATCGGCCCGGATCAGCCGGGCTCCCAACAAAACCAAACCAAACAACAATACTATTTTTTTCATGTAAAATGCTTCTTATGGACTGGCATCGGTCAAGTTAAAAACGGCGGTTTTCAGCCCCGTCGTGGCGACGCTCGCCGCTGCAAAGTTTCCCGTCATTTGCAGACTGATCTGCGCCCGGCCATTATAAAGTTGCACCACCCCCGCCCCAGTCGCGGTTCCCAAGTTGTCGATCAACCGGCCATCTCCCGTCAAACCAAACCGCACTGTATTAGCCGCATCCAAGCAGGCCACGCCCGCCCGGTCAAAAACCGGGCTTCAATCGTTACTAAGCCGTTAGTGCGCCCCGTGCTTTGCAAGGTGAATGGCCGGCACACCAGCCACGATTCCTGATTCAATCGCACTTCGCCGACCACCCAGCTGCCGCGGAATGCTTTCCGGACCCGGGCCTGCAAATCGACGGTGCCGAAATGCTTTTCGCCGAGCACATGCCGGAGCAACCGGCAGAAGGTCGTTTTACCTGACGCGTGGCCGAACACGCCCTGCTCACCCAGACGAGGCTTTTCCGTTTGCGGACGGGGCTTGGCCCAAAGGATGTTCAGGCCGGGGTGTAGCTCAATATGGCGAATGACATTTTCCTCGCCGGCTTGCGCGCGGTTCAGTTTCTTGAGGCTGGCACAGGCGGCCTTATCATCGCCTTCGATGGCTTCAAAGGCGTCGTCGGGCAGACCGGCGGCGATGAGTTCGGGCGTTGCGCCAAGCAGGCAGTTGCCGCAGCGGATGTGGTGGTCGAGAAAGGAGAGCGGTTTGCCGGGTTCGAGGGCTTCGAGCCAGAGGGTGACTTTGCACAGCTCGACGGCCATGGGATTGATATCCACGCCATAAAGGCAGTGACCGATGTCGTCGCGCCGGGCGGTCTGATAGACGCGCGGACTCGGTTCTTCCTCACCACTGCGCCGGCGTGCGAGATGCCGCGCGATGCGGTGGCCGGCGCGAATGATGAAGTGGACGGAGCCAGCAGCCATGTCGCAGACTTTGAGGCTCAACAACGCAGCATCTTTTTCCTTCGACGTCTTTGCCTTGGCCAACCGCTCGGCGATGACAGGTTCGAGCGCGAAGTCGAGCAGGCATTGGACAAGCGAATCGGGTGTGTAATAGCTGCCGCTGGTTTTACGTTCGTTGCCGGCGGCGGTATCGAGTTCGAAGCTGCCGGCATCGGCGTTGATGCGCGGGTGCATTTCCAGTAAACCCTGATAGACGCTGCCGAGTTCTTCCGAGCCGAGGTTCTTGTAGTCCACCGCGCGGCGGACATTGCCATCCTGAACGAACGCGATCGCGTGAACGGCTTCGAGGAAGTGGCGATTGGAAATAAGGCTGTCGAGCCGGTCGGGCGTGGACTGCGCCGCCGACCACAAGAAGCTGCCCAAGGGCGGCAGCGCGCGTTCCGGACAGCCGGTGTCGCTGCCGAGTTTGGCGGTGACAAATTGGAAAACTTGCCAGAGGTCGGGATGCGGCGTGCCCGAGCGGTAGAGTGTCAGCGACCGCAGCCGCGCGATGGAATAAAAATCGAGATAGCGGCGACGGGCTTTGAGTGCGTCGGATTCGGTGCTTGATTGGTTTTCTCCCGGACGACCCTCATCCGCCCTGCGGGCACCTTCTCCCACTCCCGTGGGCGAAGAACCTGCGCCGACGGTGCTGGCGATGAATGGTGGGTGCAACAAGTCGCGATCTTCGGCGACCAACTGGAACAGCATCCGGTAGATGACGCGCAGGACTTGGCGGTAAAACTCCTGAGTGGTCAGTTTGCCGGTGCGGAGTTTTTCGCGCAGCGCGGTATTGCCCGGATGCGAGACGAGTCCTGTTCCTAAAGCGGCGTTGGCTTTTTTGACGCCGGGGTAAAGATCTTCGAGGGCGCGCCACGTTTTATCCTCGGCAGATTTTTTCCAGCGTTCGAGCCAATATTGAGCGGGCTTCTCGCCCTCGAAACGCGATTGATGGCACACGAGCCAGAGGACGAAGAACTCGGAGTAGAGGTCGCCGTCGAACATGGCTTGAAGATCAAACTCGACGTAAGCCAGACGAGTCAGGGCGACATTGTCGCGGAGCAAGCGCAGGTTAAGGCCGTTGGACGCGATGCCCCAGAGGTGGGCCTCGCTTGCATTGAGTGCCGATTGAACAAGCGAATGCGGACTGGCTTTCGCAGAGCCAACGGCACCCGGCGTGCGGACGTCCAGATCCGCGTGGGAACCGACAAGGTGGATGGGCACTTGATTCCAACCGTGGGAAACTGGATAGCTGTGGCAGTCCACTTCAATGGGCTTGGCGGTGGTGACGCGGCCGAAACCGAGTTCCTGAAACAGCGGCAACAGCCACCGTTCGCGCGTATCAGTGGTCGTAGATTCACCGGCAGGTTTTGCGGCGATGGCCTTTTTGAAATTCTCCCAGCAGCCTTTGAGCCGGTTCCAGCTACGATTGATCTGCTCATTCAGCCGCTCGCCTTCGGCCAGATGATAGGCTACGGGCGTGACGCCATCGATGGTGGTTTTGGGATCGGGCAGCTCATGCAGAAAATCCGCCGGCAGCAGTCCGCCTTCGGACGTGATGGCGATGAAGGATGCGGGCGACTTCATGGAGACAAGTCACGCCCGGATTTTTTCATAGGGCCAATTGGAACAACCTCACGCATTTTTCCCTTTGGTTTTATCTTGGGCGGATTGCAGTCGCGCCCGGGCCAGCAACACGGCGTCGTGCAACTTTCGTTCGAGTTGTTTCTTCGGCAGCACCTTTGTCCAATAGGCCGCCACGTGAATTCCGCTCTTTTCTAACTCCAGCAACTCGACATGCTGCGCCCGCCGGCCCGCGCACAGGATGATCCCCAGCGGTTCGGCCTCGCCCGGTTCGCACTCGTGACGCTTGAGCCAGTTCAGGTAGAGTTCCATCTGCCCCTTGTCCCCAGCCTCGAAATTCCGCAGCTTCAGATCAATCGCCACCAACCGGCGCAGCTTCCGGTGGTAAAACAACAGATCCAGATGGTAATCCTCATCGTCAATCTGCATCCGCTTCTGCCGCGCCACGAAACAGAACCCCACGCCCAGTTCGAGGATGAACGACTCCATCTCACGTAAAATCGCCGCCTCGAGGTCTTTTTCAGCGTAAGAGTCCTTCAGTCCGAGAAAATCTAGGCAATAGGGATCGCGAAAAACCAGATCGGGCGTGAGCCGGTCGTCATCGCGTAGCGCGGCGAGTTCCTGCCGGATGAGCTTTTCCGGTTTCTTCGAAAGAGCGGTGCGCTCGAACAGCATCCCGCCGATTTTCTTCCGCAGGGTGCGGACGTTCCACCGCTCCATCCGGCACATTTCGGCGTAGAACTCCCGTTGCAGTGAATCGCCGATGGGAATCAGCGCCACGAAATGGCTCCAACCCAATTGTCGTGACAGCGTCACGACAATCTTTGCGACCGGAAACACTTCCGCAAACTGCACCATCCGGCGGAGGTTTTTGTCCGCGTAGCCCCGGCCAAACTCACTTTCCAATTGTCGTGACAGTGTCACGACAATCTGCGCTCCGTAATCAGCTCGCTTCTCCTTCAGGATGTCCTGCCGGATACGCCGCCCGACTTCCCAGTAATGCAGCGCGAGGGTGGCATCCACCGTTCGCGCGACGGATTGGCGCGCCGACAGGATGAGTTCCCGCACATCTGCCAGCAGTCCCTTCGCGCCGCTCTTGGCGGGAGTAAGTGACGAACTTCTTACAAGTTTCAGTTTTCGTTTCATGATGCGCTTTCCTCTCGGACAGATTGTCGCCGCAGTGCGGCGACAATTCGGCTGCCGGCACATTGTGCAATCACCGATTGCATAATCCAAACACCCGCCAATTGTGCCCGAACTGCGGACACAATCCAGCAATCACTGAATTTTGCACGCACTGCGTGCAAAATCTGCCAGTCGGCCGGAGCGTTTCCAATAGCGTGGCAGCCGACATGAGGGGGCTCTAATATTTTTTAATTTAAGCCTCGTTTGGCTTCCCAAGCCCGCCACAAAGTTGTTGCCCAACAAGAAGCGTTCGCTTCGCGAATCGTGGTCCTCGGCTGTTACGAGGTCTTGAATGAGCGGCCATAGGGAGATTCCATTTCATAACTTGACCGCCGGTAAAAAGATGTAGATGCCGAGCACATCCGGCGGGCTGTGGTCAATGCGGTAGCTGCCTTTGGCACCGGCGGCGCTGCGGACGCAACGATGGGCGGCGAGCAGTTCTTGGCCGCGCTTCCGGGCAAATTCGTCGAGCACTGGATTCATGGTGGGCAAATGATCCGTCACCGAAACGAGGTGGTGAATGGCGATGTCGGGCGGCACGCTGGCGTCCGGCTTCACGGCGATGAGTTTTTCCGCATCTGCCTCCGGCAGCCATTGCGGGGCGGCCGGGTCGCCGGTGAAAGCGGTGAGCAGCGCATCCTCGGCGAGCAAATGGCGTTCGCCGTCACGCGTGGTGGTAACGATGTGGAAGCGGAGCCGCAGGAGCATCAAGGTGGTGCGCGTCGTCACGGTCTTCGAGCGGATGACACCCGCGCGCCGGGCGAGGCCGCCGAGCAACGGGTCGAGCGCGGAATTCAGAACGTAAGAGGCGAGACCCTCAACGAGCGGGTGCGCGCGATGCAACAGGGTTACATGCTTGGCGGCGACCGGCTCGAACGCGACTTCGAGCCGCGTGGCGCCACCGAGGGCTTCGCGGGCGGCAGGTTTGAGGCCCGCCAGATCGGTCTTCAGGACGGCTTCTTCATTTACCACCGCGCCGGAAAGCGTGAGGGTGGAGCGAAAGAAATTGGAGATTTCCGCCGGTGTGTGCCGAATCTCCGCAAAATGTGTGACCTTTTAATGATCAAAAACAAATCTAAAATCTTTGCCGCGCAACGCGGAGGAGAAAAGCTCCCAGCCCTGGGCATGAAGCGCTCCAACGGTGGTGGGCCAGGCGGGCAAGGTCATCGATTGATTACCGGCGGCAAATAGTTTCGGTCCGAAACCGAGCGCGAACGGCTGACCGGCAACCGGGCCATTCGGCAGGCGATTGCATCGCCGGCCTTCCGCATAAACGCCGCCGGCATAAACGAATTCCACGCTCGTGACCGGCTTTTTGGTGGCGCAATAACCATTCTTGATTATCAATGGCAAAGCCGAGCCATCGGCGGCAATCGCAGTCACAGAATCCGCCCATTGCGGTTGGCGTATCCGCACCACGCTGGCGGGTAAATCGTCTAGCTGAATCCGCTGGCGCATCACTTCGCCTGCCGAAGCCCCCGGGCTCAAAGTGGATTTCATCGTGCCGGCGGATCCCCTGGCGGCAAATTCCAGCGCCAGATTGCAAGTCAAACCGGCGGCGTTGCACGTCAGCATGGATGGTCGGGGCCGGTGGATCGACAACCGGTTCATCGAACGGCTGTGGCGGAGCGCCAAGTATGAAGACATCTATTTGCAGGACTACGGCGACGGACTGGCGGCTGGCCGCGGGTTGGGCCGTTGGTTTG
>CAIQKM010000154.1 GCA_903872345.1 uncultured Verrucomicrobia subdivision 3 bacterium | reverse complement strand
TGCTCCCGGGTCTGCACCGGGGCCACGATCTATCACGCGGAAGATCTCCTGGCCTACCTCGACTTCCTCCCCGCCGCCTTTGTCGAACACGGCCTGCCGCTCGAACTTTACGTCGACTGCCACAGCATGTTTTTCCCCCACTGTCCGGACGCCCTCACCCAACTCGGCGCAGCCCTCCACTTTTATGGCATCTCCCTCCGGTTCGCCCGCACCCCGCAGGCCAAGGGCAAAATTGAACGGCAACACCAATACTGGCAGGGCCGGTTGCCGGCCCTCTTCGCCGCCGAAGCCATCACCACGCCGCTCGCCGCCAATGCCCTGCTCACCACCCTCCGGCACCATCGCCATGCCAAGGAAATCCACCGGGAAATCGGCCGCACCCCGGAGGCCGCCGCCCGCCGCGCCCGGCAGAAACAGCAAAACGTCTTGCGCCCGGCACCCCGCTGCCCTTGGTGGGCTTACGTTTGGAGTGTCCGCACCCCCATCACCGTCGGCCCCGATGGGCGCGTCCCGGCAGGCTTGGAACGCTTGCGGATCGCCCGCCCGGCGGGCTCCTAAATCATCCACTGCCAGCACCCCAATGGCAATATTACCTTCCTCGCCCACCAACCCAACCCGCTTGAAAAACCCGTCGTCCTCCTCGCCGTCCGCGCCCAATAAATCTGTCCGCCTTTGCTAGCACACTTTTGTTCGCCTTTGAAATCCTCACGGCACAAGCATCTCTGACACTTGGTGTATACAGTCTCAGGCCCTATAAGTACCGATCACAATACCCGATCACAATTAGCAGTCCACCGCACAAGGGTAATACGCTGCGTATTTAAATATGATATATGAAAACATTTGACCCCATTGCAAAGATCACCGCAATTAAACCGGGCTTCAGAATCCTACGCCAGGGCCGGCAACCATCGAAGTTGCCGCTGCCGGAAAACCTCAGACGCAAGAAAGAGATCGAAAATTGGCGGTCAGCCATCTGGGTCTGCAAACACATATGGTTTTCCAGCCTCGACCCACAGGTGCGAGAGCTCGCTAGGAAATCAATGTATCGCATGCAGAAATTCCACCACCCGGAAATGATAGACATTTTTATGTTTAGCATGGCTCAAATTTATCTATTTACTGGCTCAGTGAAAAAGTTGGAATCTTATATTTTGGCGGTATTTAACGGCGCGACTTTTTTGATCGACACCTGCGGCAGTACAATTATTAAACCTGTTCCATTAAACAACATCGACTTGGAATCGCTAAAACCTCTTTTAATATATGATCTTACCGACGAACGGCTTGTTGTTGACGAAAATTTGATTCGCCGAGCAAAAAGGCTTTCAGAATTCATCGGCCCAATGCCAACAGAGCGGCCGTGGAATGATGTATGGATAGCCGAGCTGGATGATTTGCGCGACCGGACAATTGCCAAATTCGGCATTGCCGAAGCAGATTCCCTCTGGGGAAAAAGCACTTCGCCCACCCCAGTTGTACCACCGCTGGCCCGGTAGCGTCACCCGAGGCCCTCCGTTACTGAAAAACTGCAACCCGTACATTGAGGTAGACCCCGAAAACTGGACCACAAGTTAAGATGGACTTTTGCCGGTCTGCTGGAGAAAAGAAAGCAGACTATGAAAGCAAAACGGAAACGGCATAGTGCGGCCTTCAAGGCCAAAGTGGGATTCGAAGCCTTGGTTGGGCTTAAAACGGTCTTGCAACTGGCGAGAGAGTACACAGTGGATCCGACGCAGGTGACGCAATGGCGCGCGACGATTCGGGATCACCTGCCCGAGTTGTTCGAGCCTGGGCAGCCGTGGACGGAGGAACAGGAGCAATTGATTGCGCAACTGCACCAAAAGATTGGTCAACTGACGGTGGACTTGGACTGGCTTAAAAAAGTCCAGACAACTGAGGCTTTGACCTGCTTGCAAGAACTCGTCAGTCCGGAACCGAAGATCAGCGTGCGACATCAGTGCGAACTGCTGGAGCTGTGCCGCAACAGCTTCTATTACCAGTGTCGGACGGAGATGGCGGAAAACCTTTTGCTGATGCGGCGGTTGGACGCGTTGCATCTGGCGTATCCGGTTTATGGCAGCCGCAAGCTGACGGTGCTGTTGGGCCAGGAGGGTATGGCCGTGAATCGCAAGCGCGTGGTGCGGTTGCTGCGTGTGATGGGAATCGAGGCGATTTACGCCAAGCCACAGACGAGCCTGCCGGAACCCGGCCAC
The DNA here is from genome assembly GCA_903872345.1 of uncultured Verrucomicrobia subdivision 3 bacterium. Taxonomy (GTDB): domain Bacteria; phylum Verrucomicrobiota; class Verrucomicrobiia; order Limisphaerales; family UBA11358; genus UBA11358. Next base: position 390 of record CAIQKM010000154.1, on the reverse strand, counting down.
CAAATTTATCCGTATCTGTTGCGCGATTTGGCGGTGACCCGCTTGCGGGCCTTTTACACCAAGGGCTTCGAGCATTTCATTGCTTCCATACCCGCCTCGGCAGCTACCGGCTGGAGCGTAAGCTGCCGGTTGGGTTTCATCTTTCGACTCGCCCACGGGAGTCCTGCACCTTTCAACGGCGCACTCAGACGCACTCTTAGGACAGGCACTCGAGAATAAAATAGCGGCGTATACCGGCGGGATCCACGCACCAGGTCTGTGCGTTACCGGGCTGGACGTTCCGTGACTCGGGCAAATCCGGGCTGTGCAGGATCACTTTCGCAAGCGGAGCTGGTGCGACGAGTTTTAACAGTTGGCTTAGCGGAACAAATTGGAGTTTTTCCACAATGC
>CAIQKM010000153.1 GCA_903872345.1 uncultured Verrucomicrobia subdivision 3 bacterium | reverse complement strand
GTCGTTCAACGTCAACCCGCCATCGATACCAACCAAACTACTGTCGTGGGTTAGCGCATTGGGTATGGCGATGGCGTACCCGGCCGGATCAATGGTGACCCCGTTGGTGCTCACCTTCAGTGTCAGGCTGCCGGCGGTGACGTCGGTAAAGTTGGGATTATTGTAGATTGCCTGGAGCGTCCCGCCGCTGAGATTCACCGTCGCACTGCTCCCGGCCGTCGGATCATACAGGCTCCACAACGCCAGCGTCCCGCCATAGAGATTTACCGTGGCGGTGGAACCCCCAAACCAAACCACCCCCTGCCCGTTGACATTATAGCTGCCGCCGCCACCGGTGGTGCCCAAGGTGACCTTGCCCCCGTTGATCGTTAATGTGCCCTGGGCCCCGGCCGCATTGGCCGCCAGCAAAATGCGCCCCGGCACATTGAGGTTGCCGCCGTTGACCAGCAGGGTGCCGTTGGCCGTGGCGCTGTTGCAACCCAGCAGCAGGCCCGCATAATTCCCCGTGCCCGCGTTGGGCATGGTGTTCACGTTCAACGTGCCGGATTGCACCGTCAGCGTGCCTGGCAAACTTCCGCTGCCAATTTGGGGGGCATAACTGTAGCCATCCCCGTAAAAATTGGCCGTGCCCGCACCTGGGTTGAAGTTCAGCAGCCCGCCGTTCACGATGAAAATGTTGGTGCCGCCCGCCACGGACGGGTTGTAGGCACCCGTCAGGTTCAACGTGCCGCCACTGACCGTGGTGTTCCCATTATACTTGAGGTCGCCCCCCAGCGTGACCGTCCCGCCGCCCGCCACATTCACAGCGGCGTTGCCAAAGTCGGAAATAACGCCATTGGCCGTCAAACTTTGGCCATTGGTGACGGTCCAAGTTTGGCTGGCTCCCAGCAACAGCGGCGCACTGATGGACAAACTCTGGCTGGCCGCCGAAAGATTGATGCCGCCGTTGCCCACCGTAAGGGTGTTCTTCCCGCCGATTGATACCGGCCCCTTGGGAGCAGTGACGATGAGCGAGACGACGTTGGCATTGGTATCCAGCAGCGTGTTCAGGTTGGAAGTGGAGAGGTTATTGAAAGTCATCGGCTGCGTGGTGATCGGGGGCGTACCCGCCGGCAGCCATCCCTGCCAGTTGGTGGGGTTGGACCAGGAACCGTTGGCGGCGCCCGTCCAAGCGGTCACCGGCAGGGTTTCAACGAAGCTCCACTTAACGGCAGTGCTGGTGGTCGATTGGGATACCATGGAGAACGCAGCCACCCCGGTGCTGTTGTTATAAGCCAATTGCAGTCGCAACCCGGTGGCGGGATGATCCAGGTAAAACCAACTGTACTGGTTAAAAGTCATGCTCCATTGCACCGCCGGACCGGTGGTGCCGGGAGCGGCGAGGCTGACCGACCCGCCACTGGTATAACTCACGACCCGCCCATCCAAGGCGGATACGATATAGAACAGATTGGGGCTTCCCGCCGAGACCAGCGTCCATCTCACCGAGTAATCATTGGTGCGAATGTTAATCGCGCCGGGAGTGCCGCCGAGCGTATTTTGCAGCCGTTTGCGCGTAGCACCGTTGTAAACGTAATAAACCTTATTGGTCTCCAGATTCGCATCATCATCCCAAGCCGCATAAGCCTCACCAAAGGCGGTTAAGTTGCCGAAGGAATCCTGCGCATAGGAAGTTGGGGCGGGCGTTGTAGCCGTCCATGCATTGGGCGGCAAATTGGTGGGACTTGCCGCCCCAAAAATAAATAATGAATAATTGCGCAGCCAAGAGGTTTGTTCCGCGCGCCAGAGAAATTCGACCATGGAATTATAGTTATCCTCCTCGGACCAACTGCCGGTGCCACCCCAGTCCACGATGCCAAACTCATTCATCGTCATGGGAATGCCAAAAGTGTTGTAGGCGGTTTGCAGAGCTTGAATCCAGCAGGTTGAGCTGCCGCCGTCAGGGTTGCCATACTCGTGGCCGGGCAGGTATTCCACCCGGCAGCCCCAGTTGGTGACATAGTTCAAGAAAATTGGATTCCACGCGCCATTCACATTGGCGCAGCCGGGCCCGATCAGCGGCACATCCATCACCTGCACGCTCATCCAGGCGATGGCGCTGTTGGTGGGATCAAAGTAAGCGGACGTATTATCGGGTTCCACATAACCCTGCACCTGAAGGGCATTGGCGGTCTTGCGCCAGCCCGTATTGTATCTCCACCAATCATTGGCCAAGGAGTTTCCCTGATTATACCACGGCTGCTCAAAGGTGGGGAAATAGACGAGGTTCGTCGGATACGGAATGCTTGGCGTAAGATCAGGATTCCAATCGTAATACCAGCCTGCCCGGTATGCCGCCGGTCTGGTGCCACCGCCTCCCATGCCTTTCTTGGGAAACAACCTGGCGAGGGATATCTGCCAATATTGGCTGATGCTGTTGGTCAGGACGTTCTGAACCAATTGAGTGCCGGCGGTCGCGCCGCCGCCCGCCGTATCGACCACCAAGCCGCTAAACTGGTTCATCAAATAAAAATTCACACCATCGATGGAAGATAAAAACCAGTCTTGATCCGGCAGGGCCGCATAAGGTTCATCCACCAAAGCCGCTCCGGCATTAGTCGTCAACTGCGCGCCCGCCAGGCACAGGCCGGTGTTGCGATTGATCAAGCGATACGTTCCGTTGTCATAGTTCAGCAACACCTGATACTGCGCCGCAAAATTCTGCATGGTAAAGTTCGTCGACCCGGCCGCCCCCAGCACCGGCACCCCGTTGCTTTCCACCACCACGAACCCGGCCGCCGGGTTGCTCAGGGAATAATACGAATCATAGTAGGTATCATATTTGGCGGTTACCGGCAGATTGGTGGTCACTCCCGTCCCCAGCGGATAGCCGCCGTCGCTGTTCGCCGAAAACACACACAGCTCCTGGATGGCACTGGTACCGCTGTTGGTGAAGATCAACTGCACCTCCGTGGTTGTGACCGGCGTGCTGAACGGAATGACCAGCGACCCATTGGTGTTGCCCGACACGCTCCCGCCGGGAATGTTCACCCAAGCGCTCCCGTTCCAGTATTGGAGGACGAAACTCGTCAACGGCGGCACACCCGTCGCCCCGGAATACAGATGCGCGCTGCCAAGCTTGTTGGTGAACTGCAAGTTCACCAGCAGTGAATTGCTTCCCACCAGTGTGGTCTCCCACGCCGAAGACGCGTTGACCCGCCCATCCGAAGCCAGCAACGGCCAATTGCCATAGGTATTGGCCGTCGAGTAAGTCGGCTGTTTGCGGGCCAGGTCGATCGAAAAATCCGTCCCAAACGGATAACCATTCGTGCCATTCGGCGGATAAAGCGCCATTTCCCGAAGGTAGATATTGCCATCCAGCGAATCATAAAAACGAAAGGCAGACGCTGTGATTGGGGTGCCAAAGACGAGATTGCGTTCCTTGTTGGTGTTGGCTACCACCGTCGTGCCAGGCACAGTTACCCAGACCGAATTGGTCAGATACTGCAGCCAGAAAACCGTCGGCGGTGGCAGGGCGTCCCGCCCCATGGCCAACTGCACACTGCCCACCGTTACCGGAAACGGAAACGTCACTTGCGCCCAGTGCGTGCCGCTGGGACCGCTCTGCCAATAGTCGCAGTCAACCGTCAGGCCATCCGTGATATACTGTCCCGTCTGCGTACCGGTCGAGGAATCCGTGACGACCGGCTGATATTTCGCCAGGTTGACCCGCGTCGGAGTGAAGGCCAGCGCGGTAAAAACACCCGATCCATTATCGCGCACATTGATCGCGTTGATTTGGACCACCGAGTTGCCATTGACCGAAAACGTCTGGCTGGAACTGCCCGCCGTGAACGTGCCGACGACATATTGGCCGACCGCCCCGGCGCTGTTGGAATTGGGGGCGAAATAGAGGGTGACCGTGTTGCCGCCGGTGCTGGTGACGGTTTCATTCCGGTATTGATAGCTGCCCCGGCTATCGTTCACCCAGATTTGCACCGTGTAAGCGTGTCCGGAAGTCAGGCCGTTCAAGGTCACCGTCCCGGCGGTTCCGCTGCCCCAGGCGGCGGTGGCGAGAACCGTTTGATAGGCGCTGGATAAACCGCCGAACGGAGTGGCCGTCGCCCCAAAGACCGCATTAAAACCGCCGAAGCTGGTGAAGCTGACATTCCCCCACGTTGAGCCATTGCCGGCTGCCGCGAAAGACACGCCGTTAACCGTCACGGAGCCGCCGGCATAAGCATAAAGTGCGGTGCCCGAGTTGGTGACATCGGTATTGCCACTGATAAGCGTCGGCACGCCCCAAGTGATGCCGTTGGCAAGCCCGCTTGCCGCCGTGAATATGCAACCAACCGCCAGCGCCGGCACCAGCCAACGCAGCCCACGCCGCCACGACGGACGCGGATGCCATTTCGCTTCACCCGGCGGGAGCGTCATGCTTTGGTAACGGGAAAATTCCGGCGCTGGCATAATGATATTTTTGTCCTGGCACCCAACTTTCGGACCACCCTCCCATTTTTGCCTATTTAGCTATTATTTAATGATTGAGGCCGCCGCAGTAACCCAAACTGCGACGGCCTCGTAACCACCCCAAACTTGGCAACCAGTTGTTATTGCTGGATCCCCAAGAACAAGCTGGGCGTGCCCGGGTTCACCGTATTGGTGTAACCGAAGTTGCCACCGACAGTGAACTTGTTCGTGACCACCGGCGTCCAGACCACCGGCGGATTCAGGTTCGTGGCGCTCACCACCGCGTAGCTGTTGCCAGCCACACCGCCAGTGCCGCTCAAGACCAGCTTCCCGGCCCCCGCCGAGTTCAGGTTGCCCGTGTTGATGGTCACCTTCGCCGGCACGGTGACCGTAAAGGCCACCGGCGCCGAGGGTGTACCGTTCACCACCGTGGCACTCCACGTGGTCGCCGCCGTGCCCGGAACGAAGCCGACCGAGATGCTCGTGTCGCTGTTTACTGTCGGCACATAGCTGGCTCCCGCCGCCGCCGACACGTTGGTCAACAATACCGCCGTGGCGCCGGTGAAGCCGCTGCCAGTCAGACCCAGCGTCACGCTGTAGCTCGAGCCGGCAACCGCACCGGGGGTGACGCTCGTGAGGATCGGACCGCCGGCCACGACGCTCAACACGCCGTTGGTAAAGCTAAAGGCCTTGCCCGCACCCGGACTGCCCGCGATGCTCGCAAAGTTGCCGGTGTTCGCCGCCCCCGGGCCGCTAAACAGGGTAAAGGTCTGGCCAATGGTGAAGGTGCCATTGGTAACGATGTTCAATACCCCGCCGTAAGTCACAGAGGAGCCGACCGTGACACTGGTGTTCGCCGGCGTGCTGCCGTTCACGGCAAAGGTGTTGGTGGAACCGGCCAGCAATACCAGCTTGTTGGTCAGGCCGAAGGAGCCGCTGCCAGCCACGCCCGGCGCGAGGATGCCGCCGGCATTATTGGTGACCACGCCCGCAATCGTGCCCGTGCCACCGAGTGTGCCGCCGGCGTTGATATTGATCGCTCCCGTGCCGGTGCTGATGCTGGCATTGGTGATGAGCAGCGTACCGCCGCTGACGACCGTACCGCCGGTGTAGGTGTTCGCGCCGGACAACGTCAAAGTGCCCGCGCCGGTCTTGGTCAATCCGCCGGCGCCGTTCGCCACCAGCGCCGCCAGGATGTTGATGTTATTCGTGCCCGAGTTGATGGTCACACCGCCGTTCTGAACGTTGACCGTCAAGCTCGTGGCCGCGCTCAAGAACAGGTTGGACGCACCCAGGCCGGCATTGAGGGTGCCGCCATTGAGGTTGATGGTCTTCGTGCCGTTGTTGCCGGCTTGGATCTGCGCGACCGTGAGGGTCGCATTGCTCAAGGTCAACGTTGACACGCCCGTGTTCGCGGTGCTGTCGCCGTTGCCGCCGTCCATGAACAGCACGCCGTTATAAGCCGTGTCCGAACCGCCGCCAATCGCCACCGTCCCGTTGGTGACCGCGAGTATCGCGGTGCCGGACTGGCCGGTGATGGTGTTGTAGGTGCCGCCCAGTTTCATCCAGGTGCCGACATTAAAGTTGCCGACGTTGATGTTGATGGTTCCTTTGGAGGTGGCGGAGTTGGCGCCGACGTTCAGGTAGCCGTTGCCCGTGCCTGTGCTCGCGTTATTGAAGTTCACCGTCCCGCCGTTGATATTCAGCGTGGCAGCGTCGCCGGCGGCGACCCCGACATAGTTTTCATTGGCGTTATTGTCACCACCCCAGGTCAGCGAGCCGTTTGTGCCCGTGCCATTAATCGTGGTGGTGAAGGCGTTATAATGGTAACCGATAACGAACCGCTTATTGCTGATGTAATTCGCGTTGGAGGCGACATTGATGGTGCCCATGAAGTTGTAGTCTTCGTTGCCACTGGGAACCCCCGTGGCCGCCGCGTAGTCGGTGAGCGTTCCGTTGGTGAGCGTCGTGGTGGAGTTATACGGAAAACTCACATAGGCAGTGGAGGTCTGGTTGGAACCGCCCAGATCAATGGTTCCGGTGGCCCCGGAGTTGTTGACGTAAATCGCACCGGCAGCCGGGAAGGAGGAGGATGCCGGCCCGGTGAATTTCAAGGTGGAGCCGCCGTTAATCACGGTGCCGCCGGTGTAGGTATTCGTACCGGCGTACACCACCGTGCCGCCGCCCACAATGCTCATGCCGCCGGAATTGGTGACGGCACCGTTCAAGGTGAGCGCCTGCCCGCTGCGCACGCCAATGGTGGCGGCGGCCCCCAAATTAACGGGGTTGGCCAGCGTGGCGCTGACGTTGTTGCTCAACGCGCCACCGATCATCGTCACCGATCCGGTTCCCAAGGCGGAATTGTTGTCCGCCTCCAGGACGCCGGCGCTGACGAATGTACCGCCGGTATAAGAGTTGGCGTTGAGGATCGCCACCGTGGCGGTGCCATTCTTGGTGAGCGAGGTTGAGCCGGCAATGCCAGCAGTGCCTTGCAGCGTGTAGTTGGTCTTGCTGTTGTTGAACGTCACAATGGACGGCGTAACATTGGCCACCGAGAGGTTCACCAGGCTGCTGCCGGTAAGGGTATCGTCAAACAGCACCCCGTTGCCGTTGGCGTAGTCCGAAGCGCTGCCGCTGAGCAGCCAGTTTTTCGGGCTGGTGAGGGTGTTGATACTCCACTCGCTGCTGAAAGCGCCCGACCAGGTCGTGCGCGATCCCACAAGGATGCTGCCCACGCCCGTAATCAAGCCGCCCGCGTTGCCGCTGTTGTAAGTGCCCGGAGCCTGGGTAACACCGTTGAGCACGAGCGTAGAAACCAGGTTCACCCCCGGATAATCCAATTCCAACACGGCCCCGCCAGCCACCATCACCGTGGCGCCAAACGGCAGGGTAGCCTGGCCAATGGCCAGAGTGCCGGCAGAAACCGTGGTGTTACCGTTGTAAGAATTAAGGCCCGTAAGCGACGTCTTGCCAGTGCCGATTTTGGTAATGCCCAGCGTTTTGCCGCTCCCGGCACCGCCGTCCGTGATGACGCCGCTGAACGTGCTGTTGGTGTTGCCAGCGCCGATGGTCAGAGTGGAGGCTCCGGTGCCGGTGTTGCGAATGATCGCTCCCGCCGCGTTGACGTTGCTCACCCCGTTGAGGGTTTGATTGAAGCCGTTCAGCTCCAGGATGGTCAAATGGTTGGCGTCCGCCCCATTGAAGACCACATTGCCGAAGCCGTTGCCGCTGGGGATCACGCCCGAGGCACCGAGTTGCAGGGTGGTCGAGGCTCCCGTGCGAGCGGTGGAATAGTCATTGCAGAATATGTTGGCGTTGCCGGTGAAGTTGTTCCCCGGGTTGGAGAGCAGGAACGTCCGGGAATTGGCGCCGTTATTCATGCCGTAAAAATCAAGGCTGTAGTTGCCGCTGATCTGACCACTGATGGTGATGGTAACTCCCGAAGCCGCATAGTTCGCAAAGCGGGCGTTGCCGGACAGTGTGACCGGCCCGGACAGCGTCGCGCTGGTATCAACGCGGACGGCGCCGTCAAAGTTGTTGTTGGCGTCACCTTCCGAATAGCCGGAGGAGCTGATGTTCAGCGGATTGCTATAGTTCGCGTTCCCGTTGACATAAAGCTGGCCTTGGTTGGTTTGCACGATGGTGGTGCCACCGCCGATGTTGCCCGCTGCTGTCACAAACACACGGCCGTTGGTAATGACGGTTTGGCCGGTGTAGGTATTCAAGGTGCCGGACAGCGTCAGGTCGCTCTTGATGGGACCGTCCTTGAGCAGCCCGCCGGCGCCGGTGATCGGGCCGGAAAAGGTCTGGCCGGCGCTGCTGCTATATTCCAAAGTCGCGCCCGCGTTAAGGTAGATGCCCCCGGCATAGGTGCCGTTGCCGAGTTTGCCGGCACCACCAATCGTCAGGCGATTGCTATTGATGATCGTGTTACCGGTATAGGTATTGGTCGTATTGAGGGTAACCGAGCCGGCACCGTTCTTGAAGATTGCGGCCGTCCCGGCGATGCCAAAATTACCACCAATGGTGTAGTTGGTGTTGATATTGTTAAAGGTCACGCCGATGGGCGAGACATTCGCCACTGAAATGTTCACCGTGTTATTGCTCTTGAGCGTATCGTCAAACAACACTGCGTTGCCGGCGACGAAGTCCATCGCCACGCTGTTGCTGCTCCAGTTTTTCGGACTGGCGAGGACGTTGAGGCTCCACTCCGTGCTGGTGCCACCCGTCCAAACCAGCGGCGTCACGCCTACCTGGATGGCACCGGTGCCGGTAAGCAAACCACCCGAATTGCTGCTGGTATAAATCCCGTTGGGCTTGGTGACACCGTTGAGCACCAGTGCCGAGACGATGTTCGTCCCGACGTAGTTCAGGTTCAAAGCGGCCCCACCAGCCACCGCTACCGTGGAACTGTAAGCCAAGTTGGTCTGGGCGATGGACAGTGTGCCGGCGCTGACCGTGGTATTACCGGTATAGGCGTTGGATGACAGGGTCAAAGTACCCGTGCCAATCTTGATCAAGGAGTTGCCGGTCAGGATGCCACTGTAAGCAGTGCTGGCATTGTTATTTCCGATGGAGACCGTACCGGCTCCCAGCGACATATTACGGGTGCCCTGGAGGGCGCCAATGATGGCGTTGGCACCAATGCTGACTGCGCCGGCGTCCGCCGCGTTCATGTCCAGCGTGGCGTTTTGCAGCGCATAAATATTGCCCACGCCCAAGGTTCCGGACAGTGCGCGGAAGGTGCCGGTAAAGGTGTTCAAGCCATTCAATTGGAGAACGTTGTTGGTGACTTGGATGTTGCCCGATCCACTGATGGAGCCATTGATGGTGTTGCCACCATAAACAGCTACGGGGGAAGAACAAGTCAGCGTAAAGCCGCCGATATTAATCGGGCCATTGACATTCACGCCGGAAGACTGATTGCTGTTGAGCGCACCAGTCGCACTTTGAACCAGGGCGGAATCAGCCGTCATGGTAATCGGCCCGGTCCACGTCAGGGTGTTGTAGTTATTATACTGGGGTTCGGATTGCAGGATGCCGCCATTCAAGGTCAGCGCATTGGTGACCGTACCATTGCCGGGCGCCGCTTCAATGATCGCGCCCGCGTTCAAGGTCACATGCCCGCTGCTGAAGGGGTTGCTGCTGCCCCAAACACTCAGTTTGGCGTTGCCAGTGCCATTCACGACGGTGTCGCCGCTGTAATTGTTAGCACCTTGCAACGTCAAGCGCGAGTTCCCTCCGGTCAAGTTATAGGTAATACCGCCCGAACCACTAATAGTATTGGACAGGCAATCACCATAGTTGGAAACTTGGTAGCCCATTTGTGGCCCTTCATTTCCGTGATTATTCACCGTGAGGCCACCCGTGCCGAAGTTGATCGGGCCCATCAAGAAAATCGAGCAGCCTTTATTATCGCCGGCCATTTCGAGCGTGCCCGTGATGGTGACCGGACCGGACCAGATTTGGTTGTTTTGGTCGCCGCCGAGGTGCAAATAAGCCCCGTTCAAGGTCACTGCATTCGTGAATGTGCAACCGTAAGTATAAGTGCCCGATCCCGGATTGAAGGTCACCGGCCCGGTGCCATACGTTGCCGTGGCAGCGGGGAACCAAAGGTAGGTTCCCGCGTTAAACGTGGTACCGCCACTGTAGGTATTATTTGAGGAATTCAAGGTCAAATTTCCCCCGTTCACCTGCAGAGCCAGGGCCCCGCCCCCGCTGTTCTTAATGGCGCCGTTGAAGACGGTGCTGTCGTTGTTGACGCCATTGGTCAAAATGACCGCGCTGGCGCTCGTGTTATCCACGACACCGCTGCCGGTCAAGCCGCCCATCGCCTGCGAGTTGCCTTGCAAATTCATCAACCCGTTCACCGTCGTATCGGAGTAAACGGACAGCACATTGGGCGCGCCCAAATTCAAAGTGCTCCCGCCGGACACGGTCGTCGTAGCGGAAACGGTCGAGGCACTGTTCAAATTTACCGTGCCCGCGCCCACAATGTTCGGCCCGCCGCCGCCGGAGACCCCGCCATTGATGTTCAGCGTGCGATTCGTGGCAATATTCCAACTCGCGTTATTGGGCACCTGCAACGCCGCGCTGATGGTCAAGTTTTGGCTGGCGAGTTGCATGCTGATGCCTCCCTGGCCAATTTCCAACGTGCCGCTGCCACCGATGCTGACTGCCGCCGGGGGATTGAGCACCGTCAATTGATTTACGACAATGCTACTGGACATCGTGGTGTTCAGGTTGGCCGCGGACAAGTTATTGAACAACACCGGATCCAGCGGATTGGCGGCGGGGCCGCCGACATTCCCACCGGTCCAGTTGCCACCATTCTCCCAAGTATTATCACTTGCACCGGTCCAAATATCGGGACTGCCCACCACCAATTGCAGGTCGCCCGCGGTGTCAATGGCCAGAGAAACCGGGCCAACCGCGCCGTTGCCCGTGACGGCGACGGTCGGCAAAGAGCCGGTCACCGAACCGACATTGCCCGCCGTGGCCGCGGCAATGAGCGTGTAACTGCCAACCAACAGCACCGAGTTGGTGTTGTTGACCGTAATCGTTGTGCCGGAAGAGATCGTCAACGTGCCGTTCGTCTGGATAAAGGGCGGATTCACGCCATCATAAAGCATCGACAGCGTGGCCGAGCTGCAATCGCTGGCGCCATTGAACACCACGCCCGCCGAACTGTTAATCAAATTGTCGCTGGAAAACGAGTAGCTGGCGGAAGCTGCGGAGGCATTCATTGTCGCGCCGCCGGCCAGGGTAAGGGTGGCGCCGCCGGTAATATAACCAGACCCGATCAACGCCAGGGTGCTGCCGGCCGCCAAATTGATATTGGTGGTGTTCAGGGTACCGGCAACGGCAATGCCGCCGCCGCTCGCCACGCTGATGCCAGGGCTATTGAGGGTTCCATATTCAGCCAGGCTGCCACCGGATACGCTGGTATTGGCGACATTGATCGAACCGTAATCGGCCAGACTGCTGCCGGTCGCCACACTGAGACTGGCACTTGTAATGGAGTTGGAATTGATGAGGCTGCCGCTGTTCGTCACGCTGATATTGGCGGTGTAGCTGGAAATGGAACCGCCGCTGTTCACGGTGAAGTTACCACCGCTGACGACCGTATTGCCGGTGTAGGTGGCACTTGATCCCAACACGACCGATCCGGCACCGGTGATGGTCAGCGCCGCACTGCCGGAAATGCCGCCATTGACCGCCACAGCGCTGCCGCTGGTGGCCACATTCCACGTTTGGCCGGCAGAAAGCGCAACCGGATCGTTAATCGTCAAATTCTGATTGGCACCCACAAGGTTGATTCCAGCGATACTGGTCAGAATATAGCCATCACTGCCCAAGGGACCGATGGTTACGGGCGCGGCGGTATTGCTCAAGGTCAGCGACCCGATGGTATAGCTGGTATCCAGCACGGTGGCCAGATTGGCGGTGGACGTATTGTTGAAAATAAGGGAGTCGCCCGGGAGAGGTGTGATGCTGGGATTCCAGTTGCCCGCCGCGCCCCAGGAGGTGCTCGTGGCGCCCACCCAAGTCTTGGTCGAAAGGCCCAGATCACGCACGTTGATGGCGTTGACCTGAACCGATGCGCTGGAGCCGCCGGCCGGGGTCATTTTGATAAATTGACTCGTACTATCCGCAACGAAATAGCCCACCGCATACTGACCCACGCCACCGGCGGCCTGGGCGGCGTTAAAAGCCACTGTAACCGAGTTGCCGTTGGTGCTGGTCAAGGTCTCATTCCGGGTGTAAACGCCGCTGTTATTACGGCTGTCATCTGCCCAGATCTGGACGGCGTAGTCATGACCCGGCGTCAGGCCATTCAAGGTCGCACTGCCGGCGGCGGTACCACCAGCGGCGGCACCTGAAAGGATATTTGAATAGGAGGTGGACAAGCCACTGTACGGCGCACCGGCAAACCCAAAGGTGTTTTGATAGTAACTACCCAAACCGGTTAGCGTTACACTGCCCCAGGTCGTGCCACTGTTGACCGCCGTGAATATGACGCCGTTATTCGTCGTGGCCGTACCGCAATAGGCATAAAGCGAGACGCCGTTGGAATAGACATCAGTATCGGCAGTGGCGGTGACCGCCGGGCTCCAAGTGACGGGGGCGGCCGGAACGGTTGCCGGGGCCAGAGCGGCGAACCCGAGAATCAGCGCCAGCCGGGCGAAAAGGTGAGGTCGCGCGGCAGATAAACAGCCGGCACCGGGCAGATGAATTGGTTTCACAGATAGGTTGCTCATACAGGGAGGATTGGGTTTCATTTCAATGTTTGACTCTGGAACGGCTTACAGCGGAAATTCAGTTGGGGACACATTCAGGCAATGCGTGTTGTTTTTCAAACCTTTGGGTTGTCATTTGTGTGGGTACGGTCATGACACTACCGCATCGTTCCATTTTTGCCTATCACGAGTTCTCGGGATGATTCAAACCCGCACATTGCAGTTATTGAATCTTCCACTTGTTTTTAAACCGGGCGGCACGAACCATAATATTCGTGATTAGTACGGCTGACAGTTGTGGCACGGCCAAAACGATGCTTGCCGGCGTATTTTGGCGCATCACGAGTTCTCGTGGTGGCATGTTTTTTCACACGTGGTTACATTTTCATTGTTAACCCCAACGGTTTGATGTCTTTTGGCTCGTCAGCCACGCGCAACTCCGGCATGGTGAGCCGGTGCCCATGTTGATGGCGGTTGTCTTGGAAGCATTGGGGATGGTGCTGTCTGAATAAAACCACATACGCCACTGATCTAAAAACTTGAAACGAGCCAAATACATATTCCTTTATGCGTTAGGCATCAGCTGCGGTTTCCCCGCCTTGGGCGGGCCGGCTTCCCCGCCCAATCTCATCGTTATTCTCACGGATGACCAGGGTTATCACGATGTCGGATTCAACGGCAGCCAGGACATCGCGACACCCAACCTTGATTCCATTGCCAGCAACGGGGTCCGTTTCACCAGCGGATATTTGGCGTCGCCATTCAGTTCGCCCAGCCGCGCCGGCTTGCTGACCGGACGCTATCCCGAACGTTTCGGATATGAACACGATACCCAATGGCAGCCCAACAATCAGGATGCCGGCCTGCCGCCGACCGAAACCACGCTGGCCGACGCGCTGGGCCAGGCAGGTTATGAAACTGGCATCATAGGCAAATGGCATCTGGGCTACGGCCCGGCCATGCATCCGCTCAAGCGCGGATTCCACGAATTTTATGGCTTTCTGGGGGCGGGACACCGGTATTTGCCGGAGGAATATACCGTTGATGACCCCCGGAAGGTAAAAACGGACGACGATAGCTGGCATCTCTGGCTGATGCGCAATTATGCGCCGGTCAAAACCACGAACTATCTGACGGACGAATTGTCAGGGGAAGCGGTGCGCTTTATTGCGCGGCACCAGGACAAACCGTTCTTCCTATTATTGGCCTACAATGGCCCGCACGGTCCTTTGGATGTTACCGACAACGGGTTGCCGGAAGTCCCGGAAAAATATTTGCGCAGATTTTCAAAAATTCTGGGCCCGCATCGCCGGACCTATGCCGCGATGATGAGCGCGGTGGACGACGGGGTCGGCGGCATTCTGGCAGAACTTCGGAAAGATCGTCTGGAGGAGCAGACCCTGGTGGTTTATCTGTCCGCCAGCGGCGGGGCGCTGGATGAAAATTCCTCCGACAATTATCCCTTGCGCGGTTCCAAAAGTTATCCCTGGGAAGGCGGCTGGCGCGTGCCGTTTGCGCTGCAGTGGCCGGGGCATTTGCCCAAGGGCGGCGTTTATGACCAGCCGGTTTTGTCCCTCGATATTTTTGCAACCATCGTTGCCTTGGCGAATGCCCCCATCAATCCGAAAACCCCGATTGACGGGGTCAACCTTATCCCCTATCTCGCCGGGATAAAACCAGGTGCGCCACATGCGGCCATCTTTCTGCAAATGCCGGACCGGGGGGCGTTTGCGGTGCGGGCTGGCAAGTATAAGCTGGTTGTCCCGGCCACCGGAAAGACCGCCGAGCTGTACGATCTTTCCCGGGACATTTCGGAGTGTAACAATCTGGCCGGAGCAGAACCCGGGGTGCGGGATGAACTTGGCGTAAAATATGCCGCTTGGGGCCGGCAAATGATGCTCCCGCACCTGCCCGGAACCACGGAACGAAATCTCCCGCAACCCATCGATACGGAGCAAAAACATTAGCAGCACATGAAAAGCAGACGCATTTCACCGCCAGCAAAGAAAGTCGTTTCCATGCGCCGGAACCAGCCGGCACAATATGCTCCATTGACGCTGTTCAAAGTTGCGGCGTTGTTTTTTGTTTCGTGGCTGACCGTCACGGCAGCTTTTGCGCGGCAGCTCACCAACGATCTCGGCATCGTGCAGCAAGACGACGCAGCGATGCAGTGGTACATGGACGCAAAGTTTGGCATGTTTCTCCACTGGGGACTCTACGCCGTGCCGGCCAAGGGGGAGTGGTACATGGAGAACACCCGCATGACTCCGGCGGCCTACCGGAAGTTCGCCACCGACCAGGGCGACGGCGTCTATTTTGATGCCAAAGATTTTGACCCGGCCGCCTGGGCCAAAATCGCCAAAGATTCGGGGATAAAATACATGTGCCTGACCGCGCGGCATCACGACGGGTTTGCGCTGTTTGACAGCCGCCATCCGAACGCCTTCACGAGCGTCCAAACGATTCACCGGGATCTTTATGCCGAATACGTCAAGGCGTGCCGCGCGGCCGGGTTGAGAGTGGGGCTGTATTACTCGCCCATCAACTGGCGCTATCCCGGGTATTACGATGTGTGGGGCACGAATTGCGCGACCAACATGTGGCACTATCAAACCGACCCGGCCCACCGGGAAAATGCCCGGGCAATGAAGAACGAAGTTTATGAACAGGTGCGCACATTGTTTAAAAACTACGGCCCGTTCGATTATGTTTTCTGGGACGGCGGCTGGCTGGCGCAACAGGGGTCGGACCGGGACGCGATGTTCTTTTGGGAACCGGGTCGCTACCGCGACCCCAACAACCCCTGGCCAATTGACGCCGAGTTCAGTGACTATGACGAAACCGGCAAGGCCTTGGGCCTGATGGGCATTGCCCGCAAATACTCGCCCAATGTCATCGTCAACAAACGCGCCGGCTGGATTGGCGACATCGGCGACGAGGAAGGGTCGAAGCCCGTGACCGGACCGGTCAGGCCGTATTACTGGGAGAAATGCCTCAACCTGAACAAGTCTTCCTGGGGCTACAACACTCATCAGAACCTGATGGCCTATGACGAAATCGTCGGCTTCCTCGTCAACGTCGTCGTGCGCAACGGCAATATGCTCTTAAATTTTGGACCGGACCGGCATGGCGTCATTCCCGCCACCCATGCGGCCTTGACCAAACGCGTTGGTGACTGGCTGGCCATGGTGGGTGACAGTATTTATGGAACGCGGGGCGGACCGTGGAATCCAGTGGACGGCCAATACGGGTTCACCAGCAAACCAGGGAAATATTTTGTCCACCTATTGCCCGGCTACCAAGGCAACGAATTCACCACGCCGGCCATTCCTGAAAAAATCACCGGCTGCCGCGATTTATTCACCGGCAAGAAATTGAAATACGACCTTGCGCAAGATGGAGCGCTACACATCACCGGATTAAACCGCACGGCGCATCCGGCGGACACGGTAATCATGATTCAGGTCAAAACGGCGCAGAAAATGTAAAAGCCCAACCAACGCCGAGTCCAAAATCCCTCGGCCTAAAATGACATGAAAACAATTCAGACTCTGCCCGTATCGCTACTGGGCTGTGCTCCATATCGCGGAATGTTCTGGTGTTTGTTGGGGGCATTGCTTTTGACGTGGATGCAAGCTGAAGCCGCCAACCGGCCCAACATCCTTTTCATCCTCGTGGATGATTACGGCATCAAGGACGTGGGCGTGGAAGGCAGCAAGTTTTACGAGACGCCGAACATTGACGCCCTGGCCCGCGGCGGCATGCGTTTTACCCAAGGCTACGCCGCTTGCTGCGTGTGCAGCCCGTCACGCGCGAGCATTTTGCTGGGACAATATCCGACGCGACACGGCATCACCGATTATTTAGGGGCGGAAGTCGGCGACGCCTTCGCCAAAACACGCCATTGCAAATTGCTGCCGCCCGACTACGTCCGCAACCTGCCACCGATGACGACAACTTTGGCCGAAGCACTCAAAAGCGCAGGCTACACGACCTTTTTTGCAGGCAAATGGCATTTGGGCAGCAAAGGCACCTGGCCGGAAGATAGGGGATTTGATGTCAACAAGGGGGGCTGGGACGCCGGCAGTCCGGAAGGCGGATATTACGCACCCTGGATCAATCCCAAGCTCCCCAGCGGCCCGCGCGGTCAATCGCTAACCCAACGCCTTGCGGACGAGACCATTTCCTTCATCGAACAAAACACCAACCGGCCGTTCCTGGCTTACCTGGCGTTTTACGCCGTGCATGGTCCGATTCAAACCACCAAGCCGCTTTGGGAAAAATATCGGGCCAAAGCCGCCGCCCAACCGCCGCCCGAGGAGCGTTTTCAAATCGACCGCACGCTGCCCGTCCGCATCGTGCAAGACAATCCGATTTACGCCGGACTGATTGATGAAATGGACAACGCCACCGGCCGCGTTCTGAAAAAACTGGATGAACTAGGACTGTCCTCCAACACGATTGTCGTGCTAACCGGCGACAACGGCGGCGTGGTTTCCGGCGATAGTTTCAGTTCGTCGCAACTGCCTTATCGTGGAGGCAAAGGTCGCCAGTGGGAAGGCGGTACGCGCGTGCCGGTTTATATTCGCGCGCCGGGCCTTACGCCTGCCGGCAGTACGTGCGATACGCCCGTGAGCGGCATTGATTATTTTCCGACGCTTTTGCAACTGGCGGGAGTTACCAATTCACCGAAACAAATTGTTGATGGCGTGAGTCTCGTGCCGTTGCTCACCGGCGGCAACATCGCGCCCCGTCCGCTCTTCTGGCACTATCCGCACTACGGCAACCAGGGCGGGGAACCCTCGTCCATCATTCGCTTGGGCGATTGGAAACTGATTCACTATTGGGAAGACGGGCACAACGAGCTTTATAATTTGGCCGCCGATATTGGCGAGCAGCATGATCTGTCAACGACGGAAACAAATCGCGCCGCCGAACTGTGGTCGCAATTGGCAGCTTGGCTGAAATCAACCGGCGCAAAAATCCCCCAACCCAATCCGGATTACCAAACAGCGTGGGCGGTTCAGCAGCACCGGGCCGCAATCAAACAAAAGGAAAATCTCGAGAAACAGCACGCCGAATTTTTGCAGCCGCATTGGCAACCCAATCCAACCTGGTGGAAAAGCCAGCAAACGCTCGATTAAAGGCATTCTTGCCAAAGCGGATTTCCCCGATGAACGAAAAATCCAGTTTGCCCGCCCGCCAATGGGAGCGACGTGATTTTTTAAAATCATCCGCCACCACCGTCCTCGGGCTGGCCTTCGCCCGCCTGCCGGTCATGGCCGGACCGTTCACCCGCGCGGATTTTGACCATCTGGTGCCGGCCGAAAAAAAACTTTCGCCGGCCTGGGTCAAATCGCTTTTCGAGCGGGGAACTCCCCAAATCTGGCGCGGCAGCGAGCTCAAATTTATCGGCATGCCCGTGGGCGGCATCGGCGCGGGACAACTTTATCTCGGCGGCAATGGCCGGCTCTGGCATTGGGATATTTTCAACCAGGACATTGCCACCGGCGCGGGCCACTACGCCAAGCCGCTCACCCCGGATCTGCCGCTCACGCAAACATTTTCGCTTAAGCTCGGCGAGCACGTTGTCCCCTTGGATGATGCCGGATTTTCGGAAGTGACTTTCCGGGGCGAATACCCCGTCGGCATCGCAAATTACGCAGATGCCAATGTGCCGCTGGCGGTGACGCTCGAAGCCTTTTCGCCATTCATTCCGCTGAACACGGACGACTCCAGCCTGCCCGCAACGATTCTTCAATTTACCGTCCGCAACACTTCCGCCGCCATGGTGGCGGCCACCCTTGCCGGCGAACTTGAAAATGCCGTGTGTTTGCATCACCGCAAACGCGGCGGCGTTTTGCACAACCGTTTTGTGTCGGCGAGCGGCGCAACTATGCTGCTCTGCTCGGCGGCAGCCGACGCGGGCGCAGATAAATTGCCGGACTTTGGCACGCTGGCGCTCGCGTTGCTGGGCGAAGCGGATGAAACGAGCGGCGACAACTCCGCTGCGTTCGCAACGGAATTGATTGGCTGGCTCGGCCAAAAATTCACGCTCGCCCCGGGCGAAGCGAAGACGGTGACGTTCGTCCTCGCGTGGCATTTCCCGAATTTATCCCTCGGCAAGAAACAAACTGATGTCGGGCGGCATTACGCGACAAGATTCGATTCGGCGCAGGCGGTGGCGGAATATGTCGCCGGAAACTTTCCGCGCCTCGCAGGTCAGACCAAGTTATGGCGCGACACCTGGTATGATTCGACGCTGCCCTATTGGTTATTGGATCGCACGTTTCTCAACACCTCCATTCTCGCAACCTCGACCAGCCATCGTTTTGCGAACGGACGTTTCTATGGACGTGAAGGTGTCGGCTGCTGCGAGGGCACTTGCACCAGCGTCTGGTTTTATGCCCAGGCCATGGGGCGGCTTTTTCCCGACTTGGAAAGGTCGGTTCACGAGATGCAGGATTTTGCCGAGGGCATCGGCTTCGACCCGACCACCGGCGGCATCTGGACGCGCGGCGAATATCGCGGCGACTTCGTGCTGGACGGGCAGGCCGGCAATATCCTGCGCGCCTATCGGGAGCATCAGATGTCGCTGGACGCGGCCTTTCTAAAACGGAATTGGCCCAAAATCAAACAGGCCATGCAATGGCTGATCCAGCAAGACGGCAATAGCGACGGCATCATAGACGGTTGGCAATCGACCACCCTGGATTGCGGCAGTTGGTGGGGCGCGATGTCCTGGACCAGTTCGCTTTATCTGGCGGCACTGCGCGCCTGCGAGGAGATGGCCAAGGAAATGGGGGACCTTGAATTTGCCCGCTCGGCAAAAGGTATCACGGATGTCGGGGCTAAGAATTTGGTGGCCCGCCTTTGGAATGGCGAATATTTCATCCACAAGCCCGATCCCAGTCATGCCAACAGTTTCATCATCGGCAATGGCTGTCACATTGATCAGGTTTACGGCCAGGCCTGGGCACACCAAGTCGGGCTTGGACGCATTTTGCCGCAGGCGCAGACCCAATCCGCGCTGCGCTCGATCTGGAAGTATAACTTCACACCGGATGTCGGGCCCTATCGGCAGGTGTTCAAAGACGGCCGCTGGTATGCCATGGCCGGTGAAGGCGGCGTCATCATGACCACCTGGCCGAACGGCGACCGCGAGTATCCCAAGAAGGTGGAAGGCCGGATGGCGATGGGCGTGGGCTATCTCAACGAGTGCATGAGCGGCTTTGAACATCAGGTGGCGGGTCACATGATCGGCGAAGGTCTGGTGCTGGAGGGCCTGGCGGTTGAGCGCGCCATTCATGACCGCCACCACGCCTCGCGCCGCAATCCTTGGAACGAGATAGAATGCGGCGACCATTATTCCCGCGCCATGGCCAGTTACGGCGTATTCCTCGCCGCGTGCGGCTTTGCCTATCACGGTCCGAAACAGCATATTGGATTTGCCCCAAAGTTAACGCCGGAAAACTTCAAGGCTGCCTTCACCAGCGCCGCCGGCTGGGGCAGCTTTGGCCAGCAGATCGAAGGCGGCCGACACAAGGCGGAATTGATCTTACACTGGGGAGAACTGCATTTAAAAACCATCGCCCTGACGAATGACTCGGCACATTCGGCAACCGTGTTGCACGCGGGAAAATCGGTGGCGGTTCAGTTGGAACGGGAAGGAAAACAAGTCCTGCTCACCCTGATAAATACTGTACAAATATCCGCCGGGGAAAAATTGGAAATCATCCTCGGCTAAACCTGAACATCCAACCCGCCATGCACTCCTTGCAACCTTCACCATCCCAGCGGCGGCCATTCGTGCTTGGAACACTTTTCCCAACCATTTAACCTAGCACACGAATCCAACATGAAGCACTCAGCCAATTTTCCGGCCAGCCAATGGGCGCGCCGCGATTTTTTAAAATCTTCCGCCGCCACCATCCTCGGACTGGCCTTCACCCGCCTGCCCGCCATGGCCGGACCCTTCACGCGTGAAGATTTTGACCATCTGGTGCCGGCCGACAAAAAACTTTCGCCTGACTGGGTCAAGTCGCTGTTTGAGCGCGGCACGCCGGAAGTTTTGCGCGGCAGCGAACTCAAATATGTCGGCCTGCCCGTGGGCGGCATTGGCGCCGGACAGCTTTATCTCGGCGGCGACGGCCGGCTGTGGCACTGGGATATTTTCAACCAGTTCGTTTACACGGGAGCGGATCATTATGCCAAACCACCGACCCCCAGTTACCCGCTGGTTCAGAAATTTTCCCTGAAACTGGGCGACAAGACCGTTTCACTCGACCGGGAGGGATTTTCCGACGTCAGTTTTCGCGGCGAATATCCCCTCGCGAAAGTGACCTACGCGGACCCCGCCGTGCCAGTGGCCATCGTAATGGAAGCATTTTCACCGTTCATCCCGCTGAACACCGATGACTCCAGCCTGCCCGCAACCGTGTTTCAATTCACCGTGCGCAACCTTTCCACCGCGCCGGTGGAAACCACTTTGACCGGCGAACTTGAAAACGGCGTTTGCCGGCATCATCGCAACCGCGGCGGTGTTTTGATCAACCGTTTCGCAAGAACCGACCGCGCGACGCTGCTGGTTTGCTTGGCCGAAAACGATGGTGCGACTGTCAAAACCGCGCGCCCTGACATTATTTTTGAAGACTGGAACCGCGAAACTTACGACGGCTGGACGGTGGCAGGCACGGCCTTCGGCGGCGGGCCGATCAAGAAAAACGCCATGCCATCCTACCAAGGCAACGTGGGTGGCGACACCGCGCGGGTCGTGAATTCCCACGCCACCGCGCCCGGCGATTCCATCGAAGCCAAGGACGACGCGACCGGCCAGCTCGTCAGCCACGAATTCACCATCGAACGGAATTACATCGCCTTCTGGATTGGCGGCGGCAAAGCGAAGGCGAATTCCAAACTGGGCTTGTCGTTAATCGTCGAAGGCAAACCGGTTTGGTCGGCTGCCGGCAAGGACGATAACACCATGTCGCTGCAATATTTCGACGTGACCGCGTATGCAGGAAAAACGGCCCGTCTCGAAATCGTTGACGATGCCACCGGCTCCTGGGGCAACGTCGGCGTGGGCAAAATCACTTTTACCGACGAGCGGGGCAAAACCGAGCCGTTGGAAAAACTTTCCGACTTCGGCACGATGTCCCTCGCCTTGCTGGGTGATGCGGACGAAACCAGCGGCGACCAAAAATTCCCCTTTAGCACCCAACTGATCGGCTCACTCGGGCGGAAGCTGGCACTGGCCGCCGGCGAGTCCAAGACGGTGACCTTTGTGCTCGCCTGGCATTTCCCCAACCTTTCCATCAAGAATTCGTTCACGGATTGTGGCCGGTATTACGCCACGAAATTTGCCTCGGCGCAGGCTGTTGCCGAATACATCGCCGCCAATTTTCCCCGCCTCGAAAGCCAGACGAAGTTGTGGCGCGACACGTGGTACGATTCCAGTCTGCCGTTCTGGTTTCTGGATCGGACCATGCTGAACACCTCCATTCTCGCTACCTCGACGTGCTATCGTTTTGCCAACGGCCGTTTTTATGGCTGGGAAGGCGTGGGTTGCTGCCCGGGAACGTGCGGCCACGTGTACCACTACGCTCACGCGGCGGCGCGACTGTTTCCGGATCTGGAACGCACCACGCGCGAGAAAATTGATTTCGGCACGGCGGAAATGCCCGACGGCGCGATTCATTTTCGCGGCGAGTTCAACAATTTTCCCGCCGTGGACGGGCAGGCGGGAACGATCTTGCGCGCCGTGCGGGAACACCAGATGTCGGCCAACGCGGATTTTCTGAAACGCACCTGGCCAAAGATCAAGCTGGCCACGCAATGGCTCATCGCCAAGGACGCCAACAACGACGGCCTCATCGAAAGCAACCAGCACAACACGCTCGACACCGACTGGTTCGGCCCGGTGGCGTGGCTCAGCGGCCTGTACCTCGCGGCACTCACGGCGGCGGCGGCCATGGCGGAGGAAACCGGCGACACCGACTTCGCCCGGCAATGCCGCGCCATATTGGAAACGGGCCGGAAAAACCTGGTCGCCCAACTGTTCGACGGCGATTATTTCATCAACAAAGTTGATCCGAAACATCTGGACGCCATCAACTCCGGCACGGGCTGCGAAATTGACCAGGTGTTCGGCCAGAGTTGGGCCTTTCAAGTGGGCCTGCCGCGGGTGCTGCCGCAGGAGCAAACGGTAAAAGCCCTCAAATCATTGTGGCGGTATAATTTTTCACCGGACGCCGGCGACTACCATAAAATGAAGGGGCCGGGCCGCTGGTATGCCATGCCGGGCGAAGCCGGCTTGCTCATGTGTACGTTCCCGCGCGCCGATTGGGATTACGCGCAGGCCAAGGGCAAGGGGCCGGATTGGGCGGCCGGTTATTTCAACGAATGTATGAACGGCTTTGAACATCAGGTCGCCGGTCACATGATTTGGGAAGGGATGCTCCTCGAAGGTCTCGCGATCGAGCGTGCCGTGCATGACCGCTACGGCGCGGCGCGGCGCAATCCGTGGAACGAGATCGAGTGCGGCGACCATTACGCGCGCAGCATGGCCAGCTACGGCGTGTATCTCGCGGCATGCGGTTTTGAATACCACGGGCCGCAGCAACACATCGGTTTCGCACCCAAGCTGACGCCGGAGAATTTCAAATGCGCCTTTACCAGTGCCGAAGGCTGGGGCAGCTACGCTCAAAAGATTGAAAACGGCTCGCTGATGGCGGAAATCTCCGTGCGTTGGGGTAATTTGAATTTGAAATCCCTATCGCTGGGGAGCAGTTCGGCCAGTTCGGCTAAAGTGTTACAAGCTGGTACGCCGGTTACTGCTCAATTAAAGCACTTGGGAAGCCAGGTTTTGCTCACATTCGAAAGTCCGGTGAAAATTGCGGCCGGAGAAAAACTCGAAATCGCCCTCACCTGATAATTTATACACACACGGTATTACCTCCAATATGCCTCACAGGACTTTGCAGCGTTGGCTATTATCGGTTGGCGCAATTCTGCTGCTGGGCAGTTCGGCGCGGGCCGACGTCGCCTTGCCATCAATTTTTTCCGACCACATGGTTTTGCAACAGAACGCTCCGCTACCGGTCTGGGGCTGGGCCGCCCCCGGTGAGCACATTACCGTAAGCATCGGCCAACAAACCCGCAGCGTGACTGCGGATACTTCCGGCCGCTGGAATCTCACGTTGGACAAACTGTCTGCCAGCAGCCCGTTGACGCTCACGGTCGCGGGCCGCAACACCATCGTAATAAAGGACGTTTTGGTCGGGGAAGTATGGCTGGGCTCGGGGCAGTCCAACATGCAATTGTCCGTGAATGATGTGACGAACGCCTGGCAGGAAAAAACCGCCGCCAACTTTCCGCAAATCCGGATGTTCACCGTGGCGCGGCGGCCGGCCATCACCCCGCAAACGAACTGCGAAGGTGAGTGGGTGGTTTGCACCCCCGAGTCAGTCGGCAATTTTTCGGCGACGGCCTATTTCTTTGGCCGGGAGTTGCACCGGAAACTGGGCGTTCCAGTGGGACTGATCCACGCGTCCTGGGGAGCCACCCCCATTGAAACTTGGACCAGCATGCCCGCCCAAGAAGCCCAGCCGGCGCTGGCACCGGTACTAAAACAATGGCAAGCAACTCTGCGCATCCCCTATGTCGAGGCGGAAGCTCAAGCTCAATTTGACCGTGCGCTGGCCACCTGGACCACCAACGCTGAGGCGCTTAAGGCGGAAGGCAAAACCGTTCCACCCAAGCCACAAAAACGGGGCGACCCCAGGCTCGACAAAAATTATCCGGCCAACCTTTTCAACGGCATGATCAACCCGATCATTCCCTACGCCATTCGCGGCGCGATCTGGTATCAAGGTGAAAACAATACCGCAAATAATTGGGCGGGCCTCTATTCGATTCAACTTCCGCTCCTGATCCGGGACTGGCGGCAACGCTGGCAGGAGGGAAACTTTCCCTTTGCCTGGGTGCAGTTGCCAAATTTCGACGCCAAAAACAATGCCGCCAACTGGCCGGTGATCCGTGAATGCATGTTGCAAAGCCTGGCCGTAACCAATACCGGCATGGCCATCACCATGGATGTCGGTGACCCCGTTAATATTCATCCAAAAAACAAACAGACCGTCGGTCATCGGCTGGCGCTCTGGGCCTTCGCCAAAGTTTATGGTCAGGATGTCCCCTGGGCTGGCCCGTTGCCCGCCGGCAATGAAATCAAAGGCAACGAAATAATTTTAAACTTCACGCACACGGACGGCGGATTGGTGGCCCAAGATGGCGAACTCAAAGGATTTGCCATCGCGGGGGCGGATCACCATTGGACACCGGCCACCGCCCGGATTCAAGGCAACCAGGTCATCGTCTCCAGTCCGGAAATAAAATCACCCAAGGCCGTGCGCTACGCCTGGGGGGC
Organism: uncultured Verrucomicrobia subdivision 3 bacterium; assembly: GCA_903872345.1. Classification (GTDB taxonomy): domain Bacteria; phylum Verrucomicrobiota; class Verrucomicrobiia; order Limisphaerales; family UBA11358; genus UBA11358. Next base: position 31,246 of record CAIQKM010000153.1, on the reverse strand, counting down.
CAACCCCGCCTGTAATCTGTTTAATGGCGCCGGGCTGCCCGCCTCGCCGTTTCGAACCGATAACTGGAAATGATCCGGAAAAGGTGAGCTTTCAAACTAAGAGCAAATCCAACCAAGCTTGTGAGACCCGTTTCAAACTCTTTTGACCGGCCGGGGACTTGGGTGAAAACCATCATCCTCCTTGGTGCCTTTTCAGGCTTGGCATTCATGTCCAATGCCGCTGTGCTGACCATCGAAAACCAGTCGCTGGCGGTCAGGTATGATGATGTGGACGGCACTTTTTCTCTGGCCGAAAAAAGCTCGGCAGCGGTTTTTGTGAAAAATGGCAAGCTCGCTGTGACCCCCGCCACGGCGAAAGTCCAAAGCGTGCGGGACGGGGTTTTCGGCCATGGCCAGTGCATCCGGCTGACTCAGGCCGATGGCGGCATGGCTTCATTGGAGCTGTATTCCAAGCTGCCGTTTGTGCTGATTCGCAGCACCCGCCACAATCCAAGCAACGAGAATATTGACCTGGCCCAGGCGGTTCCCGCCACTTTTACCCTCGACCTCGGCAAACCCGCCGGCGAACTCCGCACGATGGGTACCGCAGGCCTGACCGCGCCCGACAAAAATCCCGGTAGTTATTTGTTCCTGACGTGCGCCGATCCGGGCACGCGGCGCGGCGTGGTGGCGGGCTGGCTCACCGAAGACCGGGGTAGCGGGGTGCTTTTTTCCAGTGTTAAGGACACCGCTGTGGCGTTCAAGGCCCGGATTGACTATGGTCATCTCCAGATCCCCTCCGGGGCTTCCGCCCAACTTGAAACTCTGGCCCTCGGCATTTTCGACGACGCCCGGAGGGGGGAAGAACTTTATGCGGATGCCGTAAAACAACAATACAAGATCACCTTGCGGCCGCGCACGGCGGCATATTGCACTTGGTATGCGGAACAACATGGCGACGCCGGCGATGAACAATCCACGGTGGCACTGGCACAATTTGCCGCGAAAGAGCTCAAGCCGTTCGGTCTGGGCGTCGTGCAGATTGACGATGAATGGCAGGACAGCAAGCATTTCAACGGCCCGCGCCGGGGATTTGATCGCGTCCGTCCCGACGGGCCTTATGCGCATGGCATCTCGCCGGTGGCGGCTGGGGTCGATAAAGCCGGCCTGACCTTCGGCCTGTGGTGGCTGCCGTTTGGCCGAAACTATCAAGACCCGGAATACGCGAACCGTCGGGATTGGTTTGTGCAGCGCACGGATGGCACGCCCTACGACACCGCCTGGGGCGGCACCTGCCTTGACCTGACCCATCCCGAGGTGCAGGCGCAACTGGCGCGGATTGCCAAGTTATACCGTTCCTGGGGCGTGAAATACTACAAGATGGACGGCCTCTACACCGGCGCGGCTTGCGAACAGATTTACGTCAACGACGGCTACAAGGACGATCATTTCGGCAACAACCGGCCGTTTCATGATCCGCGTAAAACCAATATTGAAGCCTACCGCGACGGGCTGAAATTAATCCGAAAAAACGCCGGCAACGATGGGTTTTTTTCCGGCTGCTGCATCGCCCAAAACATGCGCGAACTTGGGGCCATCGGCCTGGTGGATTCGATGCGCATTGGTCCGGATGCCAACGGGAACCTTTCCAGCGGTCCGCTCCGTGGCTCAAAATTTTACTTTCTGAATGGTCGCGTTTGGTGGAACGATCCCGACCCGTGTCTGCTGCGGGCCGCCGGCTCCAGTCTGGGCGGCAAGGCCGTCACGCTGGATCAAGCCCGGCTCACCGCCTCCTGGGTGGCCATGGCCGGCCAGTTTTTCCTGATCAGCGACTGGCTGCCCGCCCTGCCCCCCGAGCGACTGGACATTTTGAAGCGAACCATGTTGTCCCACAACGCGACCGCCCGGCCGGTGGATTATTTCGACAACGAGTTGCCAACCACCTGGCTGGTGACCGACACCCGGCAAGTCGTCCGCCGCGATGTCATCGGGGTTTTCAATCAGGGGACCAACGCTTTATCCCTTGATTATTCCAGCGCCAAGCTGGGCCTTGACCCGGCGAAAACGTATTATGCCTTCGACTTCTGGAGCAATTCACCCGCCCCCTCATTCCAAGGTGATTTCAAATGCGCAGTGCCGCCCACCGCGTGCCGCATTCTCGCCGTGCGCAGCATGGAAAACCATCCCGTGCTGGTCAGCACTTCGCGCCATGTCACGCAAGGCATGGTGGATGTCACGGGCGAAAAGTGGAACGCCGCCGCAAAAACACTCACGGGCGTGAGTGGGATCGTCGGCAACGATCCCTATGAACTGCGGGTGGCGGGTCTGGATGAGGATGGCAAAAAATGGCGGCTCGTCTCCGTCAGAGTGTCCGCGAAAGACCAGTCTGCCGGCGTGTTAATCACAACCAAAACTCCCGGCCCCGGGGAAAATGGCTGGTGCCGTGTCGGCATCGATTCAAAAGCCAGCCGTGCCGTCCACTGGGCCCTCGAATTTGCGGCCGAGTAGTTTTTCCAGCTCACCTCGTTTGCCAAATTCGGGGACAAGCTTGCCACTGCGTTATTTTTTCACGGCGGGTGTAGGTTTCCCCCAAAGGCAAATTTGTCCTCGTCGAACACTTAAGCAGCTTACCCACCTCAATCTTCAAAACTGCTGTTTTTCACCCCACGAGTTCTCGGGATTGAAAATTTTCCGAAATCCTTGGAACATAAATCTGACTTCCATGAAGAATATTTCAGATTTGCGGCACCGCCAATTTTCCCGTGACGGCTTCACGCTGATCGAGCTGCTGGTGGTGATTGCCATCATCGCCATTCTTGCGGCGATGCTGTTGCCGGCCCTGGCCAAAGCCAAGGAAAAGGCCAAGACAACTTATTGCATGAACAATCTCAGGCAGGTTGGCCTTTTTGTTCAACTCTACACGGACGACAGCCAGGATATCTTTCCCGCCTGTCGGGCTCAGGATCCAACCTTGGCGGCCATGGACAACTGGTGGGGCAATTATTTGGGCAAATATTCGGCCGGCAATTCAAACCTGTTTCATTGTTCAGTGCTTACTGGCGTCCGCAATCAATTTACGCCCAATTTCAAATGGAGCTGGACCGGTGTCACCTACCCGGGCGACCGGATTGGGTATTCGGCGAATGTCTTTTTCCTGTTCTACCCGGCCCCGGCGGTTCAGGCGCCGGACACCGTTTCGTACAGCGGAGTCTCCTATACGACCCAGTTTGGATTTAAACGCTCGGCCATTCGTCAGCCCAGCAATTGCCTCGTTATTGGCGACTCCGAAGGTTACTGGAGCATGAGTTCCTACTGGCCGAACGCCGTTATGAATGGATCCAATCCGAATTACGAAGGCATCTCTTGTCGGCACGGCGGATCCGGCGGCAAAAACATAAACGGCGGCGTGGGCGTGGTGGTCTTCGCCGACAGTCATTCCGAACCGCGAAAAGATGCCAATATTAATCCGCAGGCGGCGAATCAACTGCAAAATTCGCAATACTGGGATCCGCTCTTGCGGGCGGGCAATCAATAGGTTTTCAGCAACCACCCATCGGGAATAACCCGACCGTGGTTCAGCGTCGTTGAAAGCAGTCGTTTCCATAATTCATCAGGTATTTTCCCCGTGATTTTCCAGCGCGATTTTTTTCAATACCTGGCGGCTTCAAGTATCTGTTAGACTGCCATAAGCCAGACAATGCGCGAATCCGGGCCGCTGACCGGCAACGGAGGCAGGCCGCGCGAATGGCAAATAAGTAACCGTCATGAATAACCTGCTTTTGCGCTTCATTATCATGGTCGCCGCCGCCGCAGGGCCGACCACTGCCACTGTGTTGGCCGCCTATGAGGACGGCCGGCCGCAGGCCAGCCTCCGACTGAATGCCAAAGATCAGGGCGTTGTGCTGCGGCACGGCGCAGGTCCAAACCAGTGCGATTATCTCGGCGCGCGGGATGTTTGGGCCTGGCGAGCCGACGGCACGTACTACCTGCACTATGACGGTGCCGGGCCCAAGGGTTGGCTGGCCTGCCTGGCCACCAGCCAGGACTTGGAGCATTGGACCAATCGCGGCCCGGTCTTGGAATTTGGAGCGTCGAACCGCGACGATTCCGCCTCCGCTTCGTATGGCACCACTTATTTTGACGGCCACCGGTGGCACATGTTTTATCTCGGCACGCCCCACACCACGCCGGCGCCGGATTACATTCCGGGGTTTCCGTACCTTACCATGAAGGCGGAAGCCGCGTTGCCAGCCGGCCCTTGGACCAAGCAATACGAGGTGACGCCGTTTCGGCTGCTGCCCAACAGCTATTATTCCGCGACCGCCAGCCCCGGTTACATCGTTCGCCAAGGCGGGGAGTATCTGATGTTCTTTTCCGCCTCCACGGCGAGTCCAATTTTGCGCACGATCAGCCTCGCGCGGACGCGCGACCTCAACGGTTCATGGTCGATCGCCGCCCAACCGCTGCTGCCGCCGACGGAGCAGATTGAAAACTCTTCCCTGTATTTCGAGCCGCAGAATCACACTTGGTTTCTCTTTACCGACCATGTCGGCATCAAGGCTGGTTTGGAGTACACCGACGCCATTTGGGTTTATTGGAGCAAGGATTTGACCCAATGGAATCCGGCGCACAAGGCCGTGGTGCTGGACGCCCGCAATTGCCAATGGTCCAAACACATTATTGGCCTGCCCTCGGTGGTGCCGGCCGGCAAGCGACTGGCGATTTTCTACGATGGCCAGGACGCCGACCCGATCGCGCCCGGAGTCAAAAGCCACATGAACCGTGACATCGGCCTGGCCTGGCTCGATCTGCCCTTGACCGTCCCCTACCCGATCCCGGGGAACAAATAAAACATCTTTGCCCGCCTGTCCGCCATTTGAAATGAGGAGAGACCGGGTTGGGTAGCCTGCCAGCCGTTTCAGGCTGTGCCATCACGAGTTCTCGTGGTGGCTTTATCTTATAATTCAAAATATCGTATCCCCACTCCGCACACGCAATTGGGGCCAAACCCTCACATCATGAATCAATGCTTAAGAACCTGCCTTGCGACCGTCCTGCTGGCCGGCGGCATACTGTTATGCCGCCTCCCGGCTGCGTTCGGCGGCGAACCGTCCAATCTACGTTGCGAATACCGGGTGAACCCGTTGGGCATTGACACGCCCCTGCCCCGCTTCAATTGGATTATGGCGGATACGCGCGGGGGGGCGGCCTCACGGGATCGGCAACAGACGGCGTATGAAATCCTCGTGGCCAGTTCAGCCGCCCGCCTAAGCCAAAATCTAGGCGATTTGTGGGACAGCGGCAAGGTGGCGTCGAACCAAAGCATTCAGGTGGCATATCAAGGCAAGCCGTTGGCGTCGCGGATGCAATGTTACTGGAAGGTGCGCACTTGGGATCAGGATGGCAAGGTCTCGGCCTGGAGCCAGCCGGAGCAGTGGACAATGGGCCTGCTGGAACCGGCCGATTGGAAAGCAAGCTGGATTGGCCGGGATAATTCGGTCATAACCAACGCCCTCGAAGGGGCGCAATGGATCTGGTTTCCCGAAGGCAATCCCGCCACCAGCGCGCCGCTGGGGGTGCGCTATTTCCGGAAAACACTTTCACTGCCGCCGGACCGCAAGCTGATTGCCGCCACCTGCAACGTCACGGCGGACAATGCGTTTGAGCTGGTCATCAACGGCCGGAAAGCCGCTCTGGGCGACAACTGGGAGGACCCGGTCACAGCCGATGTCACGGCCTTTTTGAAAACCGGCGACAATGTTTTCTCCATCACCGTCAATAATATCGGCACAGCACCCAACCCGGCGGGTTTGATCGCAAAACTACACCTTCAGTTTGCCGAGGGCGAACCGCTGGATTTAGTTACTGATGGCCAATGGGAATCCAGCACCGACCAAAACCAATGGCTCCCGGCCAGAACTCTCGGCGCCTTTGGCATCGCCCCGTGGGGTCGGCTGACATTGGAATCCACGCGCCGCTTGCCCGCCCGTTATCTGCGCCGGGAATTTGCCGTGGAGAAAAATATCGCGCACGCGACAGCTTACGTTTGCGGTCTGGGTTTCTTCGATTTGTTTATCAACGGAGCGAAGGTCTCGGACGATGTCATGGATCCGGCCCTGTCGGATTATGCGAAGGCGGATTATTATGTAACGTTCGACGTCACCCAACAACTGCGCCAGGGCGGTAACGCCGTTGGCGTCATCCTCGGCAACGGCCGGTTTTATGCCCCCCGACTGTCAGTTCCCATTCCCACCCAAAACCACGGGTACCCGAAACTGTTGCTGCAATTAGAAGTGGAGTACACGGATGGCACCCGCGACGTCATTGTGAGCGACCCGTCTTGGAAACTGACCACCGCCGGCCCGATTCGGGCCAACAACGAATATGACGGCGAGGAGTACGACGCCCGCATGGAAATGCCCGGATGGGATCAACCGGGATTTGACGATTCCATGTGGGAGGCCGCGCAGACCGTACCCGCCCCGGGAGTAAAACTGGTGGCGCAAATGATCGAACCGATGCGCGTCACCCAGATTATTCATCCGGTGGGGATAACGAATCCCGCCCCGGGCGTTTATATCGTGGATATGGGACAAAATTTCTACGGTTCATTGCAATTAAAAGCCCAAGGCCCCCCGGGAACCCAAGTGCGTTTGACCAGCGCCTACAACCTCAATGCGAATGGCTCACTCAAAACGGCGGATAACCGTTCCGCCGAGTGTACCGACATCTACACGTTCAAGGGCCAAGGCACGGAAATTTGGAATCCGCGCTTCAAGGGTCAGGGCTTCCGGCGGGTACGGGTAACCGGCTTCCCCGGCACGCCCACCGTGGATAATTTCGCGGGCCTCGTCATTCACACCGATGTCGAACCGGTGGGCGATTTCCAATGCTCGAACGATTTGATCAACCGCATTCATCAGATGCTCTGGCGCGGCATGCCCATGTTCCTGCGCTCCGCCCCCATTGATCCTGACCGGGACGAACGGCAACCCTGGACCGGCGATCCCGCCAAGGACGCGGAGAGCGAGGCGTTCAACTGGAACGTCGCCCCCTTCTACGCCAAATGGATGGCTGATGTGGAGCGGTCGCAGCGAACCAATGGCACGTTGCCGGACGTCACCATGTATTGGACCATGGGCGCCGGGGTCGAATGGCCCAGCGTGTTCACGATCACGCCGGATTGGTTTGTTGATTTTTACGGGGATCACCGCGTCGCGGAAACCCATTACGCCGCCATGAAAAAGTGGGTTTTGGCCATGAAGCACCGGTATCAATTGCCGGACGGCACACTCCCGGAAACGAGTTACGGCGATTGGTGCGACGCCTTCACCATGGACGGAAAAGTATCCGACAAAGGTTTGACACCCCGCAACCTGGTATCCACCGCCTACCAATACAACAATTGCCGGATCATGCAGCGCCTGGCGAAATCCATGGGAGCAACCGCCGACGAACGCACCTTCACGGACATGGCGGATAAACTGAAAACAGCGTTCAACCGGAAATTCCTCAACCCGAAGACGCACCAGTACCAAGGGGGCACCCAATGCGGTTACGTTTTGGCGCTGGCTTTCGGTCTGGTTCCGGCGGAGCAACGCGATGGCGTCATTGCCAATCTGGTGGATGACATCATGGTTAAACACGACGGCCATTTAACGGTCGGACTGATCGGCATGCAATGGCTCATGCAAACGCTCACGGAGATCGGCCACCCCGAGGTGGCCTGGGCCATCGCCACCCAGACGACCCGCCCGAGTTGGGGCTACATGCTTGCCAAAGGTGCCACCACTGTCTGGGAACGCTGGGACTATGACACGCGCGGCCCGGGCATGAACAGCGAGGCGCTGTTAATCCAAGCCGGCAATCTCGATGCCTGGTTTTATCAAACCCTGGCCGGCATCAATTACGACCGCGAACAGCCCGGCTTTAAACATATTGTCATCAAACCGACGCTGACCGGCGATTTGACCTGGGTGAAAGCCCATTTCGATTCGCCTTACGGCCGCATCATCAGCCAATGGCGAATCAATAACCATAGGCTGACGATGGAGGTCACCATTCCGGCCAACACCACGGCGACGGTTTATGTTCCCGCAGAAGACGCCGCCAGCGTGACCGAGTCCGGCCATCCTGCGGCGCAAGCTAAAGGCATAAAATTCCTCCGGCTCGAAAACCACACCGCCGTCTATGCCGCTGTCTCTGGCACCTACTCGTTTCAATCGCTAATTCCGTGAACAGCCCAACATTTTTTCCAAACTCTCATGCGTAACCGTTATCAGTTCTGGCCGGGGATTTTGGCCGGCGTTTTACTGCTGCCCCACCCCGGCTCAACCGGCCGGGCGCAAACCGCGTTCGCTCCGGCGGTTGGCCAATTGAACCAACACACCAATGATTTGGTGATTCTCCGGTTTGATTCGGAAGCCGCCCGCAAACAGGTGACCGCGCCGCCGGAATTATCGGTGGCGCGCCTCGGCGATGCCGTCGCCATTAGCGGAACGTTGAAGCACGGCAACCAATATTTTGCCGTCACCTCCGGAGCACAGCTGTGGGATTTTTCCGATTACCTCTATCTGGCGGCCGATATTCACAATGCCGGCCCACAACCGGTGACCGTCATCTGCCGCGCGGAAGATCCCGATTACGCCGGGTGGCATCATTACTCCGAGGCTGTGGCCCGCATCGGCGCGGGCGAGTCCACCCCGGTCCTGGTGTTCCTCAAACGAAAAAATGCGCCCGCCGAAACATTGCGCACCCTTTTCCCCGGCATGGACGCGCTGCCCGATGGTTTTATGCCCCACTGGAGCGGACTCGATCCCGCGCGCATCTCCAAAGTAGTATTCGCTGTGGAATCGGCCGGTCCCGAACTCAAGTTGGAATTGCGCGGTCTGCGCGGCTTTGGCTACTGCGACCCCGCACCTTTGCTGGCGCCGAATTATTTTCCGTTCATTGATCCGTATGGCCAGTTCCGGTATGCGGAATGGCCGACCAAAATTCATTCACCCGCCGATTTTGCCGCGCAGCAAGCAGCCGAGACGGCCGCTTTGCAAGCCAGCCCGCGCCCGGTTTCATGGGATAAATACGGCGGTTACCAAGCTGGACCGCAACTTGCCGCCAGCCGGAATTTCCGCGTGGAAAAATATGCCGGCAAATGGTGGTTGGTGGACCCGGATGGCCGGCTGTTCTGGTCGCACGGCGTCGATTGCGTCGGCTTTGCGAACACCACGCCAGTCGCCGGTCGCGCCAAATTTTTCGCAGAAATCCCCAAGGAAAACCCGGGTAATACCAAGGTTGCCAATTGGTATATGGCCAACCTGAACCGGAAATTTGGCGCCAACGCGGAAGCCAAAGCCGCTGCCTTTGCCCACCAACGCCTGTCCGGCTGGGGACTCAACACGGTGGCAAGCTGGTCGGATGAAAATGTGACCGGCCTCGATAAAACTCCTTACACCAAAATGCTCTACATCGGCTCCCCGAGTCTGGCACCCCACTTGCGGCTGCCCGACCCGTATGACCCGAGCTTTGCCACCAGCGCCCGCCGGGCCTTTGCCACCGAATGGCGTACCAGTGGCAGAGATCCCTGGTGCATCGGTTATTTCATCGGCAATGAACTGGAATGGCGCGGCGGCCCGGATTTCATCAACGAAGTCCTGACAGCACCGGCAAAGCAGGCTGGCAAACAGGCGCTGGTAAAGTTGTTGCAACATCGCCATGCCACCATATCTGATTTGAACGGGGCGTGGCACACGGCGTATGCCTCGTGGGACAGTTTACTAACCCAGACCAACCATGTAGATGCCGCGCTGGCGCTCCCGGATTTCGCGGCCTTCAACGAGGAACTCGCCACGCTATATTATCAGACCGTACAAACCGAATTGAAACGAGTCCTGCCGGAAAAACTCAACCTGGGCTCGCGTTTCAACACCGTGAACCCCATCACCGTCCGCGCCGCTGCGCGGTATTGCGACGTGGTGAGTTTCAATAAATACGAAACCAGCATCCGCAACCTCCGGCTGCCGGATGGCATTGATCGGCCCATCATCATCGGTGAATTCCATTTCCCCGCCTGGGATCGCAGCTTTGCCGCCAACGCCGGTTCTGGCCCGCTTTGTGAAGCCCAGCGCGCCGATGGCTACTGGTATTACGTTTCCGGTGCGTTGGACAATCCGCAAATTGTCGGCACGCATTGGTTTCAATATCTCGACCAACCCTTGACGGGTCGCGGGGATGGCGAAAATTATGCCATCGGCTTTGTGGATGTCACCGACACACCCTACGATGCACTGACCAAAGTCACCCGCGAACTCGGCGACAATCTCTATGCCCGCCGGCTTGCTCAAAAGGCGCCTTGAAAATTGAGAACCTTGATTTAAAAAATGACGCATAAACCCGCCATTTGCGGCAAGACGTCCAGTCTATCTGCACTTGAATAACCTTGGGGAAAGCAGCTTCATGAAAATCGGATTGCGACTGATCCTTTGTTTATGCCTGTTGGGTTTTGTGCCGGGTCTGTCCGCCAACGCTGCCCAGCCCGTCCGCGTGTTTATCCTGGCCGGCCAATCCAACATGGAAGGCCACGGCATGATAAACGCCCAGCCAAAACTCAACGGCGGCCAGGGGGCGTTGGAATTCCTCGTCAAGAATCCCGCCACCTCAAATCGCTTCGCCACACTCGTTGACACTTTGGGTAATTGGCGTAAGCGCGATGATGTTTGGATTTCCTACCTCGATCGGAAAGGCCCGCTTTGCGCCGGCTACGGCGCCCGCCCGAATATGATTGGCCCGGAGCTGGGTTTCGGCTGGGTCATGGGCGATGCGCTGGACGCCCCCGTGCTGCTCATCAAGTGCGCCTGGGGCGGCAAAAGCCTGGCCGTGGATTTCCGCCCGCCCAGCGCGGGCAAACCGCCCTACTCGCTCGGAGATAAAACCGATGCCGCCATCGCCCAAGACCCGGCCATCATCGGCAAATACTATCGGGAAACAGTTTCTCTCACCCGGGCCGCGCTGGCCAATATCAAGGAGCTCGTGCCCGGTTCTGACGGACGCTATGTGCTCGCCGGCTTCGGCTGGCATCAGGGCTGGAATGATCGCATCAACGAAAAGTACAATGCGGAATACGAAACCAACCTGGTCCATTTCATCCATGACATCCGGAAAGACCTCGGCGCTCCCAACCTGCCGTTCGTTATCGCTGAAACCGGCATGACCGGACCGGGCGAAAAAAATCCCCGCGCACTCTCCCTGATGAAGGCCCAAGCGGCGGCGGCGGCACGACCGGAATTCCGGGGCAATGTGGCTTTCGTAAGCACCCGGAATTTCTGGCGTCCGACGGAGCAGTCGCCCACCAACCAAGGCTATCATTGGAACTCAAACGCGGAAACCTACTACCTCATCGGCGAAGCCATGGGGCAAGCCATGCAGGGACTCATCGGCATCAAATGATGCATAAACAAACCGTTAAAACGGCCATCATTGCCGGCGTCTTCTGTTTTTGGCAAACTAGATTGCCCCCGTTAGTCCACCCCAACTTGCGGTCAATTTTCGCGCCCGTTCATAATATCGCGAACCGCCGCCGTCAGCGCCAACGCTTCCGCCGGGGTGCCGATGGTGATGCGCAGATAATCCCGCACTTCCGGGACGCGAAACCAGCGGACCAGAATTTTGTGGTCGCGCAGTTTTTGCAGCCATTGTTCCGCCGGGAAGAGCGGCGGACGGGCCAGAATGAAATTTGTCTGACTGGGGAGAACACGAAAGTCCAGTTGTGTGAGTTCACGGGTCAGCGCGGTCCGGGTGGCGATGATCTTTTTGAAGTTTGCGCGGTAGAATTTCAGGTCGTCCAGCGTGGCCTCGGCGGCGATTTGGCCCAGACCGTTCACATTGTAGCTGTCGCGAACCTTGTCCATGGCCGCAATGAGGTCGGCGTGCCCCACAAAATAACCGACGCGTTGGAAGCACAGCGAATAGGCTTTGGAAAACGTGCGGGCGACCAGCACGTTCGGCAGCTTCAACGCCACCGCCAGGGCATTTTCTTCCGCAAAATCAACATAGGCTTCGTCCAGAATAACGACACCTGCCTGCGCGCGGCAAAGCTTGGCCAGCGCCGCAGTGGCGTAGCCGCGCCCGCCGGGAGCATTCGGCGTGGTCACAAAAGTCAGGGCCGCGCGGAAATTCCATTGCCTGCCTTTCTTCAATTCCACCAGCGACGGCATCGAGAAATCCGGCTTGAGCGGCACGGCCTTTTGCGTTGCCCCCTGGATATCCGCCAGCACGGGATACAGCGAATAGCTGGGGGTAAAATATTGGATGACACTGGCGGCAGACTTGGCACCTGCCGTGCCGGCCGGTTCCACAAAGGTGCGGGTGGCGAGGGCGAGCACTTCATCCGAGCCGTTGCCAATGATGATGTTCTCCGGCTGGCAACCATGGAGCTTGGCCAGCTTTTGGCGCAGCTTCTCGGCGGTCGGATTCGGATACAGGCGCAGGCGGCCATCCACGGCGGCCTTGACAGCGGCCAGCACCTTGGGCGACGGGGGATACGGATTTTCGTTGGTGTTCAGCTTGACCAAACCTTTGATCTTGGGCTGTTCCCCGGGAACATAAGCGTGCAGATGTTGCACCAGCGGACGGATATAAGAGCGTTTTTTCACGGCAAAATTCAATCAACGGCTTTTAAAGAAATCCTGAACGACGGTCGCGACGCGCTGGATCTGGGCGTCGGTCAATTCCGGGAACATGGGCAGCGCGAGACATTCGCGCGAGGCTTTTTCCGCCACCGGAAAATCACCCGGTTTGTAGCCCAAATTGGCATACGCCTTTTGCAAATGCAGCGGCATGGGATAATGAATGGCATTGCCGATGCCGTTGGCATCGAGATGCGCCTTCAGGGCGTCGCGCTGCGGATGGCGCACGACGTACAGGTGCCAGGCGCTCTCGACGCCCGGCGCTTCCAGCGGCAGGCGCAGCGGCGTGTTCGCGAGTAATTCATGGTAACGCATCGCCACCCGGCGGCGCTCATTGGTCCACTGCGCAAGATATTTTAACTTCACGCCCAGCACCGCGCCTTGAAAACCTTCGAGCCGGTAATTATAGCCGACTTCGTCGTGGTGATAGCGCACGGTGGAACCGTGTTCGCGCAGGGACTTGGCACGCGCGGCCAGCGCAGGGTCATTCGTAACCAACGCGCCGCCTTCGCCGCAGGCCCCGAGATTTTTGGCCGGATAAAAGCTGAAGCACGCCGAAGAACCAAAACCGCCCACAGTCTTGCCCTTGTATTTCGCCCCGTGCGCCTGCGCCGCGTCTTCGACAAACGGCAGATTATGTTTCTGGCAGATGGCGGCGATGGCGTCCACATCGAACGGCTGGCCGTATAAGTGTACAGGCAGCACGGCCTTGGTGCGCGGCGTGATGGCCGCTTCGATCAGCTTGGGATCGAGATTGAACGTGGCGTCATCAATGTCCACATAAACCGGGCGCGCGCCGCAATAGGAAATGGCCCAACTGGTGGCGATGAACGTGAACGGCGTGGTGATGACCTCATCGCCGGGTCCGATATCGTGGAGTCGCATGGCCACGTGCAGCGCCGAAGTGCCGCTGTTGAAGCCGAGCGCGTGCTTGACGTCGCAGTAGGCGGCAAAATCTTTTTCAAACCGGGCCACATCCGGCCCGAGGCAAAAAGAGCAGTTATCGAGCGCGCGGGCGAGCGCGGCATCGAGTTCTTGGCGGATGCCGCGGATTTGCGCGGCCAAATCCAGGTAGGGAACTTTGTCAGACATGATGGGATAAATTAATTCCTAATGGCGCTTCTAACAATCCAAACTTTTTAAGGGTCGGGCTGCCCGTTCAAGTAGTAGCAGCCGACGTGAGGAGGCTCCAATAAAAAACGCCAAAGATATTTGAGCCTCCTCACGTCGGCTGCTACAGATTATCAACAGACCGCTTTCAGTCGCGCCAGCACTTCCTCCGCCCGAATGCCGGCGATGCAGGGACAACCATCCGCACAGGTGGCGGAATGCAACTGTTTGGCATCGCAAAAACATTCGCCACCCCGGACCACGTTCGGTGAGGGATAGACCGGCGCGGCCTTCAACAGCGAATCGCCCGTGGCGAACAATCCCACAATGGGCACGCGCAGACCGGCGGCGAAATGCAGCGGCCCGGTATCACCGGCCACCACCGCTTTCGCGTGTTTGAGCACGGCGAGAAACAATTTCAGACTCGCTGTCTTGGGCAACATCGGCGCTTCCGGTTCCAGTTTTTTTAGTTCGGTCAGCAACGCCTGTTCCCGCGCATTCGTGCCCGAGGAAAAGACGAGGTGATAACCGGCCGCGCGGGCGAGCCGGTAAAATTCCTGCCACCGGGCGGGCGGCCATTCCTTGCGAGGCTGCGAGGTGCCTAGGTGACAGAGCACCCTGTCGGCCGGCAATAATCGCGCGGCTTCGGCCGCCAACGCGGGATCGGCGGCAATTTCCAGATGCAAGGACCGGGGCGTCGGAACCTGCCAGGCGGCCAGCAAGCCCAAATGATGTTGCACCCACGAGGGCGGCAGTGTGGCGGTCGGCACGGTCTGCGTGTAGCCGAATTTTTGGAGCAGGCGCTTTTTATCCACCGGCCCCAGCCGAATCGGCGCGCCGCTCAGAAAACTCATGATAGAACCGCGATCATTGCCGCCAAAATCCACCACGCGCGAAAAATGTTCACCGCGCAAAGTCCGTACAAACGGCAACGACTCGCGGAGTCGCGCCCGGCCCCGGGTTCGGGGCAGCGCCCAGACCCGGTGAATCCATGGAAGATGCTCCAACAGCGGGGCCACCTCGGCGGCCACCAGCACATGCAATTCCGCGTCCGGCCAATGTTCTTTCAAAGCCCGCAGCGCGGGGGTGATGAAGACGGCGTCGCCGAGGTACTTGAACTGAATGGCCAGGATTTTTTCCACCGGCGCGCTCACGACTTAAATTGCAGTTCGTACAGCTTCTGGTAGGTGCCGCCGCGTTTGACGAGCTCCTCGTGCCGGCCGGTTTCCACAATCCTACCCTCGTTCATGACCACAATGACGTCGGCATGCAGAATGGTGGAGAGCCGGTGAGCAATGCAGAAGGTCGTGCGACCCTTGGTGAGTTCATCCAGAGCCACTTGCACGGCGCGTTCGGATTCCGTGTCCAGCGCGCTGGTGGCCTCGTCCAGCACCAGCACCGGCGCATCCTTCAACATGGCCCGGGCGATGGCCAGCCGCTGACGCTGACCGCCGGAAAGCTGCATGCCCTTTTCACCGACCACCGCCTCAAAGCCTTCGGGCTTCTCCATGATGAAATCGTAGGCATGCGCGTGGCGCGCGGCGGCGATGATTTCTTCATTGGTCGCGCCCGGCCGGCCCAGTTCGATGTTCCGGCGGATGGTGTCGTTGAACAGCACGGTTTCCTGCGTGACCACCGCAATCTGGTTCCGCAGATCCCGCGTGGTAACGTCGCGGATGTTCACGCCGCCGATTTTAATGACACCGCCCACGGGGTCGTAAAACCGCAGCAGCAAATTGGCCAGGGTCGTTTTGCCGGAGCCGCTCTGGCCCACGAAGGCCACCAACTGGCCGGCTTTGACCGTCAGGTTGATGTTCCGCAACACGGGCTTTTCACCGTAATTGAAATCCACATTTTGAAACTCGATGTCCGCGTGCGAAGCGTGAAGCATCTTGGGTTCGGTCGGTTCCACCACGGTGTTCTGGATGGCCAGCAGTTCAAACACCCGCTCGCTGGCGGCACGCGCCTGATGCACCTGGTTGTGCAGCCGTGTGAACGCCTTGATCGGCGGATACATCATCACAATGGCCAGCACAAACGTCAGAAAATCCTCGGATTTGGGTTGCTGGTCCTTGGGCAGAAATTGCATGGAGTGCTGCACGTAAAGGAACACGAGCGCAATGCCGGCGGCGCCGAAAAACTCCATCATCTGACTGGGGATTTCATTGGCCCGCACCACCCGCATCATCTGACTGACATATTTTTTCGTAATGGAACGGAATTCCGAGCTGACGGTTTCTTCCAAGTTATAAGCCTTCACCACGCGATTACCGGTAAAGGACTCGTGCATCAGGTTGGTCAGGTCGGAGTTGTATTCCTGCACCGCGCGGGCGGATTTGCGGACTTTGCGGCCGAAAATGACGATCGGCACAATGCACACCGGAAAGACCACGATGGAAATCAGCGTGAGGGTGGTGTTCGCCGCCAGCAAATAGGTGAGCATGCAAATAATGGTTACCGGGTCTTTGACGGCGGAGGCGAACGAACTGCCGACAATGCCGTACAACACCTGCGTGTCGTTGGTGATGCGGGCGATGAGGTCGCCAGTGCTGGCCTTGTTGAAAAAGCCGAGCGACAGATTTTGCAGATGGCTGAACAGCTTGGTGCGGATATCCGCGATGGCATGCATGGCCGACCAGTTTGTGAAGTAAATGCTCAGGTATTGGAGCGTATTCCGCACCAGCATGATCGCCGGAATGGCCCCGATGATGAGCACCCAGCCCAAGGTATCGTCCGCCTTGGGCGCGTCAAATTCCGGCACCAGCGCCGCCAGCCGTTCCGAGACCGGATGAATCCAGTGCGGCGCCTTCTCCAACTGCGTGTGCAGATCGGTTTTGTGGGAAAAAACCAATTGCACCACCATCCGGACCGTAAACAGCAGGACGCCATTCACCAGCCCGTAACCAATGCCGCAGAGCAGGCCCAGGAAAAAACGCCCGCGATAGGGCCGGACAAAGCCCCAGAGTTGGCGCAGAAAATCTTTCATTACCCGTATTTTTTGGCGGAAAGGGCGGAAAAGCGAGTGTTAATTTACGCTACCCGGCCGGTTTCAACTTGCTGCGGCAGGTCGGATTACCTTAGCTTTTTAAACCGGAACCGCATGATTTACGACACCTTCACCTTTTTCAATGAGCTGGAACTGCTGGAGCTGCGTCTAAACGAACTGGCCGGGGTGGTGGACAAATTCGTGCTGGTCGAGGCCACCCGCACTTTTACCAACCAGCCCAAGCCGCTGTATTATTGGGAGAACCGCGCGCGCTTTGCCGCTTTTGCCGACCGGATCATCCACGTGGTGGTGAACGATGTGCCGGATGTTGCGGATCCCTGGGTGATCGAGCGGTTTCAGCGGAATAGCATTGTTCGCGGCCTGGCAAACTGCCGCCAGGACGACTGGGTGCTGGTTTCCGATCTGGATGAAATCCCGCGCGCGGCGGTGGTGGAACGCCTGAGCCGCGAAATTCCCTATCGCGACAATCCGTTTTCAAATGCCATTCACGGAGCCCTAAACTCGCAACCGGCAAAGAATATTTTCCACCGCCGCGGCTTCCGCCGCCGGCTGCGGCTGAACCATCCGTTCGTCTGGCGGTTTCAGCATACCATCTACCGGTACTTCATGAATTGTAAATCATTGCAGCCGCCGTTCAGCTACGGCACGGTAATGTTGCGTTACCGGGATTTTTCCGTGGCCGAAGAGCTGCGGCACAGCGGCTATAAAGTGATTCCTGACGCCGGTTGGAATTTCACCTGGATGGGCGGGGTGGACCGGATTTTGGACAAGATCCAGTCCTTTTCCCATCAGGAATACAATCAGCCGCAATTCACCGATCCCGCGCGCATCAACGAATTGATTGAAAAAGGCGGCTACCTGTTCGGCGATTCCAACCAGCTGAAGTTCGTGCCGGTGGACGCCACCTTTCCCCGTCATTTTTTGGAGCACCCGGAAAAGTATGCGGCTTGGATCAGGCCGGTTTAAGAGACCTTGCCGGTTTTTTGCGAACAATTCAGAGATTTGGTATTTACGCTTTGTTGCCCATCCGGTTCAATTTAAACTGCCGCCAATGACGGCCACCGCCGCCAATACCTTTTATCAACGGACGCGTCACGCGAAGAAGGTCATGGTCCTCGACCTTGGCTTCCTGGGCGATACCGTACACTTGTTGCCGTCGCTTTGGATGGTCCGGCAGGCCTATCCTCACGCGGAACTGCATGTGACCGTCGCAAGTCATGTCACCTCGATTATGAATTGCGTACCCTGGGTGAACCGCACCTGGGGTTACATGCGTTATCCGCGCCATGCCACCCTGCGCGAAAATTGGGACATGGTGGCCCGCCTGCGCCGGGAGAAGTTTGACGTGGTCATTAATCTTAATGGTTCCGACCGTTCCAGTTGGCTGACCTTTCTGAGCGGTGCGCCGGAAAGGCTTGGTCGCGAACCGGACGACGGCGGCCCATGGTTCTGGCGGCGGATGTTTACCGCCCAGGTGCGATATCCTACGAATGCGGAAACGGTCTATCAGCAACGCTGCCGGTGTCTTGAATTGGCGGGCTTTCCGTTCACCCGCCCGGAATTTCACGTGGAAACCCGTTCAGCCGACCTGCGCGCGGCAGAAATTATGGAAACCGATGCCGGCAACTATTTCCATATCAGCCCCTTTACCACGGCGGACTACAAGGAATTGGCCCCGGAACAGCTCGCCGAACTCATCGGCGCCCTCCGGCAAAACTTTCCGGATAAACGGCTGGTCCTTTCCTGCTCGCCCGCCGCCCGGGAACTGGAAAAGATGAAGCAGTTGCTCGCTTTGCTGCCGGAAAAACCATGGCGGGTATGCGCGGGAAATTTGAACCTGGAGCAGGTAACGGCGGTAATCCGGCACAGCGCATTGCATTTTTGTGGCGATACGGGCACCCTGCACCTGGCCGTCATGACCGGCACCCCGGCGGTGGCCTGGTTCTGGCCCAATCCCGGTCTGCGCCAATGGATTGCAGATGATGAAAAATACCGGGTCATGGTGGGCGCCAACGAATCCGGCGCGCCTTTTTTGCGTCAGATTACCACCACCAGCCTGGTGTCGGCGGCGCAATCGGTTTTGAAGTCCGGCTGAGGTTGAATTAGCATATTGCAATATCTATGAGTGTATTTGTCTCCTCTGAGGCGGAGGAAAAAGAGCTGGTCTGGAAATTTTTCGGCCGGAAGGGCGAGGGTGTGTTCGTGGAAGTCGGGGCCAATGATCCCGTGGCCGGCTCCCAGTCCTGGCTGCTGGAGCAAAACGGCTGGCGCGGAGTTTTGGTTGAACCCCAAGGCGCCTGCTGTGAAAAACTGCGGGCGGTCCGAAAAAATTCCCAGGTGTTCCAAGTGGCTTGCAGCCGCCCCGATCTCGAAGGCGAAGCCGAGCTGCTGCTCGCGGCGGAAAACGGCTCCTCAGCCCTCCAAAAACAGCGGGATACCCATGGCACCCATTTTGTTGGCGTGGAACGGGTGAAAGTCACCACGCTGGACAAGGTGTTGCGCGAGGCCGGGATATCCCGGATAGATTTTCTTTCACTGGATGTGGAAGGGCATGAAATTGAAGTCATGCGCGGCTTCAGTTTTGATGTCTTCCGCCCCGCGCTCATTCTGATCGAAGACGGCGCGCGCGATCTCTCCAAGCACCGGTATCTGACCAGCCATGGCTACAAGCTGGTTAAACGGACCACCCTGAACAACTGGTATGTTCCGCGCGAAACCAAGTTCCGCGATGTCACCCTCATCGAGCGGCTGGCGCTGTTCCGCAAAATGTTTCTTGGCCTGCCTTTCCGCAAAATCCGGCTCTACCTGCGCCGCCGCAAGTCCCAATCCTGATGCCATGACCCGGTTGCCTATCACAGTTTGTATGATTGCCGGCAACGAGGCTCATCGCATTGCCCGTACCCTGGAGAGTGTGAAGGGTTGGACCAGTGAGATGGTACTGGTGATTGACGACAAAGTGACGGATGGCACGGACAAGGTGGGCGAAACCCATGGCGCCCGGGTGTTCTGCCGGCCGTGGCTGGGTCATGCCGCCCATCGGAATTTTGCGACGGAACAGGCCACCCAGCCATGGATCCTGGCCATTGATGCGGACGAAGTGGTTTCCGACCGGTTGCGGGAGGAAATCATGGCCCTGTTCCAAGCCGGCGCCGCCAACGATTTGCCGGTGGCGTTCAGCTTTCCCCGGTTGTCTTTTTTTTGCGGACGCTGGATCCGCCACGGTGATTGGTACCCCGACCGCAAAGCACGCCTCTGGCGGAAAGGCGCTGGGGAATGGGTGGGTAATCCGCATGAAAGACTCGTCGTGCGTGGACAGACCGTGCCATTGAGCGGCGACTTGCTCCATTACAGTAATGAGAGCATTGACCAATTTCTTGGCAAAATGGCGCACATTACCAGTCTGTTTGTAAGCCAATATAAGGAGAAAAACCGTCCTGCCGGCTGGCTTGATCTCACCTTCCGGCCATTTTGGAAATTTTTTCGCGCCTACATTATCCGTCTTGGTTTTCTTGATGGCTGGCCCGGTTACCTGATTGCCTCGGCCAATGCCTTTTCCACTATGGTGCGTTACGCCAAAGCCCGGGAGGCGGAAATCGACAAAACCCAAGCCATCGACTCATAGCCGATCGGGCTGCGGATACTCAACCCGGCGGCAGGTCAAAGAAGCTGGACGAGGAAGGGGCTTTTGCATAGCATATACCTGTCATGGAAGCTGGAATTTGTTATGAAAACAATGTCCGCCTTCCAGCCCTTATCGCTTGTAATCTTGCGTTATCATGTGATGGATTCCGCCAAACAAACTGAAAGCGAACTCGTCTGGGACTTTTTCAAGCAAAGCCCTCAGGGCGTGTTTGTTGAGGTGGGTGCCAACCACCCGACCGTGGACAATCAGACCTGGTTTTTGGAGCAGCGGGGATGGTCGGGGGTACTGGTTGAACCAAATCCCGATCTGGTCAGGCTCTTGGTGGAACAGCGTTTGCGGAGCCGGGTCGTGCATGCAGCGGTGGGCGCACCCGGGCAACCGGACGATGTTGATCTGCTGCTGGGGCTGAATCCCTTGCATTCCACGCTCACCCCCATGCTGGGTGATCAATTGTCTGGAAAAACGGTCCGGGTCAAGTTGCGCACCCTGAATTCCATTCTGGACCAGGTCGGCGTGGAGCGGATTGATTTCCTGTCCATTGATGTCGAAGGCATGGAGCTTCAGGTGTTGCAGGGATTGGATTTTAAAAAACATGCGCCCCGGCTTATTCTCATCGAAGAACATCGGCGCGATTACACCAAGCATTTTTACCTGCGGCACCAAGGCTACCGGCTGGTCCGCCGGACGGGCCGGAATAATTGGTACGTGGCGCCGGACAGCCCGGAAACCGTTCACACGCTGAACTCGTTCTCTGAAAAAATCCGGCTATGGCGCAAAATGTGGGTTAACCCGCCCTTTAACAAGTTGCGCCGGAAAATCGTCGGTTGCTTTCGTCAAACCCCATGAGCACGAGGTGGTGTCAATCCAACGCCTGCCAGATCCGGCGGCGGAAACAATGAAGCCGTCCTTTGCCATCTCCCTCATCATCAGCACATATAACCAGCCGCAGGTGCTGGCCAAGATGTTCGCGGGTGTCCGGCGGCAAACGCAGGCGCCGGCTGAGATTCTCATTTCTGATGATGGCTCCGGCGAGCCCACCCGTGAGCTGGTCAAGCAGTTCTCTCAAAATTCGCCGGTGCCCGTCCGGCACATCTGGCACCCGGATGACGGTTTTCGCAAGACCATCATCCTTAATCAGACCGTGGCGGCGGCGACCGGCGACTATTTGATTTTTACCGATGCTGACTGCGTGCCCCACCGGCGGTTCATCGCCGACCACGCCGCCCTGGCGGAACGCAATTTCTGGGTGCAGGGCCGGCGCTGTTTTGTGCGCGAAGAATGCGTGCCGCAATTCGAGGCCGGCCGGACCCCGGTCTGGCAATGGATGCTCACCGGCAAAATCAGCGGTGCGGCCAAAGGCATTCGCTGGCCGGTGGCCATCATCCGCCGGGATACGAAGCAGCGCGGCATCATTGGCTGCAACATGGCTTTCTGGCGCGACGACCTGGTGGCGGTCAATGGCTTTGACGAAGCCTACACCGGCTGGGGCGTGGGCGAGGATTCGGACGTTGGCACCCGGGTGTATCATCTGGGGCGACAGCGAAAATTTGTCTATGGCCGGGCCATCACCTTCCACCTGAATCATCCCATGGCGCCGCGAGGTCATCACGCCGCCAGTCTGGCACGGCTGAATGAGACCATCCGGACGGGCAAAGTCCGCTGCGAACTCGGGCTGGACCGGCATCTGTAACCATGGAAAACATTCTCCTCATCCGGCTGAAATCCATCGGCGATGTCATTCTGACGCTGCCGGCGGTCCGGATGGTGCGGGACAATTTTCCGGCGGCCAAAATCACCTTTTTAACCTCGGCGGAAAATGCCGTGCTGCTGCGCGGGTTTTGCGAGGTGGATGAGGTGATTGCCCTCGATCGCGCGGCGCTGCGAAGTCGCAATCCGCTGAAGGTGCTGGGCGAGGCCGCCGGTTTGCTGCGGCGGTTGCGCGGCGGGAATTTTTCCCTCGCGGTGGATTTTCAGGGCTATGGCGAGACAGCCTGGCTGACGCGATTGACCGGCGCAAACGAACGTTGGGGCCGCCCCTCCAAGCCCGGTCGCAAATGGGCCTACACCCACGCCTTGACCGAAGTGGCCCGCGGCCATGCCGCCGCCGGCCATCTGGATTTATTACAGCATGGCGGGCTGACCATCGGGCCGGTCCATAATGAATTTCATCTGCCGTCCGATGCCTTGGAGATGGCGAGCGGATTTTTTGCCGAACACAAGCTGGATTCCAAACGGCCCACGCTGTTCATCCAGCCTTTCACCAGCGGGGCGCACAAAAACTGGCCGTTGGAAAATTACCTGGCCGTCGCGCGTCACTGGCGCTCGCTCGGGGTGCAAATCATTCTGGGTGGCGGTCCGGCGGATCGCGCCGCGCTGGTGCCCGCGCAAGCTGAGGGCTTCGTCAGTTCCGCCGGCGTGCCTTTGCTGGTCACCGGCGGGTTGATGTTCCTGTCCACTTTGGTACTGGGCGGCGATACCGGGGCCTTGCACCTGGCGGTGGCCATAAACCGGCGTGTCGTCATGCTCATGCATGAAGTCATCCCCGGCAGCCCGATCCCGTTTCAGCACCCCGACTGGGTGGTCAAGGCCCCCCGGCCGGTCGCCATTGCCGAAATCACCTTGGAGGAAGTCAACGCCGCCGTGGCCCTGGCCTTGGGCGCGTCGCCAGTTATTCGTTCAAATCCGGCCTGAACCGTTGGGGCTAGAGCAATGATGGAATTGCTCTAAAACCCGAAGTTGGTTTGGCCGGGCGGTGGCAATCCAAAACATTGGCCGGCAAACGTTTTCGCATCCGGCGCCGGTTAAGGCGGGGTAATTTCATTTATTTTTCGCCCTTTGCCGGCCTGCTTTTGTCGGCGTTTCAAAGGTGAACAAGCTTGCAATCACCATCGGTTTTGCGGAAATTGCCGCATCCATGAACAACCAGACCTTCGAACTGGCGGTGGTCAATTCCCTCCAATCCGTCCGCCAGGTCGAAGGCCACCTGACCGATCGCGAGATTCGTTGTCTGACGCTGCTGGCGGCGGTGCCGTCGTCCCATGGCACCATCCTCGAAATCGGCAGCTTCAAAGGCCGCTCCACCATCGTGCTGGCCAAAAGCGCCGCCCTGGCCGGTGAAACCAAAATCGTGGCCGTCGATCCCCTGACCTCGCCTTCCAAAACCTGTCCCGATCTGCGCGGTCAGGCCAGTGGCTGGCACGATTTTCAAAACAATCTGAACACCGCCGGAGTGGCGCCCGCCGTGGAATTTCATCAGGAATTTTCCCAGGATCTGGCCGCCAAGTGGGATGCCAGCCGTAAAATTCGTTTTCTGTGGATTGATGGCGACCACACCTACGCCGGCGCAAAACGGGATTTGGATTGTTTTCGTCCGTTTCTCGCCAACGGGGCGATCGTGGCCATGCATGATGTGTTGCACTCGCATGACGGCCCGGTACGCGTTTTTTCGGAAGACATACTGCTCTCCCCTCATTTCGGTCCGTTTGGCCTCTCCGGTTCCATCGCGTGGGCGCAATATTTTACCTCGCCGGACGCATCGATCCCGTTTCGGGCGCAAAAAGTCGAAGCTTACCGGCGCCTGACCAAGCTGGTGGCCCTGAGCGTTTTTGATGAACCGTTGACGGGCTGGCGGCGCTTCCGCTACAAATTCGCGCGGGCCGCCGTTCCGCATGGCGACATGGATGCCGAGGCTTTCCAGCGGCAGATCCTGCCGGTGTGAGGCCACTTCAGCGGACGCGCCGGTAATGGATTTTATCAAACCGGAACCCGAACCATTGTTCCACCTTCAGCATCCAGCGATGCTTTTTCTCCCGCGAACTCGGCCGGTAATCCGGGGCGGCCTGGAAGATGCCCGCCGCCGCCGGCAGCCAGTCCTGAATCATCCGGGGATGTTTGCCGGTGAACAGTTTTAGCACCTGGCCGTCAATCCGTGAATAATCCACCTTCGCCACCGGCTGCTGTTCCCAGTATTTATGGCTGGCCTTGGCCTTCAAATTCATCTGCGCTTCGCTGCGCACCCAGCCGTAGTGATGAATGGTCGCTCCCGTATGCGCCGCCCGGGGATACCGCGACGCCTTGTGATCCACCACCACGTTGAAAAACAGCGATTCACTCGACCAGCACGGAATGGTGTTGCGGATGATCCGCACCTCGCTGCGATACCAGCCCGGCGACCACGCGATGGTGTTCTTATTGCCGTAAAAGTGCAGGTAATCGAAGGCCAGGGCCTCAACCCGCGGGTCCGGCAGATGCTTCTCCATCGCCGCGCGAATTTTCGGCAGGTCATCCTCGTGCAACACTTCGTCGGCTTCCAGGTAAAAGGCCCAATCGCCGGTGCAGTTGAAAAGCGCGATGCTTTTTTGCTGCCCGAAAACAAACCCCTTCACACTGTATTCCGGCTGGATGTTTTCATTCCATTGCGTGTGGATAATGCGGATTTTGGGGTCCCCAATCTCCTGCAACATTGCCTCCGTGTCATCGTCGCACGGCCCGAGGGCGATCACGAATTCGTCCACGATGGGCAGAACGGAGCGGATGGACGCGACAAACGGATACCCGAGCTTCTGCCCGTTCCGTAAAAAAGTGAATCCGCTGACTTTCATGGATGAATGCTACCCTGCGCCAGGCCGTTGCCGCCAAACATTTTTTGCCGGGGTGATGCCGGTCAGTCGCCAAACAGCTTTTTCAACTGTTCGCGCGCCGCCGCCTCGCGGGGGTTGGTTTCGTTTTTGGCCGACCACGCGCGGCGGGCGAACTCAAAATATTCGCAGAAGTTGCCGACGTGCTTTTCCAGCACCGGTTCGGCCCGGCGTTCGCGGCATTGCTGGGCCACGCGCGGGTCGTAGCTGGTGCAGTTCAGGCACACGCGGAGGTCCGCGCGGCATTTCATGCAAACTTCGCCGCGACCCGGGTTGCCGGAGATCACCCACGGCTCGCCACATTGATGACAGTGTCTCGTCATGCGGCTATTTTAGTTTCCTTGGAGCCGTTTGTGGAGTAAAAGAATTGCTCACTCCAGAAATGAAAAGGATTATTGCCCCGGTTATCTGGCTGCTGCTCGCCCTGCTGGGCGCCGGCGCCTATGCCACGCTCGCGTTTAAACGCGGCGAACCCGTGAATTCCGCCTACCTGATCGTCGCCGCCCTGTGCACCTACGCCATCGGCTACCGCTTCTATTCCCGCTGGATTTCCTTGCGCGTGCTGGGACTGGATAACCGCCGCGCCACGCCTTGCGAGGTGCATGACGACGGCCGGGATTTCGTGCGGACGAACAAATGGATCCTCTTCGGCCACCATTTTGCCGCCATTGCCGGGCCGGGACCGCTCGTCGGACCCGTGCTCGCCGCGCAATTTGGTTATCTGCCCGGGGCGCTGTGGATTCTGATTGGCGTGGTGCTCGGCGGGGCCGTGCAGGATTTCGTGATTCTCTTCTGTTCGATGCGCCGGCGGGGCAAATCGCTGGGTGAAATGGTCAAAGAAGAGCTCAACTCGACCGCCGGAGCCATCGCCGTGCTGGCCATTCTGGCGATTCTCACCATCCTGCTCGCCGTGCTGGCCCTGGTGGTGGTGCGAGCACTGGCGGAGAGTCCCTGGGGCGTCTTTACCGTGGGAGCCACCGTTCCGATTGCCCTGTTCATGGGCGGTTACATGCGGTTTTTGCGGGTGGGCAAGGTGCTGGAGGCGACCGCGCTGGGCGTCACCCTGTTGCTGCTCGCCGTTTGGGGCGGCAAGCTGGTGTACCAAAGCCCGCACTGGTCGCAGGTGTTTGGCATTCATGACATCACGCTGGCCTGGGTCATCATCGGCTACGGGGTCATTTCCAGCAGCCTGCCCGTGTGGCTCATGCTCGCACCGCGCGACTACCTGAGCACCTTCATGAAGCTCGGCACCATTGTGGCGCTGGCGTTGGGGATTCTTTGCACCCTGCCGCAATTGCAGATGCCCGCGCTGACCCAGTTCATCGACGGCAGCGGCCTCGTGGTGGCCGGCAAAATCTTTCCGTTCTGCTTCATCACCATCGCCTGCGGGGCCATTTCCGGGTTCCATTCGCTGATTGCCAGCGGCACCACGCCCAAGCTGATCACGCGCGAAAACTACGCGCGCCCCATCGGCTACGGCGCCATGTGCTTTGAATCTTTCGTGGCCATCATGGCCCTCATCGCCGCCTGCACGCTGGACCCGGGAGTGTACCTGAGCATGAACGTGAAAGGCGATCCGGCCGCCACCGTGGCCAAGATCAATGCCCTGAACTATCCGGTGACCGTGGACCAGATGAACGCCCTCGCCTCGCAGCTTGGCGAAAAAACGTTGTTCGGCCGCACCGGCGGCGCGGCCACGCTGGCGGTCGGCATGGCGCACATCTTTTCCAAGGCCGTCAGCGGTCGCTGGCTGGACCTCTGGTACCACTTCGCCGTGATGTTTGAGGCGTTGTTCATTCTCACCACGCTGGATGCCGGCACCCGGGTGGGGCGATATCTGCTGCAAGGCGTGCTCGGCAAGCTCTGGCAACCGCTCGGCGATCCCAAGTCCTACGCCGCCGCGCCCGTAGCCGCCGCCCTCATGGTGGGGGCCTGGGGTTACTTCCTCATCCAAGGCGTGCGCGATCCGCTGGGCGGCATCAACTCCCTCTGGCCGCTCTTTGGCATCGCCAACCAGATGCTCGCCGCCATCGCTTTGTGCCTTGGCACAACCATTATCCTCAAGATGCAACTGGCGGTCGGGAAACCTGCCGGCACCACGGCCGCCTTCCCCCGCAAGCCGGCCTTGGCCTGCATCACGCTGATTCCGCTCGTGTGGCTGCTGGCGGTGACTTTCACCGCCGGCGCGGAGAAAATTTGGAGCACCGACCCGCGCATCGGCTTCCTGTCGCAGGCCCAGACCTTGGAACAAAAGGTGCAGGGCCTGAAAAAGGACCAGTTGCTGGCGCAGGACGCCTTTGCCGCCGCCCTCGCCAAGGCCGGAGCCGATGCGCCGGAAGCGGTCGCCGCCAAAACCAAACTGGCCACCGCCGGCGCGGAAATCGCCAAGCAAACCACCTTGCAATTCAACAACCGGCTGGATGCCGTGGTCGCCGGCTCCTTCCTCGCGCTGGTCGGCGTCATTGTCTGCCTGAGCATCCGCGAATGGCTGCTGCTCCTGTCCCGGCGCAAAGCGGCGGTGATGCATGAGACCGACCCCGTCTGGCTGCCGGACTATGCGCTCAAGGAAACGGGTCCGAACCTGAAAACCGCCGCCGGTGCCGCCGCACTGGCGCTCGGCCTGGCCCGGGAGCTTTCCGGTGAAACCCATTTCGAGCGCGCGCGCCAGCAGGTCTGCACCTGCGAGACGCATTCGGACCAACAGGTTTTCGCCCAGGTGACCGAGGAACGTTTCAACGGCGTGCGGCGCTGCTGCTAACCTGCCAAACCCCAGTTCAGGATTGGAATCGGCTTCCGCTTTTGCAACTCTGAGCGCGAACGGTGAATACGGAACTCAAAATCGGCATCTACGGCGGGTCGTTTGATCCGGTGCATCTCGGCCATCTGCTGGTGGCGCGGGCCGCGCTGGAGGAACTGGGCCTCGACCGTCTGTTTTTCATCCCGGCCGCACAATCGCCGTTCAAGCCCGAAAGCAAACCCGCCCCGGACGCCCTGCGCCTGCAACTGCTCCGCCTAGCCCTCGCCGGTGAAACCCGCTGCGAAGTGGACGAACGGGAACTCCGGCGCGGCGGCATTTCCTACACGGTGGATACGCTGCGGGAGTATGCCCAACAGTTTCCCACCGCCAGATTCTTTTACCTCATCGGGGCCGATCACGTGGCCAAGCTCAACGGCTGGCGCGAACCGGCCGAACTGGCCCGGCTGGCGGAGTTTGTGGTCATCCCGCGTCCCGGCGAACCGCCGGTGCAATTTCCCGCGCCGTTCCAAGGCCGGATGCTGACCGGCTTTCCCTTGGGCGTGTCCTCCTCCCAGATCCGTGCTCGCGTCAAAGCCGGGTTGCCGGTGGAACACCTCGTGCCACCCGGCGTCGCCGGAGCCATCCGCGCCAGCGGCGTCTATGCCGCCCCATCCTTGCCCTGAACACCCCTTGCATATTCGCTGCCTCCCCGCTGCATCGATTCCTGCGTTCCCAACTGCAAGATTTTTCAGCTTTGCCCCTTGCTCTGTGTTCCATGTTCTTTGCGGTAAAATAATCAGACCATGTGATACCACTTCCCGTTTGGAATGGCATCGGCGGGCTCGGAAGGAGCGCGGGCTTCAGTCCGCTTCAATGACCAAAACGGTCAAGCGCCAGCACGTGCCAGCCCGCCTTCATTTTGGACGCTGAAGCGGCGTGAACGCCGCGCTCCGCTCGCGCCTCGCGTGGGCAACCCTGATATACGGGGATCATAGTGCAGTTTCATACAGCAAGAGGTATGATTTGTCTTCATCGCCCCGCGCAGACCACTTCAGCCTTTAGCGTTTAGCCTTCAGCCTTTCCCTGGCTGTTGGATGTTAGCCCCCTTTTCCCGCCATCCTCCCCCCGCCATCCTCCATCTTCGCCCGCCCTCTCCCCCGGTGGCCGTCCGCCAGGCCCCCCTTGACGAGCGGGCATTCATGCACGATGAGTATCAGATGCTGAAGCAAACCCGGACCCGGCCAGCCCTTTGTCAGATATTTCGATTTATCTGCGGATAAACAGTGCCAACGCCCATCGTAAATTGTCATTCGTAAATCGAAAATGCCCCCACTCTTGGCTTGCCTGCCGGGCTCCAGTCTGGTGAAATTCAGCGCGCGCGCGATGCAAACTACCACCCAACAGCATTATCCCAAACATTATTGCGGGGTCTTCGGCATATTCGGTCATCCGAATGCCGCCGAACTCGCTTATTACGGCCTTTACGCCCTCCAACACCGGGGCCAGGAAAGCGCCGGCATTGTCACCTGCCACGACGGTCGCTTCTACAAGCACCACGGCATGGGCCTGGTCCCCCAGATTTTCAACGGCGAAATCCTGCACGGCCTCGTCGGCGACCGCGCCATCGGCCACACCCGCTACTCCACCACCGGCAGCTCCAGCCTGCGGAACGCCCAACCCCTCACCGTCGATTGCGCCCGCGGCCAGATCGCCGTCGCCCATAACGGCAATTTGACCAACGCCGCCGTGCTCCGCGACGAACTCGAAAACCGCGGCCTTGTCTTTCAGACCACCGTCGATAGCGAGATCATCATCATGATGCTCGCCCAGCCCGAAATGGGCGGCGTGCAGAACTCCCTCGTCCGCACCCTCCGCCGCATCGAAGGCGCCTATTCCCTCGTCATCATGACCGAGCGCGAACTCATCGGCGCCCGCGATCCCCACGGCTTCCGCCCCCTTTCCATCGGCCGCACCGCCAATGGCGCCTGGGTGCTCTCCAGCGAAACCACCGCCTTCGACCTCATC
This sequence comes from uncultured Verrucomicrobia subdivision 3 bacterium, assembly GCA_903872345.1. Classification (GTDB taxonomy): domain Bacteria; phylum Verrucomicrobiota; class Verrucomicrobiia; order Limisphaerales; family UBA11358; genus UBA11358. Next base: position 1,428 of record CAIQKM010000153.1, on the reverse strand, counting down.
CACGCCCAGTTTGTGCGCGATGTTCTTCCCGGCGAAATCGTCATCATCAACGAAAAAGGCCTCACCAGCATCCAGGCCTTCCCCGAGCAGACCAAGCGCGCCTTCTGCATTTTCGAGTACGTCTATTTCGCCCGCCCCGACTCCGTCATCAACGGCCACACCGTCTATGAAGTCCGCAAGGAAATGGGCCGCCAGCTCGCCCGCGAGCACAACGTCAAGGCCGACATCATCATCCCCGTGCCCGACTCCGGCGTCTGCGCCGCCATGGGCTACTCCGAAGAATCCGGCATCCCCTACGAAATGGCCTTCATCCGCAACCATTACGTCGGCCGCAGCTTCCTCCAGCCCACCCAGCTCATCCGCGACTTCAACGTCCGCGTGAAGCTCAATCTCATCGAATCCCTCGTGAAGGACAAACGCGTGGTCATTGTGGACGACTCCATTGTCCGCGGCACCACCGCCCGTTCCCGCGTAAAAACCCTCAAGGACGCCGGCGCCCGCGAAGTTCACGTCGCCGTCAGTTGTCCGCCCCACATGCACCCCTGCGTCTATGGCATTGATTTCCCCGACCGCAGCAAGCTCATGGCCGCGAACAACACCGTGGATGAAATCCGCCAATATCTGAACGCCGATTCCCTCCATTATCTCACCCTAGAAGGCATGGTCGCCGCCACCGGCCAGAAGCGCGACGCCTTCTGCCTCGCCTGTTACAACGGCAAATATCCCGTCCCCTACGATCCCCTGCTCGACAAACATATCATCGAACGCCGCCGCAAGCAGACCCTGACCCTCGGCGAAGCCATGATCAAAGAAGACGCCCAGATCAAGCTGCCGGAACTTTGAACCGCAAAATACCACCGGCAGTTTACCGCAGAGCAGGGGGCAAGGCTAAAGGCTAAAGGCTGAACGCTAAAGGCTAAAAACAATTTCATCGTTTGCCTTGATGAGGCTTGATTTGCCTTGATTGCTGGGGTTTTTGCCTTGATTGGCGGGATGGGGCGCACTTTCAGTGCTGGTGACATAGGGGGGGGCAAACCCAGAGCGTTGCTCTGGGCTGGTATGAGGCCGCGCCGTTGGCGCTCGTTATGGTGGGGTTTGACTTTTTCATTGTTTGCCTTGATTGGGAAAACGGGCATGGGTCTCGGGTCTCGGATTTCGGGCGGGGCGGACGGAGCGCGGTTCTGTGAACCGCAGCAGGGGGGTAGAATTGCGGGTGTGGTTATTAATACGCGCACACGGTCGGGCGATAGTGCATTGCTGCGGGTCACAGACCCGCGCTCCGATTGCGGCTGGTTGCCAGAGGGTATTAATATTTTCATCGTTTGCCTTGATGAGGCTTGATTACGCACGATTACAGGGGTTTTTGCCTTGATTGGCTGTGGGTAGGCGCAAGGGATTGATTGGTGATGACGCTCGCCCTCACCTGTT
>CAIQKM010000152.1 GCA_903872345.1 uncultured Verrucomicrobia subdivision 3 bacterium | reverse complement strand
TGGTCGTTCTCTCCCCGTTGCTCTCCACCCCGCATTACTGCGACGCAGTTACGGTTCGATACCGCACGGCTCTTCACCGCACAGAAACGGACTCCCACCGTTCTATCCCCTCGCCTTCTCAGGCGCACGAGCGCCGGCTTGTAGCCGGCTTTGCGCGTCCATGCCGACGAAACGGTTGGAAAGTAACAACCGTGTACGATCATCGTAAGTTGTAAGCCGGTCGCAGACCGGCGCTCCGGGGGTAGTGCGAGATGCGCTCCATGAGCTCATGAACCCGCCGGAGGTTATTTGTCTTTCACGGCATCCGCGCGCGGCAGATGCTTCAATTCTGCAATCACCGCAGCGGACAGGGGCTTGTCGGTCAGCGGCGGCAGAGACACGTGTTTGCCGCCGAAAACCGGCTGACCGTACGCGGGCGCAAGGCCGGCGAAAACCGCAGCCAGCTCATTCGTGCCGCCACCGGCGAGAAAGAAGTTATCATGCAACTCGCCCCATTGGCCGTCGCCCACACCATTGGTGAGGCATTTCAGGCTATCCACCGAAGCCCCCAGCCATAGCCGATACAAGGCCAGCCGCGGAGCCGCCGGATCCTGACCGGAAAAATTCTCCAAGAATGAATTCACGCCGCCGCCCAACGTGGCGACATCCGCGTGCCCGCCGTTCGGGTTGCAAATCGTCGCCAGATGCTGCCATTGCTTGGCGACCGGATCATAGATGTAGTAGCGGGTATCCGTGGTATCGGGCTGGCTGCCCGGTTCTTTGTGAACAAAAAAATGAAATGTCTCGTTCGTCTTCCAATTCCAAAGCATGTGGGTATGGCCGCCCTCACCCTCGCCGCCAAACCGGCCGAACTCGGTTTTCGGTCCGGCTTCGGTCACCTTGGGATGCAATTCCGGCGAGGTGTCCCAGATCGAAAAAATGGTCCGGCGTTCCTCCCCGCCATTGTGCTGAATGCCACAGTAGCCGCCGGCGGGCTCGCCCGGATGCCAGTTGGCCCCGCAGTAATAGGTGTTCTCGTGCGTGGCCAGTACCGTGATCTCGCCGTACAGACAGGTGCCGTTCCCCTGCCCGGCCAGATCCCACCAGAAATGCTGCGCGGAGGCGCTCAGGCCGAACAAGAGAGTGGAGGCGAGTACGAGTGAACGGCATTTTAATTTCATGGCTGATTTTATGTTTGGTTTCAGTGAAACACAGCCCGGGCCGGAACATTTCCGGCAACCCGAACGGCATCCTTGCCGCAACCATAGCGGACAACCTCACGAGCCGACACCCCACATTAGGGGGAGGCGAAAGGCGGGCGCATCCTGAAACTTCCGCCAATCCGGAGCCATGGCCTTGCCGTAAATCGTTCACGCAATAGGCTTTCCACCTCCGCCATTGGTAAATGTGGGAGGGCCGTGGGAGGAGGCGCTCAGCTATTTAGCCTTGAGGGCGAAATACGCCCCCGCCCCTTTGACGGAGCTTGTCATTCACGCCGCTTCAACTTGCAACGGCACCCAAGGCAATCGCATCACCGCAGCCGTTCGCCTCCCCGCTATTGGGGGGGCGACAGCTTGTCGCCCTGATCCAATGGGTGTTTGACAATCCTTTCTGCGGGAGAGGACAAGTGTGGGCGAGCGTTGCCACTAACTTTCCTGGCAACCAATGGCCCTCTCAATGCCCTTTCGCCCCTTACTTTTCCCCGAGCAATTCCTTCAGCTTCGGCTCAATGGCCGCCGCCCAGATCTGGTAACCCGCTTCATTCGGGTGCAGATAATCAGGCATGATGTTCTTGGAAATCGTGCCATCGTTGTCGATGAATTTGGAACCCAAATCCATGTAAAATATATTCGCGCCGTCATCCAGCCGCGCCAGCGCCTGATTCACCTGCAACAGCGTGCCCCGTTGGTCATTAAAGGCGTGTCCGCGCGGGAAAATGCCCAGCAAAATAATCTTTGTGTCCGGCTGGCGGATGCGGATCTGCTGCACAATCGCCTGCACCCCGGCCAGAATCTCCTCATCCGTATTGCGACCCTTGCCGGAATTGTTCGTGCCAATCATCACCACCGCCACCTTCGCTTTGATGCCCGTCAACTGCCCCTGATTGAACCGCCACAGCACATGCTGCGTGCGATCCCCGCTCACCCCGAAATTGATCACCTTGCGGCTGCCATAATATTGCTTCCAGACATTCGCCCCCCGGCCTTCCCAGCCCTGGGTGATCGAGTCGCCGATGAATTCAATGTCGTAATCCCCCGGCGCCTCCTTCGCGCGTTGCAGCACCAGCGCCTGCCGGGCGAGAATGTTCGTTTCCGTGCGCGGCACGGGAATGAGCGCGGTATTCGTTATGACCGCATCGGTCGAAACCGGCGTGGGCCAGTTGACCGGCTTGCTGTTCTGCGCCGGGGCCGCCATGGCCGCCAACACCAAGGCCAGGAGACAGATCTGCTGCTTGAGTGATTTCATATTCAAAAAATGTGTGAATGGTGACCGTTTATCAAGTTCGCAAAATCCCCGATCATTTCCGGGGCGCATCCGTGCGGAACGGTTCCGCCGGCAGACCGGCCTCGTTGTACAGATTCGGTTGCGCCGTTTCCGCCCAAGCGAAACGCACCGCCACCGGCGTCGCCACTTCCGCCGCCGAAACCTCCAATGTATTATCATCCACAATCGCGGCCTGGGCGGGCACGAACTTCCCATCCGCCCCGGCAATCGTGAACCAGTTCAGCGGCTGCGCGTCTTTGGCCACCAGCCCGCCATCCGCATGATCAAACTTCAAAATCGCCTTGCCGTCCACGATCTTCAACTTGCGAAACGTCGGACCGGCGCTGACCACGTCCTTTTGCCCGTACGTCTGGTGCCGCGCGAGCAGCGCCAGGCGATGCCCCACATTGGCTTTGTCGCGGGGATGAATGTCATCCAGATTGTCCACCAGATCCGTGGTCAGCGCTTCGCCGGAATTCTTGATGTGCCGCGCGGCCCGGGACTGCAGCTCCCAAAATTCCGGCAGAATCTCGGGACTCGAAACCCGGACGATTTTGCCGCCGTAATACTTGAAAGGCGCAATCTGCACGAAATAGAACGGAAAATCCCCTTCGTGCCACAGCTTGCGCCAGCCGCCCACCAACGCCGTCATCTTGTCGGCATACGTATGATAATCACCATCATTGTTCGTGCCCATGCAATTGGACTCGCCTTGATACCACAGCGCCCCACGAATGCCAAAACCCGCCAGCGGCGCGATCATTGCATTGTACAGCACCGTCGGCGTGGTGGTCGGAATCTTGTTCGTCGTAATTACCGGCGTGCCCAGCGCCTTGAATGCAGGTACCAGATCAAACCCCGCCGGCGGTGTCCACGGCTCAATCCGCGTGCCGCCCCAAGAAGATTCAATCAGGCCCACCGGCACATTCAAATTCGTATGAATCTCCCGGCCGAAGAAATAGGCGGCCGCGGAAAAATGCATCCCGTCCAGCGTCGCCGGACTGCACGGCTGCCAGGGTTTGAACTTCGTCAGATCCTCCAGCGGCTTGGCCGACAGCACCTTTTCCGCGAGAAATAGGCGGATGCCCGGATAATCTGCCGCCGCAATTTCCTGCTCCGCATTCAGGGTTGGCTTCTGGCCCGGCTGTTTGCCCACCGGCTTCTCCATGTTCGACTGGCCGGACGCCAGCCACACCTCGCCCACCAGCACGTTTGTCAGCGTCTTCGTCTCGCCCGACTCCACCACCAACGTCTGCGGCGTGAACGACGACTTAAGCTTGCCCAGCTTCACCAGCCACTTGCCATCCTTCGCCGCCGTCGTCTTGACCGTCTGTCCCGCAAAGCTCACCGTCACCAGCGCCCCCGGCGAGCTCCAGCCCCAGACCGGCACCCGCTGCTGCTGTTGCAGTACCATGTTATCACCAAAAATGGCGGGCAATTTCAACTCGGCACGCGCCGAAAACGGCACCGCGCCAACCAGTCCGGCCAGCGCCAACAGCGGAATCAAAGTGGGAAATTTCATGGCGTCATTCTGCCGGAACAGCCGCCGAGAACAAGCCAAAGCGGCACGGCTGACTGGCTAACATCCAATAACCGGGAGCGCCCGGCTCGATGAGTTTTAAAATTTTAGCGTTTGCCTTGATGAAGCTTGATAAGCCTTGATGAGCCTTGATTACTGGGGATTTTGCCTTGATTGGTGGCTTGACGCTGCCATGATGCCGGGTGTTTTTAACGCAGGCGCAAAGGGGACTGGGAGGGGAATCTCCAAATTCCAACCGCCAAGCTTCGGAGAAGATCTGAGGGGGCAAGTGCTTTTTGGCAGATGCCTTGATAAGCCTTGATGAAGCACGATTACAGGGGTTTTTACCTTGATTGTGCCTTGATTGCTGGAGGTTTTGCCTTGATTGGTGGGTCGGGCTAGGTGGCCGTGCGGATGCAATGCAGGGGCAATTACGGTCGCGCGGTTGATGTGCAATACCCTAATACCCCTGCCCCACTGTAGGAATGGAAAGCGGGCCACGCGCTGGTTTCCGGCCACGTTGCGATGGGGTACAGACCTACTCTTTGAGGGGGGCCTCAGGGCTGGCGTTAATACAGCCGCACCGACCATAGAAGGACGCGATGGCAGGCGAAGGCTGGGTACGGCCAAAGGTGGAATGCCGCTGGCTAAAGTTGTTTCGTTTAGGCGGCTCGAATTGGTAACCATGTGTACTCCTCCGGAAGGAATGTAACACAGGTTTGGGAAAGTCAAATTACCGTTTTGACTGTTTTTGGTCTGGATTCGTTCAATTGAGATAATCATACCATTTCCCGGTGGCAAACGGTAAACAAGGATGGCAGGCCGGACCTTCAGCCCTGACGCCGTCGGCGGCTTGGCACCTGGGGCGGTTGCCCCAGACTGGTATAAAGTCGCGCCATGGGCGCTGGCGGCCAATGCCATTGTACACCATCTGAGTTCATTCGTGTTAATTAGTGTCCATTCGTGGCTAATGTTGTACCTATTTTGGCGTGGTTGGCGTCTTTCGCGGTTACCACCCCAAAAGTGTTGCAAAAATTCTCCCCCGGCGGGCCGACACCGGTTAAGCTCATTTCAACATGCACAAGTATCGCAAATTCATCACCACCAGTGTGGGCTTTACCTTCCTCGTAGTCGGAGTCACCGGCGTGATCTTCCAGTTCTTTTTCAAGACCCCGGTTCTGGAGCACATCCACGGCTGGCTCGGCGTGGCGATGGTAACGGCGGCCATCCTGCACATATTCCAAAATTGGAAACCGCTCCAAAACCATCTGCGCGATGGGCGGGTGTTCCTACTGCTAATCCCGGTCGTGGCGGTAATTGCCCTGCTCACTTTCGGCCTCGGTCAAAAGGATAAGGGCGGACGCCTTGAAGGCGGCAACCTGAATCCCCGCGACGTCATGGGCAAACTGGCCCAGGCCCACGCTGCCGACATCGCCAAAGTCTTCGGCAAGGATGTCTCCGCCGTGCTGTCCAAAATGAAAACCGACGGCCTCCGGGCCGACAGCGCCGATGCCACCGTCCAGGAACTGGCTCAGAACAATCACAAGTCCCCGGATGGCATTCTGGTTTATTTTATAAAATAAGCGGAGTATTCGCCCTGCGCCGGCTATTTGCCTATCGCACGATGCCAATGACTCTTGGCTGGCTTTTGGCCGAAGCTCTGCTAGTTTTTCGTCCCATGTCTGCCCCTCAGGCGAGTACCACGGCACCTCTTTCTAAAGCGCAGGTTTTTCTGCGCCGGCTGCTGTCCACGGTCATTCTGTGGACGGTTATCCTGACGGCATTATTTTCCAACAACGAACTAATCTCCGACGGCGTGTTTCTGCTCATCATCGCCTTTCTGGCGCTGACCGGACTGATCGAGTTCTATGGCATTGCCGCGAAACGCGGGATGGTCAACTTCAAATGGTCGGGGGTGGTCGGCGGTTTGCTGCTGATGATCGGGACGTTCCTGAACCTTACCGGCCATCTCGGCACCTCGGGCAGCCCGGCGCGGGTGAATGATTTTGAAACCAGCTTTCTGATCCTGTTCGTGCTCGGCCTGTGTGTGCGCCAGTTCATGGCCAAAACCAATCCCGCCGGGTTGATGGCCATTTCCACCACGCTGTTCGGCTTGATGTATGTCCCCTGGCTGCTGAACTTCATCCAGAAGATCAATTTCTTCCCGAACGTGGAGGGCAAATACTTCCTGCTGTATTTCATCCTCATCACCAAGTTCAGCGACATGGGTGCCTACGCCGTGGGCTCGCTCATCGGTCGGCACAAGATGATTCCGCGTATCAGCCCGGCCAAAACCTGGGAAGGTTTCGGCGGCGCCATTGCCGTCTCCACCGGCGCGAGCGTGGCTTTCGTTTATTTCTTCGGGTCGCACATGTACCACATGAACTATGTGCATGCGGTGATCCTCGGCGTGGTGCTGAGCATCGCGGCCGTGATCGGAGACCTGATTGAGTCGCTGTTCAAACGCGAGGCCGGCGTAAAAGATTCCGGCCAGATCTTCCCGGGCATCGGCGGCATCCTGGATTTGCTGGACAGCCTGCTGTTTAACGCGCCGCTGATGTATTTGTATTTGCGGCACATCCTAACGCATCCTTGAAATGAAACTGCTGGCCATCATGGTCGCCTCGGCCAAAACGTCACGCTCGTCAAACCGCGCGTAAATCGTATATCGTAATTCGTAAATCCAAATGAAAAACGTAGTATTGCTAGGCAGCACCGGCTCCATCGGGACAAGCACGGTCAAAGTGGCGGGCGATTTGCCGAACCAGATCCGGCTGATCGGCCTGGCGGCGGGTGGCAATGCGGCGCTGCTGCTGGAGCAGACGCGTCAGCACCGCCCCGGCATCATTTCGATCAATGACCCGGCGAAGGCGAAAGAATTGCAAGCGACCTTGGGTCCCGACACCGAAGTATGCTGCGGCAACGAAGGTTTGCTCAAGCTGGCCACCCTGCCGGCGGCGGACATCGTACTCATCGCCATCGTGGGCACGGCGGGTTTGCAACCGGCGCTGGCCGCCATCCGCGCGGGCAAGGACATCGCCATCGCCTCCAAGGAAATCCTGGTGATGGCCGGCGAAATCGTGATGAACGAGGCGCGTAAGCACGGGGTCAAGGTGCTTGCCGTGGACAGCGAACACTCCGCCATCTTCCAATGCCTCGACGGCAAGCCGTCATCCTCGGTTCGCCAGTTGCTGCTCACGGCGAGCGGCGGACCCTTCCGGAATAAAACGGACTGGCCGAAGGAAAAGTTTTCCGAAATTACCGTGGAACGGGCGCTGAAACATCCCTCATGGGTGATGGGCCGCAAAATCACCATTGATTCCGCCACTCTTTTCAACAAGGGGCTGGAAATGATCGAAGCCCGCTGGCTCTTCGACATCGAGATGGCCCGCGTCGGCGTGGTGGTGCATCCGCAGAGCATCGTACATTCCATGGTGGAATTTGTGGACGGCTCGCTGATTGCCCAGCTTTCCACGCCGGACATGTGCCTGCCCATTCAGTACGCACTCACCTATCCGGCCCGCTCGGCCAGCGACCGGGTTCAGACGAATTTTGCCAAGATCGGCACCCTGACCTTCGAAGAACCCGATGTGGACCGGTTTCCGGCCATCACTCTGGCCCGTCGCGCCGGCGAAACTTGCGGTACATTGCCGGCCGTTTTGAACGCGGCGAACGAAGTGGCGGTCGAAGCCTTTGTGAACCGGCAAATCAATTTCCCCCAGATCACCGAAACCGTACGGCGGACGATGGACGCGCACCGGGTGGTTGACCACCCCACCCTCGAACAGATCCTCGAGGCGGATGCCTGGGCCCGGCGGGAAGCGGCGCGGGTTTAAGCCCCTTGCTTGCAATAACCAAACACATCTGCGAGAGTTTGAAATGAGCGAAATCATTTTTGAAGTCCAGGAAGCCGAAGAAGGCGGCTACTGTGCCCGCGCCCTCGGGTATTCGATATTTACCGAGGCAGACACGCTCGATGAACTGCATAAAAATGTCCGGGAAGCCACCGACTGCCATTTTGACGAAACGATGGATGCGCCCAAGCTCATCCGCCTGCATTTTGTCCGGGATGAAGTCTTGACCCGATGAGACTCCCGCGTGATGTTTCCGGCCGTGAGCTTGCCAAAGCCCTCGGCAAATTGGGTTATGTAGCCACCCGACAGCGCGGGTCTCATTCCCGTTATACCACGCAACGGCAGGGCGAACATCACGTCACCATCCCCGAGCATAATCCCATTCGCCTCGGCACGTTGAATGGCATTCTTAAGTCCGTGGCCGAACACCATTGCCTGACAATGGAAGCGCTTTTGCTTGAACTTGATTTATGAAGCATCCGTCCCGGCCTGATACACACGAATATCACAGCCAATTTGCCCGTTACGCTCTGTGATTGCGGTAAATATCCGGATGGATATAATCCCATAGTTTTAACATGACAATTTTGCATTACATCCTCATCGCGCTTGAAGTGGTGCTGGTTTTCAACCTCATCATCGGCGTGCATGAACTGGGCCATTTTCTGGCGGCGCGCTGGCGCGGCCTGAAGGTGGAACGCTTCGCCATCTGGTTCGGCAAACCCATCTGGAAGAAAAAGATCGGCGGCGTGGAATACGTCCTGGGCTCGATCCCCTTCGGCGGCTACGTGGCCCTGCCGCAAATGGCGACCATGGAAGCCATCGAAGGCAAAACCGACGAACATGCAGAACAGCTGCCGCCGGTGTCGTCATTGGACAAGATCATCGTGGCGTTTGCCGGTCCGCTCTTCAGCTTCAGCCTGGCGGTGCTGTTTGCCGTAGCGGTATGGCAGGTGGGCAAACCAGCCAATAATTCCGACAACTCCACGGTCATCGGTTGGGTTGACCCGACCGGTCCGGCCTGGCAGGCCGGCTTGCGGGCCGGCGATACGATTTTGGAAGTGGACGGCCACGCGGTGCGCCATTTTTCACCGGTTTCGAGCATGACGGATAGCGTGACTTGGCGGATCGTCACCAGCACTGGTACGAACATTCCAATCAAGTATTCGCGGAACGGCAAGGAAACCACCGTGCTGGTGGTGCCGATTCATCAGGCCACCAAATGGTATGAGCGCAAATCGTTGCGCCGAATCATGATTACCGCGGCCGACCGGGCTTTGATTGGCGAGTGCGCCTCGAACAGTCCGTCGGCGCTCGCCGGTTTGAAGGAGGGCGACGAGGTAGTATCCCTGAACGGGGAGAAGATTTACAGTTTTGGCGCGGTCATCTCGGCGGAGTCCGCCATGAGCAATACGGTGGTAAAACCGCTGACACTGGGCATTGTACGCGGAACCAACCGGTTTGACTGTGATCTGCTGGCAGTGAAGCCGAAACAACCCACGAACGCCCCGCCCATGCTGGGCATCTCCTGGCTGATTGACACGAACGTCGTTCTGGAGCATCCCAGCCCGGCCGACCAGATCCGCCTCAGCGCGGGCCAGATTTTCAACACCTTCGGCGCACTCTTTGCCAAAAACAGCGACGTGGGCGTGCAGCAGCTCGGCGGCGCCGTGATGATCATTCGCGTGTACAGCAACCTGTTTGACGATGACGACGGCTGGCGGCGCGTGCTGTGGTTCAGCGTCATCCTGAACATCAACCTTGCCCTGCTCAATCTGCTGCCCCTCCCCATGCTGGACGGCGGCCACATCCTGCTCTCGCTGATCGAAGTCATCCGCCGCCGCCCCAGCAGCGCGGCCATCTTGAATTACGTGCAGAACGGCTTTGCCATCCTGCTCATCAGCTTCATGGTTTACATCGCCTTTTTTGACATCGGCGACTGGGTGCGCAGCTCCCGCGCCGACCGCGAAGTGCCGGTGGTATTTGCCGCCCCGAAATGATTTTTATGCGCTACTGCGAATCTCCCTTTTTCCACCACCGTCGTCCGACCCGGGAAGTCACCATCGGTGATCCGGCCAACGGCGGGGTCATCATGGGCGGCAACCATCCGGTGGTGAAGCAATCCATGCTCACCTGCGACACCATGGACACCCAGCTCTGCGTGCAGCAGACGTTGGAACTCGTGGCCGTCGGCTGCCAGATCGTCCGCATCACGGCCCCGACCGTGAAGGACGCCGCGAACCTTCAGAACATTGTGGCCGAACTCCGCGCGCGCGGCGTGCTGGTGCCGATCGTGGCGGATATCCATTTCAAGCCCGACGCCGCCATGGAAGCGGTAAAATGGGTGGAAGTCGTGCGCGTGAACCCCGGCAATTACGCCGACTCCAAGAAATTTGCGATCAAGGAATACAGCGATGACCAGTACGCTGCCGAGCTGAAGCGCATCGAGGAAAAGTTCACTCCGCTGGTGCTGGAAGCCAAACGGCTAAAGCGTTGCCTGCGCATCGGCACGAATCACGGTTCGTTGAGCGACCGCATCATGAACCGCTACGGCGACACGCCGCTGGGCATGGTGGAGAGCGCCCTGGAATTCGCCCGCATCTGCCGGCAGAACGATTTTCATAATTTCAAGTTTTCGATGAAGTCCTCCAACCCCAAGGTGATGATTGAGTGCTACCGCCTGCTGGTGGCGCGCCTGGAACAGGAAGGACCGGACTGGAATTATCCCATCCACCTCGGCGTGACCGAGGCTGGCGAAGGCGAGGACGGCCGCATCAAGTCCGCCATCGGCATCGGCTCCCTGCTCTGCGACGGACTGGGCGATACCATCCGCGTTTCGCTCACCGAAGATTCCCCGCGCGAAATCGAAGTGTGCAACGATCTGCTCGCCCAGATTCCCCTGCTGGCCAACACCGCCACGCCGCTCGGGAACATTGAACCTTCGTTCGACCCGTTCCATTTTGAACGTCGCGAAACGCCGGAGATCGCACTGAACGACACAACCAAGTGCGGCGGCGAACAATTGATCCGCGTCGTCGTGACCAAGGCCACCTGGGACAAGGTTGCGCCCAAAATCCGTCCCAAAGACGACGTGAAGCCCGAGGCGGTCTATGAAGACCTGAACGTGGCGGAGATTGATCCGACGCAGGATTTTACCATCAACTGCCATACCCAGCTCGTGACCGTAAAAGACGGCGTGAAGCTGCCGGCCATCACGGCGTTCCGGTTGCTGGCGCTGAAGCTGAAACAGCTCGGCAGCAATAATCCGATTCTGCTGAAAGATTGCCTAAACTTCGAGCCCGTACCGCTGGAGCCGAAAATCGCCCTCCTGCGCGCGGCCGTCGTCATCGGCGCGCTGCTGGCCGATGGCATTGGCGATGCCATTCTCGTGCGCGGCGAAGCCGGCGGCGGTCAAAGTCTCCGGCTCGCTTACAATATTTTGCAGGCAGCGGGTTGCCGTTCCTTCAAAACGGATTACGTGGCCTGCCCGAGTTGCGGCCGTACGCTGTTCAATCTCCAGACCGTCACCGCGCGCATCAAAACGCGCACCGAACATCTCAAAGGCGTGAAGATCGCCATCATGGGCTGTATCGTCAACGGCCCCGGCGAAATGGCGGACGCCGATTTCGGCTACGTCGGCGGTGCGCCCAACAAGATCAATCTCTACGTGGGCAAACAAGCCATCAAGTTCAACATCCCAGAAGCCGAGGCCGTGGAACGGCTCGTGGACCTGATCAAAGAACACAACAAGTGGGTGGAACCGGAGGCGAAGGAAGCAGTTCACGCTTAAATTCCGGTGGCATAAGCCATTTGCCAACACCATTGGAGGCGTGCTAGATTCTTAATGTCATGTTAGTCACCGTGGAAATGCCTGATCAAGTTGCCCGGCAGTGGGGGGAGACCCCAATTGCCGTTGGCCGACATGTGATGGAAGACGCGGCAGTCCAAGGCTATCGTACCGGCCGCCTGTCACAGCGTCAGGTGGGAGCCATGCTAGGACTGGATTATTGGCAAACGGAATCCTTCTTACACGAGCGCGGCATTCCATTAAATTATACGGCTGACGACTTGGCCGATGACCAGGCAACCTTGGAAAACATCCTCGCACGCCCGTGAGCGTTGTCGTTTCCGATACTTCGCCGCTGCACTATTTGATTCTGTGCAACGCTGAGAACATCCTGCCAAGTTTGTTTCAGCAGGTGGTGATACCGCCAATGGTTTATCGCGAGTTGCAGCAGCCAAACACCCCAATCCTCGTACGCCAATGGGCATCCTCACTTCCTGATTGGGTAATGGTCCAATCACCAACGACATTAAACCCCACACTGAACGTGGATCAGGGCGAATTGGAAGCCATTTGTCTCGCCGAGGAAATTCATGCTGCCGCGATTTTGATGGATGACCGAGCCGGACGAACTGCGGCCAAGAAACAAGGTTTAGCTGTAATTGGAACAATTGGTCTGCTGGAATCGGCAGCCCAGCGCGGCCTCATCGACTTGCCGACAACGCTCGCCCGACTATACCGAACCAATGCCCGTCTCGATTTGGAACTTATCAATGCCGCACTTGCCCGCGATTTGGCGCGTCGTCAAAAATGATTGACAGCACCAAATACTTCAAATGTCACCCAAAACAAAACCGCCCGGCCACTCAAGGCCGGGCGGTTTTTGATTTTCCAATAGTCGTTTACGCGTACAACGGCCCGAAGTTCGCGCAGGCGCGGTAGTCGGCGCTTTCCAGATCGGCCGTGCCGAAGGCGGCCCAGGCGCTGGGACGGAACACGCGTTCCGCCGCCACGTTGTGCATGTACACCGGAATGCGCAGTTGCGCAGCCAGCGAAATGAGGTCGGCCCCGATATGGCCGTGGCTGATGGCGCCATGGTTGGCACCCCAGTTGTTCATGACCGTGTAAACATCCCGGAAGGCACCCTGCCCTGTCAGGATGGGAGCGAACCAGGTGGTCGGCCACGTCGGATTCGTGCGCTGATCCAACACGTCGTGAACTTTTTCGGGCAGGTCAACCGTCCAGCCTTCGGCAATTTGGAGGGCGGGTCCAAGTCCTTTCACCAGATTCAACCGGCACATCGTCACCGGCATACCGCCCTTGGTGAGGAACCGCGTGGACCAGCCGCCACCGGGGAAATATTCGGTGATCGACGGATGCCACGTCGTGGCCGCGAGACATTTCTTCGCTTCGGCCGGGGTGATTTCCCAGAAGGGCTTCATCACAGGCTGGCCGTCGCGTTCCTGCTGACCGGTGCCATCCAGCGTGGCGGGACCGGAATTGATCAGGTGCAGAATCCCTCCGGCCGCCGCGCCAGTGAGTTCATGACCGGATACACGCTTCACCGCATCCGGACTCCAATAAGTGCGCACGTCCGCAAAAATCTGCGCCGTGTTCGTAAGCAAATACCCCAGCAACATGGAAACACCGTTGAGACAGTCATTTTCGGTGGCCACAATGTACGGCGCGCGAATGCCATTCCAGTCGAACGACGTGTTAAGAATGGCTTCAAGGAAATCGCCGTTGGGCTGGTAATCGGTCCACTGGCGCTGACCTTGAAAGCCGGCGGCAATGGCATTATGCCCGTGGGATTCCTCGCCAAAACCCATCTTGGCCAGCTTCGGATTGCCCACCATGAGATCGCGCGCAATCAGGGACATCTTGATGGACTTGTCCCATTCGCTGTTGAGGCGGGCGCGGGAACGCTTCGTGGCGGGCGAATTGTAATCCTTGCCTTCGGGGCAATATTGCTTCACCCACTTCGCGGCCTTCTCATATTCCGCCGGATCAAAAATGCCCTTGTCCATGCGCCGGAGGAATTCCGTCATGTCAATCGTCTCAACTCGCATGCCGAAGTAATCTTCAAACAACGGCTGGTCCACAATGGAACCGGCAATGCCCATGGAAACGCCACCCATGCCGAGATAGGATTTGCCGCGCATGAGGGCGACCGCCAGACCGGAGCGAACGAATGACAAAATCTTCGTCTGCACGTCGGCGGGAATATTTTTGTCACCGGCGTCCTGCACATCGCGACCGTAAATGCTGAACGCGGGCAACCCCTTTTGCGTGTGACCGGCCAGCACGGCCGCCAAATAAACCGCGCCCGGACGTTCCGTGCCATTGTAGCCCCAGACCGCCTTGGGAATCAGCGGATTCATGTCCATCGTCTCGCTGCCGTAGCACCAGCAGGGCGTGACCGTGAGGGAGATGCCCACGCCTTCGCGCGCAAATTTTTCCGCCGCCGCCGCCGCTTCCGCCACGCCGCCGATACACGTGTCGGCAATGACGCATTCCACATTCTTGCCATTCGGATAACGCAGGCTGGCGGAAATCAGCTTCGCCGCCGCCTTGGCCATGTCCATGGTCTGTTTTTCCAGCGACTCGCGCACGCCGCCGAGCCGTCCGTCGATGGTGGGGCGAATGCCGACTTTGGGGAGCGCCCCTTCAAAAAGAGATAAGTTCATAAATGTGATGTGTGATCAGGTTTGTCCGTTAATGGTGGCAAATATGAGGGCAAGAGTGTCACAAGATTCCCGTGGACGCGAATACAAAAAGATTGGACGAATCACAGGTTTTGCCCGCAAGCCGAGGTCATTCCCTCAGAACGCCAAGTCGGCAACAGAGTGGACCGCCGCCGACCTCCAGCGTGCTGATAAATCGTTAAACCTGTAGCAGCCGACGTAAGGATCTCTAATTAAATAAGCTTTCCATCACTACTGTCCGGTTTAAAACCCCAGTAAACATTGATGATCGGTGATGTCTGATGGCGGAGGAGTGGGCGGTTGTTGAGTAAGCGCCTGTAAAATGGGCATTTTCTCGAAGAGCGTGAGGCTTAAAATCTGTAAAATA
>CAIQKM010000151.1 GCA_903872345.1 uncultured Verrucomicrobia subdivision 3 bacterium | reverse complement strand
TATCCTTGGTGGCGGAACATGCTTATACGCGGACAATCGTAAAACTACGAACCCACTGACTGGAGAGCCGGATGCGGGAAATCCGCCCGTCCGGTTCGGAGGGAGGGGTGGGGCTAATCCCCCATCCCTACCCCTATCGACGGCGGGGACCGGCTGAAGCCGGAACTCCAAACCTTAGCCGCGCTGGATTGTTTCATACGTCCGTTGCAGGCCACGTTGCGGCTGGTCTTCGACACAGCCGCGCTCCGTCAAAGAAGAATTTTGTCCTGCGCCCCCTTCAATGCCGTTCCAGCAAATACTGCTTGAACGTGTCGTAATGCGCGCTCATGTGGTCGAACTTTTCCGGCAGCTTTTCGGCGGCGGCGATGGCGGCGGGGACGGCGGGGGAGAAGCCGAGGATCTTTTCGATTTCTTCCGGGAATTTCGCGGGATGCGCGGTTTCGAGGATGGCGGCCGGGAGGTCGCCGAGGGGTTCATCGGCCAACGAGTCGAGGAAGCCGCGCCAGGCGACGGCCCCGTGCGGTTCGAGCAGAAGCTGATGTTTCACCCACACGTCCTTCACGGTCTCGCGGGTGCGATGGTCGGTGATGGAACTGGAGAAGATGTCGCGGCGCATGGCCGCGAGATCGGGGGCGCGGTTAATCTGGCCGGTCTCGTCCATCTGGCCGCCATAGACGGCCACGAGGCGGGCGAGATTGCTCGGATGCCCGACGTTCATGGCGTTGGAGAGCGAGTTGCGTGAGGGTGAAATTTTCTGGTAATGGCCGCTGGCGAGGAAACGCGGGAAGGCGTCGTTGTCGTTGACGGAGGCGACGATCTTTTTCACGGGCAGACCCATCTGCCGGGCCACGACGGAACCCATCATGTCGCCAAAATTGCCGCTGGGGATGGAGAAGACCATCGGTTCGCCGGGCTTGGCCAGGCGGGACGCGGCGTAGAAATAATAAACGCTCTGCGGCAGCAGGCGGCCAATGTTGATGGAATTGGCGGAGGAGAGCGGCAGGTGGTTCAGCGCCGGATCGCCGAAGGCGCGTTTGACGATGGCCTGGCAGTCGTCGAACTTGCCGTCAATGGCCACGGTGCGAACGTTGCCGTCGAGCACGGTCATGAGCTTGCGCTGGCGGGCGCTGACCTCGGCGTACGGAAACAGCACGATGACGCGGATGCCGGGGATGTTATGAAAGGCATGGGCCACGGCGGAGCCGGTGTCGCCGCTGGTGGCGGTGAGGATGGTGAGTTCGTTGCCGTCTTCGCGCAGGAACTTGCCCATGAGCCGCGCCATCATGCGGGCGGCAAAATCCTTGAAGGAGGCGGTGGGACCTTGATCGAGTCGCAGAATGTGGACGCGGTCGAGGTTGGCGACCTTCTCGAGCGGCACGTCAAAGTTATAGGCGTCGCGGCAGATGGCGGCGAGTTCGGCGTCGGTCAGAATGCCACTGGTGTATTTGGACAGCACGCGGAAGGCGATTTCGTGATAGGGCAGGGAGGCGAACGACGCGATTTCGTCGGGCGCGAGCGTCGGGAATTTTTCCGGGAAATACAGGCCGCGATCCGGGGCGAGGCCGCGCAGGAAGGCCTCGCGCAGGGTGACGGCCGGGGATTGTCCGTTGGTGCTGGAGAAAAGGAGGGGCATGAAAGTCTGGCCGGGTTGCGGTCTGAGTCTGGGCGGGTGGTTATTCGAAGGTTTCCACCCGGATCATCACGGGGCGACCCTTGATGGCGGGGAGTTTGGCAATTTGGGCGAGCGCCTTCATGGCCACGCCGTTGGTGGCGTCGTGCAGCATGAAGATCAGCGGCACGACGTTGCCTTCGTGGCCTTCGGGCTGGATGACGGAAGAAATGCCGATATTCGCGGCACCGAAAATGGTGGCCACCATGGCGAGCACGCCGGGTTTGTCCGCCACATCCATGCGCACGAAGTAGCGGGAGACCACTTCTTCAATGGGGGCGACAGTGCCGGCGCATTCGTGGGGGGAAAAGGGCGGGATGCGGTTTTTGGTGCCGGTCTTGAGGTCGAGCGCGGCATCGGCGAGATCGCTGAGCACGGCGCTGGCGGTGGGGTCTTTGCCGGCGCCACGACCGTAGAACAGGGCGTCGCCGACGACATCGCCGCGCACGAAGACGGCGTTGAACGAGTGGTTCACGCTGGCCAGCACATGGCTGTTGGGGACCAAAGTAGGATAGACGGAAACTTGCACGCGGCAGCGGCCGGCGAGCTGTTTGACGGTGCCGAGCAACTTGATGGTGTAGCCGAGTTCACCGGCGTACTTGATGTCCAGCGCGCTGATATGGCGGATGCCTTCGACATGGATATCCTTGGGATTGACCCAGAACCCGTGCGCGAGCGAGGCCAGAATGCCGGTCTTGTGCGCGGCGTCATGGCCGTCGATATCGAGGTCGGGCGGCGTTTCGGCATAGCCCAGTTTTTGGGCGTCGGCGAGGACATCGGCGAAGTTCGCGCCTTCCAGCTTCATCCGGGTGAGGATGTAATTGCAGGTGCCGTTGACGATGCCGTAGAGCGCGGGAATGCGGTTGCCCACAAAGCCTTCGCGGAGGGCTTTGATGATGGGAATGCCGCCGGCCACGCTGGCTTCGTAGTAGAGATTGGTGCCGTATTTTTCGGCGGCGGCGAACAGTTCTTCGCCGTGGGCGGAGAGCAGCGCCTTGTTGGCGGTCACGACGGGTTTGCCGAGTTTGAGGGCGGTGAGGACCACCTCGCGGGCGGTGGTGGTGCCGCCGATGAGTTCGGCGACGAGATGGACATCCGGATCGCAGACGACTTCGCGCCAGTCGGCGGTGAGGAGTTCGCGGGGAAATTTGGTGGCGCGGGCTTTTTTGAGATCGCGCACGGCGATGCGCACGAGCTTGAGGCCGACGCCGAGACGGGAGGCCATGAGGGTGCCGTTGCGCTGCAACGCCTCATAGACGCCGCTGCCCACCGTTCCGCCGCCGACAATGCCAAGGTTTACGTGCTGCATAAATGAACGCATAGCTTGCCGCGAAACGGGGCAGGGGACAATTCAATTTTACGGGCGAGGAGGTGGCAGAACACCTGGCAGCCGGTCAAAAAACATCGCTGGTGCAGCAGCCGGCGGCCGGAGGTTCAAACATCTTTGGGATCGTTCTCTTTTTGGAGCCTCCACATGTCGGTTGCCACTTCTTTAACGGGCGGTCAGCCGGCGCGTTTCAGGAGCAGATTCCACTGCTGCCGCCAGCCGAGGAAGATGAGGACGTCAATCAGGAGGTGGGCTCCCAAGGCCTTATACAGCAGGGGCCAGTCCGTGCCATTCATTCCATTCATATTGCCGAGTGCGATAAAACCGGGGGCCAGCAGGGAGAAATGGGCCGCCGCCGGGTTTTGAAACAAGGCCGACAAAATCAGCGGGATGATGCAGAGGACAAAAAACCACAGGACCAGGAAACCGATCGCCCGGCGCTGATGCCGGAGGCGGCAGTAATCGAGCAGCAGGACGAAGGTCAGGAAAATTTCCAGCAGATTCATCACCGCCACCAGCAGATGTTGGAACGAGCCGGCCAGGGAGAACATCATCTGGGTGAGCAGGCCCACAGCAGCAATAGCCGTCAAAAGCAGTGCCAGCGGCAGAGCACTGCGGGAGAAAACGCCACCCAGATTACGGAAGCCGAGGCGCAGCGCTTCCACACGGATATGTTCCGGTTGCGGGCTGGCTAAGGCGAGCAGGATGATGCCGATTAAAACCGTCCCGGCCTGGGCAAACGGCAGCAGGGTATCAATGGGGCCGGTGGGTTGACTGGCTTCAGCCAGACGGGCCACATCGTTGGCGGCGGGAAAATTGCCACTCCATAAATTCCAGAGCAGACCATGCTGGGTAACGACGAGCAGGGTAAAGATGGCGATGACTTCCCAACGGAGCAGCAGCGTCTGGAAGGGATTGCGGGTCTTGCGCAACAGGATGCGCCAGATGAAAAGCCCCAGGCTGATTTGCAGGGCGAGCGTGATGAGAATGGGATGGAGCTGGAGGCCAAAAATATTCGCGGCCGGGTTCCAAATCGAATTGTCCGAAGCACTGCCCTGGCCGGCGATTTCAAACAGATGGCCGATGCCATAAATTGGCAGCAGGAAGTTGGTGATCAGCCGGTCGGGACCGGCGAAAGAACCCGGGCCGGCGATCAGCAGCAACAGCAAAAGGACGCCGGCATGGGAGCGCTGCACGGCCATGCCGAGCAGGACGGCGGCCAGGCCAAGGAACAGGGCGGTACTGAGAATGAGGGTTTGGGTGCCCAGCCAGAGGGTCAGGGGGAGGCCGCTGGTGAGGACGATGAGCAAGCCGAACGCGGCCAGCGTCGCGGCCATGTAAAACTCCCGCAACGCGGGGGCGAGCCAGTAGCCGGCCACGATGTCCTGGGCCTTGAGCGGGGTGAGCCGGTTGCTGTCCCAGAGGCCGGCCTTCTGGTCTTCGGAGAGAGTTTGGGCGATGCGGTTGAATCCGCCGAGAATGAGAATGGCCATTTCCAGGCCAATCACCCAGCCGTAAAAGCCTTTGCCGGCGTTGATCGGATCGGAGGAGAAGGTGTTATGCAGGCTTTCGCCCAGCCCCACGAGCAAGACCATGCCGATGAGGGCAGCGATGATGACCGGGGCCAGCACGCCCAGGCGGTGCACGAGGCGTTTGTGGGTGATGAAAATGGGGTTCTCGGAAAGTTTCACATCAGCTCCTTGGCTCCGGATTGCAGGAAAATCTGTTCGAGGTCATCTCCCAGGGCGCGCCATTCGCAGACCCGCACACCTTGCGTAATGAGATTTATAAGCAAGTCATCCAAGGTGTCCGGTTCGCCTTCAAAATCAAAGATTGCACCGAGGGGAGAGAGCTGGAGATTCTTCAGGCTGGCAGCGGCCAGAATGGCGGGGGCCAAGGTGCTTTCCGTGCGCCATTTCACGGACATGCGGCGGCGTTTCATCTGCTGGCCGAGTTCGGCGATGGTACCGGACTGGACCATCCGGCCGCGCTCCATGATGGCGGCTTTGTTGCAGAAGCCGGAGAGCTCGCTCAGGATGTGGGATGAGATCAAGACGACTTTGCCGGCGTCGCGAAGTTGGAGCAGGATGTTGCGCAGTTCAATGCGGCCCAGGGGATCAAGGCCGCTGGCGGGTTCATCAAGCAACAGCACTTGGGGATCGGGCAGCAGGGTTTTGGCGAGCACGAGGCGTTGTTTCATGCCGCGCGAAAGCTGGCCGCAGAAGGCGTCGCGCTTGTCGGTCAGCCAGGTGAGCTGGAGGCAGTCGTCAATGCGTTTGTTGCGATCCGGCACGCTGAAGGCGCGGGCGTAATGTTCCAGAAATTCCCAGGTGGTCAGGCGGTCGTAGGTGGGGCAGAAATCGGGCATGAAGCCGAGGCGGCGTTTCAGTTCATCGGGTTCGCGGGCAAGTTCATGGCCGTCCACGCGGACGGAGCCGCGGGTGAATTCCTGCAGGCCGGAGACGGCGCGCATGGTGGTGGTTTTGCCGGCGCCGTTGGGACCGATCAGGCCGCAGACATCGCCGGCGGCGAGGGCGAGGGATAAATCATTCACTGCCACCACTTCGGGGAAGTCCACCCGGAGATGCTCAATGACAAGCAACGGTTCGGCCATGAAGGGACTTTAAGCCGGTGAGAGGGAAAATCAAGCAGGATGATGAGATAAAATTGCTAGATGGTTCGATGCATCATGGAATTTGGTGCTCAATATTAAAGGTGCCCAAATTGATCGGACTGGCCTTCGGTGTCATTGGAGGAGAAGTGGTATTGAAGCACAAAACATATAAGGCAAACAAGGGTTTGACACTTTTTAGTCTCTCGAGGATTCTCGGGTATGGTAGATGAATCTGAACCATCAAGCAAACCGGTGAGTGAAAATCAAAAGAAAAATATTTTCTTTGATTTTATTTCCGAATTACATCTTGGTAAATTATTCCTAGGTTTTCTAATTAGAGATGGTAAGGGTCTAAGGGATGGGTGGTTTGGTTTTTTGCTTTTGGCAGTTCTAGTGGCTTACATTGGGTACGAACATGGAACTCATAGTAGTGACGATGTAATAAGAACTCAAAATTCTACTATTGCCAACTTGTCGTCGATTGCTCAAAAAGACACATTGGAAATTCAAAAATCAAATCAAAAAAGTATAGACAGAGATGCGGAAATCCAAAAGCTGACAGCGGAAAGGGACAAGGCTCAAATTGAAGCTGAGAATGCAAAGAATGCAGTGGCATCTTGGATGGTTCTCGCCCAAAGCCTCAATACGAATACTCCATTAACTGAACGTATCGACACCTTAACCCGATGGGTTGCCATGAATACTGAATCCTTAACAAATGTATTTGGCAGTCTTAAAAAAAGCACAAACAACTTTTCTCTAATGGTCAATGGACAAGAAATTGCAAATGCTTCGCTCACAGTGGATATGGGTTCGAATTATATTAATCTTAATAACGAGCACAGCGTGTTTATTCAGGTTAAAAATCTTAATAATTTTGAAATTGATAAAGTTTCTGTGGGCTTTGTCTGCCCGCTTGCTACTACAAATGTATTAATGTCTGGATCATGGGGGCACCCATTATTTCAACAGAAGGACAATAGTGATGGAGGTGATTGGTATGGTTGGACCATGGTTGGCGAGGCACCGCTGGGTGGTCTATCGATATTTAATCTGACAACTTTTAGTATATCTACAAACGTACACAGAATGTGTATGCCTGCAAAAATTTATGTAAATGCTCTTGGAATACAACAACAGGTATATGTGGTATGGTTGCATTTTTAGTCGCTAAGTAGGCCGATGTCGCAAGGTCGTGGTTAGGGAAAAAGTGAGGTTGAAATATTGATGGGCGTGTCTTGACTTCATTGGGGAAAACCTGTTCTTGAGAAGCCGCGCGTGGAAAAGCGCCGTCACCGCTTCGCTTTGCCGGCGCAGTCCATGATGCCGTTGGCTATTGAACGCCTGCTTTACCGTTATCCGGGCCGGACGCGCAGCACCAGCAGCATTCCCAGAATGAAGAGGGTGGCGCTGTAGGCAAAGGCTACGGTGGTGCCGAAGGCGGTCCACAGGGCTCCGACCATGATGCTGGAGAGGAAATCGCCGAGGCCGTTGATGGTGGCGAGGACGCCGAAGGCGGTGCCGTGATGTTCCTCGCTGATGAGTTCGGCGCAGAGGGTGTCTTCCAAAGTTTCCGTGATGGCCACGAAGATGCCGGCGAGGGCGAAAACGCCGCCAAGGGTCCAGACATTGAGCGGTGCAAACATGACGAGCAACGCCATGGCGGCGGCCAGCGCGTAGCCGACGGCGAGGACGAGGTATTTGGGGAAATGATCGGCCAGCCAGCCGGCGACCGGGGCGAGTGCGGCGTTGAAAGTGTTGCGGAGCAGGTAAAAGCCGACGGCAAAACTGGCGGCTGGGGCGGCACCGAGTGCCGGGGTGAGTTTTTGCGTGGCCAGCAGGATGAGCAGGGTGGGGGCGAAATCGCCGGCACCGAAGAGGGCGACGGCGGCGAGGAATCGGCGGTAAGGCGCGGGCAGGGCGCGCAATTGATCCTGAAAGGAAATATGCGATACGCGTTTGCGTTCCTTTTCCTTCACCAGGAAAGCGATCACGCCGGCGGCGAACAGGCCGGGAATGAGGGTGGCCAGAAAGACACGACGATAATCGTGCGCGAACAAGGAGAGCAGGAGCAGGGCGGTGGCGGGGCCGGCGATGGCGCCGATGGTGTCCATCATGCGCTCAAACCCGAAGGCGCGGCCGTAGGTTTCCTTGGTGACGGCGGCGGCGAGGAGAGCTTTGCGGACGGGGGTGCGGATGCCGCGTCCCAGCCAGGCGAAGGAGCGGGAGAGCAGAATTTGCCAGGCGGTGGTGGCGAAGGCGAAGGAGGCGGTGCCGAGGGCGGTCACGAGGTAACCGGTCACGGCGATGGGTTTGCGATATTTGAATTTATCGGTGTAATAGCCGGAGCCGAGTTTGGCGAGGCTCGACAGGCCGTCGGAAATACCTTCGATCAGGCCAAGCCACGCAGCGGCGGCGCCCAGGCTGGCGAGGAAGGCGGGCAGGACGGTGGTGGCGGTTTCATGCGCCCAGTCGCTGAAGAGCGAGGCGAGGGCGATGCCGAGAACGGTGCGATTGAGCCAGCGGAATTTGGGCTGGCTGCCGCCGGGGGAAGGAGTTGAATCCGCCATGCCGGGTTATTTGAAGGATTCGCCGACCATGTTGGCGATGTCCTGGAGCAGGTTGATTTCCGCCGCGGTGTAATCGTGCTCGCGGATGGTGCCGACGCCGAAGGTGCCAATGATTTGATCGTTCCGGCGGATGGGGACGCAGAGCGCACCGCCCACGCCGGTCTGTTTGGCGCCGGGCTTGGCCACGCCGCCGGTGTCGGTCTGGAGATTGCAGATGGTCACGGGCCGGTTCTTGGCAACGGTTTCGCCGGCGATGCCTTTGCCGACGGGAATGGTTTTGACGATGTCCAGCAACTGCGGGGGCAGACCGAGCTGGGCGGTGAGATGCAGCAATTGGGTGGCGGCGTCGAGCCGGTGGATGGTGCCGGTTTGGGAATCAAAGTGCTTCAAAGTCTCGCGCAGGACGAGGCCGAGACCTTGGTCTTGATTCAACAGGCTGGGAATGGTTTCCAAAAATGCGGTCATATTTTTAAAATCAAATTAAGACAAACTGTACGACTAGCCAGGTGTTCTGCCTGGCACGCCGCCGCCAGCCCGTTGGTTAAGTGGCAGCCGACGTGAGGCTCTAAATAAATGAGCGCTTCAAAAGATGTTTGAGCCTCCTCACGTCGGCTGCTACGTATTATTCGCACCATAATGCAGGACCCGCACTTTTTCCAGCGTGACGAGGCCGCTGCCGAACATGGTTTTTAGCGTGGGCAGGAAGGCGTTGATTTTTTCCTCGCTGTCCACGATTTCGATGACGAGGGGGAGGTCGGCGGAGAGGCGCAGGACTTTGGAGGTGTGGAGGCGGCTGGCTTTGCCAAAGCCCATGGGCCCGCGCAGGACGGTGGCGCCGGCGAGATGGGCTTCGCGGGCGGCGAGCACGATGGCTTCGTAGAGGGGCTGATGCTGCCAGCGGTCGGCTTCGCCGAGAAAGATCCGCAGGAGCAGCGCTTCGTTGGGGATTTCCATATCAGTGGCCTTTCATTGAGCTGTACATCATGCCGGCCAGGTAACCCAGCCAGACGCCAATAAGGCACAGTATCACGGATAAGAAGATATTGCCACCGGCATAAAGCCATTGGCGATCCTGGATGAATTGCAAAGTGCGCCAGCTAAACGAGGAAAAGGTGGTGTAACCGCCGCAGATGCCGATCATCAGGAATTGGGTGGCAAAGACGCGGGTTTTGGGATCCATCCGGCCATCGGGATTGGTCATGGCGCCGATGAAGCCGATGAGAAAGGAGCCGGTGATGTTGATGACGAGGACGCCCCACGGGAAGGATTTGCCGAAGCGGGCGGAGACGAGGCCATCCACCCAAAACCGGCTGACACTGCCAAGGGCGCCGCCGAGGGCGACCCAGAGATACGCTATATTCATAATGCTCCGACGAATATTGGTTGATTCGTAGGAGTCATCAGCACTGAAACGGTCAGGCGGTTTACCAGGCAGACCCGGATGGCAAACTCCATTGCCACGGAAAATTTTCAACGATTGGGCGGTGAATGCAATAGAAAAGAGATGGCGGGCGAAAGGGCGGGTGGTCTCTGGGGATAGTCGGTCGCCCTTGGGCGCGAGCACATAAATGTCACCGGACACCACCGCGTCATCAAACCACACGCGCAACCATTTTTTGCGATTGAACAGCGGCAGCTTGGCCCAGTGGAGATTGGGCTGGAGCTTGGCGAGACTTGGAAGGGTGGCTGTCATGAATAAGATCTCAACGGCTTTTGATTGATTTAACAAATTGAGCAAGAGACGGTGCAGCGATTTCCAGTAGGGCTTGCGTGAAACTATTAATTTCAATATTCGCCTGTTCTTTGACTTCCAAACCAGCCATCGGACATTTAAAAATTGGGGGTTTGGAAGGTAACTCGTCCATCAAAAGTCTCACTTTTGCTGTCTGCCCCGGATTGATATGTGCGAGTCTTAGAGTGCGTCTGAAAAAGGAAATTGGGGGTGTTTTGGCAGAGTCTGACGGCCAAATAAATGCACAAAACACTTGATCTGCTTGCTTGCTTTTGCGGCTGTCATTCGCGGTAGCGCCAGTGGGGCGATGAAAAAAGC
>CAIQKM010000150.1 GCA_903872345.1 uncultured Verrucomicrobia subdivision 3 bacterium | reverse complement strand
CCCGTTGGCCGTGCCCGACCACAGATTCGTCAGGCTGCCCAAGGCGTCATACCCGTAGTTCAACGTCGCCACCGGCCCGTTCGCCCAGACCACCACCTTGTTCGTCAATTGCCCCACCGCATTGTACCGCCACACCGTGGTCCCGCTGGGATCCACCAGGTTCGTCCGCCAGCCGTTGGTCACGTTGTACCCGTAGCTCACCCGGTACCCGTTCACCGACGCGCTGTTCGTCAGCCGGTTCGCCACGTCATACCCGTTCGTGATCACCACCCCGTTGAAATTCGTCTGGTATATCAAATTGCCCGTCAGCGGATCATAATAGGAGCCCTCACTCTGCCCGCCCGGCAACGTCCGCCCCGTCCGCCGCCCCAGCGCATCGTACCGGAAGGTCGTCGTGTGACCATTCGCATCCGTCTGGCCAATTGTTAAGCCAAAGGCTTTCGGGGCAAAAAATCCGGTTGCGCTCGCAATAAAAATCAGGATTGCCAGCCATGCGCTGAACAGGTAATCAATGCTACGACATAGCCGGAATGGTCGCCGCCATGACCGAATACGAACTGCATGTTGCGAGTGAAAAAACCTCCCACAACAGGTATGGTAGACCGGGACAGCGCCACGAGGTGGGCAAGGCGTTTGGCGGTTCAGTCTGATGTAGGTGAGCTTTCTCATCGTTCGTCTTGTCGCGCCGAAGCGAAACGGAGGCGGAAGCCGAGAAGCTATCCCGGCGTTCGGTTTTTCTTTGGCACTACAGGTGCTTTGGTTGACGCGTCGAGGTCATTTGTTCAGAGCTTAAAGGGACGATATTGACGTGCCTTGATTAAAATTATTTCTGGCGTGTCAGATGGATTACCAAAAAAAATTAAATCCGAAATATTTGGACAGCCAGTGAAATTTTTTAATTTTCCAGTCCATTCACCCACCTCATAATCGCTACCTTCTCCACGCCGGAGGCGAGCAATAAGGTCTAAAATCTCTGCGTCATTCATAACGTCAAATATTAATAATGGTATGCTGGAGCAAGAATATCTTGATGATATCTTGGAGTGCAAACCACCAAATTGTCTACATTGTAAACTTCTCCATCATTTTGTATGGGCATTACATGATGCAACTCATAAGTAACACGACCACCAACCTGCTGTGTTGCTGCGGCAAATGGAGCATTTCCATTTTTCATACGAGCTACGTTTTGAACTGAAAACCCACTAGCCAGTTCCGAATCATCGGCTACAAGTTTCCAAAATGCCTCGCGAAACGCATCGAAATTTGCAAATTTTTGACCTACGAGCTTTGAAGCTATTTGTTGAGGTATAAAACCAGCATTGCCTTGTGATCCTCTAAGCCATCTTCCGCCTTGAATTAGCTTGCCAATTCCACTAGCAATACCGGGTAGATTTCTTAGTTTCGCCAATTGCCCAACAAGTTTCCCGGCAACTACACCGCCAGCATTATCAATAAAATTTATCGCAACAATTTGTTCCACAGAATATTGTGAAAATACTCCGACAATTGTGTTTTTAACGGAATTTCCAGCAGTCGTGACAGTGCCATTATACATAGCATCAAGTCCTGCCCCGATACTGCTGCTAATTCCTAATGAAATTAAATCCCCATCGTGCCCGCTGAGATCAGTCATGTTTGCTGGATTCCCCTGGCAATACAGATACTTATTAAGGGATAGCGGGTCTTCGTTGTCCTCCTCGGTGGTATCCATCGTCCAAAACCGCCCAGTCCCCGCATTCAAATACCGCGCACGGTTCAGGTACAGCCCCAAATCCGAATCATACTGCTGCCCGCAATACAGATATGCCGTCTGCGGCAAGCCGTTGGACGCGATCAGCGTCCCATACGCGTCGTACGCAAACGTATTCACCACGTTCCCCCCAGCGTCCATCAACGCCCGCGTACTGCCGTGG
>CAIQKM010000149.1 GCA_903872345.1 uncultured Verrucomicrobia subdivision 3 bacterium | reverse complement strand
TATTTTACAGATTTTAAGCCTCACGCTCTTCGAGAAAATGCCCATTTTACAGGCGCTTACTCAACAACCGCCCACTCCTCCGCCATCAGACATCACCGATCATCAATGTTTACTGGGGTTTTAAACCGGACAGTAGTGATGTATTATTAAGGGTAAGCTTTTGTTTTTCAGCAAAAGTAAACCCGAAATTATACACCACCTTTTCCATAAAATCAAAAAACCGTTTTTCCTATTTGGGCATGTCCCATGGACTGGCGGATACCGGAATAACAAACGCGCGCCCAGGTATTGCCCCGGGCGCGCGCAAGCCAGCTAATATTTCAGTTGCTCGTATTCGGAATGGTTACACCGCCGACCGGCGCCGGCGAACCAGCATCCCCACCAAGCCCACACCAACCAGCGCCAGCGAACCGGGTTCCGGCACTGAGTATGGTCCCGAAATATCCAACCCGCCCGCCCCGTTCGCACCGGCATCCGCCAGGAACATGTCATACGTTCCCGAGGTGCCGGTCAGAAATTCCGGCACCGTGTTTCCCGCCGTAGTCAGGGTTCCCGCGTACAGGGTTACCAGATCGCCCGGGACAAGGCTTTGTTGTAGGGTGACCCAAAAATACTGGTCATTGGCCTTCATGTCCTGCGATGACCAGCCGGCATCCGCCAGCCCGGCAATGTCCAACTTCGATCCGCCATTGATGGAATACTGCAGATCCGAGGAAAAACTGGTCATGAAATGCTGCACCAGACCGTTCGTGGGAAACGCGTCTTTGATCGAAAACAGCATGAAATCACCCGCCGGCGTGGCGTTGGTAACCTCGAAGTTCACATCACTGCCAAATGTCACGGAATACGGCGTGAACCCCGCCGTTCCGGAAAAGGAAACATCCGCCGTTTGCGCCTGCGCCGCCCAGCCCAGCCCCATAACCGCCAGCCCCAAAGAAAGTTTTGATAAGTATGTTTTCATAATTTAATACAATGGTTTAATGATTTAGCCTGATTTTTACCAGCACAGTCAATTTACGGTTACATTCTTGCAAAAAATGCTTTCTAATTTCAAACATTAAATGTCAATTAGGTTAATATTATTACAATCCATTTTAACTGAATAACTGAAATTTCGGTCTGCCGGCCTTGTCCCGGCCCCAATCTGGTACATATTACCCCACCATTTTATGAAACATCGCCAGCTCGGAACCACCGGTCTCTCCGTCTCCCCCCTCGGCCTCGGCTGCATGGGCATGTCCGAATTTTACGGCACCCGCAACGACGAGGAATCCATCGCCACCATCCACCGTGCCCTCGACCTCGGCCTCAACTTCCTCGACACCGCCGACATGTACGGCTGCGGCGATAACGAACGCCTGCTCGCCCTCGCCTTAAAAGGCCACCGCCACCAGGTCATCCTCGCCACCAAATTCGGCAACGTCCGCGATGCCCAGGGCAAATTTCTCGGCGTCAACGGCCATCCCGACTACGTCCGCGCCGCCTGCGATGCCAGCCTCCAGCGCCTCGGCATTGAGACCATTGACCTCTATTATCAGCACCGCGTGGATCCCCTGGTACCCATCGAAGAAACCGTCGGGGCCATGAGCGAACTGATTCACGCCGGCAAAGTCCGTTACCTTGGCCTGTCCGAAGCCGCCCCCGCCACCATCCGCCGCGCCGCCAAGGTTCATCCCATCGCCGCCCTGCAAACCGAATATTCCCTCTGGACCCGCGACGTCGAAGCCGAAATCCTCCCCCTCTGCCGCGAACTCGGCATCGGCTTCGTCCCCTACAGCCCGCTCGGCCGCGGCTTCCTCACCGGCAAAATCCAGCAAACCGACGATCTCCCCGCCAACGACTGGCGTCGCAACGGCCCGCGTTTCCAAGGCGAAAACCTCGAGCAAAATTTAAAAATCGTTCACCGTCTCGAAACCCTCGCCCAGCGCAAAGGCTGTCGCCCCGCCCAACTCGCCCTCGCTTGGGTGTTAGCGCAAGGCACGGACATCGTCCCCATCCCCGGCACCAAACGCCGCACCTATCTCGAAGAAAATGTCGCCGCCCAGCAAATCGAGTTGAGCCCCGCCGACCTCGATGAACTGAATGACGCCGCGCCCCCCGGCATCACCGCCGGCGCCCGCTACCCCGCGCCAAGCATGGCCGCCCTCAACCGCTAATTCATTGGATGTTCGATGTTGGGCGTTGGATGTTGGATGTTAACGTTCAATTGCACTTGCATCCCTCCTTTTCCCGTCGCATGTTCCCCTGCGACGGTTGCCACCAAAGCAACACCATGAAAACGCTGCGGCCACTATTGGCGTACCTGCTCCTAGCCACCCTCACCGGTGTCCTCCCCGGCTGCGCCACCGCCCCGCCCGATCCCCCTGCCGTGGCGACCGGCATCAACGGCATTGAAAAGAAACAGCCTTCCCCCACCGCCGACATGACCGGCATCGAGAAAACCGGCTACTACCTCGGCTGGCTTTCCCTCGATGCCATTTATGCCTGGGCCGGCGGCAACCAACCCGCCTCCCCCTGGCCCTAAAAACCATATGAACGATAACTCGGCCAAAACCATCTGCACAACCGTCATCTGGACCGCCACCGCCATCATTTTCACCTTCGGCCTCTTCCGGTTCAATTGGACTGGCGCCTTCTCCGGCATCCTCTGGGCCTTCGTAGGCGCAGTTCTCGCCATGGCCGCCACCAAAGCCACTCGCGCCGTCTGGAAATCCTCCCCGCCGCCAACCTGCACCTCCCCGCCGCCTTCGGACCAGCCCAAGCCATAAGACCAACCAACCACTTCCCCCATTGGATGTTGGGTGTTCGATGTTGAGTGTTGGATATTTTCCCCAGCGTCCCAATCCATCCTCCATCCGCCACCTTCGCCCAGTATTTCGCGAAGTTTCCCATTGCCCAAACCCATTACACAGGTTATCGGTTAACAATGCATCTCCGCAGTTTCTGGCAAGCCGGTGGCAGGCTGCTTTTACCGGCCCTGTTTGTGTTTTCTTTGTGCGCCCCAGCCCCCGCCAAAACCATCCGCCTGCGCAACGGCTTCATCGACACCGCCGCCCCGGAAAGCCGCGCCCTCCTGGCCGCGAATCTCAAAACTAACGCCCCCGCCGCCAGTCTCTACCTCATCCAGTTCAGTGGCACGTTGGAACCGCAACAACTCACCGAACTCCGCGCCGCCGGCGTCGAACTCATCAAGTACGTTCCCGACGATGCGTTCATTGCCCGCTTGAAGAACGTCTCCCCCGCCACCATCGCCGCCAAGAATTTCGTCACCTGGGTCGGCCCCTACCGCGCCGAACACAAAGTCCACCCGCGCCTCGCCGCCGCCCTCCGCGACCCCGCCAACACCAACCGCACCCTCACCGTCAATCTCCTCCTGTCCGCCACCGCCTCGAGCAACGAAGTCACCGCCGTCCGCGCCTTGCTCGGCTCCGTGGAACACGAAACTCACCTCCGCCAGGGCACCTTCCTGCGCGGTGAGCTTTCCCCCAAACAGGCCTCCGCCCTCACCGCATCCGGTGCCGTGCTCTGGCTCGAACCCGCCCCCCAGCGCAAACTCTTCGATGAAGCCGCCGCCAAAATTGTGGGCGGCGACGACGGAGCCATTGCCACCCGGACGCTCACGCAACAATGGGGCTACAACGGCTCCAACGTCACCGTGTGCGTGGCCGACACCGGCCTTGATTCCGGCAACACCAACACCATGCATCCCGATATGCGCGGCCGGGTGACCGGCTTCCAATATTACGGCAGCCTCACCGACGGCTCCGATGGCTACGGCCACGGCACCCATTGCGCCGGCATCGTTGCCGGCAACGCCGCCACCGGCGAGACCGATCCCGATACCGGCCAGCTTTACGGACTCGGTGTCGCCTCCGGTGCCAATCTCTTTGTCGAACGCATCTTCGATGACAGTGCCAACCCCGCCAACCCCTTCCCCAGCGATGCCACCCTCACCCAGGACGCCGTCCGCCACGGCGCGAAAATCGGCTCCAACAGTTGGGGCAACGATGTGCAGGGCGATTACGACACCGATTCCGCCCAGTTCGATGAACTTGTGCGCGATGCCGATGCCGGCACCGCCGGCGACCAACCTTACATTCTTGAATTCTCCGCCGGCAACGCCGGTCCCGGCACCCAAACCATCGGCAGTCCCGCCACCGGTAAAAATGTCATCGCCACCGGTGCGTCCGAAAATATCGCCGGCACCCTCGCCACCACCTATGGCCTCTACGCGGATGGTCCCGACACCATGGCCGACTTCTCCAGCACCGGCCCCTGCGCCGACGGTCGCATCAAGCCCGACCTCGTCGCCCCCGGCACGTGGATCGCCTCCGCCGCCTCGTCCGCCGCGCCCGATGAAGCCGCCATCGCCTGGACCGCCATTGATAATTATTACGTCTATATGGGCGGCACCAGCATGTCCGGCCCGCACGCCGCCGGCGCCGCTGCCGTGTTCGTCCAATTCTATCAGCACTTTCACACCAACGCGACGCCCTCCCCCGCTCTGGTCAAAGCCGCCCTCATCAATTCCGCCGACGAACTCGACGAATCCAACGGCGGTCCCGGTCCCGTCCCGAATAATCAGGAAGGCTGGGGGCGCATCAACCTGACCAACATCGTCGTCACCAACGTCCTTACCGCTCCACGTTATTACCAGTACCTCGATCAAACCGTCCTGCTCACCAACAGCCAGGTTTACTCTCAACACGTCTTCGTCCAGGGCGCGGATCAACCGCTGAAAATCACCCTCGCCTACACCGACGTCCCCGGCTTTCCCGGTGCCATTCCCGCGCTCGTGAATGATCTCGACCTCGAAGTCGTCGGCCCCGATGGCACGCTCTATCGCGGCAACCAGTTTGGTGCCGGCGAATCCGTGCCCAACGCGCCCACGCCCGACCAGCTCAACAACGTCGAAGGCGTTTACCTCTCCGTCCCCACCCCTGGTGATTACCTCGTCCGCGTCCGCGCCAGCAAGGTCGTCTCGGACGCCCGGCTCGACACCACCGCCGTGGACCAGGATTTCGCCCTCGTTTCCTCCGGCGACCTCCTCCGCCCCGGCACCGGTTTCATTTTGCTGGATCGCCCCGCTTACACCGCCCCCAGCCAGATCCAAGCCGAGGTATTCGATGCCGACCGCGCCGCCAGCAACACCGTCAGCGTGCTGTTCACCAACCTCACCCAGCACAAGGGCCTCACGAATCTGCTGCACACCCTCGGCAATTACGGCACCTTCACCGGCGCGGTCGCCACTGTCACCGGCACCGCCGCCGCCAACCAGATTCAAATTGCCAATGGCGACAGCTTGGAAGCCGACTATGTGGATATCGGCGGCGTCAAACGCAGTGCCACCGCCGTGGCCAATCTTGTCTCGCCCGGCATCTCCGCCGTCACCACCACCACCGATGTCGGCGTCCTCACCATCACCTGGCAGACCACCGAGCCCGCCACCTCCCTCGTCCGCTACGGCACCAACAGCGCCAACTTGAACCTGAGCGTCACCAATCTCTCCCTTGTCACCAGTCACGTCGTAAAACTGGCGGGCCTCCTCACCGGCAAAACTTATTACTATCTCGTCAGCTCCGCCGACGCCGCCGGTAATGTCACCACCAATAACAACTCAGGCTCCAATTACACGTTCACTGGCATCACCACCCCCACCGTCCTGCTCGTGGACGCCTACGACACCGTCGCCGAAACTGCCAATGGTGCCACCGTCATCCCGGACAGCGCCTACACCAACGTCCTCTCCGCCGCCGGCATCACCTACGGGTTTTGGAAAGTCAACGCGCGCGGCTATCCGCAGCTCACCGATCTCCAGCCCTTCCCCGTCGTCATCTGGCGCGTGACCGACGACATTATCAACTATGGCGTGGACGCCGACGGCCTGCCCGATCCCACCGCCACCAACAACACGCTCAACGCCAGCCAGCAATACATGATCCAAAACTACCTGAACGGCGGCGGCTCCTTCTTCATGGCTTCAATGGGCATTCTCTCCCAGCTCGGCGATGTGCCCTTCCGCCAGAATGTCCTGCAAGTCGCCGGCTTCCTGCAAAATCCCGACCCGCCGGCCCCCTGCACCGACTGCGACGAGGATTTCGGCGTGCCCGCCATTGTCGGCACCCCCGCCTATGTCGCCGGCGGCCTCAACCTCACCTTGGATTACAGCGACTATCCCAGCTTTGATGTCGGCGCGGACGACGTCTATGGTCCGGACTTTTCCGACACCTTCACCCCGTCGGTCATTAGCTCCGCCATCACTTTTGAATCCGTCTCCGGCAAACCCTGCGGCATGAGCTATCCCAACATCGGCGTGGACAGCCCCGGCCGCGTCGTTTTCCTCTCCTATCCCTTTGACGCCATCCCCACCAATGGCCCCGCCACCAACAACGCCATTTACCTGCTGCGCAACATCATCAACTTCCTCGCGCCCGGTGTGAACGGCCAGGGTGTTGTCTTGCTCGACCAGTCTCTCTACACCACCAACGAAACCGTCACCGTCCAAGTCGGCGATTCCGCGCTCATCGGCACCAACCGCACCACCGTCACGTTCGGTGCCACCTCGCGCACCAATCGCACCACGGTTACTCTCTACGCCACCACCCATCCCGGCCTGTTCACCGGCTACCTCACGCTCGTCAATGGCACCGCCGCCACCAACCAACTCCGCGTCCAAAACGGCGACACCATCACCGCCACTTACTTTGACGCCGGTCGCAACAGCAATGTCACCGCCACCGCCAGCATCGACACCGTGCCGCCCGTCATTTCCGCCGTCGCCGCCACCACCGATTATTCCAACGCCAAAGTCACCTGGCTCACCTCCAAGCCCGCCGACTCCTCCGTGCAATACAGCGAATCACCCCTGCCCGACCGGTCCGCCTACGCCAGCACTCTCGTGACCAATCACGCCCTCACCATCAGCGGCCTCGCGGCAAATCGCGTGTACTACTATCAGGTGGTCAGCACCGACCAAGCCGGCAATACCACTGTCAATGACAACAGCGGCAATCTCTACACCTTCCAAACGTTAAAAGCCCCCACCCCGCCGTGGTTTGATAATTTTGAAAGCGGTGGCACCGGCTGGACCGTCATACCCGACCCGACTTTCGGGTCAGATATCAATTGGACCCTCGGCACGCCCAACAATCCGGCCGCCACCGGTGCCTACTCCGGCACCAATGCCTGGAGCAGCGATATTGATGGCAACCAAAGTTTCTTCATCGCCAGCAGTTATCTCTACAGCCCCGTCCTGGATCTTTCCGGCCTGAAATCCGCCACTCTCACCTTCTATGACGCCTGTAATTTCCAGGGTTATGAGGACGGCGTGGTTTTCATCAGCACCAACAGCAGTACCGCCCCCGCCAATCTGCCCATGGCCTGGGACTTCACCGGCACCAACTCCGGAGGCTGGGAACAGGAATCCGTAGACCTCACCCCCTGGGTCGGCCAGACCATTCAAATCGTTTTCTATTATCAAGACTTCGGGGGCGTCAATACCGTCTATGGCTGGGATATTGATGACGTCGCCGTCACCGGCGTCAGCGCCGGCGGAAACCTGAAGATCACCAAAAACCTCGGCCAGGGCACCTACACCCTTTCACAACTCACCACCCTCGGCCCCGTACCCATTCAAAGCGGCGTGGCCCCCTCCGTCACCATTAGCAACCTCGACGCCGGCCAGTACCTCGTGGAATTCGGCGATGTGCCCTATTACATCACCCCACCCGACCAAACCAACACCGTCACCCTCGGCGGCACCACCACCGCCACCGGAACCTATACCTTTATCGATGCCAACCACAACGGCATCTCCGACGCCTGGGAAATGGACTACTTCAACTCCGTCGCCACCAACCGCACCGCTGCCACCGACACCGACCACGACGGCATGACCGACTACGCCGAATTCATCGCCGGCACCAATCCCACCAACGCCGCCTCCCGGTTTTATTTCAACGGCTACGGTCTCCAACCCGGCCATCGCGTCCAAATGCAATGGACCGTCGCCACCAACCGCCTTTACCAAGTGAACGTCTCCGGCAACCTGGTTTCCTGGACACCCGTCACCCCCTGGCTCCAGGCCTCCAACGCCCCCGTGATGACCTACACCGTCACCAACAGCGCCACCCCGCACTTCTACCGCGTCCAGGTGCTGCCATAAAATATGGCCGATCCATTTCTCTGGTTGTTGGGCGTTGGATGTTGGATGTTACCGCAAATTGAAATTGACATCCCCAACTCCTCCGGGCACTTTGAAATGGCAAATGAAACCCGCCGGCACCATCGGCTTGATCCTGCTCCTCACCGCCATGGGCTATCTGTGCCTGCGTCCGGAACCAGCAGTTGCCGGACGGGCCCGCATAAAGGTTGAGCGCGACCGGCCCTCCTTCGATGTTGCAGGCGAGCC
Source organism: uncultured Verrucomicrobia subdivision 3 bacterium (assembly GCA_903872345.1). Lineage (GTDB taxonomy): Bacteria > Verrucomicrobiota > Verrucomicrobiia > Limisphaerales > UBA11358 > UBA11358. The sequence goes on along the minus strand of CAIQKM010000149.1, from coordinate 15,420 downwards.
TTCCAATCCCGCCGCCACCCCCCCGCAATCGTCGGTTGAGTACGACTCCTATTTCAATCACGTGAACGACTTCCGACTGACCTTGAACTTCACCATCGGCCAAACCAGACAAAATTAGTTGGTACGTTCTATCGAAATGTTAAATGGTTAGGAGTTGGTTCTTCCCCGTTGATCCTTTTCCCATTTTTATGGTGTGCGAACGACCAACCCGGTTGGCCCAGCCGAAACGCTGAAACCGTTTCTCCCTCTCCCCGGCAGAGGGGAGAGTGCCGGAGTGAGGGCGCGTTGGGCTAATTTTATATTTAATTACGCTTCAATCACTTCCACGCACACCTGTTGACTTTCCGCGTCCCCGTCCGATACTTCACTTGTCAGCAGCCTAAGCGGCCCGGCCTTCCTGCCGGTCTGCGCGGGGGAACCAAATCCCCGGAGAAGATCCGGGGACGGGGCGTACGCGGATGGCGAACCATTCGCGCGGTCACTTTCAGGACCGAGCCCGTCAGCTAACCTCGTCGGCATCTGGAAGGGCGATCCTCTAGTCCCCGCGTGTGCGGGACACCACGGTCTCCCCGAACAAACGCGTTGTGCCCAGGCGCGGCGATAAACCGTGCCCGCGCACAACCACATCGGAGATGGGTTATGACAACAAACATACCGTTGGCAATCGGCTGGGGTTCATTTGACGTGGCGTGGTACTGGTGGCTGCCGGGGCTGATCATTCTGACGCTCCTCTCCGGTCTGGTCCTGATCCGTGAACGCCAGGTGGGGATCGTCATCAAACGATTCTCCGGCAAAAGCCTCGCGCCCGGACGGCTCATCGCCCTCGACGGCGAAGCCGGTTACCAGGCGGATACCCTCGCGCCGGGCCTGCACTTTGGTTACTGGCCGTGGCAATATCGCGTCCTCAAGGTGCCCGTCACGGTCGTGCCGCAGGGCGAGATCGCGCTGGTGCTCGCGGCGGATGGCGCGGCCATGCCTTCCGAGCATATCCTGGGCAAGCTCGTGGATAGCGACAAATTCCAGGATGCACGGAAGTTCCTGCTCTACGGCGGTGAGAAAGGCCGGCAGCTCGGCATTCTTACGGCCGGCACATACCGCATCAACACCGCGCTGTTCACCGTCATCACGTCGTGGAGCGCATCCGACAACGGCATGGCCCCCGAGCAATTCCTGCTGCAACGCGTCGAGCCGGACATGGTCGGCATCGTCACCGCGCTGGACGGCCGGCCGATTGAGGCCGGTGAAATCGCCGGACCGGTGATCGCCGGACACGAAAACTTCCAGAACGCCCAGGCGTTTCTGGATGGCGGCGGCCGGCGCGGTTTGCAGGAACAAATCCTGCTCTCCGGCACGTGGAACCTGAATCCGTGGTTCGTGCAGGTGGAACAGGTGCCGATGGTACACATCCCCATCGGGTACGTCGGCGTGGTGATCTCGTTCGTCGGCATGGCGCATGAAGACGTCAGCGGCATTGAGTTCAAACACGGCGACTTGGTAAACACGGGCCACAAGGGCGTCTGGGTGACGCCCCTGTATCCCGGCAAACATCCGCTCAACACCCGGGTGATGAAGGTCGAGCTGGTGCCCACCACCAACATCGTCCTCAACTGGGCGAGCCGGACGGAATCGCACAATTATGATGCGAAGCTGTCCTCCATCACGGTGCGGTCACAGGACGGGTTTGCCTTCAACCTCGACGTGTCGCAGATCATCCACGTGGGCGCGCTGGATGCGCCCAAGGTGATCTCGCGCGTGGGTTCCATGCAGAACCTCGTAGATCACGTCCTGCAGCCGATTGTCGGAAATTATTTCCGCAACTCGGCGCAGGACTTCACGGTGCTCGACTTTTTGAGCGCGCGCAGCCAGCGGCAGCAGGAAGCGGCCGGCCACATCCGCACCGCCCTCGCGGCTTATGATGTGCAGGCGATTGACACGCTCATTGGCGACATCAATCCGCCGGCCGAACTGATGCAGACGCAGACCGAACGGAAGATTGCCGAGGAACAGCGCAAGACCTATGAGGTCCAGGAAGCCGCGCAAGTGCAGCGGCAGCAACTGGTGCGGCAGACCTCGCTGGCGGACATCCAACAGCAGGTCGTGGGCGCGGAGCAAGGCGTGAACATCGCCGAACTCAAGGCTGATGCCGGCGTGAAACAGGCCACCGGCGAGGCCGAGTCCACGCGCCTCCGCGCGCTCGGCGAAGCGGAAGCCATCCGCGCCACCGGCTCGGCCAAGGCCGAGGCTTACCGCGTGGGCGTGGAATCGCTCGGCGCGCAAGGCTACACGGTCATGCAACTGATGCAGATCGTCGGCGAACGCAACGTGCGGATTGTGCCCGACGTCTCCGTGACCGGCGCCACCGGCGGCAACGGCCTGGTGGATGGCCTGCTCGGTGTGATGCTGCGCAGCCAGCATCAGGAAGGCTCTTCGGCCCAGAAAAACTGAGCCGGGTAATCGAAGTCGTAAAACAAAACAAGGCGGCGCGCCAGCCATGGCGCGCCGCCCCTTTTTGAATCAACCCTCAATCACTGTTCAATCACCCGATAAAACATTTTTGGCAAGCCGGGCGAAATTAAATCGTAAAACCCCAGTTGTCCGTCGCCATACGGTACAATCGCATTGGTCAGATTGCTCCAGTTCAGCAAATCCGAACTGCCCTGAATTACAAAGCTGGAAATATCCTGCGTGGAAAGCCAATCGCCATCCGCATCCCCAAACGGAATCAGCACCGCTCCATTCGTTTGCATCACCGGCTGACCGAGCAACTGCGGTGCCAGCACACGCACCTGGGCTTGCAGATTGGTGGCGGCCGAACCACTGCTCACTGTCACCGAATAGGCACCCTCCTCGCCCCGACGGACATCGGCCAGAAATAGATTGGCAGACGTTGCCCCGATTAAATAGGCGCCATTCTGAAACCATTGATACGTAATCGGCCCGCTGCCCGTGGCGTTAACCGTCAGGGTGACATTGCTTCCCGCCAACACTGTGTAATTGGTCGCCGCCAGTGAAGCCGTCAAACCACCCCAGGCCACGCCTCCCGCACTGATGTCAATCGTTGCCCCCGGCAAACAGGAGATGGTCGAGTCTTGGACCGTCAGGCTGCCCGCTGCGGTTATTTTCAAATTGGCCCCACTGGAATAATTGGCCAAGGCTGGATTGTAATAAAAACCGCCAGCCGTTCCCGGCCCGACCGATTGAATGCCCGGAGAAGAGCCAAGGTCAATGTTTCCGCCGTTGACGGTCAACTGGCCGCCGCCGCCGATGCGGAATCCGGGCGTCGAGCCGGAAACCGGTGATGACTCTGAAGCGGTTTGAAGCGCCAAGGCATCAGCCGGATGGAGAATTTGGACAATATGGGTTATCAGGTTGCCGCCGCCGTCATATTCCGGATTGCCCGATCCATCCAGCACGGCCGCCTGAAGACTCGTCAGGTAATTGAAATATGCCTGCGGCATCTGCCCCTGATAAGTGAGGGTATATAAATCATTCTGACCGGTGGCCGCGTCATACACGGGAGTGGGGTTGACCTTGATGAGGGCCGCCAGAGCGGATAGGTTTTGAATCTGGCCATTGATCACCGCATACTGCAACTGGCTGAAATCCGGGAGGTAGCCGATTTGGATGCGCTGATATACGTCAAAATTCGCAATGTTGCCGCCCACGGTCAGGCCGGAATCGCTTCCCGCATTCAGCACGCCGCGCTGTTCCAAATCGCTTTTGGCGGCGGCTCCCACGTTGACAGTTGTCGCATCCCCGGAATTTAAATTCTGACCGATCAAGCCGTCGTTATACATCGCGCCCACGACATCCACCGTGGCCGCCTCGGGCGCATTCAGAACCACGTTGCCCATGTCCCCGGAGATATTAAGGAAAACCGACGTGGAGTTGGCGGTGTGAACGGGCGTGGCCGCATGGCCGGTAAAAGATGACGGCGAGGCAAACACCGTGTCGCTGGAATCCGACATTGTCAGAGTAATTTGGCCCGTTGCGGCCGGATCCAATTTATGATTTGCAGCCGTGCTGCTGGCCAGGTTCCAACCGGTGGCGGCCAGCGGCCCGCCATTCAGCGTGGTCAGTTGCAGCGTCCCCTGCGCCGAAGGATAAAGCAGCACATTGGCTCCCAGCCACACCCCGCCCGCACCCGCCTGCGCCGTCAGGCTCGGCGGATAAATGGCCGGAATTTCCGCGCCAGGATTGGACGAAATTCGCGGGATGGCAGCCGTGCCACCCAACTGAATCTCATTGCCCGCCGTCAAAGTCACATAACTGTCCGGCGCATAGTTGAAGGTGTAAGCGCCATTGAGGTCGCCGAACACCCCCTGCGGATTGCGCACTTCTTGCAGCAAAATATTCTGGCTGGCGTGGACATTCCAGCCGCACGCCGTACCGCCATTCTGGCTGGCGGGCACCCCGGTAAGACTCAAGGCAAGCGGAGTGGCGCTCGAACCCGCATAACTCCCCGTGGCATTGGCATCCGCCACCGGATTTCCATTTCCATCCGTCTTGTAGCCCGCATAAACACCGCCCACTCCGGCAAAAAGCTGGTAATGCCCCGCGATATTGCCATCGGCAACCAGCGTGACATTCCCCGCGCCAAACGCGCCCGAACCGGGATCATCGTAATTGTACGACGCGTTCCCGGCGGGCAGGTAGCCGTAAATGTTGCCGCCGGCAACGATCTTTACATCCCCGCCCCCGCCGGTGCAGATACCGGACAAATACGAAAGATAACTGCCATTATAAAGATACGAACTGCCGAAACCCGCCAGGGAGGCTCCGATGTTGGCAACGTTGGCCCCCGCCGAAGTCGCGCCCATATAAACCGAGCCACCCGCCGTAGCCGCAACATTGCCACCGCCCGTGGTGGACAAATAGCCGGGACCGGAAATGTTAATGTTCCCGCCCAAGGCCGTGGCCGTAATGGCCCCGCCGCCAAAGGTTTCAGCCCCGCCGCTGTAAGCCTGGATGTCATTTCCAGCCACGAGACTGATGTTGCCCGCCGTGGTCTGCACATAGCCCGAGCCCGTTGAATTATTGCCACCATTAAAATAGATGCTGCCCGTACCGGACTGAACAGTTCTGCTGTTGAAGTTATATCCCGCCATCAGGGAGATGGACCAACTGTTTTCATCCACGATGGATGAATTATTGCCAAAGATGATATTACCGCCCGCCAGCAAAATCAGTTGGGTGCCGTTGGCGTAACCATTGGCCCCGGACAAATCCCAATTAAGGTTGGCGGATAGGGTAATATTTCCGCTGGCCTCCAGCGTAATGGTGGAGAAATTCTTGTTCTTGAAAGCAGTGTTAACGTTCAGATTCCAATTCGCCGTGCTATTGGCCGAGCCATTGACCGTCCCGCCAGAGTTGGGGGCGGCGCCGGAGGTAGTCGTGCCCGAACCGGTCAGGGTGATGTTGATGGGATCAAACAGCAACCCGCCGGCAATCCATCCGGCCGCCGCCGAGGCATCCATGCCGGAATCCAGCGACTCGATGTCAGGCGCACTCACCTCTACATTGCCGCCGTTACCGCCCCGACCACCGCCGGTCGTAATAATCCGGCTGCCCGGCTCATCGCGAAACCCATTTGCGGATTTCAACGTTACGTTGCCGCCCGGGCTGACCGGACACACCGCATCACCCCGCGCCGAAATAACCGAAGCCGCGCCCAACCGCAGACTCCGCTCCGCCAGCACCGAAATCGCCCCCGATTGTAGTCCTTGGGAATCCGCCAGCAACCGCCCGGATTGCTCGATCATCCCGCCCGCCAGTTGAATTTCTCCGCCCGCCGCCGTGAGACAACCCCGATTCACCACCGTGCCACCCGGACTGTTCACACTGATTCCCGCCGCGCTCACCACGGCGGTTGCGCCAATCTCACAGCCGCCGTCACCCGTCAAAATGACCACCCCATCCGCATGAATTTGCCCCGCCACCCGGGCCGGCGCGGGCGAGTGAATGACGATTCTCACCACGGCGGTTCGGGCGGGTTGGTGAATCCAAATGCTTTCCCCGGCCGACAGATTCAACTCACCGGTGTCCAGCACCGCCCCATCAGGAAGATTCAATACCATCGCATTCTGATTGCCACCTTGGTAAACCAAGTCATGGAAACTGGGCAAACTGGCGCGTGCCATCGAAGCTGAACCCGTTAAAGCCAATACCCCCGCCAAAGGCCCACGCCACCACCCAAAGGATAAATACATCCAAAAACCTTAAATGTCTGGCGGATATCATGTAAAGCCAGCCAATGTGACAACTATGTGACGGGGCTGTCCACCAAACCCGGCAAGCCCGCAGTTCAACCCAGCCCAATGTTAACCGGATGCCGCTTCAACCGTCTGGATGACGCCGTATGTGCCAACTGTGCCAGTCCAATCGCCCGCTTGGCACAGTCCCTGTGCCAAAAGTTTCCGGTCGGCCCGCAGCACGGCCGGCCGGCCCCGGGAATATATTGAATTTTCAATGGTTTGCACCGCCTGGCACGGTTGGCACGCCCAAAGCTAATAAGGAGATGTTGGAACTAAAACAAAAAACAACAACAAACCATAACCAAATATACTTATGAAATTAGTGCAATATCAACGTCCCGGACTCCTCTGGCCCACCTTCGGTCGCCTGACCAGCCTGCAGGATGAACTCGACCGCCTGTTTGAAACCCCGGCGCTCGCCTGGTCGCCCGCGCTGGACGTGCATGAAGACAAGGACAGCTACACCGTCCGCATCGAAGTGCCCGGACTCCGCCGCGAAGACATCGAAGTCTCGCTCCAGGATGGCTCCCTGACCATCGCCGGCGAACGGAAAGTCGAAACCATCAAGGAAGGCACCGAAGTGCACCGGCAGGAACGCTGCTACGGCAAATTCTCGCGTGTGCTCACCCTGCCCGCCACCGTTGCCGCTGACCACGTCAAAGCCGCCTACAAGGACGGCATCCTGACCGTCACCTTGCCCAAGGCCGAGGAAGCCAAGCCCCGGCAGATCAACGTGGCCGTGAATTAACCGGCGGACGGCTGGACCGATTCGACAGCTCGCAGGCACACGGGGCATAATTGTACCGTGTGCCTGAAACTTGGATATTAATTTGCCGAAGTCGGCCGCAACGTGCGGCTGTTCTTTGCCCCCTGGCCCGCAACCAGCCTACGCCGTCACTATCCGCTTGAGCACGGCCAGCAATTCGTCCGCCACCACCTGCTGCCCGGCCAGCGATAAATGCCCCCCGTCCGCCAGCAGCATCCGGTGCCGCGGATGCCGGTCCAGCGCCGCATAGGCATCCACAAAATGCGCCTTGGGCAAGGTGGCCAGCAGTTCTTGCAACCGCCCGGCACAATAACGCGCATTGCGATCCGACCGCCGACCGCCGAATACAAAGGGCGACACCACCACGGGAACGATATTGTTCTCCAGCAACGTCCGGACCAGCCCCGCCATCGTCTCCAGATAAATCTCCAACGGCGTAACCGGTTCCAATTTCAACATGTCCCCTGCCAGTCCCTGAAACTGCCATCGCGCCCGCGACATTAGCGTTGCCGGGGCCGCTGAACGCCCATGAAATGCCGCCGCCGTCGTCCCATCCCGGTTCTTCTTCCGGCGCAGCGGCACCACCAAATCAGTTGCCCCAAATTGCAACACCACAATGTTCGGATGAAACACCATGCACTTGCTTGCCAGATGCTTGGGGACGCGGGGAATGGGAAATCCGCCCAAGGTGTACATGGACGTCGTAATGGGGCGTTTCGTTTCCTGCCGCAATCGTATCACCGCCAGATGAAAAAATGAATCCGTTGGCTGGTGCGGATACCCGTCAATCATGCACGCCCCAAATCCCCGGATATAGCTGCCCGCTTCCATAATCAATGGCTTCCTGAAATTAAAGGGTGCAGCCCCCCTTGGAACTGCACCCTATTCCCCACAAATTAAAGTTCTGATTCACAGTTGGCTTGCCCGTTAGTTTTTCTTGCCCTTGGCTGGCGGCTTTTCTTGTGACAGCTTCGCCACGGCCACCGACAATTCCTTGCCCGGCTTAAATTTGACCTTGGCCCGGGCCGGAATGGGGACATCAATTTCCGGTTTATTGGGATTACGCCCAACCCTGGCCTTGCGCAACTTCACGTGAAACACCCCAAAATTCCGAAGTTCCACCCGATCGCCCTTGGCCAGAGCCTCGGAAATATGATCCAGTGTCTTTTGCACCAGGTCATAAACGGCTGCCTGGGTCAGTTTATTTTCTTCGCTGATGCGAATTACCAAATCGCGTTTCGTTAAAGTCATGGGTTAAAAGTTGGGTTGGTTAGGGGCATATTCATCGGCTGGCTGCGCGATTCGACTTGTTTGCCGATAATCGCGGCCATGAATGGCTTTGCCTGCCCCAGAGCTCCAGGATGTCGCAGCTCAACTTCACGGTATAAAGATGTTAAATTATTCATATAAAGTATAGATGTTATTTATTCTAGTCCATTTCTTTATATTACAGGGTTAAAAAGGTTTTTGGCTGAATCAAAAATTGGCTTGCAAATCTTTGGCTCGCAACGAAAATCAACCTTCATGGCGGTGTTTTCCGCGACCGACACCACCCATGAAATAAAACACATATGATCCTGTTTTTCAAAGCATTGCTGGCAATCTCGTCGGGCTTCGTCCTGCTGGCGCTATGACCCGCTTTGGTTATCTGGCAGACCGCCTGATGCAGCTTGCGCTCGCGGCGTATGCGCTCAACCGGTTCGCAGTGCTCCCCCATCTCGCCGGGTTTCTCCCACGCCGCGCCCCTTGGTTGTGGCAGTTTTTGCATGCTCATTTTGACGACTTTCTGATGATGCCGGCGGCGTTGCCGGTGGTTCTTTGGTTGCAACGGCTGACCGGGCTGCGGCGGCACGACCAACCGCCGGGCTGGCTGGAAATGTTCGCCCATCTTGCGGTCTGGACCGTGATGGCCAAAATCGTCGGACCGTTTTGGCTGCATCACGGCGCGGCGGATGTTTGGGATGTGCCATTTTTCGCGGCCGGCGGCGTACTGGCCTGCCTCTGGTGGCGGCGCCATCCGCAACCGCGCCCGTTGGCGGGCCTGAATTCGGCGGCATGAACTTCAACCGTCTCGCGGCCCATTATCACTGGCTGGAGCTGGCCTTTGCCGGCGGGCTCATGCAACGCTGCCGCACGGCGTTTCTTGCCCGCACGGCCCCTTGCCGGAGCGCGCTGCTGGTGGGCGAGGGCACCGGCCGGTTTCTCGTGGAACTCCTGCGCGCCCGTCCCGGCATGGAAGTAACCTGTGTGGAACACTCGGCCGGCATGATCGCCCAGGCCCGCCGCCGACTGCATGCGGAAAATCTGAACCCCGATCGCGTGCAGTTCCTCGCCGCCGACGCGCTGACTTGGACGCCGCCCGCCGGAAAATTTGACCTCGTGGTTACAAATTTCTTCCTCGATTGCTTTCCGCCCGACCAGTTGCGACAACTGATCCCGCGAATAGCGGCGGGAACCACTCCGTCCGCCCTCTGGTTGCTGGCCGATTTCCGGCTGCCGGAACACGGCTGGCGACGGTGGCGGGCGGCGGGTATTCTGGCCGTCCTGTATCTGGCGTTTAAACTGACGACCGCACTATCCGCCCGCTGGCTGACCCCGCCGGATGATCTGCTTCAACATGCGGGTTTCCAACTCGTCGAACGTCGTCTCGCCAGCTTTGGTTTGGCCCACGCCGACCTCTGGCAGCGCGCCTCGCCATGATTCTCCACGCCTGGCAACGCCGGTTGCAACGCTTCCCCGTGCGCGGGCGGGCCGTGCTTATTTCCTGCCTTTATGGTCTCGCCGCCGGCGCGGCGGCGGTGGCCTTTCAACTCGGCATCAACTGGCTTTACCGGCTGGGGCTTTGCCGGCTGGCTCAGGAGTCCAAACTCACTTTCCTTTTTGGCAGTCTCGCGCTGCTGGTCAGCTCGTCACTCATCGTCGGCTGGCTGTTGAATTCGTTCTGCCACGAGGCGGCAGGCAGCGGCATTCCTCAGCTCAAACTGGCGTTCTGGAAGGATTTCGGCTGCGTGCCGTGGCGCGTTGCCTGGGTCAAATTCGTCGCCGGCATCATCAGTGTGGGCGGCGGCTCCAGCCTGGGCCGTGAAGGTCCCAGCGTGCAGATTGCGGGCACGCTGGCCTCCAACCTCGCGGGCCTCGCCGGGGAGGCCCGGCAAAACCGGCGCGCGGCCGCGGCGGCCGGCGCCTCCGCCGGGCTGGCCGCCGCCTTCAACGCCCCGCTGGCCGCCACCACTTTTGTCCTCGAAGAAATCATCGGCGATCTCAACAGCCGCCTGCTGGGTTCCGTGCTGCTGGCCGCCGTGCTGGGCGCCCTCGTCGTGCATGGCATCATTGGCAAACAGCCATCCTTCACCCTCACCGGCGTGGAATCACCCACCTGGATCGGTTATGTGCTGACCCCGGTCGTGGCCGCCGTTGCCACCGTAACCGGCGTCTGGTTCCAACGTTTATCCCTCGGCTTGCGCGAACGGATCCGCCGGCAAAAAAGGATTCCCGGCTGGCTCATCCCCGTGGCGGGCGCGCTCATTACCTGGGTGTTGGGCGCGGCCGTCTTCTGGCACACCGGCCACCTGGGCGTATTCAGTCTGGGTTACGATGACTTGTCCAGCGCCCTGGCCAACGACCTCGGCTGGCAACTCGCGGCCGTGCTGTTGCTCGCCAAATTCACCGCCACCTTCACCTGCTTCGGTTTTGGCGGATGCGGCGGGATTTTTTCGCCAACCCTGTTCTTCGGCGGCATGATCGGGGTGATTTTTGCCGGCTTGTTAAATTTGGAGTTTCCCGTCAGCCGGGGCGACATGCTCACCCTGTCCGTAACCGGCATGAGCGCCTGCCTCGGCGCCGTCGTCTGGGCGCCGGTCACCGGCATTTTGATCGTGTTCGAGATGACGCAGAAATTTTCCCTCGTCCCCGCATTGATGCTTGCCGCGCTGGTGAGCCAGACCATCGCCCGGCGGCTGAACACTCATAATTTCTATGATGCGTTGCTGGCGTCGGACGGCCACCAACTCGAACATGTCCGGCCGCCCCGCGACCTGCAAAGCTGGGAGCAGGTGCCCGTCTCCGCCCTCGCCAATTTCCAACCTGTCACCCTGACCAGCCTGGCCGAAGCGGAAATATCCCGGCTGCTGGCGGCCCATCCTTACCAGCAGTTCCCCGTGGTCATCGCCGGCCAGCTGCAAGGCCTGCTCACCCGTACCGAGGCCGAGCGGGCGCTGGCCACCCGCACGCCGGCCTCATTAAAACCCGCCACCACCTGTTTGCGCCTGGAAACGGTCCGGCAACTGCAGCAACGCTTGATTGATTCGGACACCCAGATGGTCCTGGTGCTGGATCGCCCCAACGGTCAGGTGGTCGGCCTCGTCACCCTTCACGACTTGCTCCGCACCCAGGTCATGATGGCCCAGCAGGCGAAAGCGGATGTCTAAATCCGAGCCGTGTTTCACCCGGCTTTTTAATTCGTCACGCCCCGGTGCGGGCGGCGGACTTACGCCGTCACAATCCGCTTGAGCACGGCCAGCAATTCGTCCCCCACCACCTGCTGCCCGGCCAGTGATAAATGCCCCCCGTCCGCCAGCAACATCCGGTGGCGCGGATGCCGGTCCAGTGCGGCATACGCATCCACAAAATAAGCCTTGGGCAACGTGGCCAGCAGTTCTTGCAACCGCCCGGCACAATAACGCGCATTGCGATCCGACCGTCGGCTGCCGAACACAAACGGTGACACCACCACGGGAATGATATTATGCGCCAGCAAGGTCCGGATAATCTCCCCCTTGGTCTCCAGATAAGCCCCCACCGGCGTAACCGGCTCCAATTGCAACAAATCTCCCACCCATCCCTGAAATTGCCACCGCACCCGGGAAATCAGCGTTGCCGGGTCCGCTGACCGGCCATGAAACGCTGCGGAGGTTGACCCATCCCGGTTCTTTTTCCGGCGCAATGGCACCACCAGATCGGTCGCGCCAAACTGCAACACCACAATGTCAGGATGAAAGGCCAGGCATTTGCTCTCCAGATGCCGGAGCACGCGGGGCACGGGGAATCCGCCCAAGGTAAACATGGAAGCAGTGACGGTTAGCGCCGTTTCCTGCCGCAATCGCGTCACCGCATGGTGAAAAAATGAATCCGTTGGTTGATGGGGAAACCCATCAATCATGCATGCCCCAAAACCCCGGATATGCCAGTTTCCTGATTCCAAAATAAAGCCTTCTAAGGTTGGCGATAAAATATCCAGACCTCGCGGGCTAGTCCATTTCTTTATGGCATTCGCACCGTATTTTGAGAATCAGCACCGCCGCCACGTTAATCGGCTACTGGCCCGCGTAAAACGCATCCACCTTCGCCGCCACATCGCGATAGCTGATGTCCGTCTCGTAAATCTGCTTGAACTGCTCGATGGCCTCCTCGCGTTTGCCCATCGCCTCGAGCACGCAGCCGAGCTGATAAATCAAATCCTTCTTCTCGTCGTCAAAACCCGGCTTCTCCTTCAGCGCATCTTGCAGCTTGCGCGCCGCCATGTCGTACATCTTGCGCTTGGCAAAACATTGCGCCAGCAGGTTCATCGCCCCGATCCGCTTGCTCGGATTGTTCTGCGCCTTTTGCAGCTCGGCAATCGCCTCGCCCAGTTTGCCGTTTTGAAAATACAGCGATCCCAGCTCAAACCGGATCACCAGGTCTGTCGGAAATTTCTCCGCCCGCTTCTGGCATTCCCCCAACTGAAAGGCGTTCTTCTGCGCCTGGATTTTTTCCACCTGCTCGGCGTGGTCCGGCGCAAACGGATTCAACTGCGAAATCTGAAATTCAAACTGCTTGGCCGTGGTGTCCGCAATCGCCCGGTCAATCGTCGGATCCGGCGTCGCCTGCCGGATCTGCTCGTACAGATTCAGCGCCCCCGCATAGTTGTTCTTCTGGGCGTACAGCTCCGCCAGCGTGCGCGCCACCTTCAGATTGCCCGGCTCCGTCCGCAGCCGGTCCTCGTATTCCTCCGTCAGCCGCGCCGTATTGTCCTCGGTCCGCTGCACCTTGTTCTCCCGCTCCAGCGAAACCGCCTCCGCCTTGTCCTTTAAAATGTCGCGGTAGGAACCGGAGCCGTCTTCCAGCGCCCCGTAACCGCCCTCGTCCAGCGTCTTGCGCGCCGACAGGTTCTTCAACGCCTGGCCCAGATCGGCGTCATTGGGATACACGCGCAGCAGTTCCTGCAGCACCCGCTCGCCGTGCGAGGAATCCCCGCCGCCCTGCGCCAGCGCCTCCGCATATTCAATCCCCACCGCCTTGTCTTTCGGCGCAGCCTTCACCATCTGTTCCAGCGCAAACATCGCCGTCAGCGGCAGCTCCAGCGCCTGCGCCGCCTGCACAATGATCCGCTGCGCCGCCCCGCTGTGCGGATCGCTGTTCAATACCTGCTCCGCCACCGCCAGCGCCTCCGCCGGATCCCGCCGCAGGGCAATCTGCGCCTTCGCCAGCAGCGGCGAGGAACCCGCGCCGCTCAGCATCTTCTTGAAAAAACCCGTGCCGCCCGTGCCCGCCTTCTGGAGCTGTGCCGCGCGCAATTGTTTCCGGCACTCCAAAAACGCCGGCTCCTTTTCCAACACCTGGCAAAACAGCGCCAGGGCGTAGTCGTGATTTTCCCGCTGCGCCGCTTCCACGGCCTTCTGGTAAAGCGCCCGGGCGTCCCGGGCGATCTCGTTCAATGATTTCTCTGGCATGGCATCTGTTATGTGATTACAAGCAATCTTGCGCCGTTCGCGCCACAAATCAAGCGCACTGTGCGCGCTGCCGCAGGGCATGGTCCGCCAGCACCAGCGCCGTCATCGCCTCCACCATCGGCACCGCGCGGGGCAGCACACAGGGATCATGCCGGCCCCGGCCCTTCAGCGTCGTATTGTGCAGGGACTCGTCCACCGTGTCCTGCTCGTGCATCACCGTGGCCACCGGCTTGAACGCCGTGCGGAAAAAAATCGTCTGCCCGTTTGAAATCCCGCCTTGAATGCCGCCGGAACGGTTCGAGGTTGTAATTACTTTCCCGCCGCGCGCCCGGAACGGATCATTATGCTCGCGCCCCGTCAGCAGAATGCCGCCAAAGCCCGAACCGCTTTCAAAGCCCTTGCACGCGGGCAGACTCAGCATCGCCCGCGCCAAATCCGCGTCCAGCTTGTCAAACACCGGTTCACCCCAGCCCGCCGGCACGCCGCGGGCAACGCCCTCAACCACGCCGCCCACGGTATTTCCCTCGCGCCGCATCTTTTCAATCAGGCGGATCATTTTCTCCGCCACCTTCACATCAGGGCAGCGGACAATGTTCGCCTCCACGTCTTTCAGCGTCACCGTTTCCGGATCCACCGCCCCAATGAACTTCTGCACCTGCTTGACGTATGCCAGCACTTCCACGCCAAATTGCTCGTGCAGGATTTTTTTGGCAATCGCCCCCGCCGCCACCCGGCCGATGGTCTCGCGCGCGCTCGCGCGGCCCCCGCCCTGCCAGGCCCGGATGCCATACTTCGCGAAATACGTGTAATCCGCATGCGACGGACGAAACTTATCCTGCATCTCCGAGTAGGCCTCGGAACGTTGGTCCTCGTTCTTCACCCACATCGAAATCGGCGTCCCCAGCGTCCGCCCGGTCGAAGAAATCCCCGAGAGTATGTGGACCGTGTCCGATTCCTTGCGCGGCGTGACAATCTTGGATTGCCCCGGTCGCCGCCGGTCAAGGTCCGGCTGAATGTCCGCCTCCGAAAGCTTGAGACGCGGCGGACAACCGTCCACCACCACGCCCACACCTCCCCCATGGGATTCACCCCAAGTGGTGATGCGAAAGATCTGCCCAAAAGTACTGGCCATGCGTTGATGATGCGGAAAACCGGGCGCGGGGTCAAATGCGCGCTGCACCCCTCTCCCAATGCCGCTTCCTGGCGATTCAGCTTGGACCGGCCATCAGCCTTACAGTCCCGCCACTTCTTCAGAGTCAATTATGGCAGAATGGTTACACTTTGAATTTCTGATATTTTTGAGTTGCGACCGAACCTCAATCACACATGATTGTAATATATGTGTACTTTTCCAAGGGTATTCCTGGGGTTCCTGCTGATCTTGGGCGCCTGCCTCCGGTTGAACGCGCAAACCACCACCGCCTTCACTTATCAGGGCCGCCTTACGGATGGCGGCCAACCCGCCAACGGCACCTATGACCTCGCCCTCTCCCTTTATACCACCAACCTGACCGGTACCGCCCTCGGCACCGTCACCAACGCCGCCACCCCTGTCACCAACGGCCTCTTTACCGTCGCCCCCAACTTCGGGCCCGGCGTCTTCGCCGCCGCCAACTACTGGCTCCAGATCGCCGTTCGCACCAATTTGGCCGCCTCCTTTGTCACCCTGACTCCCCGCCAGCCCATCACCCCC
>CAIQKM010000148.1 GCA_903872345.1 uncultured Verrucomicrobia subdivision 3 bacterium | reverse complement strand
TTGATTGCTGGGGGTTTTGCCTTGATTGGCGATGAGTAGGCGCAAGGGATTGATTGGTGATGACGCTCGCCCTCACCTGTTTCCTCTCCCCCAGGAGAGGATTTCTCCTGGGTACACGATTTGACCATGCGCCAGCCGGTCCGCCCCATCCAGCGGGTGGGTTCGCTTGGCGACGTTTGAAAAAATGGCGTTTGCCTTGATGAGGCTTGATTTGCCTTGATTGCTGGGGGTTTTGCCTTGATTGGCGGGATGGGGCGCACTTTCAGTGCTGGTGGCATGGGGGGTGCAAACCCAGAGCGTTGCTCTGGGCTGGTATGAGGCCGCGCCGTTGGCGCTCGTTATGGTGGGGTTTGGCTTTTTCATCGTTTGCCTTGATTTGCCTTGATCATGCACGATTACAGGGGTTTTTGCCTTGATTGGCGGTGGGTAGGCGCAAGGGATTGATTGGTGATGACGCTCGCCCTCACCTGTTTCCTCTCCCCCAGGAGAGGATTTCTCCTGGGTACACGATTTGACCATGCGCCTGCCGGTCCGCCCCATCCAGCGGGTGGGTTCGCTTGGCGGCGTTTGAAAAAATGGCGTTTGCCTTGATGAGGCACGATTTGCCTTGATTGCTGGGGTTTTTGCCTTGATTGGGAGAACGGGGATGGGGGGCGGCGGGGGTGAAACCCAGCCGCTGCGGCTTGGCGAAACCGGTCCTGTGATTTGTTTTCATCGTGCGGTGCAGATTATTTTAGCCTTTAGCGTTTAGCCTTCGCCTTTTCTTTGTCTCTCGGCGGTAAAATATTCCCGCCGGCCCAATATCCATGATCGTGGGGACGGGGCCGTCCCCACCCCGCGCGGGGCGGGTTTTGGAGCGGACGCGGGCACGAGGGGGCGATCGACTGGGAGACATGTCTCCCAGTTCCAAAGCGGCGTCATGCCGCCGCACTCCACAGGGGCGGGCGCGCGATCTGCCGTGACGGTGAGTTTACCAGGTAAACCTCCAACGGGATTAATATAGCACGAATTTTGGAATGTCAAATGGGGGCGGATGGTTTGGCCGAATGTCCGCATGGTCGGCCGGCGGGGCCGGAAATCCGCTCCGGCCGGGTGACCCGCCCGGCCCGGTTGCCGCCGGGAGCCGGCAGCCGTCCCGCCGGGACTGATTCCGTGGCGGCGCCCCACCCGGCGTTGAAACGCCGGGCTAGTGTCGCCGGTCGCTTGGCGACGGGGGGAAATAATAATTTGCAACGGCAGGTGTTGTGCCTAAATTGGCTGGGTGAAAACGCGCCAGACAAAATTTCCTCCCTTGAGCAAAGCCGCGCGGCGCGCACACATTGATTTCTTTTGCGGCATTTTCCAACTCAAGCCCGGTGAACCGTCCGTGGTTTCGGAACATTTGGCGGAACGCCATGCCGAACGGGTGCGGCAAAAAAACGCGACTTGAGTTAGCCGAATTGGTGCCGACCTTTACTTGGGAAGTCCTGAAAATTGAATGGCATCCAATGTGCAACTATCGCGCAGAGCACCGGGCAAAACATAAAGTTTCGGCTGGCGGGTGAAGTTATAGAGCCGGTATAGCTGATATTCGTCTTTCCGAGTCTCAGAAGTTTCCACTTCGTTTTTGGATGCAAAAAAAGGCGTCAGTTCTCCGAATCGGGTGGTTTTGACCTCAATCAACCTTTCCCGACCATTGATTTCATATGACAGAATATCAAACCCCAAATAATCTCCAGTTGTATTAGCAACGTGTTCAATTCGATTGGCCAAGTCTTGTTTGCCAGCTTGCCACAACCGTTTATGTTCAAATTCCATTACCAGATTTTCCCCGGCCAACCCCAAAGCCTGATTCCGTGATTCCATTTCAAGGTAGTTTTTCCGTACCGGCTTGTGGGCCAAGGGTGCTCGGTCATAAAGCTTTTGCTTGGCTTCTTCCCGGCGCGGCGGGGCAACTTGGATTGCAAGCAGGTCGTTGATGATGGGTGATGTTTCCACTTCCTTTTCAACCGCAGCAGCAGCAGCCTGATGCAAATAAGTTGCACCGGTTAGCCGTTCCTCGATGATTTGGTATAGTAGTCCCTGATAATTTCCCCGGGGCTTGTAGCCGTCGATATATGGATAGCCAAGTTCGATTAATACTGCACTGATGTTCTGATGCTTTAACTCAATCGCTGCCTTGCTGCGATTATTCAGGAGTTTTTGCAGTATGCGGTTGTGTTCTGCTTTATTGAATGGCTCACCGCGAAGTTCCATCGCCAGCATCTCGAAATAATCTGAGACGGTTGCTTCAACCTCTATCTGTGACCAGTTTTCGGCCATGGCTGCTTTTACAAATTAAGCATCAAACTTTGGGCGCGAGCAAGCCCTGTCTCTAAAAAGCACAAATTAGGCGTAGCAATACCGATCAGTTTTGGAAAATATTTTCCCGGTGGTAACGGATAAATTCACCGTCTGGTTCTGCCAGTTTTTCCGGTAATCGGATGGACTTCCCTTCGTAGGCCACGAAATTTTGCTCCAACGACGGCTGGGGAAAATGAATCCTTAACTGCTTGCTCAAAAGGATGCCCAAGTTGTCATCGAGCGTGATAAGGCCTTCATCAAAAGCCGCATCATGCAGGGCCGAAAGGCATAGTCCGTTACGGGGATTTAGACGTTCTTCCGGGAATTTCCCCCATGGCTTGATATGGCTGGCAATCAACAGGTCGGGGACGTTGATGCCACTGATGCAACAGCGGACGTCATACGCGTTGAGCACAGCCTGACGAAAAAATTGCTGGCCGCGACGGACTTTGACGGTGGCTTGAGTTTCCGTCGGCCCCTTGGGTTCAATCAATCGCGGCTTGGCGCGGTTTAAAAAGTCCACTTCCTTGGCTTCGTCTTTGGTGAACAAATTGTGCAGCAACTGTTCGCTCTCAGCGCCGAGCACGGGGAGGTTGCCTTGAAATTCAGCCCACATCTGTTTGTCCAGTTTGGAGGCGCCATCGAGACCTTTGATTCCGCGTGCCCGCTGCACAGGGTCGAGCGAAGCCAGATTGCAAAGCTTCATCGCCAGACTGTTTGAATTGCGCCCCATTTTGGCGGCGACTTCTTGGACCACCGGATTGTCCGTGTCAAAGC
The DNA here is from genome assembly GCA_903872345.1 of uncultured Verrucomicrobia subdivision 3 bacterium. Lineage (GTDB taxonomy): Bacteria > Verrucomicrobiota > Verrucomicrobiia > Limisphaerales > UBA11358 > UBA11358. Next base: position 2,514 of record CAIQKM010000148.1, on the reverse strand, counting down.
TGCCAAAGGGCAGTTTGCAATAGAGGTTCAACGCGATGAGCAGATGTTCGCGCGTCCATTTTACCGGCGGGGCTTTTGCCATGACGCCAGGTTGCCTGAATTATTTTGCAAATAGAAGCGGGAAAAAAGCTTGTGATCTTTCCCCAACCTGGCCAGGTATATATGTCGAACTATGGCTAAAACCTATTTGGTGCGTTTGGATGAAAATGATCTCGGCCAGATTTTGGATGGGCTGGAGGTGCGGGCGGCGGCTTGGGAGCAGACCGCCGATTACCATCGGACCGGCCAAGCGTCGCCGGGATTTTTGGTGGAGGAATGCGATGATGCGGATGAGGCGGCGGCGATTGCCCGGCAGTATCGGGGCATCATGGCGAATCTGGTAAACCAGCGGGAGGTGCAATCGTGAAACCGAAGGCTTCGCCCAATCTGCGAAAGGGCTATTGCATATTCACTGACACCTTTTTCCAAGGCTCGATTCCGACGGTCAGCGGGAGTGTCGGCAAGGGGCCGGAGAAATATTGTGTTTTTGAGACAGAGTTGGAGGCGCAGCGGGAGATTGCGGATTTCATGATGACCCGTTTGCAGGAATTTATGGACGGCGAACGGGATTTTGAGGACGCGACGTCGTGCGATGAATATGTTGTGGAGGTGACCGTAAATGCCGATGGTATGTTGGTGGATGAACATGGGCGTGTTTTTAAACCAACCAGAGATTGAGCATGGCTGACATCTTCACCAAAAAGAAGCGGTCGGAGGTGATGGCGCGGGTGCGGTCGCGGGGGAACGAGGCGACGGAGCTGGCGCTGGCGCGGTGGTTTCGGCGGGAGGGGATCACGGGGTGGCGGCGGAATCAGCGGGTGTTCGGGAAGCCGGATTTTGTGTTTTGGAAGGAACGGGTGGCGGTGTTCGTGGATGGCTGTTTCTGGCATGGGTGTCCCCGGCATGGGACGATGCCGAAGCAGAACGGGTCGTTCTGGCGCGCGAAGCTGGCGCGGAACAAGGCGCGGGACCGGCTGGTGGCGCGGACGTTGCGGTCGGACGGGTGGAAGGTGGTGCGGATTTGGGAGCATGCCCTCACGAAAGGGAAGATCGCAAATTTGAAATTTGATATGGGAGGGTCACCGCGAAATACGCGAAATACGCGAAAAAAAGCAATGGCTGAAGGGCGGATTATTTTACCGCAAAGAACGCAGAGAACACAGAGAAAAGGGGCAAGGGGGGCAAGGGGGGCAAGGCTAAAGGCTGAAGGCGGGGGGTTGCCACAGTCGCGCGTGATTTCAAATTTCAAATTTCAAATCTCAAATTTGTGATTGGAGATTCCCGGCCAGATGGCAGGCGGCGAAATGGGCGGGGGCGATTTCGCGGAGGGGCGGGGGCTCGGTGCGGCAGCGGTCCACGGCCACCGGACAGCGGGGGTGAAACGGACAGCCGGACGGCGGATGGATCGGGGACGGCACATCGCCGGGCAGCACGATGCGCTGGCGCTTGGAATCCGGGTCCACTTCCGGTACGGCGGATATGAGCGCCTGGGTGTAGGGATGCTGCGGCTCGCGGATGAGGGACTTGGCTTCGGCCAGTTCCACGATTTTGCCGAGGTACATGACCATCACGCGGCGGCTGATGTGCTCGACCACGGCGAGATCGTGCGCAATGAACAGATAGGCGATGCCGCGCTGCTGTTGGAGGTCGCGCAGCAGGTTGATGATTTGCGCCTGCACGGAGACGTCGAGCGCGCTGACGGGTTCGTCGCAGATGATGAGTTCGGGTTCCACGGCGAGGGCGCGGGCGATGCCGATGCGCTGGCGCTGGCCGCCGCTGAATTCGTGGGGATAACGCCGGGCGTACGCGGCGTCCAGCCCGACGGCTTGGAGCAGTTCGGCGATGCGCTGTTGGCGGGCGGCTTTGCCAGCGGCGAGCGGATGAATATCCAGCGCCTCGCCGACGATCTGCTCGACGGTCATGCGCGGATTGAGCGACCCGAAGGGGTCCTGAAAAATCATCTGAAACTTCCGGCGACGGGAGCGCAGGGCATTGCCGGTCATGCGGGTGATGTCCTCGCCGTCCAGCCGGATGGCGCCGGCGGTGGGGTCGGAGAGCCGCATGATGGCGCGGCCGAGGGTGGTCTTGCCGCAGCCGCTTTCGCCGACCAGACCGAGGGTCTCGCCGGCCGCGAGGCTGAAGGTGACGCCGTCCACGGCTTTGACCGTTTCATGGTCGCGCCGGAACAGGCCCGCCTTGACGGGGAAATGAACTTGTAGCTGGTCAACCTCAAGCAATGCCATGGCGGGTGTCATTGTGCGGGAAACGCCCGGCGGAGGGCAAGGCTGCGCAGCGGGCGGACGTGTTTGGGAGGGGCAGGCTTACGGACAGTGCCCCCGATAGGGGTAGGGATGGCGCAGTGCGCCACCCCTCCCTCCAAACCGGACGGGCGGATCTCCCGCATCCGGCTTTCCAGTCAGTGGGTCTCTTGCGAGGGGGAGCGGCTTTTCGCACTCATCCCCAAGGATGACCTTC
>CAIQKM010000147.1 GCA_903872345.1 uncultured Verrucomicrobia subdivision 3 bacterium | reverse complement strand
TGTGTTACGGACTGGTCGTTCTCTCCCCGTTGCTCTCCACCCCGCATTGCTGCGACGCAGTTACGGTTCGATACCGCACGGCTCTTCACCGCACAGAAACGGACTCCCACCGTTCTATCCCCTCGCCTTCTCAGGCGCACAAATGCCGGCAAAAGTGCCGGCTCAATTATTCCGGCGGGCGGGCTGACAAATCCGCAAGCATCTGTTCGACCGTGGCGAGCAGGCCGGGCAAGTCATCATGCACCGTATCCCACAACATCCCGTAATCAATGCCATCGTAACCGTGGCTCACGCGGTCGCGCATCCCGGCGATCAGTTTCCATGGCACGGCGGGATAGCGCTGACACAATTCTGCCGGAAGACGTTTTACTGCCTCACCGATAACTTCCATCACGCGCTCGAAGGCGGCCCGTTTTTGCCAGTCGATCAGGATGGCAGCCAACTCATTTTGTCTGCAGAGTTCCTGCGCCCGCCGAACGTAATCGGCCATCTGGCGCAGGGTTACTTTGGGGTCATGCCTGCTCATAAATCGGCACGGCTTCGCGCACCACTTCATCCCTGAAATACTCGCTCACCCACGCCTCCGTGTTGAAATCCACCCGCCGCCCGATAATCCCGGCCAGTTCCTCGCCATAGCCGAAAAACTTCAGGCCCGGGCGCACGCCGGGTGCGAACTCCGCCAGCACGTCCACGTCGCTCCGCGCCGGGTCAAAATCATCGCGCAGCACCGAGCCGAAGAGACTCAACTTACGAATGCCGCGCGCACGGCAGAATACCGCGATCTTCTCGCGGTCAAACTGGATGGGCAATTCGGCAATGCTCATGGCATTTATCATCTTCCAAAACCTTTCTGGGTGCAACCCTCATTCCCGCAACCGAACCTGGCGGGGGACAGGCCCTGATTTTTCAGACAGCTTCCAAATTCCCGCCCGGAAGTACGCGGGTAATTTTCAACTTCTCCACGCGCGGACCGTTCATTTCCTCGACGCGCAGTTCAAAACCGCTCACGCTCAGGTGATCGCCCGCGCGCGGGAAACCGCCGAGTTTTTCCGTTACCCAGCCGCTGGCGGTGGTGGTGTTTTCATCATGCGGCACCGTGCCGATGATTTTTTCCAGGTCATGCAACGGCAGCGTGCCGGCAATCTCCCAGACGCCTTCGCTTTTGCGCACAAACTGCATGGCCTCCACGTCAAATTCGTCCTGAATCTGCCCGACCAGCGTCTCCAAGACATTTTCCAGCGTCACAATGCCCACCGTGCCGCCGTATTCATCCACCACCACGGCAAAGTGCAATTTCCGGTCCAGAAACCGGCGGAGCAGTTTGTCGAGCGACGCCGTCTCCGGCACAAAGATCAATTTGCGCGCCAGCGGCAACAAATCCGCCGCCGTTTTCGCACGGCTGCGCTGGGCATACAGATCCTTGATGTGAATCACCCCCGGCGTGCGGTCCAGATCCCCATCCACGCAGATGGGAAACCGGGAGTAACGGCTTTTTTCCGCCAGCGCCAGGCAGTCGGCAATGGACGCGGTGGAATCGAAGGCGGTGATTTCCGTGCGCGGCCGCATCACTTCCCGCGCACTGCGCAGCCGCAGATCCAGCGCGTTCAGAATCAGATTGCGCCGGTCGGCCGTGCCCTGGGAGGCGGCGAGCACGAGGCGCAATTCCTCCTCCGAATGGTCGTCATGCAGTTCACCCGCCTCAAACCCCAGGCGGCGCAGTATGAATTGCGAAGACCGGTGCAGCACCCAGATGAACGGAAAGGACACCCGGTAAAACAGGTCCAGCGGCCCCGCCACCCAGAGCGAGGTCTCCAAGGTGCGCCGCAGCGCAATCGCCTTGGGCACCAGCTCGCCGGCAATGATGAGCAAAAACGAGTTCACCAGAAAGCCCAGCACAATGGCAATGGTGCGTTCCGTGTGCGGACTGGTGATGTTCAGCAGGTTGAATACCGGTTCCAACAGTGTGCGAAACACCGGTTCCACCAGCACGCCCAGCGCCATGCTCGCCAGCGTGATGCCAAACTGCGTCGCGCTGATATATGCGTCAATATGGGTGACGATGTGCCGCGCCTTGCGCGCCCGCCGGTTGCCTCGTTCCGCCAGCGAGGCCAGTTGCGTGTCGCGAATCCGCACCAGGGCCAGCTCCGCCGCCACGAAAAACGCGTTCATCGCCACCAGCGAAAGCACCGCCAGCAGTTTCAAACCGTCGCCGCTGAGTTCCGTCCAGTTCACAGTTTCACCTCGCCGAACATCAGTTTCAAAATGTCTTCCAGCGCCGCCACCCCCGCCTCCCGGCGGTCGCGCGACAGGACAATGGCCAGCCGCTGGCCGGCGCGCTGCATGCGGCGCAGGGCGATTTCCAGCCGCGCATCCTCGTCAATGAACAGCGCCGGCGTCATGAATTCCGCCGCCGGTTTTTCCAAATCGACGCCGTCGCGATACAGGAGCAGATTCATGTCCAGCAGACCGGCAATGCGCCGGCGGCCGTCGCGCTTTTCCCAGACCGGCAACCGCGACAGGTTCTTTTCCTGCGCCTGCTTGAGCGCCGTGCGCAAGGTCGTTTGGGTCTCCACGGAAACGGTCCGCTCCAGCGGGATCGTAATCTGGGCAATCGTAAAATTTTGGAGGTCCAGCACCCGGTTGACCATCGCATGTTCCTCGCCGGTGAGCGCCTGCGCGGCCTCGGCCATCACGGCCCGCATTTCCTCGCGGTTGCCGAACATGCGGCCGGTGAAGGCCCGCACGCCGATCCAGCGCAGGGCCGCCTGCGACAGTTCCTCCAATAGTAGCACCATCGGGCTCAATACCACGCTGACCGCCCGGAACAGCCGCGCCATGGAAATGCACAAGCGGTTCGGATACGCCCGGAACAGCATCTTGGGCAGCAGGTCGAAAAACGCGTAGAACAGAAACACAATCACCGCCAGCAGCGGGATGTTGATCAAAATCCGCCCGGCAAAATGCGCGTGCAACTGCATGATCACCCAGCCGAAAATGAGGAAGTTTACAAAAGTGTTCCCCACCATAATCGTCCATAGAAAGCGTTCCGGTTTGGCCAGCAACCGTTGCAGAATTTGCGCCTTCCGGTTGCCGGACCGCGCCAGCCGCCGCACCCGCAGCCGGTTCAGCGCAAACACGCCCGCCTCCATCCCCGAAAGCAGGAAGGACAGCAGCAGACAGGCTGCCAGCATTAATATGACAGGCAAATGGTTCATCCCGGTTTCACCGTTTGCACCAGCACCTCGCGCACCCGCCGTTCGTCCGCCGCCTGGGCGGTCAGTTTAAGGCCGGCAAACGTGACGCTTTCGCCCATGGCCGGCACCACGCCCAGCAGATGCGCCAGCAGACCGCCCATGGTTTCCACCTCTGCCACTTCCGGCAGCGCGGGAAATTCCCGGCGAAAATCATCGAGCCGCATGGTGCCGCTCACGCGCCAGCGGTCGGACGCCAGTTTTTCCATGACGAATCCCTGCGGCTCCGCCAGCCCGTGGATTCGTCCCACAATGCCCGTAAGAATGTCTTCCATCGTCACCAGCCCCGCCGTGCCGCCAAATTCATCCAGCACAATGGCCAGACCGCGCTGCTGCTTTTGCAACGCGCGGAAGAGCTGGAGCAAGTTCATGGATTCGGGCACGAACGAGGGAAACTCAATAACTTCCGCCAGGTCCGCCTTGGGATCCAGCAACAAGGCGCGCGTGTTCAGAAAGCCCACAATGGTATCCGGCGTCTCATCATAGATCGGCAGGCGACGATGCTTATACTGACGCGCTTTCGCCAACATTTCCTCCACCGTGGCATCGTCGGAAACACAGGCCATGCCGGCGCGCGGACGCATCACATCCCGGACCGTGCGACGGTCCAGGCTGATGATTTGCAAAATGATTTCGCGCTCCGCCTCCTCCAGCGTGCCCTGCTGCCAGGCCAGTTCGAGCAATTCCTGGTATTCCGCCTCCGTCACGGCGGCCGGCGGCGCGGCCTTGGCGGCGGCGGTTTTCAGGATGGCGGCATTGGTCCATTGGGCCGCGCGATGAAAGGGATGGGATAGGCGCTCGAACAGCCGCAATGGCCAGGCCACGCGCAACGCCCAGCGTTCCGGCTCCCGCACCGCCAAGGTTTTGGGCAGCACTTCGCAACCGATCAGCACCAAAGCCGACACACACAGCATGGTAAAGACCAGCGCCCAATGCGCGTCGAACACCATGCGCAACGCCACCGCGAGAATTGCGGCATTGGCAAACGTGTTGCCCAGCGCCAGCGTGGCCTGCAAATCTTGGGGTCTGGCCAGCAACTGGGCGACGATTCTGCCCGTGCCGGCGTGCTTTTCCACCAGTTGGGAGACCTGCCACTTGCTCAGGGAAAACAGCGCCGTTTCCGCCAGCGCGAAGAAGAAACTCGCGCCTGCGAAAAGTACAATCGCCAATGCCATCGCCGTTTCCACACGCGGACTATGCCAAAAATACCGGGTTTTAAAAAGGAGAAACCGAAGGCCCAGAAAGGCCCGGGCACAACCGGAGGCGCCGCCTCCAATTATAGCCTGGGCCGCCTTGCGCTGCGATAGGGGTAGGGATGGGGGATTAGCCCCACCCCTCCCTCCGAACCGGACGGGCGGATTTCCCGCATCCGGCTCTCCAGTCAGTGGGTTCGTAGTTTTACGATTGTCCGCGTATAAGCATGTTCCGCCACCAAG
>CAIQKM010000146.1 GCA_903872345.1 uncultured Verrucomicrobia subdivision 3 bacterium | reverse complement strand
TATTTTACAGATTTTAAGCCTCACGCTCTTCGAGAAAATGCCCATTTTACAGGCGCTTACTCAACAACCGCCCACTCCTCCGCCATCAGACATCACCGATCATCAATGTTTACTGGGGTTTTAAACCGGACAGTAGTGATTTGGCTTTATCAAATGCCAAGGAATTACCATTCCTGAAAATATTGAATTAAAAATTCAATCCATCACGGAGGATTGGAAGACTAAAAATAGAAAAGTATCGTGTGCAATATATAATTCTTCTGAAGCAGATATTGTAGATAAGATTGTTACTCTTGCTCATGGGAAGGGGGACAAAGCAAGTCGCGACAATTGGACTTCAGTGGCTCGCGCACGCCATAATCGTGATAAAAACCACGCCAGCGAGACGGCTTTGGATTTGTTAGAAAAATATTTAATTGAAGGCAAGAACCATACGCAACAGCAAAAAGAACGCTGGGGTGGAGATTATCCACTTACAGTCCTTGGCGAAGCACTTAACAAAATCTCACCTCGACTTGGTTTTGCATCAGTCCGCGAGTTGATGGAAAGTTATCCGAATAAAATAAAACAAAAAATAGTGCTCGAAGATATTTTTAGAGACATTGGTTTAGAGGTTATTGGATTTAAAGAAATACGAAATGTTATTGAAGATTTTCAAGTCAAGTATGGCCTTCCAATCCCACCAACTCCACCTATTACGCCAAATCCGACTTTGCCGTCAATTCCAAGTGTTCCTACAACAGTCGCCACAACCACCCCAGGCACACAAACTGGCATAGTATTACCAGTAAATGCGCCAGCGACTCCAAGTACCCCAAAGCAACCAATAGCAATTTCAACTAACGATCCAAAGCATGTTATTCGCACATTAAAAAAATTTACTCCACGGGGTGCTAATCGAGGCAAATTGATGACATTGCTTATTGAAGCACGGTCTCTAAATTTGGAAAAGCAACCTCACTGTTTCTGCTTTATTTTGAGAAGCATGTTCGAAATCTCTGCAAAAGCTTATTGTAACGATTTTTCAACCGCTGGACTTTCCACTCAAAAACCAAACGGGGAAGAAAAATTTTTGGTGAATGTTCTTCGGGAAATTACGGATCATTTAACAAATAAACAAGACAAACATAATCCGATGACGAAGATTCTTCATGGTGCCATGACTGAACTGGCGACGTCCGACGGAATACTTTCTGTTACGTCATTGAATCAACTTGTGCATAATCCACAATTTGTAATTGATTCAAATCGAATCGGGCCGATTTTCACAAACATTTTCCCATTGCTCCAAGCAATGAATCGCTAAACAGAATATGAGCTGCAACAGATCACCCTTGCGTTATCCTGGCGGAAAGCAAAAGCTGACACCATTTATACTGGAAATACTCCAGGAAAATGATTTGCTGGGCGGCCATTATGCCGAACCGTATGCGGGAGGCGCAGGCGTTGCCATTGAACTCTTATTGAGTGGAAAGGTCTCTCGTGTGCATTTGAATGATTCGTGTGGTGCAATTTATGCTTTTTGGCGTTCGATACTGACGAAGACAGAGGAATTTTGTCAAAGAATTTCTAGCGCTTCTCTAACGGTCAAGGAATGGCGACGGCAAAAAGAAATACTATCAAGGCCGTCAGAATTTAATCAAATTGATCTGGGATTTAGCACTTTTTATTTAAACCGATGCAATCGCTCTGGAATTTTATCAGGTGGCATGATAGGGGGCCTCAAACAAGCCGGAACCTGGAAAATGGACGCACGCTTTCCGCGCAACGAGCTAATTAGGAGAATTGAAGCAATAGCGCTAAAGAGTAAATATATCACGTTAAAAAATTGGGACGCCGAGAAATTTATTTTGGAGCATATTCCCACATTACCTGAAAATTCATTAATTTATTGTGACCCGCCATACTTTAATAAGGCCAGTCGACTTTATTTGAATCACTATAAACCAAAAGATCATCAGCATATAGCTGAAGTAATTCAGAAAAAAATTATGCGACCGTGGGTAGTGTCTTATGATGGAGCAAAAGAAATATTGGAATATTATTTGGAAAGGCGGTCTTTTCTTTATGATTTACAATATAATGCAGCGAAAGCATATAAAGGAAGAGAGGTTTTTTTCTTTTCTGACGACTTATTATTGCCACCAACTTCATCCATTCCAAGCATTGCGAAAGCATTAATGGAATCCTAGGCTCCCAAATTTCTAATTATCTTATAGCGTCATAGGTGTGACAAATGGCATTTTACCATTGTCCACACTCTACCCAATCTCAAAACAAAAACTCCGGCTCACTCGGCCTTGTCTTGCGTTTGCGCTCCGGTTTCAGGCGTTCGGCGGCGGCTTTCCATTCGGCGATCAGGCGCTGCATTTCCTGGGAACGCTGGCGCATTAAGGTCAGATCGGCGGTGAGTTGGCGGCGGACTTGCTCGGCCAGGACGTCGCGGTCGGGGCGGGTGGAAAAATTCCAGGCGGGTTCGCGGCGGCGTTCGGCGATCTGGCGTTTCAGTTCGCGCAGGGAACTTTTTAACTGGGCGGTGATGCGTTGCAGCAGGGATGCGCTGGTGTGCGCGGTGGTGCCGCTCTCGCCAATTTCGCAGAGCGTGAGAATGACTTCCAACTGCCCCACATCGCCGGCCTCGTAGGCGGCCTGGGCCTGATGCCACCATTCGGTCTTTTGCGGCGTCATTTCGCGCTGGCTGTCCGGATGCAGCAGGCGCACGAGGGCGCGATACAGTTCCTTGAGCCGTTGGGCGGTGGGCGGCGGCGGCGTGGCCGCGCCAAAGGGGGACTGCCTGTTGGCACCGGGTCGGCCTCCGGGGCGTCGGCCGGGCCCGCCTTCGCCAAACAATTGTTCGAAAAAGGCGTTAAACGGATTATTGGGATCGTCCCATTCGGAATCATCGTCAAAGGGTCCCCCAAACGAATCGCCAAAGGGATTCCGCTGGCCGCCGCGTTCGCCCTGGCCTTCGGCACCGGGCGGCGGGGGTGGGGGCGATTCGGGTTCCTCCGGCGGCGGGGCGGTTACGCGCTGGTAGGCACGCGCGTAGGAAACACCGTTAAACATCACCTCGTCTTCCACCATCATCACAAGGTCTTCGTCTGCGGCCAGTTTGGCGGAGAGTTCCCGGAGTTCGGTGAGCAGGGCGCCGTAGCGACTGTTCAGCCACTGGGAAAATTGCGGTTGATCTTTCGCCTGAAACTGGTCGAGCACCCGCTGGGATTGGTCCACATCGTGCCGGGCCTTTTCGTAGGCGGCCTTGATTTTCTTGCGGATGGCGGTGCCATCCGCCGGCACGAGGGCGCGACAATGATTGCCCGCCGGGGCGGAATCATCGGCCTGGCGGCGGACTTTGCGTCGGGTGGCGCGGGTGGTCATAAACCGGGCCGCAAGCTAACATCACAGAGGCGGCACCGCCAGTGCAAGGATGCAGTGCAAGGATGCGGGAAAGCTGGGGAAGGGCGCATAATGGCAGAGGTGGGTCAAACTGGCGGAGCGCGCCCGTCCCCGGGCGCAGCAACGTGGCGAAGCAAACGGTGTGGGATGTATTAAGCGACTTGAACGTTTGGCTATTGCTGCGCCCGGGGACGGGCGCGCTCCGGTCGGCACGGTGGGCATGGCCAGTGCAAACGTGCGGTATGCGTTGGCAAAAGATGGAAGTGGCCCGCGGAATAGCCTCACCCAAGCGATTGACTGGAAGACATGTCTCCCAGTTTCAAAGCGGCGTCATGCCGCCGCACTCCCCAGGGCTGCCGCCATCCGGAAACCTTGGCCCCGATTTCCGCCCCTTTTTGCGTATTTCGCGTATTTCGCGGTTGCCCGCCCCGTTCCCGCCGCCCCAAAAAGGGGGCGGTTTTCGGCCATTTCCGATAAGGGGCGGTCATTTTTTCTCCGCGCGCCAACCTTGACAGTACCGCCCCTAATCTTCATTTTCATGGGATTGTTTTTAAACTGACATGAGCACCTCACACAACTTGTTCGGAACGTTGCAGCAGTTCACCCTGGGCAACGGTCAATCGGGAAACTTTTATTCACTGCCCGCGCTCGAAAAAGCCGGCATCGGCCCCATCTCCAAACTGCCCGTCTCCATCCGCCTCGTCCTGGAATCCGTGCTGCGCAATTGCGACGGCAAAAAGGTTCTGGAAGCGAATGTGAAGGAGCTGGCCAACTGGCAAGCCGTCGAAACCCGCACGGCGGAAATCCCCTTCGTGGTCGCCCGCATTGTGCTGCAGGATTTCACCGGCGTGCCGCTGCTGGTGGATCTCGCGGCCATGCGCAGCGCGGTGTCGCTGCTGGGCAAGAACCCGAAGATCATCGAGCCGCTGGTGCCGGTGGATCTCGTGGTGGATCACTCGGTGCAGGTGGATTTCGCGGGTGGCGCGGATTCGCTGGCCAAGAATCTGGACCTGGAATTCACGCGCAACCGGGAACGGTATCAATTTCTGAAGTGGGGCATGCAGGCGTTTGACACCTTCAAGGTGGTGCCGCCGGGCATCGGCATCGTGCATCAGGTGAACCTGGAATATCTGGCCAAGGGCGTGTTGAGCGCCGGCAATGTGTATTATCCCGACACCTTGGTGGGCACGGATTCCCACACGACGATGATTAACGGCATCGGCATTGTGGGCTGGGGCGTGGGCGGCATCGAAGCCGAGGCCGGCATGTTGGGCCAGCCGGTTTATTTCCTGACGCCCGACGTGGTCGGCGTCCACCTTACGGGCGCGTTGCGCGAAGGCGTGACGGCCACGGACCTCGCACTGACGGTCACCCAGATCCTTCGCAAGGCGAAGGTGGTGGGCAAGTTTGTGGAATTCTACGGTCCCGGCGCCACGGCGCTGCCGGTGGTGGACCGCGCGACGATTGCGAACATGGCGCCCGAATACGGCGCGACCATGGGCTTCTTCCCGATTGACGCCGAATGCGTCAACTACCTGCGCGCCACCGGCCGCAGCGAAGAGGCGATTGCCACGTACGAAAATTATTACAAGGCGCAGGGTCTCTGGGGGATTCCCAAGAAAGGTGAAATCACCTATTCGCAGGAACTGGAACTGGACCTCGCCACCGTACTGCCCAGCGTGGCCGGCCCGAAGCGTCCGCAGGATCGCATCGAATTGCCGAAGCTGAAGCACGAATTCACGAGCGCGTTCAGCAAGCCGGTGACCGAATCCGGTTTTGGCATGAAGAGCGAAGACCTCGGCCGCACGAAGGCGGACGTGGTGCAGGAAGGCAAAGGCAAGTTCTCCATCGGCCACGGCTCGGTGCTGATCGCGGCCATCACGAGCTGCACGAACACGTCCAATCCCAGCGTCATGCTGGCGGCGGGTCTGCTGGCCAAGAAGGCCGTGGAACGCGGCCTGACGGTGGGCCCGGCGGTGAAGGCTTCGCTGGCCCCGGGATCGCGCGTGGTCACGGACTATCTCGACAAGACCGGCCTGCAACCGTACCTGGACAAGCTCGGTTTCAACCTGGTCGGCTACGGCTGCACCACGTGCATCGGCAACTCGGGTCCGCTCGCAGCTCCGATCGAAGACGCCGTGGTGAAGAACAATCTCGTCGCCGCCGCCGTGCTCTCCGGCAACCGCAATTTCGAGGCGCGCGTGCACCAGAACATCAAGGCGAACTTCCTGATGTCCCCGCCGCTGGTCGTCGCGTTTGCGCTGGCCGGCCATGTGGACATTGATCTGGCGAACGATCCGCTCGGCACGGGCAAGGATGGCAAGCCCGTCTTCCTGCGCGATATCTGGCCGTCGCTCCGCGAAGTGCGCGACCTGCTCTCCACGGCGCTCCAGCCGGATGTGTTCCGCCGTTTGTACAAGGATTTTGCCGCGCAGAATCCGAAGTGGAACGAGATCCCCTCCAGCACGGGCAATGTGTATGAATGGGACCGCCAGTCCACGTACATCCAGGAGCCGCCGTTCTTCACGAACTTCTCGCTCACGCCCGGCAGCATCAAGCCCATCACCAACGCCCGCGCGCTGGCGGTGTTCGGCGACAGCGTCACCACCGACCACATTTCGCCCGCCGGTTCCATCAAGAAATCGTCGCCCGCCGGGAAATATCTGATCGAACACGGCGTAACGGCGGAAGACTTCAACAGCTACGGTTCGCGTCGTGGCAACGACCGCGTGATGACGCGCGGCACGTTCGCCAACGTGCGCATTAAGAACCTCATGCTCGCGGGTCAGGAAGGCGGCGACACGCTGCTCCAGCCCGAAGGCACGAAGCTCTCCATCTACGACGCTTCCATCGAATATCAAAAGCGCGGCACCCCGCTGATTGTGTTTGCGGGCCAGGAATACGGCACCGGTTCCTCCCGCGACTGGGCCGCCAAAGGCACCAATCTGCTCGGCGTGAAAGCCGTCGTGGCGCAAAGCTTCGAACGCATCCACCGCAGCAATCTGGTGGGCATGGGCGTGCTGCCCCTGCAATTCAAGGAAGGCACCACCGCGCAGAGCCTGAAGCTGGACGGCAGCGAGAGCTACGACATCGTGGGTCTGGACGCGAACATCAAGCCGCAACAGGATCTGACCCTGAAGATCACGCGCAAGAATGGCACCGTGGAAAACGTGGCCGTCCGCTGCCGGATTGATACGCCCATTGAAATTGACTACTACCAGCACGGCGGCATCCTGCCCTTTGTGCTGCGGCAGTTGGTCGCGAAAGCGTAAGCTGCGGATAATTCAGCAACCGCCGGTGGTCAGACAATGATCACCGGCGGTTTGTTTTTTAGGGATGAGAACCCCGTTTCCAAGCCCGTAGGAGACGACGTCAGGAGACTCAAATATCCCGCCCCCAAGTTTTTGGTTAGAGTCTCGTCACCTCGTCTCCTACAAATTGAGGGTAGCCGTGCCGACCGCGAGTTGTCTCAACTCGCAGCGGGTGGGATGACGCGGGACGGCTGAAATGATTTCAAAGCTCATTGATCTGGTGGCGCGCTGCGGATCGCGACATTGCGCACTCCGTCTGCCAAGACCCAGTCCAAAGCCAGTTTGGAGAACGGGGTTTTCCAAGCCCGTAGGGCTGGCATATTTGTAGCATCGCCCGCCACTAACGCACCAAGCTCCGTCAGGAGCGACATCATGGTGGCCGTCCGCAAGGACCGGAAGCTGCCGCCCCGGCTTTACCGCGCCTCACTTCCCCAAACAAAACGTGCTGAAGATGGAGTCGAGCAAATCTTCCGTGGTGGTCTTGCCAACAATTTCACCCACCGCCGCCGCCGCTTCCCGGAGGTCGAGCGCAACCAACTCCAACGTCGCTGCGGCGCGCAAGGCTTCCGCCGCCGCGCGGGTGGCGGTGCGACCTCGCAGCAGCGCGCCCTGATGCCGGGAGTTGATCATCACTTGCAACAGTCCGGTGTTGATCTCACCGGCCCAGACGAGTTCCTTGATGGCGTCTTTCAACGCTTCCAGTCCGGCCCCGCTCACGCAGCTTACATCCACGACCGGCGCCTTGAGCGTTTCCGGCAGGACGAGGCGCACCGGCAGATCGGTTTTATTGCGAATGATGATGCGCTTCTTGCCGGCGAATTCGGTGAAGTAATTCAGGTCGGTTTCGGTGGCAGGTTCGCCGGCATCGAGCACGTGCAAAATCAGTTCGGCGGCCGCGAGCGAAGCATGGCTGCGGCGGATGCCTTCGCGCTCGATGTCATCGGTCCCCTCGCGCAGGCCGGCGGTGTCGATGAACACCACGGGCAGGCCGCGAATGTTGGCGGTTTCCTCGATGGTGTCGCGCGTGGTGCCGGGTACGGGCGAGACGATGGCGCGGTCGTGACCGAGCAACTGGTTCAGCAGGCTGGATTTCCCGGCGTTCGGCCGGCCCACAATCGCGGCCCGGATGCCGCGCCGAAGAATCTGACCTTCCGTAGCGCTGCGCAGAAGTTCATCCATGAACCGAACGCCGTTATCGAGCCGCGCGAGCAATTGATCCCGCGTGTCCGGAGCGATGTCCTCATCCGGAAAATCAATGTGCGCCTCCACGTGCGCCAGCGTGAGCATGAGGTCGTCGCGCAGCAGGTTGATGCGCGCGGAGAGTTTGCCGGCGAGCTGTTCGTTGGCGGCGGCGAGGGCGAGTTCGGTGCGGGAATGGATGAGGTCGGCCACGGCCTCCGCCTGCGCGAGGTCAATGCGCCCGTTCAGAAAAGCGCGCCGCGTAAATTCCCCGGGTTCCGCCAAACGCGCGCCATGCAGCAGCAGCGTATCGAGAATGAGCTTGGCCGGAAGAATGCCTCCGTGACAGGAAATTTCGACCGTATCTTCACGCGTAAAGGTGCGCGGAGCCCGCAGCACGGCGAGCAGGACTTCATCAATCACCTCGCCATGGCGCTGGATTTTGCCGAATTGCAGGGTGTGCGAATCGGCGGCGGAGGGGAGGCGGTTGCGCTTGCCGGCGGGAACAAAACATTTATCGGCAATGGCCAAGGCGCGGGGTCCGGACAGGCGCAGCACGGCGAGGCCGCCTTCACCGGGCGGGGTGGCAATCGCGGCGATGGTGTCGTCGAGCATGAGCCAAGTTAGCGTTGGGAGGCGGCGCGTGGCAAGGATGGGACGCGTCCGAAACGGCGGGACCGTTCAGACGTGGCGGCAGTTGCCGAGCTGGTTTTCGGCGTCGCGCCCGGCCAGAAACAGGCTGGCCTTCTGGTAGCTGCGCTTGTGCAGATAGTGCAGCAGCATGGGGTCGGTATTGCGCGGCAGTTGCGAGGTCAGGTCATCAATCCGCCGGAACAGGGGCAGGAGGTCGGGCTTGGGGTTGGCCGTGGCCATGGACTTGACCGCCCTTTCCAAGTCGGCCAGGGCGGCGGCAATTTGCTGTTCCAATGGGAGTGACATGGGCGACTTAGAAATGAACTCCGGGGAGAAAGGTTTTGATGTCGGCGGCGATGTGCCGGATATGCTGCATCAAATACAGTGCCGTCAGCAACCGGGCCAGGCCGGTGACGAGGGTGAGCACCATGGCCGTCATCAAATAGAGGCCAAACGCATGGGTGGGGTCCGGGTTCATCACCCGGGGCAGACCTTGGTACAGAATCCAGATGGAAAGCGTGATCCCCGCGCCCCAGGTAGCCCACGGACTGATCTGCGGAAACGCGTCGCCGAACCGGAGCAGAAACATCGGACTCAGACCATAGGCAACCGCCGTAAACGCCTCGCGAACGGTCGCCCGGGTGCGAAAAGTCTGGCCCATGATATTGACCAGCCGGGTGCATACAAAAACGACCAGGATGGACAGGACAAACTGAAACGCCTCGTAAAGGAGAACGTCGGCCCGGGAGAAATCAATGGTCCGCCGGATGTCCGGATGAATACGCCCCCAATGCTTCATGCCCGCCCCTTCGACGGCACACGCAATCAATACCATGGGCACCAGGTGCAAAAAGAAAATTCTTTTCACACTGCGTTGCGCCACCACAATCCGGTCCCATGTCAGCTCGGTCTCAAATATCAGGAAAAAAACCTTAATCATTCAATTTTATCCTGTCAGTATATCACCAAAGCCCGCGTTTTTCAACGGAAGGACGATGATATTTGGTTTATTTGTATATAAATAAATAGCTAAAACCCAATTTCAAAAATGCGATCCCGACCGAAACACCCGGTTCGCCGACAAAGTCAATCAGACCGCTGCGGAATCATATCCGCCCGGCAGGTTAAAGAGAAAAAGCACCCCGGCGACCCTTCCGGCTTAAATCATTATGGCAAAAGCGGGTGGCAGGCAATGAAATTCGCTTTCATCCACGGCTGGCGCCTGCTTAACTCAGGCGGTGAAAGTCAAAGTAGATACCGGGATTTGGAGCCGCCTCACGCAGGTGGTCGCGCTGCTCATTGCCGTGGCCGTACTGCTGATCGTGGCGCGCGCCTATCTGCCGGTCATCCAGCAGAATGAGCGCATGCGCCGGGATATCCTCCGGCTCGATGCCGAGCTCCAGAAACAGGCCGAAATCTCCAAGCAGCTCCACGACGAAATGGATGCCCTCCGCAACGATCGCGGCACCGTCGAACGGCTGGCCCGGGAAAAACTTGGCTATGCCCGCGCCGATGAAACGGTCATCCGTTTTGAACCGGCTGCCACCAACACCGTCCCCCGCTGATCCCTCAGCCCCCCCAATCACGTGAAGAAACTCCAGCCCAGACACAAGCCCATCCATTCCGGCTGGATTCTCTATGACGACACCTGCGGCCTCTGCCGCCGGCTGGCCCGGTTCTGGCAGAAACGACTGTTGAAGCACGGGCTCGGCATCGCCCCGTTGCAGTCCCCCTGGGTGAAACAAAAGACGGGATTGAGCCAGTGGACACTCAAGAAAGATTTGCACCTGCTCCTGGATAACGGGGAGATTATCAAAGGGGCGGACACCTATCGCTACGCCCTGCGGTACCTCCCCTGGGCCCGGCCGGTTCACTTTTTTGCAAACGCCCCGCTGGGCCGGCAGATCTTTAACTGGAGCTACCGGAAACTGGCGGACAACCGGCATCGGTTTTCCGGCGCCTGCGAGACCCCCGAGCCGCCGGAAAAAACCGCGAACCACCGGATCCCCGAGGTGGAAGTCGGAAAATAAAAAAAGTAAAAACGGCCGGAACCGCCGGCCTCAAACGGTGAGGATTTCTTTTTCTTTCGCGGCCAGGTGCTTGTCAATGTTGGCGATGTACTGGTCGGTGAGCTTCTGCAAATCCTTTTCCGCCTGCTTCTGCTGATCTTCGGTCACGCCGCTGTCCTTGCCGTGCTTTTTCAGCAGGTCCATGGCGTCGCGGCGGACATGGCGGACGGCCACGCGGCTGTCTTCGGCCATCTTCTTGGTGATTTTGACAAATTCCTGGCGGCGCTCGGTGCTGAGTTCGGGGAAGGCGATGCGGATGATCTTGCCCTGCGTAACGGCGGAGAGCCCGAGGTTGGCCTTTTGAATGGCTTTTTCGATGGGCTGGATGGTGGTGTTGTCCCACGGCTGCAGGACCAGCATGCGCGGTTCGGGCGTGGTGATGGCCGCGAGCTCGCGGATGCGCATCATGGAGCCGTAAACGTCCACGAGAATGTTTTCCACGAGCGAGGGCGAGGCCTTGCCGGTGCGCACGCCGGCAAAATCATTTTGCACGACCTGCTCGGTCTTGATCATCTTTTCTTCCGCTTCCAGCAAAATTTCATCGGGTGACATATGGGGCAGCATACCCAATTCCCGCCGGAGGGCGAAACAAAATTCAACCGACACAAAATTCAACCGCCCGTCGGCGGGGCGCATCCTGCCACCGCCCCGGAACCGTCCGCCGTTCGGAGCGCCGGCTTGTAGCCGGCTTTGCGCGTCCATGCCGGCGAAACGGTTGGAAAGTAATAACCATGTAGGATCATCGTAAGTTGTAAGCCGGTCACAGACCGGCGCTCCGGGGGCCGTGCGCGGCCTGCGCCCCATCCCCTCGGATAGGTTAATCGGAGTTGTTAATCACCTCAGGTCGCCGCTTAAAGAATTTCCCTAGCCGGCAGATGATGAATCTTTGGCGTTCCGGTCGGTAATCTTTGGCAAGATCGCACGTTATCGCCCATTTTCAATTTATCCCCTGCTATTACCATGCCGTTGATGCAATTGCTGGAAACCTTTAAATCAATGTTTTACCGGAATGTCACCGGCACCGGGCAGTTGCCCAACCCGGCCTGTTTGCTGCCGTCGGGGGGCGTCGCCAGCACGGGCGGACGGGAGGCGGCGACGCCGTTTGTCACCGAGTTTGTGATGGTGGAGTGCAGCCATTTCATCGGCCTCGCCTATCAGGATGCCGAGAATAACTGGCGGACCGCCTATACGGACACCAAGCTGCCGAAACCGGTCAAGATTTTGGAATAATCAGAAGACGTCCGCCGCCCGCTTCACTGGCACGGGCGGCCGGACGAAGTTTTTAATCAGACAGGCTGGTAATGCTAAAAACACTGGGGATTGATTTCCGCCCAACCGGCACGGTTCCGGCGGGGGATGGGACATGGACTTTCGGCCGGGAAATCTTCCGGTGGGTTCCTGCCGCCTTGCTGTTATTTTTTCTGGCCCTGGCCGCCTACTCGCCCGTGCTGCCCGGGAATTTCATCATGGATGACCACCGCCTGGTTGAAAGCGACAATCCGCTGGTGACCGGCGAATTCACCCCGCGCAACATCTGGTTCCAAACCGATTTCACCCTGTCCACCCTTGGCTTCTGGCTGGAGCGGCTGGCTTGGGGCGGTCACCCGGCCGGCTACCACGCGGTGAACATTCTGTTGCATGGACTGAGCGCGGTGCTGCTGTGGCAGGTGTTGCGCCGCTTGAAAATTCCCGGCGCCTGGCTGGCCGGCGCCCTGTTTGCGTTGCATCCGGTGGCGGTCAACTCCGTGGCCCGGATCGCCGAGCTCAAGAACACGCTGTCGCTGCCGTTTTTTCTCTTGAGCCTGTGGGCCTATCTCCAGTACGAAGCCGTCGCGCTGTACCGGAATCCGCAGGCCCGCCCGCCCCGCTCCTGGGCGGGGCTGTTTTGGTATCAACTGGCCTTTGTCGCCTTCCTGCTGGCCTTGCTGGCCAAGACCTCCACCGTGGTGCTGCCGGCCCTGCTGCTGGCCCTGGCCCTCTGGCAGCGGCGGCGGCTTACACGGCAGGACTGCTGGCATACCCTGCCGTTCTTCGCGCTGGCGGTCACCTTCGGCCTGATGTCCGTCTGGTTTCAAAAACATCAGGCCCTCGCGGATGCCGGGCAGGTGCTCGCGCCGGTCGGTTTCGCCACGCGGCTGGCCATCGCCGGCCGGGTGTACTGGTTTTATCTCGCCAAGGCGCTGCTGCCGCTGAATCTGAATCTGGTTTATCCGGTCTGGAAAACGGATGCCTCGACCATGGCCGCCTGGCTGCCGCTGCTGCTTGCCGGGGCCGGTGCGGCCGTGTGCTGGCGGTTTCGCCAAGGCTGGGGCCGGCATGGCCTGCTGCTGCTGGCGGGTTTCGGCATTTGCCTTTTTCCTTCGCTGGGCCTCTTTGACGCCCAGTTCCTGACCCGCTGGCAGGTGTCCGACCATCTCCAATATCTGCCGTTGATCATTCCCGTCTCCGCCGTGGCCGCCGCGGCCGCCGCGTGGGCCGGGAAAAAACTGTTCCCCGGCGTGGCCGCCGTCCTGCTCGCGGCAGGCTTCCTGCTGACGATGGAACGGGCCAATGTCTTTGCGACGGAAGAATCCCTGATGCGCGATACCCTGGCCAAAAACCCGGCGGCGGCGGATGCCCATAACGACCTTGGCAGCATCCTGGCTCAACGGCAGAATTTTTCCGCCGCCGTGGACGAGTTCAACGCCGCGTTTGCGGAAAATCCGGAGGACCCCAATATCCGGCTGAATCTCGGCCAGGCCATGGCCATGCAAGGCCGGCTGGAGGCGGCGGCGGAACATTACCAGGCGGCCCTGAAATTCCGGCCCGGCGATGCCTTGACCCATTTGAAATACGGGCAGATCCTGATGCAGCAAGGCAAAATCCGGCCGGCCATTTTACAGTTGCAAGCCGGCATCATCTTTCAAAAGCGCGGGCGGCCCGCCGCCGACACCCGGATTCAACTGGCCGCCCTGTACTATCAGACCGGCCATTATCGCCGCGCCGCCGCCCAGCTCCGGCTGGCAATTCAAACGGAAACAAACTCGGTGGACGCCCTGAACAATCTGGCCTGGATTCTGGCCACGTGCCCGAATCACCGGCTGCGCAGCGGCTCCGAGGCCGTGACCGCAGCCGAACGCGCCTGCCAGCTCACCGGGTTCAAATCCGCCACGCCCGTCAGCACGCTGGCGGCGGCCTATGCGGAAGCCGGCCGCTTTCCGGAGGCGGTAAACACCGCCAGCCAGGCGCTGCAACTGCAAAACGCGACCGGAAATTTTCAGCAGGCGGCGGTCAACCAGCAGTTGCTCGCATTTTATCAGGCCGGCCGGCCCTTTCACGAAAACGGCGCGGACGATACGGACCCGGATTGATCCCGACGGCGCGGTGGAACCGCGAATAGACACCAAGGAACCCGAATTAAACGACTGGAAGGCCGGCCGGAAAAGTTTTTTTGTTGCTCGCCTTCACCCTCTCCCCCCAAGGAGAGTGTGAACAGGTTGCCGCAGGTATCGCGAATCAAGCCGCTGGATGGGTCGGACTGGTGGACAAATGTTCAGAAAATGAGCCAAGTTAAAATCCTCTCCCCGGGGGAGGAGTTGCCCTGCAGGGTTTTGCACAACGTCAGATTCATGTCATTTTCGTCCCTGCAATCAGCCGGCAAAAGCGCTTTAAACCGTTGGAATTCAGCATGCAAACGCTTGGCTTCTGGATTCGTTCCAAGCGGATTGAGAAGAATCTCACGCCCGGCCAGCTTGGGTCGAAAATAGGTATTGCACAAGCCATAGTACGAGTATGGGAAGATGAGGCCCAAAAGCCAGCCAGTCTTCAACTGGCGTTTTTGGAGAGGTTTTTCGGACGCAGATGACAATGTCGTATGGCTGCCTGCGGGGCCACGGTATGCGTGGGGGGATTGCTGGTGAAGGCCCGCCTCACGCTCCCAGAAACCACGGCAACCTCGCTGACGGTCATGAAGCTGCTGTCCGACGACGCGAGAAAGGCGGCCACCGCTCCGATCTCCGCCGGATCGGCCAGGCCGGCAGCGGCCAGCACCAGGGCATTCATCACCGATGCGGAATGACGGCGAACAAACCAGCTTGAGATCAGAATCGCGGTCATAGTGCGATATTCGTTGGGTATACTGTTGTTGCCCCTAATTGGCCGGCACTGAACGGGCTGGCAAACCGGGACAACCTGCCATCATTGGCCTTTTACGCATCGGCAAACAAATTGCTCTATGCATGCCGGGCTTCCGATTGACGAATGAATTTCCCTGGCGTTCAAAAATGCCGGTTGCCTTGTGATAGACTGGAACGCATCGCAAAGCAACCGGCCCAAACCAGACTTACGGATAGACCAGCCGGTAGAACTCATCCGACTTGGTCGCATCCACGGGGATCGTCACCTGATTGGTGGCAGCCGAACCGGCAACCGTACCCCAATCATTCGTGTTCGAGCTAATGCCTGCCGCCAGATTGTTGGTCTGCATCAGCAACCGCCAACCGGTGTGGTCGGAGGGCCAGGACAGGGTCATGCCACCGTTGCTAACACTGTTGGCAAGCACCGGGGGCGTGGTGTTCACGGTAGCCGTAACCACCAGGTAAAGTTCGCCGCCCGTGATTTGCAGCGAATTGGTCGTGTAGGGCATCAGGCCGTTGCCGCCCACGCTCACGAACGCCGGCACCGTGCCCGCCACGGCACCCGCATTGCCCGTGGTGGCGGCGGCAATCAGCTTGTAGCTGCCAACCGCCAAAGCCGCGCCCGTGTTGTTGATTTTGCAGCCGGTGCCGGCCGCCAGCGTCAAGGTGCCATTGGTAACTTCCAGCGAAGGCGTTCCCGGGGCATACGTGAGCGCCACGGTTCCGACGCTGGCGTTGACATTGCCGTTCACCACGGCAGTGGCGCTGAGATTGCTCAATACCTGGCTGGCACCCAGCGCAAACGCGGTGGCGGAAATATCCAGCGTCGCACCCCCGGCAATGACGAGGTTGGTGCTGCTGGTGATGGAGCCGGTGGGAGCCAATGCCAGCGTCCCGGAGCTAATGATGGTGTTGCCGGTGTAGGTATTCGTGCCGGTCAGGGTCAGCGTGCCGCCGCCTTTTGATGTCAGACTGCCAGGGCCAAAGATGCCGCTGTTGGTGGTGCCGGCAAGGACGCTGCCGGACAGCGTGACATTGTGCCCGTTGTTATCAATGACACCACCGTTGGTGCCGAGATTAAACTGCACCTGGGTGGTCAGGGCGGCCACATCCGCCGAAAGCCGGACGGTGCCACCATTGCTCAACGTGACGCGCCCGTAGCCGGCATTGCCGGTATTCACATTTTCAAATCCAATGCCGGTGGTGAAAACACCGGTGCCGTCAACGGTCACATTGCCAGCGCCCGCAGTGCTGGTGCCGGCGTTGAGCTTGATCGTGTCGGTGCCGGTGTAGGCAAAGGACGAATTGGAGTTGATGTTTAACGTTGCACTGTAGCCACCCAGACCATTCAGGCTCATGTCACCGGCCTGATTCCAGCTGGCACCGTTGGTGAGATTGACGTTCGCGTCCCGGCCGACGAACAGCATGCCGCTGTTGTTCACCGTGCCGGCCGCATTAAGATTTTGCGTGCTGAATCCGGTCGCCGCCGTATTGCCGATCTGAATTTCATTGCCGCCGGCCACGGCAACTGAGGAGCCCGCCGCAAAGTTCACCGTCGTGTAGTAAACACTATCCGGACCGATGAGCCAGCCGCCATTGGCGGCACTCTGGTTGTTCTGGACCGTCACGAGACCCGCCCCCGATTTGATCGTGGTGATCGTGGTGTACGTATTCGCGCCGGAGAGAGTGAGCGCACCGGAATTCAACAGTGCCGTCAGCGTGCCACCGCCGGAGATGACGCCCGCCAGGGTTTGCGTCGCCGAACTGCCGTAAGTGAAGACGGCGTTATTGGTGATGTTCCCGGCATAGTTGCCGCCGCCCAACTGGCCCGCGCCACCGATGTTCAAGGTGCCCGCGCTGATGGTGGTGTTGCCGGTGTAAGTGTTGGTGCCGTTCAACGACAGGGTGCCGGCTCCCGCCAGCGTCAGGTTGTGGGCGCCGCCAATCGCACCGCCGACCGTCAGGGTGTTGGCGTTTACCGTCACCTGACGGTCCCCTCCCAGCGTCACCGGACCGGCGCCAAGGTTCAGATTCTGGGAACCGGCGAAGGTAAAGTCGGCGTTCCAATTCTGCGGATTGCCGTTGGCGATGGTGATGGCGCCGCTGGCCGTGTTATCAATGGTGCTGGTGCCGGCGATGGTCAGTGGGCTGGCCGCCGCGCCCAGCGCCTTGGAACTGTTCAGGTTCAACTGCCCGGCCGCCAGCGTGGTGCCGCCGGTGAAGGTGTTCACGCCGGAAAGCGTGAGCGTGCCGCCGCCGGAATTGGTCAGCGTACCGGTGCCGGAAATGACGCCCGACCACGTCTGTGCCGCCGAGCTGTTGTCAACCAGGACGGCATTGTTGGTGATGTTCCCGGCATAGGCTGCGTTGCCCAGATATCCGGGATCGGCAATGGTCAGCGTGCCGGCACTGATCGTGGTGTTGCCCGTGTAAGAGTTGTAACTGGCGAGGGCAAGCGTGCCGTTGCCCGTCTTGGTCAGCCCCGTGCTGCCATCCACCGTTCCGGCAATCGTCAGGGTCGTGGCCGGTGCCGTGACTTCCATGGCACTGTCGCCCGTCAGATAGATTTCACGATCAGAACTGGCCGTGCCGCCGGTGTAGCTCAGTTTACCGCCGCCGAGCATGATCTGGGAGCCGGCCCCGAGCGGACTGTTGACGTTTTGATTGGCCACCGTGCTCACCGAAACGGTTCCGCCATTGATCGCCGGTGCGCTGGCGAACGAATTAACGTTGTTGATCGTCACCGTGCCGGTGCCGGTCTTGGTAAAGGTTGTCCCGTTGGCGTTGGCGATCGCATACGGCCCGGACAGCGTGTAATTCTTGCCGTTGTTATTGAACAGCACGCTGGCCGGATTCACATCCGCCGCGGAAATGCTAACGGCAGTCGTGCCGGACGCCGAATCATCGAATATGACGGGCTGGCCATCGGCATAGTCCACCGGACTGCCGGATGCCACCCAGTTCTTGGGACTGGCAATCGTATTAATGCTCCATTCAGTGCCGAAAGCGCCGCTCCAAGTGTCCGAGTTCGCAACCACCACCAAATCCACACTCCCGGCATTATTGGCCAGGGAATAAGTATAATTGCCACCCGGCGTCGTGCCCAACTGGAACGCACCAAAGCCCGCTCCCTGAATGCCGCCGCTATACTGGATCAAATGGTAGGTGCCCGAAGCCAGCAAGCCACCACCAACATTGATGTTGACCGAATTCATATCGCTGGAAACATTCAACCCGTTCGACGCCATGACATGGACGGGCGCGGTCGTGGCATTGGGCGTGACCACCACGGTTTCATAATCGCCGGAGGCGGCACCCAGATTGAGGTTGGTGACGGTGAGCAGGCCCGCGCCGCCCATGCCGCCTTCAAGATAGCCACCGGACTGCACGGTGACCGTTCCGACGCTGCCCTCACCGCCGAAAGTGCCCCCCGTGGCGGCGGTAACCGCGCCGGCCGTGCCGTTGAGGTACAGAAAGCCGTTGCTGACCGTCGTGGAGCCGCTGCCAGAAATGGTGCCCGACAGGATCTGGACCGCCGTGCTGTTGAAAACCAAAGCGCCGGCATTCGTAATCGCGCCGGCATAGTTGCCGTTGCCCAGCAGACCGGCGCCGCCGATCGTCAACGTCCCCGCGTTGATGGTGGTTCCGCCCGTGTAAGTGTTCGTGCCCGCCAGCGTGAGGGTCCCGCCATTGACCGTCAGCAGGAGTTTATGCGTGCCATTCATGATGACTCCGCCGAAGGTGCTGTTGCCCGTGGTGGTCAGCGAGGAATCGTTGGTGGCGGAACTGTTGCTGATCAGCGCCGTACTGCTGCCGATATTGGCGATGCCCGCGACCGTCTGATTGTAGCCCGCCAGATCAAGCGTAGCCGCGCCGCTGTTCCCGATGGAGATGGTGGCGTTGTTGGCGAGGCCGTTGTTGGCTCCCAATTTCACGGTGCCGGTCATGAAAAAGCCGAGGTATGAACCGCCCCCGCTGAAAATGCCGGTACCGGACCGCCAAATGACGTTCCCGGTGGAATTAACCGGGTCGGCAACGGTCAGCGTGCCCGTGCTGGCGCCCGCGAAATGGCCGCCGGTGGCGGGCGAACCGGTAATCGTAATCGTGCCGCCGCTTAACGTGGCGTTGCCCGTGCCGCTGTTCATAAGCAGGCCGGCGTAGGCCCCGCTGCCGCCACTGATGGTGATGTTGTTCGTTAAAATCTGGCCGTCGCGGATGGTTAGGCCAACGGCGCTGGCACCGATGGTCACCAGATTGGTGCCGAGCGCGTTATTGGTGGCCACCACCAGATAGCCGCCGCTCAAGGTGGTGCCGCCGCTAAAGGTGTTAATACCATTCGTGGCCCCCAAGACCTGGGTTCCCGAGCCGGTCTTTACCAAGGCTATGCCCCCGGAAATCACTCCGGTGTTGGTCGTTGTCACGGAACCGTTCAACGTCAGCGTGAGCAGGTTGGTGGTCGGTTGCTTGACACTCACATTTCCGTTCAAAGCGGCAATGGTTTGCGGATAGCTGTTGGTGCCGCTGAAGTCGGTCAACTGCAAGGTGCCGCCCGTCGTGGACAGTACAATGCCATTGGTCGAAAGCGCATTGGTCGCCCCAACATAGGCAATGGCACTGGCATTGCCCACATCGAGTGTGCCCCAGACATTGTTGGTATTGTCAAATTCAGTTTTGACCGTGTCCAGCAACTGTACGTAGCCGGTGGACAGGGAAATCGGCCCGGTCACCCGGCCGTAACTGCCAGAGTTGCGGAAAACGAGGTTCGGGCTGCCTGAATTGGTGGTTCCCAGTGTGCTAAAGCCGATGTTGCCAGCAATGACGCACGCGTTCGCGATGGAATTGCCTCCCGAAAAGAGGAATCCGTTAAAGCCGGTTGCCGTGGTGCCATCCAACGTGATCGGCCCGCTCCAAATGGAGGCGGCCCCCAGGCCGACGGACGCGTTCCCCGTCCCGGAACTGCCCTTCTGCAACGTCACGGCATTGGTGATGGTCAACCCCCCATTCACACCCACAGACGGGCTAAAATGGACCGTGCCTTTGACGAGCAAAGCGCCGTTGCCCAAGGCCCCCGCGTTGGCGACCGTCAATCCGGTAAAGTCGCCGTTGGGAGTGACGGTCGTGCCGCCGGAATAAGTATTCGCGCCGGACAAGGTGGTCAGACCGGCACCATTGAGCGTCAGACCATAGCCGCTGCCGCCATCGCTGATAACGCCGCTGTTCGTCAGCCCTTTCCCGCTGGCCACGGTCCAGATCTGGCTGGCCCCCAGCACGGTGGGAATGCCCAGGGTAAAATTGACGGCGGAGTTCGTCATATTAATGCCGTTGGCGCCCAGCGTCAGCGGACCTGCGCCGGTAACGCCAATCGCACTCGCCGCGTTCGTCACCACAATGCCGCCCCACGATTGGGCCGCGCCCAAAGTCAGGCCCGCGCCGAGTGATGAACCGGCCCAGATGGCGTTGTCGCCGGAACCCGGGGCCACGCCATTCGTCCAACTGGCCCCGGCGGTCAGATCGGTGCCGGCTGAGGATTTGATCACATTGGCGGCATGGACTGCCGGTGTGAATGCGGCGGCCGCGATCAGCAGTGCCGCCGGCAGCGACCGGGCAATGGCGGGTCGCGCCATAATGAGGGAGTTTTCTTTCATGATTTTATCGAGTTGTTTTTTGTAGGGTTTACTGGCTGCTGGAATTTAAAACAGGAACTCTGTTCGTGCCGAACGGTCTCCTTTGCAATCTGGCACAAATCAGAATACTTGACGGCATTGGTCTCAAAATTTCATTGGGTCAAATACTTTTATTGGCTGTCACCCGATTATCGCACACTTTCCCCGCCGGCGGCATGGCATATATATGCCATGCCGCCCGCCGCGGATTTGCCGGGAGAAAACCGGCTCATTGCGACTGGATGCGATAGAACCGTTGGGAATAATTGGTTGCCGGTGCATCCGTGAAGTGGAACACCCCGTCGGAGCCCGTCAGGTTGGTCTGCACCGGCGTCCAGGCCGCCGGCGGCAGATTGGTGGCCGTCAGCAGTACATAATTTTGGTTCGCCGCCCCCGTGCCGGTCAGCGTCACCGCCGTGCCACCGGCGCCCAGGCTCAGACTGGTGACCGCCGGCGTAATCAGCACGGCGAAATTCGCCGTAACCGTGAGATTGCTGGTCACGTTCATATCCGTGCGCGGATTGGCGGTGCTGCCATCCGACCAGTTCACAAACTGCCATCCCGCGTTCGGCACCGCCGTCACCGCACTGCCGCTGCCGGTGTAGCTCACCACCTGCGGCGTCGCACCGCTGATCGCACCGTTGGTGCCGGCCAGGTAGTTCAATATGTCATTGGTGGCGGTCACACTGACATCGTCAAACCCGAACCAGCCGGGACTGTTGTAGAATCCAAATTGTAGCACCGTGCTGCCATTGGTGGCCGTAACAACAAACGTCAGGTTGCTCCAACTCGCCGACGAAGCCCCGTTGGTGATGGCACAGATGGTATTGGCGTTCCAGTTGGCCTGAAAGATCGTCGGGCTGCCGGTGCTGCCCGCATAGGTATCCTTCAGCCAGAATGACAGTACGTACGCCTGGCCGGGAACGGTCGTCAAGGTTTGGGAAATGAAGGCCAGATTGGAGTTATATGGTCCAATTTGCGCCCCATCATTGCCCGAGTGGACATACGACGTATTCGTGGTGACGCTCGATTGAGTTGTGTCGCCGGATGACGTCCAATTGGCAAAACTGCCGGCTTCAAACCCGCCGTTTTGCACGAGCGGCTGATTGCTCACCGCAATGGTTCCGCTGGCCAGCCCGGCCATGTTCCATGTCAGTCCGGCCGCCAGCGGTGGCAGTACCAGATTGGCAAAACTGCCGCTGCAGTTCGTCGCCTGAAAGAGCGTAAAGGTGTCGCCGAGAGCCAGCGTGCCGCCAAGATTGGTCACCGTGAGCGTGCCGCCGTAGGTGACCGTGCCCAGACCGCCAATCTTCGACGCCGTTTGGGCGTTGGTCTTGTTCAGCGCGAACACCACATTGCCCGCCAGGTTCAGGCTGTTGCTGATAGTCATCGTCCCGGTGTTGCTGCCGCCCAGGCCCGGCTGCAACGTGCCGCCGGACTGAATGGTGGTCGGGCCGTTGATTATTCCGTTGCCCATGAGCAGGGCATTCGTGGCCACCGTCACGATCCCGGCGGACAACGAACCATTCACCTGCAACGTGCCGCCGTTTACGACGGTCTGCCCGGTATAACCATTGGCGGTTGCCAGCGTCACCGTGCCCGTGCCGCTCTTCACCAGCGTGGTAATGCCGCCAATGGAGCCGCTGCCGCTGATGGAATAATTCAGACTGCTGTTGGCGAAGGTCACGCCGGACGGGCTGACCACGGTATTCAGCGTCACCGCGGTGGTGCCCGTGGCCGTGTCGTCAAACTGCGCATTGGCGTTGTTGGTGAAAACGGCTCCCGTGCTGCCGTTGCTCCAATTGGTGGTGAGGCCGATATCCCAGACGCCATTCACCGCGCCGCTCCAGATCAGCGGCGCCGCCGCATTCGCGGCCACGGCAAGTGTGCCGTTGACAGCCAGACTGCTGGTGTTCCAGACCAGGCCGGGGCTCAGGGGCGGCAGGTTCAGCGTGGCGAAATTTCCACTGAAAGTGCCAGCGGTAAACAGGGTGAAACTATCGCCGGCCGCCAGCGCATTGCTGCCGACATTCACTGCCGTCAGCGTGCCGTTAAGCGACAGCGCGCCCGTGACCGCCACCAGGTCGCTGGCCAGGACACCGCCATTTTTACCCAATTCCATCACCGTCTGCGAACCGGCGTTCAAGGTCAATCCGCCGCCGAAAGCCAGGGTGCCGATGCCATTGTTGCCGGGAGCGAGCGCGCCACCAGTTTGCACCGTGGCCGTGCCCTTCACCAGCCCGGTTCCCGCCAGGGTTGCCGTGTTCTGCACCGTCACCGCGCCCGTCCCCGTCGAGCCGTTGACCTGCAACGTCCCGCCGCTGACCGTCGTCGTACCGGTGCTGGTGTTGGTGGCGGAAAGCGTTTGCACCGCCGTTCCGGTCTTGATCAGGCTGACCGCTCCGGAAATCACCCCGGTGGAGTTTTGGTTCGCCGGCACATTCAGCGTGAGCGTGGCCGAACCGGTCGCCAAGGCGACTTTCACATTTCCGCTGAGGCCCGCTACGGTCTGGTTGTACGCGGTGGTGCCGGCCAGATTATTCAACTGCACGGTGCCGCCCACGTTGGAATAGGCAACGCCATTGGTCGCGAGTGCATTGCCCGCTCCGACATAAACAACCGCCCCGGCATTGGCCAGGTCGAGCGTGCCCCAGGCGTTGGCGGTGCTGCTGAATTCCACTTTGGTGGCATCCAGCAACTGCACGTAACCGTTGGCCAGGGAAACCGGCCCGGTTAGCTTGCCATAATTGCCCCCGCGCATGACAAAAGACGGATTAACGACCCCCAGCGTGCTATAACCAATGCTGCCGCTGACGATACCCGCGTTCGCCGCGCTGTTTCCCGCAAATATGACGCCGCCGAAGCCAGTGCCAGCGGTGTTATCCACGATGATCGGGCCGCTCCAGCTGGCGGAGGCGGTGGCCGTCCCCACGCCGATGGAGGCATTGCCCGTTCCCGAATTGCCCCGTTGCAAGGTCGCGGCATTGGTGACGGTCAGGCCCCCATTGACATTCACGGACGCACTATAATGGTCGCCGCCTTTGACAAACAAAGCGCCGGTGCCCAGGGCCGTTGCGTTGGCCACCACTAATCCAGTGATGTCGCCGGCCGGGATGACGGTCGTGCCGCCGGCATAATTATTCGCACCGGACAGCGTAAGCGAACCGCTGCCGGATGCCGTCAATGCCCCGCCGCCGGACAGTACCCCGGACAAAGTCTGCGCCGCCGTGCCGCCATAGTTGAGGGCGCCGTTATCGGCAATGTTCCCGGCGTAGCTGCCGTTGCCCAGCCGGCCCGAACCGGTGATGGCCAGGGTGCCGCCGCCAATGGCCGTTGCGCCGGTGTAAGTGTTCGTGGCCGTGAGCGTGAGCGTGCCCGGGCCCGTCTTGCTGAGACCGCCGCCACCCAGAAGCACGGTGCCAATCACGGCGCTGTCATTGCAGGTGATCGCCGGAGTGCCGGCCAGAATCACCTGGCCGCCGCCGGCCAGACTGTAGGTGCCGCCGCTGTTTGTGTTGAACAGGATTCCGCCGGGCGTGATATTGTTGGTGATGGTCACAACACAATTCGTCATGGTGCCGTTGCCCATAATCGCGAGGTTGCCATCGGTCCAGGCCACGTTTTCCGCCCCGTCCCACCACGTCACGGAACTGGCGCCCCAATTGCCGTTGCCGTCCTGCGCGCCGGCCGTCACGCCGCCGGCATCCCACCAGCGCGCCGCCCCGCTGGCGGCCGTGGTAACCGTATTGGTCACACTGGGCGGCGAGTTCCCGTATAGATTCGTCGCCACCACCGAATACGCATACGCCGTGTTCACCGTCAGACCGGTGTCAAGATAGCTGGTGCTGCCCACCGTGGCGATGGCCGTTCCATTCCGGCTCAACAAATAACCCGTGGCGTTGGTCACCCCCGACCATGTAATGCTGATGACATTGCCGGACAACGCAACGGGCGTGATGGTGGCCGGCGCGGGCGGCAGCGGATACACGGTGATGAACGCCGGCGCCGAACTTATCGTATTGGTTCCATCATAAACCGCCTGGGCATAAACCGTGAAGCTGCCCGATGGAACATTCGTCCAACTGCCATTGTAAGGCGCGCTGTTTGCCTGCCCCAACAGATTGGTGCCGGCGTAAAATTGCACGTAGTTGATCACATGGCCGGTGATATTCGTAAAACTGGCGGACAAGTTGATGGTGCCGGGTGAGCCAAACCCCGCGCCGCTGGCCGGACTGGTCAGTATCACGGCGGGAGATTTCAAGGTGTAGATCAACTGTGGCTGGGCGGAAACATTTGAATTCTCCTTTGATGCGAAGCTCAGATCCGTGGTTGAGCCGGCGGTGGTCGAGTGGATCCAGAGGGACAGCTGCCCATCCCCCGCCGCCTGGGCCTGAGCCTGGGCGGTCACATCCACGACCACCGGCGTGTTCACCGTAAACTGGCTCAGGTTGGTAAACACTAAGCCTGTTGTGGCTGGCTTGTTGTTCCAGGTAATGCCCGATTCCGTCCAGGTGTCATCGCTGACAAATTCAAAACTCAGCGTGCGACTGCCGGTGTTGACCACCACCGGCACCAATTGCACCTGAACACTCTGGGCATTGGTCAGCGCACTGACGCCAAACTTGAGGAAACTTTCCCGCTGATAGGAAGTGCCGTCGAGTTTTACGGTAAGACTTGGGTCGGTCCCATAGTTGTTGCCGGCATAGGATCCGTCGCGGACATAGGCGTCGGCCACCGGTGAAAGCGTTTGCGTTGTTACCGGTGAAACGGTTTGCACGCTCAGCGTGGCGGCGGCACTGGCCGTGCCATCGGCATTTGTCAGCACCACGTTGTAGCTGCCGGAGTTGGCCGGCTGCACATTCGTCAGCGCCAGGGTCGCATTGGTCGCGCCCGCCAGGTTCACCCCATTGAGCTGCCACTGGTAATAGAACGGGGCGTTGCCGCTCGGCATGGCGGTGAGTGTGGTGGACTGGCCGGTATTGGCGGTGGCCGACGACGGCGTAACGATGACCGTGGGCGGACCGACCAGGTAACCGGTGATGCTCACATTATCAAACTTCGCCCAGGGCACCGACAGGTTGCCGTCCGGTTCCGCATAGGTGAACATGCCCGCATAAATTGTCGTGGGAAAATCCGTCAGGTTGGTGTTCCCCACCTGCGTCCAAGTCGAGCCATCCGCTGACACGAAGCTGGTGAAGTTCGTGCCGCCGGTTCGTACCAACTTATACCAGTTGCCCGCCGTTACTCCCAGGTTAAAGCCGCCGCCGCCGTTGACCATGTCTTCATCCTGATAATAGGTGCCGCCACCCACCTCGCCGAAGACGGCCACGAACGGCGCGCTGCCGCTCTTGCCCCACGGATACCCCTGCACCAGGTTGGTGGTGCCGCGCAGGATGATGCCCGCCTGCCAGCCCGATTCAGCCACCGATCCGTCCGGGGCCGCCGCGGTGCCGGGCAGTTCCGCCAGATGCGCAATGATCGTGCAATCCCCGCTCACCTGCCGCGTCAGCAGGTCCACCCCGTCGCCAATCAGCGAATACGTGCCGTTCTGACTGCTCGCGCCGCTCGGATAGTCATGGAAGAACACCTGCCCAAACTGCCACGGGATCAGGGTCTGGTTCGTGGTGTTTACCACATTGACCGCCGAATCAATGATGTTGGTGCCGTTGTAATACAGCCGGGCGCGGAGCGGATTGTTGTTGCTGTCCCAGAAAAATGCATTGTTGGTGTAGGGGGCCGTTGTGTCCTGCGCCAAAAAATTATTGCCGTTGTAGAACCACACGCTGTTGATGGTGTTGCCATTGGTCGTGACCGCTGCACTCAACGGCACGCTCGCGCCGGAAACCGTCACGCCATTCGCCGGCGAGGTTAGGCTGAGGCTCGGCTCGCTCGCGCCCGACACGCGCGCATACGCCGTGACCGGCACGGCGGTCCTGGTGATGCCCGGCCCTTCATAGGACAGGGACACCGCGTCGAAATAATAGCCGGAATAGGGCTGGGTATCGCAAAAAAACTGCACATTCAACGTGTGGTAGCCGGCCTGCAATCCCACCCAGCCGCTCATATCCGACGGGCTATGGTCGCCGTCCCAATTGACAACTTGCTGCCCGTCCACATAGAGGATGCTGCCGTCGCACGAATTCAGCGTGAAGGTGTAAAGACCGTTGCTCGGCACGCTAATGTAACCCGTGTAATTAAATGCATAGCCGTCACGCCGCCGCCGGGGCGTCACATCCAGCCCGCTCACGGCTCCCTGCAATACCGGCGTCAGCGTGGCAAAATTTGGCATGGTGGCCCAGTTCGTGCCACTGGTGGCCAGTTGGATGTTGCTGGCTGATTCGTAGTAGGCAAAATTCAGACCGCCCGCCAGGCCCGAAACATTCGTGGCCGCCAGCAGCGTGGCATTGGTCACGGTGATATTCACCGGCGCGTTGGTCTGGTTGAAAATATCGACAATGGTCAACTGCGGATACGGCGTGATGCCGGCGGGGATGCTCAGCAGCTTCTGGCGTGTTTCCGGGTCATTGTCATAGGCGGTCGCCACCACCGTCCCGGTGTAGCCGGCATTCGTATAGACATTGATCTGATAGGCAAACTGCGGCGAACTGGTGTTGGGCAGCTGCCATTGCACCAGCAATTGGCCACTGTTCACGCTGCCGCCGTAATTCGTAACCAGAATCGGATCCAGAAACGTAGGCGTGGCCGGCTGGCTGATCACATAGCTGGGGCCATTCCCCTGATTGGTGATGGTGCCGACATAGCTTGGGTTTTTGGCACAGGTCTCCAGATAGACGGCGGCATTGGTGCCGTCAATGCTGTTGGTGATCAGACCCGCATTGTCCACCATGCCGTAACCGGGGCCGGATTCGCCGTTGGTGCCGTTCTGGTTGTAATCATGAAAATTAATGCCACTGTTCCATACCCCGTTATGGTGGTAATACAAACGCCGAAAATCCGTCCGTTGCGGCTGGGAACTGCCCCCTCCAATGTTTTCCTGAAACCCGCTCCAGCCATTGACACTCGTGACTGCAAACGGCAGCTGGGCCGTGGCCGTATGATACCAGATGCCCGACGCCCCGTCGCGGATCCATTCCCCGGCATAACCCAAATGTGGCGTGCCATCCGCCGGCTGCCAGGTGCGGAACGCCACCCGATACCAGGTGTTCGTCTGCCAGAAATACCAAGTACCCGGATCTTCCAAAACCGTGCCTTCGGCGATGGTCTGCCGCGGAAACGTCGTCGGGCTGGAATATTTGGAACTGATCGTGTCGGTGGGGTGCAACGGATTGCCCAAGCTCCAGAAACTATAATTTATTGCCGCCTTGGTCGGCGAGCCCGACGCAGGCTGGGGCACCCCGCTGTAAAATTGGTCGTTAACGCCATCCGAGCCCTCCAGATAGGAGTCCGTCCAGGTGTTGTAATAACCGCCGTTCCAATAAGGCCACCGTAGCTCCTGCACCACGATGTCCGCCCCACCGGCGTTGCCAACGTCGGGAAATTCCGCATAGTTGGCGCGCGCCACCCCCGGCGTCAGCAGGATCGATCCCAGACAGAAAACCAGCGACAGAACCGCCAGCGATGAAGTTTTGCGTAACATTGAATTCATTGGTTTTGGCTTAAAATTTGATTTTGCATTGGAACATAAGCCGGGTACCCCGGCTCCGCTATGGCATAGATATGCCATGCCGCTAAAGTCGTAAAAGCGGATGGGCCGACCCGGATTGGCGGGATTGCCACCGATTGCCAGTAAGGGCACGAAGGCGCCACACCTCCAAAATGCAATGTGATACGTGGGAGCCTGACCGGGGGGGGAACGACGTCCGGACGGGGCCGTCATCAAGCGTTAAACCAATTCGCCGGCAAGACTCACCCGCGCAAACGGGAACCTTGGGAAACGTTTCCCGCAAAATGGCAGCCGCAGTTCGGGCAGGAGACAAGGCCGGGCGGCGTCAGTGAGCCGCCAACTTTGCCCCCCGCCATTGCCCCTGGCCCCATCGCTTCCGTGGGGATAGACACCAACCCCTGGCGTAGGGCCACCGCTACCGCCGCCGCGCGATTGTGGACGCCCAGTTTGGGATAAATTTTCTTCAGGTGCGTACCAACCGTCAAAGACCGCAGCCCAAGCCGTTCGGCAATCTGCGGACGATTCAGCCCCTGCACCGCCAGAGCCATCACCTCCGTCTCGCGCGGCGTTAATCCGTAACCCACGCGGGCACTTTTGGACAAAGGGACGACATTTTTCATGGAATTTTTGAATCAAATACTTGTGCCAGCGCAAACCCTGCCTGGCCGGCCGGTTTTGCCAGGGAGGGAGGGACTTCACCAATACACAATCAATAGCCGCCAATGGGCGGGCGGATTGCCTGCTTGCTCTTCACATGACCGTCAAAATACAAATAGTTGCGGACCGTTCCATGCACCGGACTGCCCGCCAGAATGGTGTTTAAATACCAGGGATTATGCTGGGCATTGTCCGTCCAATAGCCCCACTGATCCACATCCGCGACATACCAGACCGAAGCCGGCGGCGCCAGCGACGCCACTTCCGAAATCTTGTGTGACGGCAGGGAGCCATAACCCGCCGGCGCGCCAAACGGCAGAAAGTTGATCGGACTGGTGGCGGAATCATCCGTCCGGGTACCGGTCAGAATATAGGACACATAATTGGTCAGGCTGCCGGAGTTGAGCGTCACCGTGGCATATCCCGGACAGACAAAAATCTTGGCGTAGCGATTGACGCTATCGGGCGCATGATAACCCAAATAAGTGGCGAGGTAATAATTCAGGTTGCCCGTGTCATTGCTGGTGTAGTAGGCGAACTGCCCGGTCCACAGGCCGGTGGCGGAGTCCGGCCCCGGCGGCAGCCAGTCGCGGTTGTCATCCAGCCACATCATCATGGCAATGTGAACCTGATGGTAATTGGACAGGCAGCCCGTCATATAGGCCTTGCGGCGGGCTTTTGCCAGCGCCGGCAAAAGCATCGCCGCCAAAATGGCGATGATCGCGATCACCACCAGCAATTCAATAAGAGTGAAGGCCCGTTTGCGGTCTTTGCCAGCAAACGTAGAACGTCCCGTCCAGACTGTTTTCATGGACCAACCTTACGCGATTCACGTCGATGCCAATATGGCATA
Source organism: uncultured Verrucomicrobia subdivision 3 bacterium (assembly GCA_903872345.1). Classification (GTDB taxonomy): domain Bacteria; phylum Verrucomicrobiota; class Verrucomicrobiia; order Limisphaerales; family UBA11358; genus UBA11358. The sequence goes on along the minus strand of CAIQKM010000146.1, from coordinate 26,096 downwards.
GATATGCCATGCGGCTCCATTATGCGCTTCAAGCCAAAAGAACTTGTAACCGGGTGGCGGCGGTTTTATGTTGGCTCAACAACAAGCTTGTGCGCCTCCATCCTGCAATCCTTTCCCCCCGGAGCCGGTGTTTCTGGACGTTGGTTTGGTGTACGGCCACCGGTTGCCTCACGGCCTCCGCCCTCCCCGCCGCCGAGAGTGACGCCGGCATGGTGGTGCGCTCCTGGAACACCAAACATGGGCTGCCGCAAAATACCGTCAACACTCTGCTCCAAACGCGGGATGGCTACCTCTGGATTGGCACAAAAGACGGCCTGACCCGGTTTGACGGAGTGCGCTTCCGCCGGTTTGGGGAGGAGGAGGGATTGCCCAGAGGCGAAATAAGCGCGCTCTTGGAAACCCGGGACGGTGCGCTATGGGTGGGCACACCTCATCGTGGGCTGTTTCGCTGGCAAACCGGAATGGCAACCAACATGTGGACGGAGTCGCGAATCAGATATATCACGGCCCTGGCCGAGACCCGTGACGGCGCTGTCTGGATTGGCACCATGGCGGGTTTGGATCGCTGGCTGGCCGGCCGGATCACCCCGCAGGGCGAACTGAACGGATTCCCCAAGGGACGGGTTCTCTCCCTTTACACCGACCGGGCGGGAACCCTCTGGGTAGGCAGTGCCGTCGCCGGAATTTTCCAACTGCGCGATGGAAAATTTATTTCCGAACCGGCGCCGTTCGATTTTCCATTGCAGAAGCCGGGCTATTGCTTTCTGGAGGATCAAACGGGGGGACTTTGGCTCAGCATTGGCAACGGCTTGCTGCTATGCAAGCAGGATGGTGTCTGGCAAACCCGTGGCAGCTCCGACGGAGTGCCGTTCATTTATGTAAATTGTCTGGCCCAAGCCATGGACGGCCGACTTTGGGCCGGTTCCGGCGGTGCCGGCCTGGCCTATCTCAAGGACGGCCGCTTTTGGCCGTTCACCACGCAAAACGGGTTGTCCAGCGACTATGTGATTTCTGCCCTCGCTGACCGGGAGGGGAATGTGTGGGCAGGTACATTCACGGCCGGTTTGAACCGCCTAACCCGGAAACAACTGAGCACTCTGGCCGCCCCGCAAGGCTTGACCAACGAAATAATCCGCTCGGTTGCCGAATCCGCCGACGGCACCTTGTGGGTGGTGGTGAGTACCGGCGGACTTTATCGCTCAAGCGACGGTCATTTCGAGCCATACAAGTCGCCCACCCTGCCCGAAGGCCAAAGCCCGGCCTACTACCATCCAGGCATGACCGCGAATGCCGACTCCATTTTGGCGGCCCATGATGGCACTTTGTGGCTGGGCGGCGGGCAGGAGCTGTTCCATCTGGGAATATCCGCGAGCAAGGAGTTCAAAGTGAACCCGGACACCAAATGGTTGCGGCGAGGGAGCACCCGCGTTACCGCGCTCGCCGAGGATGCCAGCCAAGCGGTGTGGGTGGGCACCAGTGACGGACAGTTGCAGGTCTGGCAAAACGGGGAATTTTCCCCAGCCCCAGGCGTGTCGAATAATTCTTCCGTCATTGCCATCGCTTGCGCCACCGACGGCACGGTCTGGGCTGGCACCAGCGGCGCAGGCGTGCTGCAACTGCGCACCAACGGCCTCGCCGCCACCCTCACCAGCCGCCAGGGACTGGCCAACGATTTCATCACCGCGCTGCATGCAGGCCGCGACGGCACTTTGTGGATCGGCACGGAAGGTGGCGGTTTGGATCGCTGGAAAGACGGACACTGCCTGCATTTCACCGCCCGCCAGGGCTTGCCGGAAACACCGATTGTTCAAATTGTGGAAGATGATGCAGGCGACCTTTGGCTGGGGAGCGCCCATGGCATTTGCCAGGTCCGGCATGATGATCTGGAACTGCTCGCCAAAGGTGAGATTGCCACGCTGCAACTGCTGACCTTTGGCGAGGCGGAAGGCATGCTGGCGGAGGAATGTTCCGCGGGCTTCTGTCCAAACTGTCTCAAATCCCGAGATGGACGGCTGTGCTTCACCACCACCAAAGGCTTGGTGGTGATCGACCCAAAACAGATTAAGCCTCCCGGTTCACCGCCGGTCGCCCGGCTGGAAGAGATTGTTTTCAACCAAAAAACCATTGCCGAAGCCGGCGGCGGCGGAAAGCTGGTCATTCCCCCGGGACGAGGGAACCTCGAGTTCCATTATACCGGGCTGGGTCATCCTTTTTTGGAAAATCTCCAGTTCCGCTACCACCTGATCGGCGCGGACCCTGACTGGGTCGAGGCGGGCATGCGGCGGGTCGCCTATTACACGCAATTGCCGCCGGGACACTATTGGTTTCAGGTGGCCACCCGGGCCAATGGCGAGCCTTGGTCACAAAACAGCGCCAGTGTGGAACTCGTCTTGCAGCCGCATTATTATGAGACATGGTGGTTCTTCGTGTCGTTGTTCAGCCTCGCAGCGCTCATCCTCACCCTGTTCGTGCGGTTCATTTCCCACCGCAAGCTCCAACACCGTTTGCATTTGACTGAAATGCAAAACGCCGTGGCCAATGAACGCTCCCGCATCGCCAAGGACATTCACGACGACCTGGGCGCCAGCCTGACCCAGGTGACCATGTTGAGCGAACTCGGCCAGGCCGCCGCCGGCCCGCCGGACGACCGCAGCCAGACCTTTGCCAAAATCGCCGGCAAATCCCGTCTCGCCATCCAGTCGCTCGATGAAATCGTCTGGGCGGTCAATCCCAAGAACGACAACCTGCCCCGCCTCGTCCGGTACATCTGCCGCCACGCCGATGAAAGCTTCGACTCCAGCAACATCCGCTGCTGGCAAAAGGTGCCGGATGACCTGCCCAATGTCTTCGTCCGCGCCGAAATCCGGCACAACCTCTTCCTCGCCGTCAAGGAAGCCCTCCACAACGTGCTCAAACACTCGCACGCCACCCAGATCTGGCTGAATATCTGGCTGGAACACGGCACGCTCCACCTTGAAATCAAAGACGACGGCAACGGCTTTTCCCTGTCGGCTGCCAACTTCAACCGCAGCGGGTTGAAAAACATGCAGACCCGCCTCGCAGAAATTGGCGGCACGACGGAGTTTGAAAGCCGGCCCGGCCAAGGCACCCGCCTGCATTTTGCGGTGAAGTTGGGCTGCCACCTGCCGCCACCCCTCCCGCATGGCATATCCATGCCATAGCTAACCACCCTTGAATCATGGTACCCAAAGGTTTGAAATTGAAAACACCCATGACAGTCACCATTGTGGAAGACGATGATGGCATCCGCTCCAGTCTGGCCGCCATGCTCGACGGCAGCAGCGGCTTCCGCTGCAATGCCAGCTACCCGGATGCCGAATCCGCTCTTCAGCAAATCCCGGCCTGCCGGCCCGATGTCATCCTTATGGACATCAACCTGCCGGGCCTCTCCGGCATCGAATGCATGCGCCGGCTCAAAGCTTTGGCCCCGGATCTGCGGATCGTCATGCTCACCGTTTACGATGATGAGGACCACATCTTTGAATCATTGAAAGCCGGCGCCGACGGTTACCTGCTCAAGCGCACCACCCGCGCCGCCCTCACAGCTTCGCTCACGGACATGCTTCAGGGCGGCGTACCCATGTCCCGCCAGATTGCCCGCTGTGTCATCCAGTATTTCCGCGACCTCAAGCAGGCACCCGCCGCTTTGAAACCCGAAGCCGAAGCGGACACACTCACCCGCCGGGAACACGAAATCCTCCAAAAACTGACCGAAGGCTATCAATATAAGGAAATTTCCACCGCCCTCGACATCAGCATCCACACCGTTCGCAACCACCTGCGCAATATCTACGACAAGCTGCATGTCCACACTCGCACGGAAGCCGTGGTGAAGCACATGGCGCAAACCCGCGAAAGTCCCCGCCCTGCCAGGCCGGCATGGTGAGGCCGGGCATTGTCACTAACTTTCTTGGCAAACAGCTTTACCCCAATGATCCACGAGCTGCCGACTGGCTGCAATATTTCTTGATATGCTCCATTGGCGGAAAACAAAAGTTGGGGGGGAATGACCAAACGTAAACGCCGCGCTCCGGCCGGTAGGTCATCAGGAGACGGTGGCCAAGCGGCCCATGCGGACAAAAAATGTCCGGACGCAAAAGGGTTTAAAAGCGGTGAAGTGTGCGCCCCAACGTCAGACAACACCATTAACATCACCTTCTGCGCCCGGTAAAAGCCGGCTCAATGGTAGGGTCCCCACTGTGCCGGATAATAATCTTCCTGCAAGGCGGTCACCGATAAATTCGGCAGCTCCACCTTGAAAAACCGATGTGGCGACAACCGCTGCGTTGTCTCCTTCCGATCATAAGTCATATAGACCACGCATTCATTCGTCCGGTCTTCCGCCACCATGCTCCAGACCGGCTGATCCTGCGGAAACAACCGCCGCGAATACTGGCGGGCTACGCTGGTAACCGACCGAATCCGCCGCCGCCGGCCAAAATATCCGGCCATGGCCGATATGATATTCATGCCTGGGTTGGTTGCTGCTTCCGTTATGATGGTCTGATTTTAGCACGGTGCCGGGGGAAGAAAATTGGCAAGACTCTGGCTCTTGAGTACCCTTAATTTATAAAATGATATAGGTAATTCCTTTAGATGCATTTCCTTGCAATCAAGCCAGCTATGCCGCCGGCGGTCTGAAAAAAAGCACCCGACTTTGCGGTCAGCAAACCGTTTTCTGCCGGTGGTAAAAACGTCCAAATAATACCAATTGCCGTTTGAAACTGCCCTATGATACCTGTACATCAGAGTTGCCCGGGCGCATCCCGACACTGTCCCCCAATCCAGAACCGTGACATCGTCAATACTGCTCGCCGACCGGGTTATCTCCCTCTCCGCCATTGGTAAATGGGGGAGAGGGCCGGGGTGAGGTGGCGCTCATCTATTTAACCCGGGGCAGTGTCAAGATACGCCCGGGTTGCCCCCGCGAGGCGCGAGCGGAGCGCGACGTTCACGCCGCTTCAGCGTCCAAAATGAAGGCGGGCCGGAACGTTGCTAACGCCTTGCCGCTTTGGTCATTGAAGCGGGTTGAAGCCCGCGCCCTGTAGCAGCCGGCCGATGCCGTTTCCAACCGCCATCGGCCTTACTCGCCGGTCGTGCCCGTCTGAAACCATTGCACGGCTTGATGAATCAAAGCGGTGCCGCTCTTTAAATTCAGCTTCTCCTTGATGTGCGCGCGGTGGACATCCACCGTCTTGGGGCTGAGACTCAATTGCCGGGCGATTTCCTCCGTCGTATGCCCCTGGCCGATCAGTTGAAACACCTCGAATTCCCGGTCGGTCAGCGTCTGCAAGGGCGAGCCCGTGTTCCGGGACTTGGGGTTGGACACGCTGCGCAGCAGGCGCACGGACATCGTTTCGCTCAGATAAACCCCGCCGTCGAGCACGCGCAAAATGGCCGTAATCAGATGGCTGGCGCTTTCCTCTTTCATGATGTAGCCCGAGGCGCCGGCGCGCAAGGCCCGCTCCGCATAAACCTTTTCATCATGCATGGAAACCATGAGCATGGGAATCTCGCCATGCACCGCCCGCACATCCTTGATGAACTCCAGCCCGCCGCCATCCTTCATCGTGATGTCTGCGATGATGAGGTCCGGCTTGGCGGCGGCGATTTTCCCCATGGCTTCGCGCGGGCCGCCGGCCTCGGCCACGACCTCCAGGTCGGGCCGCTGGTTGATCAGTTGCAACAACCCCGCCCGCACGAGCGGATGATCATCCACCACCAAAATCCGGCGCCGGCGCACCGCGCCCGAACCCGGATTGTTTTCAATGCTGGCCATCATGTTTTAATTTGGTTTCTGCGTTGTCCGGAGCAAATAACTTGGGTGCCCGCCCCCGGCCGGGACTCGACTTTGAATCGCACCCCCATCAGCCCGGCCCGGTGGCGCATGGCCCGGAGGCCCAGTCCGGTTTCCGACCGGCCATTATCCTGAAATCCCCGGCCGTTGTCAGCAACAACCAGTTCCCAGCCGCCGGCCAGCGCCTGGAGCGAGATGCTGATCTTGCTCGCCTCGCTGTGCTTGAGGGCGTTGTTCACCGCCTCCTGGGCGATGCGGTACAACTGCGCCGCCTGCTGACGGTCTTCCAGGGCAACCGAACCGCCGTTCACAAATTCGCATTCCACCAGGGCCATCGAAGACGTGTCGGACGCCAGTTGCTGCAAGGCATCCGTCAGACCGTTTTCGCTGATGGGCACCGGGGCCAGCCCGTGCGACAGCACCCGGATCTCCCGCACGATTTCGTGCAACCCTTCGCCCAGTTTTTGCAGACCGGTCGCCAGGGGCGAGGCCGTCTCGCCCAAGCCCGCCCGCAACGAGGCGTTGAACAGCGTCAACGCCGTCAACTGCTGGCCCACCCCGTCATGCAAATCATGGCCGATGCGGCGCATCTCGTTGTCGCTCGCCTGCATCAGATCCTCCTCCAGCCGTTTCCGCTCGGTGATGTCCATGTTCACGCCAATCATGTTCAACGGCCGGCCGTTTTCATCCTGAAACACCTGCCAGCGGCCGAACAGCCAGTGGACCGAGCCGTCGGGCCAGATCACCCGCCATTCTCCTTCCACGGTTTGCGCCGTATCCCGCGCCTGCTGCGACCACGCCTCCACCAGCGGCCGGTCGTCCGGATGGATCATTTTGAGCCACTCCTCGCGGGCCTGGGTCAGGCGGTCGGAAGGCAGCCCGTACATGGCCGCCAGCTCCTTGGAGCGGATGATGTCGCCCGTGCGCAGGTTCCACTCAAACGTGCCGATGCGCGCCGCCGCCTGCGCCAGTTGCAGCCGCGCCTGGTTTTCCCGCAGCGACGCCGTCCGCTCCTGCACCCGTTTTTCTAATTCGTCATGCGACAGCCGCAGCGCAATCTCCACCGCCCGGCGCCGCCGGTTCTCCCCCCACAACGCCGCCACCGCCACAAAAATCATCACCACCCCGATCACCCCGCCCGCCAGATTAAGCTGCGTCACATCCCTGACCGTGCGCATGAGTTCGCTGCGCTGCGCGTTTTCCGCCGCGTTTTCCTCCGCCTCCATCTTGTGGTGGATCAGCCGGATGCTGTCCAGACTGTCCTGCACCTGCTCCCGAAAGACCGTGTCCGGCGCCATCGGATCCCCATTCACCAGCAGGTCCAGATGTTCCCGGTTGATTTTGACATAATGCGTGATCAGCGTCTGGAGTTGCAGATACAGGGTCCATTCGCCGGCATTATCGCGGACCAGCTCCTTCAGATTGCCCATGATCTCCGGCAAGGCGTTGGTGGCCGAATTGTATGGTCCCAGCAATTCGCGGTCCCGGGTGAGGGCGAAACTGCGCTGCCCGACCACCAGATCCCGCGCATTATTCTGCATCTCGTTCAGCAGGAAAATAACCTTCTCCTTGTGTTCCACCCACGCGACCGACTGCTCCTCCTTCTGATTCAACCGCCACCAGAGCAGGTTAAGCCCGCCCACCAAAGCCAGCGCCACGCCCAGCGCCACTATCAGGGGCCAGGCTTTGAAAAAGACGCTCTGTTTTTTTTCATTCACAACCGATTAGTTTTACTGCGGAAAAGGATTCCAAGCCGTCAACTTCGCAAAAAACCCCCGTCGGGCAAAGGGAAAAATGCCTTGCCCCCGTGGCGGCGGGCATCTTGCCTGCCGTAGAGCCGGCGCTTCCAGCCCGGCGGAATTGGCTTCGCTGGCACCAGCGTTTGGTTATGCGCCATGGGCCGGGCAATTTTACGGTTCTCCCCGGGCGGCAGGGATACATTTCTGGGGCAGTGTCAAGCTGCGCCCGGCCGGGCGCATCCTGCCAGTGCCGGAGCGCGGCTGTCTCAGCCGCAGCGTACCGCCAAGCCTGGCCGGGTGGAACTTTTCACACCCCGCCGTTTCGCCAACCCCGTGCGCGCAAACTTCGCCGCCATCTGGCCTGGCCACGCGCTGCGGCTGAGCCGCACTCCGGTGGCAACTTGCGCAATCGCCCTTCACTTCGGATTTCGGGTTTAACCATTAACCATTAACCATTAGCCTTTAGCCTTTAGCCTTTAGCCTTTAGCCTTTAGCCTTCGCTTCCAAATCCCTTTAAAAACCCAAAAATCAAGATACATCAAGAATGCCGCCGGTCCGGCGAAACCCCTCCGGCGGAGCGCGGCTCTGTGAGCCGCAGCAATATGACCAAACCTGCGGGCGGGATAATTGATTCGCATCCACGACCCGGCCGGCACGCGGTACCCGCCGCTTCAGCTCACACACGGATCATCGGCAAGCGCCTTACCTGCCGCCGTTCACAAGTCGAAGCGACTTGAAAGTCGCGCCACGGGGACGGCTTGCTCATTCGCCGCGCCACCCCGAAGTTCGAGATTTCAAGCCGACCCGGCCGGTACGGCGGCGGTCGCCCGCTGAAACGGTTCGGGGCTGGAAAGCCTTCGCCGACCCGCATTTTTTATTAAATTACCGCAAAATGCGGCTAAAAAACAACTTTATGTCCGCTCACAACCTGTTGTTTGCCAGCGGTATGAACGATTATTTGTACGGGGGATGATTGCGTTCAAAAAAAGTCAAAAAATTGTTGACGCGTGTTGCTTATTCTGGGAAATTGGTTGTACACGGTAAGAACAAACAAACAAGCGCAGATAAAATGAAAACAAACACACTACTCGCTGCAGCGGCGATTCTCGCTGTTGGGGGCTTGGCCGCACAGGCTCAGGTTTACTCCCAAAACGTCGTTGGTTACTACAACGTCTCGGTTCCGGCCCATGGCTTCGCCTTGGTTGGCAATCAGTTGCAGAATGGTTCTGACACTGCTCAGACGAATTCAAGTATCAGCACTGCTTTCAGTGGGTTGGCTTCTGATCCGAATGCTGTTACCAACACTACCATTTATCTTTTTAACAATGGTACTTATGCCTCGTATCAGTACTTTACTGGTGCTGATGCTGATAACAACTTTTTGCAGAGTGGTTCTGTGAATGGTTTTTATGATACCGGTGGTAATTTGATCACCACTCCGCTCGTTCAGAGTGCTAGTGCGTTTTTGTACAATCCCTTCACTGGTGGTGCGGTCACGGCCACGGTTGTTGGTACGGTTCCCCAGACCACCAATGTGGTTGCGATTCATTCCGGCTTCAACCTCTTGGCTTTGCCGATCCCGGTGAGCACCAATCTTGAGAGTTCCGTTGGCGGCTTTGTGGGTACTTCCGATCCGAATGCTGTTAACAACGACGTCATCTTCAAGTTCGGTGTGGGTGGTGTTTGGTCTTCCTATCAGTTCTTTACCGGTTCTGATGCGGATGCCAACTTCTTGGCGAGCGGTTCTGTTAATGGCTTCTATGACACCGGCGGTAATCTGATTAGCTCGGCTCTCCCGGTTGGTCAGGGTTTCTTCATCCAACACATTGTCAGTGGTACGGAATATTGGACCAACTCATTCATTGTCCAATAATTTGTCAGAAGTAAAAACAATAATAACAACTAAAGTAATACAATATAACTCAAATATGAAAAAAACACTCATTGTTGCCGCCGCGTTGGTTGCCACTTCTGTGGCATCCTTCGCTCAGGGTTCCTTCCTGTTCTCTGGTAATTCCAAGGGCATTTGGGATGATTATTCCACGTCTTCAGCACACCTCGGGGGTTTAACGCTTGATGTTACCTTTTTGGTTGGCACAGGCACTCCGCTGATATCCAGTCTTGCTACTTCTGTGGCCACTAATGCCATAACTCTTGGGACTGACAAAAGCTTCTCGAATGCGACCGCTTGGTCTGACATTCTGTCTGATCCGAACTTCTCCTTGGCTACCAGCAGCGGCACCAACATGATTTCAGTTGTTAGTGCTTCTAACGGTTCTTTCCAAGGTAACGGTAGCCAGAGCTTCTTGGTCACTGGTACCACGGCTGGTTCTACCTATACAGTATACGCTGTTGCTTGGAATTCGGCCTACGCCACGCCCGCCCTCGCCTCGGCTGCTCATTCAGCCGTCGGTTGGTCTGCTGCGTTCAGCTATGTCAGCGGCAATCCCGGTGCTCTGCCTCCGACCTCACCCGCGTCGTTCGCTGCCGGTATGGCCGCCTTCGGTGTTGCTCCTGGTGTGGTTCCCGAACCCGGCACGATCGCTCTCGCCGGTATGGGCATCGCCTCGCTGCTGGCTTTCCGCCGCCGCAACAGCAAGTAATTCTTGCCTGATTTGATCACGAACCCCGTCTGGAAACAGACGGGGTTTTTTTGTGCCCGGATGAAATGGCGATTGATAAGGTGAAAGGCTGTGATTAGATGGCAAGGTAATACCGCTGTTTGTAATCAATCGAACTTAAAGTTATTCGTTGTGGTCTTTTGGCTAGGGGACTTTCTGTTTCGGGGGGCCGACAAGAGGTGTGTGGAACAATTTTACCACGGGTGTGCCTACGCTAACCAACTCGTCTTGCAGTGATGTCAGTTTCCTAATCGGCACCGGCACGCCCACCATTGCCGCCATCGCCGCCACCACCCCAACCAATGTGGCCTTTGCCGGACCTTATGTAGTTGTCCTGGGGCGCATTCGCGGCACTGCCCCCCGGAGCGCCGGTCTGCGACCGGCTTACAACTTACGATGATCGTACACGGTTGTTACTTTCCAACCGTTTCGCCGGCATGGACGCGCAAAGCCGGCTACAAGCCGACGCCTCCGAACGGCGGACGGTTCCGGGGCAGTGGCCGGATGCGCCTGGTTGGAAGCTGGAAAGTGAAGGCTGGCAAAGAACAGAATAGGCATTGCCAATTATGCGACGCACAAATTTGCCGGTTGCGCCCGGCATGTGGCCGATAGCGGAATGCCCGTATTAAAGGTTACCAAGCGGCCTTGGTGGCTGGTGGCCAGCGCCAGCAAATAAAGGTCGGTAAGCTGGAGGGAACTGTGAATCCGTTCCGCGGAAAAGGTGTTTTCCTCGCGCAAAGAAATGTCGTCCGGCCAGAACTCGTGATTGCTCTGCGCGGCAAATGTTCGCAGCCGTTCGATCAAATCACCGGGCGGAAAACGGGCCTTTTGGCTGTAGCTCGGATGGGACATGATGCGGACGACGCCATTTTCCGTGAGCGGACAACTGGCCCAGCCGTGTTTCCTATTGGCGGCCCACCAGCCATGGGCGCGTTCGTGGAAAACATGGTCCGGATCCAGCAGGGCGATGACAAAGTTGACATCCAACAAAGCGCGCATGGTTCAAATCCCTTCCTGATCCAGCAAGGCTTGAACCCGTTCCAGCGTCACCACTTCATGGCGTGTGGGCAGCAAGGGAACTCCGCCGCGCGAACTGGATTTGTTTGGTTTGGCCGATGAACTGGCCAGCCCCCGCCGGGCCAGGGCGGAAATGATTTGACCGGCGGTGCCGCCGTCGCGCCGGGCCAGTTCTTTGGCGGCTTGCAGTACATCATCCTCGATGTCCAAGGTGGTTCTCATGCATCTGATGCTGCTGCATCATCGCATCACCGTCAAACCCGCGCGTGTTTGGAAGATCGGGGCGTAACGTGGGGCACTGCCCGGAGCGCCGGTCTGTGACCGGCTTGGGGTGGACGAACTGCGGTGCGCGTGATTTTTTTGGACGGTGTGGGTTTGAGCACGCGTTAAGCCGGCTGCAAGCCGGCGCTCCGACCATTGGGCTGGCTCAGACGGTTTTGAGCCGGCGGGGGCGCACGGCGGGCATGAGCCAGGCGATCAGGACGATGAGGGACAAATCCCAAAGTGAGTTGGCGATTAGGTTCGAGTACGCCTCCCACCCCAGCGAGCCGGGTGGCAAACTGCCCCAGGAAGCGATAAAGCCAAAGGCGTTCGCACCCATGAGCACCGTCAGGGCGAGCCATACAAAACGGGCGCGTGACTGGGAAATGAAATTCCTGAGCTTGCGCCCAAATTGGAGCCGGCCTTGGGCAAGCGTCATTGCCAGGATGACTAAGGGGACCCAGACAAACAAGTTGAAAATCTGCATACCTCACAGTTTGAGGTTGACGAAGCCTTACGGTTTAAGGTATGGTGTCTTTATGCGCATGACGAATCCGAATTTTTTGAACGGGGTGCCGGAGATGCTGGTCTTAAAGCTGCTCTCGCGTCGCGAGATGTACGGTTATGAAATCGTCAAGGCGATCCAGGCCGAGACAGGGGAGACGCTGACGTTTGGCGAGGGCTGCATCTATCCGTGCCTGCATTATCTCGAAAAGGAAAAGCTGGTGACCAGTGAGCGGCGGGAGGTGGCGGGGCGCAGTCGCAATTATTATGTGCTGACAGTGCGGGGCACGAAGCGGCTGGAAGAGTTGACGGCGGACTGGAGCCGGGTGCATTCTGGAATTTCACTTTTATTGAAAGGTCAACATGCCTGACACACTCGTCATCGCGCGGTTCGAGCGGCGGTTGGTCGAACTGGGCTGTCCGGCGCACCGGCTGGCGGAGCGGGTGCGCGAATTGGCGGAGCATCATGAGGACCTGAAGGCCGCGGCATGGGCAGAAGGAATATCCGAAGCGGCGGCCGAAACCCGCGCCAGTGCGCAACTGGGCGATCCGGTGTTGCTCGCGGACAATGCGGTGTGGCTGTTACGGCGGTCTTCGTGGTGGGGGCGGCATCCGATCATTGGCTTTGGTGTGCTGCCAATTATTAGTTTTGTTCCGATCTTGGCCATGTGCTGGGCGGTGAGCCTGGGCGTTTGCTGGCTGGCGGGGCGGGTGGGTCCGGCTTACCGGTTTGATTCGTCGCTGGCCGGCGCGCTGAGTGCTGATCCCAAATTATTCAACCAGATTGCGGGGCCGTTGAATATGGGAATGATGCTGCTGGCGATGCTGGTGACCATGGTGTTATTCGGCTGGCTGGCCCGGCGGTCCGTGGTGGGGATGAAATGGATGCTCGCGGTCTGTGCCGTTTGCGCGGCGGACAGCCTGTTCGGTTATTCCGGGATTCACCCGCATTCCTTTGATGTCCGGTTATGGTGGGATTCGTCTGACTGGTTTCATAACGTGGCCTTCGCGGCGATCCCGGCTGTGTTTGCCGGGCTGGTGTGGCTGGGCCGGCGGCGGCAGTTGCGCCGGCTGGACTGGGTAAAAGCGCACGCGGAAGAATTTGCGCCGACCGGCAGCCACCGGCGTCCGGCCGGATGCCGGCCGATGTTTGAGCAACCCTCCTGGCTGCGGGAAATGGCCGGTTCGCCGACCACCTGGGTGGTGACGTTTTTGATCCTGGCCATCGCGGTGCTGGTGACGGGTAACCGAACCCGGAGTGGTCACAAGGTGAATTTGCGGGCCGGCGTCTGGCCGGCGGAACGGGCGGCCACGCTGGCACGGCTGCAAGCGCGCATGGCGGTGCCGGTGCCGGCGGGGGAGGAAACCATTAACCTGAAGCCGTTCGTGAATGTGGCGCTCGCGGATTCGGTTGGCAATGTCCGGGAAAATAATTTGCAGGAATTGCCGGCGGGCGTGCATACGTTTGGCGGGGTGACATTTGACGTGGCGGGCCGGGTGCAACTCGCCGGTCAGCAACTGGCGGAAAATTCCAAAAAGTTCCCCTGGCGGGTGAACCATCTGCCGGTCGCGGGCAAGTGCGTGCGGATTCACCTGTTGCACGGGGCCAACAATGTCACCGGCGATAACCGGCGCATTGCGCGGCTGGTGTTGCATTATGCGGATGGCTCGCGCGCTGACCTGAACATCATCTCGGGCGAACAGGTGCTGGACTGGTGGGGGCCGATCTATCATACCGATGCCGGCATTTCGCCCGATGCGACCGCACCGGACACGGAACTGGCCTGGGCGGGCGGCAACCCGGGCATTCGGCATCGCCTCCCCGATTATTCGCTGCGGCTGTACCGGACCACCTTTGCCAATCCGCATCCGGACCGGGAAATTACCGGCTTGGATTATGTGGGCTGTCCCGACGTGAAAAATGCCGATGGAGCGGCGTCATTTTTGGTGGGGCTGACGGTGGACCGGGTTCCCTGACACATTATGAAAATCGTCCGACGAATTCTATTTTTGCCGGCCCTGCTGCTGGCGCTGGCTGGCCGGGTGCACGCGGGGGATGAGGTGATTGCCCGGCAATTGCCGCCGGAAACGGCCATCAATCCGGAGGCGGGCGGCGGCGACCAACTGTGGGTGACGGTGCGTTTAGGGACGGGGGAGGAACTGCCGTTCATTGTGGACACCGGGTCGCCCGTGACGTTTATTGATAAAACCCTGAAATCCAAGCTGGGCAAATGTCTCGACCGGGGGACGCTCTGGATGTGGGGGGTGAAACAGCCGACCGCCGTGTATGCGGCGCCCAAAATGTACCTGGGCAACGTGCCGCTGCTGACCGATGCGCATGTGCTGACGTATGATTTCAAAAAACTGTCGGCGGCGGTGGGGCATCCGGTGAAGGGAATTCTGGGGACGGATTGTTTGAAGCATTATTGCGTGCAAATGGATTTTGCGGCGGGGAAGCTGCGGTTCCTGGATCCCGCGCAGTTGGATGCGGCCGGGTTGGGGCGGGCGTATCCGCTGTTTTTTTCCAGCGTCGGCCAGGAGGACACGAATTTGTTCCGCACGTTCATCCGGCATGGGAGCCTGGTGGGCGGGGCCGGCACCAATCTGCTGGTGGACACCGGGCTGGACATTGACAGCGCCCTGGCACCGGGATTATTGCAGACGCAGACGCAGCATCCGGAGCCGGGCGTGATCAAGAAAATGGGGGGATCAACCTGGTACTTTCGCTCCGGCACCTGGGATGGCGAAACCTATACGAACCTGGTGGTCAAGGAAGCGGGCAGCGCCGTGGCGGGCGAGGGGGCGAACGTGCTGGGCTTGCGATTTCTGGCGCGGCATCAGGTAACCTTTGATTTTCCGAACCGCACGCTGTATCTCCGGCGCGAATCGGTCGGCCCGCCGGCCAATGACCATTATCTGGCCAAGGACGCGCTGCTGAAATCGCTCGTCATAAAGGACGGCAAACTGCCCCGGAATATCAACGCCAGTCTCAACGCCGATCTGAAAGCCGAATCCCTGCCGTGGCGGGTTCGCTGGTTTGGCGGGACGATGGATGTTAAAATGGACGGGGAGAACAACGTTTCGCATTACACCGTCAGACGCCATTTATGGCATGGTCCGTGGGTGCTGAAACACGCATGGCAGACCGGGGCGGATGGCAAGACCGTGGCCGATTATAAATTTCCGTGAAGGCGCCATCCTCGACCTGCCGTTTGTTGCCGGGAAATGGCATAACTCAAAACTCACATGAAAACATCCGTTCATTATTCGTTCCTCTTGGCCGTGGCCCTGGTGGCCGGCTGTGCCTCCAAACCCAAAGCGAAGCCCGTGCATGAGCAGGGCTGGATTGGCGGCCATTACAAATGCGCCCAAACCCGGCTGACAAAGACTCAGAGGAATTTGGGTGTGAGCCATACCATCGAGGCTTTTCCACCGGCGCTGACCAACTCGGCATCGGCGGGCATCCTGGTCATTTCGGTGGATACCAATACGCCGGCGTATCAGGGCGGTTTGCGCGCAGGCGATTTGATTCTCGAGGTGGCGCACCAGCCGGTGACCAATCTGCCGGGGTTCTGGCGCACGGTGCGGGCGACGCCGGCCGGCACGGCGGTGCCGGTAAAATTATATCGCGACGGCAAAACCACGGAATGCGAGGTGGTCGTGGGCCGGGAAAAATATACGGAGGAAGGCACGGTGATGATCGGCCTGCCGGGGTTCTGGCAAGGGTTTCATCCCATTCCCACCCAGTCGGCGCCGAATTTCTCGCTGGTGGCCCTGGGCTGGCAACGGGAATTGAATCAGCCGGCGGACTTGAATACGGTGGAAGATCGTTTCAAGTCGAGTTGCAATCCCCAATTCAAGCCGGAAGGCTACGATGGCGAATGGAAATGCTGGCTGGCCATCCTGCAAGTGTCCAAGGGAAAGCAAATTGCCGGGCAGGAGGTGGTGGCCAAGGCGAAGTTCGAGGATGGAAAATAGCGGCTGGGGCGGCGACGGCTCGTCGCCGGTGCGTATGGCGAAGCTCCAATACACAGGCGAACGGTACTACCGCTGGCGTCAACGCGAAGCTGCGGGGAGTGCGCCCGTCCGCTGGAGCTTTATTCCCATGAAGCACACCCATGCCATTGTCAATGTGTTCGGCTATGAAGTGGCGACGAGCCGTCGCCACCCCGGCCTGGCGGCACGGACTTCCCCAATTGTGTTCCGCCCGTCATCCGTATCCGATCGTCCGCTTATTGGGCCGCGCGGTCCGGCGGTGCGGACATTGGCACGAGCACCGGGCCGCTGGGGGAATCGGTGAGGCTGGTCAACAGTTCCGGAACGGTGGCGTGGCGGCTGGCGGAGCGGGCGAGGATGGCTTGCCAGCGCGCGACGGCTCCCGTCTCGCCCTCGGCGTTCCCGAGGTCCTGATACTCGCGGGTGGCGGCCGGATAATTTCCCAGGATCAATTGGGTGGCGGCATGATTGAGTCGGCCGGCCGGCAGATTCGTGACGGCGAGCAGATGATCCAACACTTTGAGCGCGGCCGCCGGCTGGCCGGCTTGCACCAGCACCGCGCCCTGGAGGTTTAGCAAACTCGCGTCATCGGGCATCCGGGCCGCGTCCGCCGCCATCTGTTGCAGGGCGCTCTTCCAATCGTGGTACGCCATCCAGACTTCCAGAACGTGGGCGGTCACGGTGAGGTCGTCCGGGTACTCCTCGCCCAGCGCGTGCAGCACTTGGTGGGCGCGGACGAAATTGGTTTCCGCATACCAAGTGTTGGCTTCCAGCAGGCTGAGTCGGGCATCGGTATAATTGGATTTGAGCAAGGCCGGCGGCAGGCTCTGGCGAAGCCGGTCCAGGGTGGCTCGGGCTTGGCTGGTCAGACCCGACTGGGCGTAGGTCTCGGCCAGTTCCCAAAGCGTGTTCTGGCTGTTGGGCACCAGTTGCTCGACGCGTTCAAACATTTGGGAAGCCGCCCGGAGCAAGCCGTCGTGGTGGGCATAATTACCCGCCAGCAGGCACCAGGCGGGTTCGTCCACCGGTCCGAAATCTTCGACAAACCGGCCCAAGGCCTTCGGGTCGCCAAATTCTTGCGCGAGGCGGGGCAGGAGTTCAAGGCTGAGGGGCTGGCCGGCGAGCAGGTTGGAATTGACCACCCAATTGATATGGGCCGCCGCATTATACGGGTTGATGGCGATGGCCTGATCCAGCCGGCGGCGGGCGGCGGTCAACTGGCCGGCCTGTTGCAGCCGCACCGCCCAGTCATTCAGCGCCATGGCGTAGCAACCGGCCAGCAAATGGCTTTGCACCGGTTCCACGGAGTTCAGAAACAACTGCGGGCCACCCTTAAGCCAGCCGGCGGATGATTGTTCCGGCAACGGGGACGATCCCTGATTCAGGCGGGCCAACCGGGGCGCGGCGGTCTCCCAAAAGGCTTCGTTCGCGGCGACCATGCCGGCGGACAACGGCGGCGGCCGGTGCGTGTCCGGCGGCAGCAATTTCATTTCATAGACGAGCCCGGCCGGCTCCAAATAAAACGACTCAAAGAAATAGCCGAAGCTGGGATAGAGGTAAAAGATCCGGTTGGTCCGGATGAGTTGATGCAATAGAGCCACCAATTCCGGCGGGGTCAAAATGGACTGGTTGGTGGTGGCCAGGCCCGCTCCGCCCGGCTGACCCGCCAGCCAGCGGCGGTAGGCGGGCGCGGGCAGCAAGGTCGTGTTTACCGCCAGCCAGGGCCCGCCCCGCGCGGTGGCGGCGGCCGCGACAAACGAATTCACCCGGAACGGATCATCCGACAGCACGATCCCGCCGCCGGCAGGCAACTGCGCCAGGGCGTCGGCCCCGAACTGCGCTAGGGGCTGGCGGTTGGCCAGCGTGATGGCGGGAACATTGCGCCAGAGCAGTCCGGCCGTGACGACCGCCAGCAGCCCCGCAAAGACGGGCAGGCTTAGGACCGGCCACGACTGATACCGCGTGCGCACCCGCAGGGGGCGGCGCTTGTATTCCACTTCGTCCGTGTACAAGGCCAGCAGCAGGTTGGCGGTCAGCACTCCCGTGCCCAAGGCCGTCAGATAGTCCAAACTCAGCAACGGCAGGAACAGTCCGGTCTGGTGGAGTAACAATTGCCGGAGCCCGATGGTGGGGTCAAACGCCAGCCACACGCAGACCAGGAGCAAGCCGGCCCGCAGCGTTCGGATCAGCCAGACCTGAACCAGGTCAAACTTCATCAGTTTGCGAGTGCCGCCGTCAGACGTGCGGAAGAGAGCCGACAACCCCGGCAGCAGATAAAAAATCAAAACAATGAACAGCATGGGCAGAAAGCCCCGCCAGAGTCCCTGGCAGATGTCGATGCTTTCGTGTTTGTAAGCGTGCCAGGCGGCCCGCCAGGCTTCATGCGCGGTCCAGGAGGAATTCGGCAGGCAACTGTTGACGATGGGTGGCAGTAAGATGAGGGAAGATCCCCCCAGCAGGAGCAGCACCAGTTGCCAGGCGGGCCACTTTTTGATCAGGCGCGGCAAGGTCAGCCAAAAAACCGCGACAACAAACAATGGCAGCGTGAGAACCATCATCCAGTTTTCGGCCATGCCCAAGCCCCAGAGCAGGCAGGCGCGTTGCAGCCAGATTAACCGGCGAGCCGGCCGGTAGTTGGTCAGGCACCAGAGCGCGGCGGATAACGGCAACAACGGCAGCGCCTCGCCGGTGGCGGCGGTGGCCGCCTGCCAGAAGTTGAATTCGCCGCCGCACACGACCAACCCGAGGATCACGGGCAGGCGGCTGGCCCAGGCGGGCAACCCGGCCGGCGGCCGGGTCCAGGCGATCCGCTCCAGGGTCGCGGCCAGAAAGCCCAAGGTCAGGGCGGCGCAGGTGGCCGCGAGGACATTCGCGGCCGGCGGAATCACCGCCGCGGGCAACAGCCGCAACGGCAGCGTGAGGAGCCACCACAAGGGATGACCGCTCATGGGCTGGTAATTCCAGCCGCAGAGCTGCGCGGTCGGGCCGAGGTTCGCCAGCGAGACCCCGTGGGTCAGCGTGAGCAGATAAATCACCCACGCCGCCAAGGCCGCTTGGACGGGAAAATGTTGACGGGCGCGTTGGATGGCCCCTTGCCAGTTCATTAGGTTTTAGGAATCTGCCACCGGGGTTTGGCGGTTTACATATGCCGCCGAACGGGCCGTATCCGCTTGACCATCTTCTGAGTACGATCCGGCGGCCCGCGTGAAACCCCGATTGCGGCAGCAGCTTATTGATGACATCAGTCCTGCTCAAGGTGAAAATGGCGCGCGGGCGGGGCGAGGAATGGGCGAGGATGGAAAAATGAGCATGGCGGATAGACAAAGTGTCTAATGATTCGGATACATAAACCTGAAAATCATATTGACGTATTGTGGTTTCCTTGCTAAAAAAATCACGCACGCCATGGCAGGCTCAATGCTCCACATGTCCGCCAGCCGAATCGACCCCGCTGGCAGCGTGGTTGGCGCGGTTCCCGACTTGTGTCCAAAACTAATAACTTAAATAAGCCAATACCAATCAGACAAATGAACAACCAGAATAACACCCGGGTTGCCTTGCTTGCGGCCGCACTCGGACTCGGCGCCCTCGCCTCCGCCGACGCGCAATCCACCTATGTCAGCGAGACCATTTACGGCGTCTTTAATTCCGGAGCCTCCGATACGCAGGGCTTTTTGACCGGCACCCCTGGCTACAACCTCTCCGGCGTGAACTTTACCGAAACAATCGGTTTCCTGGACACGACCTTCACGCAGTTCCAATCGACGTATTATTTCCAAGGCAGCCCGGGCTACGCCAGCATCACCGTCGGGAACAAGACCGTTAGCGATGGGGGCCAAGGCACCGAGTGGCAGTCCATCCAGAACTACAGCTCCACCGCCAGTCAGTTGTACTTCGAAGCCACTGATACAGTAAACGTGCAACCAGCCCAGATTAGGACCACCATTTACAGTTCCCTCCCCTTTGCGGCCCAGGGGATTGCCACCCAGGCTGGTCTCGACGCCTACTTTGCGGCCGCGGTCAACTACAGCACCGCCAATCAGGTGTGGGTGCACGATATCTGGGGTAATGACGAGTCTCCGTCGTTCACCATCTTGTACACCACACCGGTTCCCGAGCCCACGTCGATGGCGCTGCTGCTCGCCGGTGTCTCCGGTCTCGTTGTCGCCCGCCGCCGCCGTTAAGCCGGATCTCATCTGCCGCGTCCACGCCAGCTTATTGCCGGCGTGGACGCGCAGACTGGCTCACGCCGGGAAACCGCTTATGCGCGAGCCATCAGATCAGCCGGTTGCTTGGTGAAGTTTTCCTTACAGCGACAAGCTGTCGTTCCCTTCTCATTAAAAAACCGCCGGGCATTTGCTTGCCCGGCGGTTTGTCTTATTAGCAACTGAACCCGGTTCAGTAAACCACCTTGTTCAGCGGGTATTCGATGATGCCTTCGGCCCCGGCGGCTTTGAGCTGCGGGATGAGTTCGCGGACGACTTTTTCGTCGATGATGGTTTCGACGGCCACCCAGCCTTCGAGGCTCAGGTTGGAGATCGTGGGATTGCGCAGAGCGGGGAGGTCGGCCAGCAGTTTGGCCAGGTTCTTCTGCGCGATGTTCATCTTGAGACCCACCTTGGCTTCGGCGTCGAGCGCGCCCTTGAGGAGCAGGGCCATGGTTTCGATTTTCTTGCGCTTCCATTCGTCCTTCCAGGCCTCGTTATTGGCGATGAGCCGGGGGGTGGAACTGAGGAGTTCGTCCACGATGCGCAGTTTGTTCGCCCGGAGGGAGGAACCGGTTTCGGTGACTTCCACAATCGCGTCCACGAGTTCGTGGGCCTTCACTTCGGTGGCGCCCCAGGAGAATTCCACTTCGGCTTTCACGCCGTTTTTCTTGAGGTATTTCTTGGTGAGGTTGACCACCTCGGTGGCGATGCGTTTGCCCTGGAGATCTTTCACGGATTTCACGGGGGAATCTTCCGGCACGCACAGCACCCAGCGGGCGGGGCGGCGGGAGACTTTGCTGAACAGAAATTCGCCGACTTCGTGCACTTTGGAACCGTTTTCCATGATCCAGTCATGGCCGGTGATGCCGCAGTCGAGATAGCCGTGTTCCACGTAGCGGCTGATTTCCTGGGCGCGGATCAGGCGGATTTCCAGTTCCTCGTCATCCACGTAGGGGACATAGGAACGGCTGCTGACCGAGATGTTGTAGCCGGCTTTGGCCAGCTTTTCGATGGTGGCGTCTTGGAGGCTGCCCTTTGGCAGCCCGAATCTTAGTTTATTGCTCATGTTAAAAAATCTTTGGCGCAACGGCGCCGGGGTCGATAAACCGGACTTTTGGCGGCGCGCGCGTCAGCGTTTATGTTATGTGCCTATTTTCCAGCTTCGGGGCTTCTGGGCCACCTTTTTCTTGGTGATAACAACTCAAATTTTGGTTATTTCCGGGAATCGATCCGCCAGGTGTCGCCGTCCTTTTTCATGACAAAGGAGTAATAGCCGGAAACGGCCCCGCCGGCGTACCAGCGGCCGATGGCATCCACGGAACCGTCGTCATTCCATTCGCCGGTCTCCACGGAGAGGACCATGGCGGGCTTGCCGGTGTCGCGATCCACGGGGGTGCGGTTTTCGGGCAGGTTGGCGCGATAGCTGGGCTTGATGGGCGGCACGTGTTTCGGAAACTGCTGGCGGATCAGTTCGGCCTGGTCATCGGTGGTTTGCAGAAACACGGCGGTGTAATCGCCATTGTCCCAAAAGTGCCGGCCGAGCAGGTAGCCGTAAACAATTTGTTCGACCTGGTACTGGTCGGCTTTTTCGAGCTTCCGGGACTTGGGTTGCGCGGCCATGACCACGTTCGTTTCCTGGCTGTGCGCGCCGGCTTCATCGCTGAACACGATGGGCGTCTTGTCGGTGAAACAGCCGGTGACACCGAGCAGCAGCAGGGGCAGGCAAAGAAGCGCGGTTTTCATGGCAGTTTGCGGATCACGCGGCGGCCTTGGACGAGGATTTCCCGGCGGGCGAGGGCGGCCACGCACCGGGGATAAAGTTCATGTTCCGCCGCGTGAATGCGCTGGTGCAGCGTTTCGGCCGTGTCGTGATCGAGCACCGGCACGGTCTGCTGACCGATGATGGCCCCGGAATCCACGCCGGCATCCACAAAATGAACGGTGCAGCCGGTGACCTTCACGCCGTAGTCGAGCGCCTGTTTCCACGAGGCCAGGCCGGGGAACGAGGGCAGCAGCGAGGGGTGAATGTTCACGATGCGGCCTTCGAAGGCACGGAGAAAATCCCCTTTCAACACGCGCATGAAACCGGCGAGAACCACAAGATCCACTTGGGCCGCATTCAGGGCGTTCACGAAGGCGCGCTCGGCGTCTTCTTCCAGCTTGGTACGGAACTTGCCGGGGGCGATGAACTGCGCCGGCAGGCCGCGTTCGCGTGCGAGGGCGAGAATGCCCGCGTCCGCGACATCGCTCAGCACAATGGCGATTTCCGCCGGGAGCGTGCCGGCGGCGACGGCGCTGGCGATGGCGGCGAAGTTGGAACCTTTGCCGGAGCCGAGCACGCCGATACGAAATGGATGATTGTTGGCCACGGCGCCATTCTCGCAAGCCGGGGAGTTTTCTGGAAGTCCAAAGTCTTTCGCCGCAGGCGTGACACGAATTTCACGGATTGGCACGAAGGGGGGAGGATAAAAACAAAAAACGGGTGGCCATCTTGCGACAGCCACCCGTTGAGAATATTCTGCCAACTCAGTAGGGCAGGGGGAACTTGGCGGTGAGTTCCTGCACGCGTTGCCGGACCTTCTGGGCGTTGTCGGTGGATTTGATGTCCACGAGCACCTCGGAGATCATGTCGGCGATGGCGGCCATTTCGGGTTCCTTCATGCCGCGCGTGGTTACGGCGGGCGTGCCCAGGCGGATGCCGCTGGCCAGGAACGGCGAGCGGGTTTCAAACGGAATGGTGTTCTTGTTCGTGGTGATGCCGGCGTGGTCCAGGGCAATCTGGCAATCTTTGCCGGTCAGACCCTTGAGGCCCACGTCCACGAGCATGAGATGGTTGTCCGTACCGCCGCTGACGAGGCGGAAGCCATTCGACTTCATGCCTTCCGCGAGGCGGGCGGCGTTCTTGACGATCTGTTCCTGATAATCCTTGAAGGCGGGCTGCAGCGCTTCGCAGAAGCACACGGCCTTGGCGGCGATGACGTGCTCGAGCGGTCCGCCCTGGATGCCGGGGAACACCTGGGAATCAATGTCCTTGGCGTATTTTTCACGGCACATGATCAGGCCGCCGCGCGGTCCGCGCAGGGTCTTGTGCGTGGTGGTGGTCACGAAATCCGCATGTTGCAGCGGGCTGGGATGAATCCCGGCCGCCACGAGACCCGCGATGTGCGCGATGTCCGCCAGCAGATAGGCGCCGACTTCGCGCGCGATTTCACCAAGGCGGGCGAAGTCAATCACGCGTGGATAGGCGCTGGCGCCGACCGTGATCATCTTGGGCTTGTGTTCGCGGGCCATCTGGGCGAGCGCATCGTAATCAATCAGTTCGTCTTCCTTCCGGACGCCGTAATGGACGATCTCGAAGAATTTGCCGGAGAAATTGGCCTTGTTGCCGTGCGTGAGATGGCCGCCGTGGCTGAGATTCATCGTCAGCATCTTGTCGCCGGGCTTGAGCATGGCGAAATAGACGGCCATGTTCGCGCCGGAGCCGGAGTGCGGCTGCACGTTGGCGTGTTCGGCGCCGAAGAGCTTCTTGGCGCGGTCAATGGCGAGCTGTTCGATTTCGTCAATGTTTTCGCAACCGCCGTACCAGCGCTTCTTGGGATAACCTTCCGCGTACTTGTTCGTGAGCACGGAGCCCTGGGCTTCCATGACGGCCGGGCTGGTGAAATTTTCCGAGGCGATGAGCTCGATGTTTTCCTGCTGGCGGCGGCGTTCGGCTTCGATATGGTCGGCCACGGCGAAGTCCACGTTGTGCAGGCGCAGGGCGGGCGGCGCGAGGCGCACGTCCATCTTGTTCACGCGGCGTTCGTGCCGGCCGCCTTCAAAGGCGGTGGCGATGAACGCGTCCAGAATCTGCTGGCCGCTGGCGGTGGTGTTCTTCTTGCCGGCCAGGCAGAGGACGTTCACATCGTTGTGCTGGCGGCAGAGGGCGGCGCTGGCGGCATCGCTGATCAGGGCGGCGCGGACGCCGGGCACCTTGTTGGCGGCAATGCTCATGCCCACGCCGCTGGTGCAGATGAGCAGGCCAAATTCGGCGCCGCCACCGGCGACGGCTTCCGCCACCGGCAGGGCGAAGTCGGGATAATCATCGTTCGGGTCGCTGGTGGACGCGCCGAAATCCTTGACGGTCAGTCCCTTTTGTTGCAGATGTTTTACGAGCGCCTGCTTCAGTTCGAAGCCGCCGTGATCCGCGCCGATGGCGAAAGCCACGGGCGGCGCCTTGGTGGTAATACCTCTCAAAACGTCGTTCTGTTCCATAAATTTCAGCAGGGAGACAATCCCTTGGTGGATCTGGTCGCGGCAATCTTCGTACACATCAAACGAACTGCCGATGGGATCGCTGATGTCTTTTTCAAACTGCTCCAGCGTGTCGTCGAATTCGCGGAGCACAAAGGTTTTTTCCGCGGCCCAGGGATACATCCAGTGGATGGAATCCACGTGGCTGTGGGTCATGCAGAGGATGAAATCGGCCTGCCGCACGAGGTCGGCGGTCAGGGCGTTGCTGCGCTGGTCGGAGATGTCCATGCCCACTTCGAGCATGGCCATGACGGCATGCGGCGTGGGCGGCTGGCCATCCACGGCGCCGATGCCGGCCGAGTACACCTGGAAATCACCGCGCCCGCGCGTGATATGACGGAATATACCCTCCGCCATGGGGCTGCGGCAGACATTCCCGGTGCAAACAAAAAGGATCGTTTTCATTAAAACAGTCCAACAATGTGAAGTGACGGGGCAACGGCGTCAACCGCAATCAGGCGCGGGGTGGATGGAGGCTGGCCAACGCCTTGAGCAGGTCCACCGCCCGGAGCAGGGCCGGATCATGAATCACCGGCGGCGGCGGCGTGCGCGGCGTGGCGGCGGGGTCGCCGTTGTCCTCGCCATCCTTGACCCGTTTCCGCACCAAATCGGCTTCGCTGGTATGGTCCACATAAGCCATCCAGTCGTTGGTGGTGGTCACGCCGGAAAGCAGGTTGGTTTCCAAACGACTGATAGTCAAATTATTGGAAATGTCCAGATAAGGGTCGGCTTGGTAGCGCTTTTCGGTCTCGGTGGCGACGGTTACGGCAATGTCCGGCGCGGGGGAGGCGTTGGAACTGCCGATGACGAGGCCCAGGCCGGCTTCCCGGAGTAGGGTGGCCAAGGCGGTGGCGGACCCGCTGGTCTGGCCGTTCACGAGGATGACCAGGGAGGTTTTATTGGTGGAAAAATAATTTTTGGCCGTGGCGGGCACGGCGTCGCTGCCGCCGGCGAACCGGAGGTCCAGCACAATGCCGGCAATGGCATTGGTGCCGGCCGGTTGGGCGGCGGCCAGTTGCGCGGTCAGATTGTCCGTGACGGCGCTGACGCGATAGCGGAGGACCGAGCCATCCAGCACATCACCATGGACTTCGCCGGCGGCCATCGCCCAAGGCGCGGCGGCCGACCAGACGAGCAAACCCAGGAGACAACGATTCATGTGGTGTTAAAGTTGCCCACTTGGCCGGGAAAGTAAAGCCCGGGCAAGGGGGGCAAAGTTTTAAAAACATCCAACAACCAATGAACTCCGCGCCTGCGTTCGTTCCTTCTCCCATTTGTGAATCTGTGCATCGGCGGTAAAAAATAATTGAGTCCAGCGTCACGCTGGTAATGCGTCTTTATCGTTAAAACATTGGCTTTTTCCGGGATTAGGGAAAATTTCCCACGCCTTTTTCGCCCGACCCCGTTTTCACCCAATGTTTATGCGGGTTTGCTTAAATCAGTTTTCCTGATTTCAGCAAAATTTCAATTTTCGACCCCGCTTTTCCCCAATAACCACGGCCCTCCCACCCGAGTGCGCTGTGAGCGCGTATTATTTTTTTCAAGGACCTGCCATAATCACCTAAAAACCCATGAACCAACCACCGCCTCCCCTCGGAGCGCGGGTCTGTGACCCGCAGCAACGCCCAACCGCCAAACC
>CAIQKM010000145.1 GCA_903872345.1 uncultured Verrucomicrobia subdivision 3 bacterium | reverse complement strand
TGCCGGCGGTGCTGGTCGGCGGCAATGGTGCCGCCGGCACGACCTCCCTGCAAACAAACAGCTCGGGCGGTTTGGATCTGGTGGTGATCAATACGATTTCAAGCGTTCCGCCCAATCTCAACCTCCGCGTGGGTGGCGGCATGATGACGCTCACCTGGCCGGGGGATCATCTGGGCTGGATTGCCCAGTCCAACGTGCTGGATTTGGCGAACTCCAATTTCTGGTTCGATATTTTGGGTTCGCAATCGGCCACCAACCTCGTCCTCCCGCTCAACCCAAGTGCGCCCAAAGTGTTTTACCGCCTGCGTTATCCGTATTGAGGTAATACATTCTAAATCTCATAAACATTACCTTTCCGTTGGTTAACTGGATAATATGACGACCGACGCTTACCCATTTCGTAAAAGATTTACAAATCGTCGGAGGAGGTGAAACATGCCTCAAAACCTGTTTGAAACTGAGTGTTCCGGGCTGGGGACGCAGCTTCACCCCGAGAACTCGGGATGTGCAAAAATCGCGAAATGAGTCATATTGTAAGAATAAAGCCACCGTCCAAACATTTGAAGCCGAACCATTATTGCCTGCAACCTGATCATGTCGGGGGTGGTTTGATTTTTTGGCGACCCCAAAGCCTTTCCGCCTGGAAACAGTTCAGCCAATGTGCCGCCCGTTTCATCCTTAAAATCACCGTGTTCCGGTCTGCCGAAAATCGCGAGTCCAATCTTCCAATCAACAGCCGTGGAATGATTTGCTTGTTGCTGGCGGGGTTGGTGTTTCTGACGGCATCGAGCGGATTTGCCGCCGGCATTACTTGGGGGGTGCCGACGCTGATCAGTGGCAATGCGGATGTCACCAACTCTGGGGGCGCGCTGTACGCCTATGCCGGCGGCGCGGTCACGGTCAACGGCGTTGCTTTCACGGCCGCCAGCAACGGTAACACGTGGGGGAATGTCAGTTTCACCAGCTTCAGTGGTTTTAATGCGGTCTTTGGGGCGACGGCTGCTCCGTTCAGCGGTTTATCCAGTGCCTATCAAACGGTTCTCGCCACCGCCGCCTGGGGCAGCGGAACTTCCGGGATGGTGACCTTGAACGGCCTGACTTCCGGGCACGCTTACACGGTGCAAATCTGGGTGGACGATAGTCGGGGCACCTACCAATATCGTTATGAATCCGTCACCAGCACCGGCGGCAACACGGTCACCCTCTATTTCGCCCCCAATTCCAACAGCGCCGGGGCGGTCGGCCAATATGTCGTCGGCACGTTCACGGCAAGCAGTTCCAGCCAGACGTTTTCGGTCAATGGCAATTCGGTGGTCCAAATCAACGCGATCAGCGTGCGCGACAACGGCCCGGGTGTTTTTACCCCGCTGGCCTTCACCCCGACGCGGGTGAACTTGGCAAAATATCAGCCGGTCTTCACCGATTCGGTCAATTCATCGCAGGCGGCTCAGGCAAACGGCTTGCCGACGAGTTCGTATATCACCGACGGCCTCGCTGGCAACGATAGTTACTGGCAGAGTGGCACCAGCGGAGCGCACTGGGCGCAGGTTCTTTTTCCCTTTCCCGTGACCGTGGGCAGCGTCCAGTTGGCGATGGGCCGGGATACCGTGGCGCCGCCGACGGCGTTCTGGCTGCAATATCTGACCAACGGGACGTGGGTGACGATCCCCGGCACAACGCTGGTGGGCAACACCAACAAGGAAGCAAACATTGTCTTTACCAATCCGGTCACGGCGTCATCCTTCCGTTTTTATGATTCCCTGGACGGCAATGTTTACCTCCGGGAAATGGCGATCTATCCGCCCAACGGCACGAATGGTTATCCCTTTGGCACCGATTTTGGCATCGATCTGGCACGCAAGCAGCCGGTCTTTGATACCGCCCATTCGACCGGCAATTATGCATTGCTGGCGGTGGACGGCCGGGTCAGCCCGTCCTCGGCGTGGCAGACCACGCTGGCGGGGAGCAATTCATTGCTGGTGAATTTGCAGTTCACGAACAAGCTCGGCAGTGCGCATCTGTATTCCGGGGCGACGGGCGTGGCGCCGCTGGCGAATTTTGTTCTGCAATCCTGGACTGCGGGCGCTTGGGCGAACATCCCCGGCGGCAGCGTGGCGGGCAACACCAACGAGGCGCTGGTCATTCCATTTACCACGCCGGTCACGACCACCAAAGTGCAATTGGTGTTCACCAACAGCGGCACCAGCGCGGTGCAGGAGTTG
Organism: uncultured Verrucomicrobia subdivision 3 bacterium; assembly: GCA_903872345.1. Lineage (GTDB taxonomy): Bacteria > Verrucomicrobiota > Verrucomicrobiia > Limisphaerales > UBA11358 > UBA11358. Next base: position 2,913 of record CAIQKM010000145.1, on the reverse strand, counting down.
TGCCTTTTTCCCGCGAATAGCAACGGCGGCTATCCGCTGGGCACGGGCGTGATCACCAACACACCGGTCACCGCCAAATACGATACCTTTTCGGATTCGTATTACACTATTAGCAACGCGGTGGCGGGGCTGGGGGTGGTGGCAAGCAACGGGATGCCGGTGTTGGGAGGGGGCAGCAAGACGAACACGTTGGGACAGTATCAAGTTTTGCTGAATTATGACAATGGCACCTATCGGCTGATCAACCGCGCCACCGGCCGATGTCTGGCGGGCGCGCAACTGACGACCAACGCGGGGGCGCTGCTGGTGGATGAACCTTACGCGGTGCTGCCGGATCAGGAATGGTTTTTGGAGCCGGTGGACGGGATTAATTATTATATCGTGAATCAGTTCAGCGGGTTGGTGCTGGATACTCAGGGTGGCAGCGCGGCGCCGGGCACGCCCTTGATTCAAAACGCCATGACCAACAGTGCCAGCCAGCTCTGGCAGTTGCCCGTGGCGGCCATTTTCCCCAAAAAAGGCAGCGGCGGCCCGGGGCTGGCCGCCCTCCAAAACGCCAGTTGGTGCTACGGTTGGTGGGTGACCACGGGCACGCCTGTTCCGACCAATGTGATTTTTAATCCCATGGACGACTCCGCCTGGTATATGGGCGGCGCTTTGGCCGGGAATTTGTTGAATTTCAACCGGGCCTGGCGGACCAACGGGTATTCGATGTTCTTGATGGGTTATAACGAGCCCGATCAGACGACCCAAGGCAACTTGGATCCCACGAATGGCGCCATCTATTGGCAAAATTTTAACAACATGGATATGCCCCTGGCCGCCCCGGCCCCCGCCAGCGCGGGCAACTCCTGGCTCCCGATCTTTTTCGGGTACGTCACCAATTGGGGTTTGCGGGTGGATTACCTGCCCGCCCATTTATACCCGGGCAACAATTCCAGCGCCTCCTCCGGCACCTGGATCAACTCGCTGCAAAGTGAATACAACACGTGGGGCATTCCGATGTGGGCGACCGAGTTTGGCTGTGTGGACTGGGCTGGCAATCAAAGTTGGACCGAGGAGAATAATTACAATGCCCTGGCCGAATTCATGTGGCGGGCGGAGAGTCTGTCCTGGTTGCGCAAGTATTCCATCTTTTCGTTCGGTGGCGCGCTGGCGCCCAATCCGTGGACAGCAACGACCCCGGCTCCGACCTCAAATTGTTTCGATACCAATAATGTCTTAACGCCGTTGGGGGAATTGTATGACGCCTGGGATGGCGATGCGAATGTGGAGACCAACAAGGCTTATTACCTGCACAACAGCAGCACCAGCAAACGTCTGGCCAACACGCTGGCCTCCCAGTTGCCTGATGCCAAAAGCATTCTCGTAAGGGATGGTTCGGTTCAGTGGACGCTCGTCGCGGCGGGGGCCTCGAATTTGTATTATCTCGTTTCCGCGTTGGACGGACGGCGACTCAGTTACAGCGGCAGTTCACTCAGCCTGGCGGCGCCCGGCACCACGGGCACGGCCGCGCAGTGGTCGCTGGCGTCCTACCAGTATGGCTGGTATTACCTCCAGCATCCCGCCAGCGGCAAGGAACTGTCCCTGGCCTACAACAACGCCACCTTCACCGCCACCTACAGCATGGTCGTCAACACCACCACCGGCACCGCCGTGCAGTGGCGTTTCATCGTGCCGCCGGCCCCGATTCCTTGGACGGGAGGCAACAGTGCTTTGTGGGGAACCTTTGGCAATTGGAATTCCGGCATCATGCCGGCGTTGGGTCAATCCACGTTGTTAAACAGCCTGGCCACCGCCCCGCCAACGCAGGGGCAGGCGGTGATCTTCAACAGCCTGGCCACCTCCAATCTGGTCACGGTGTTAAATACCACCAATATCTACGTCTCCACCCTCACGCTGACCACCCCGGCCGGCCCGGTTTCCATTGGCGGCGCCAACACGCTGACGGTCGGCAGCGCCATTGACCTTTCCGGAGCCGGTCAGGATTTAACCATTACCGCGCCGTTGCGAATCGGCGGGAGCCAGCCGTTGAGCATCAACTTCACCGTCACCAACACGCACACGTTGAGCGTTCGTGGCGGGGTGTCCGACTTTGGCAACGCCGCTGTGAATGTGGCGGGCGGCGGGACGGTCACGCTGGGGGGCGACCTCAAGTATAATGGGAACACCACGGTCAGTGGCGGCACGTTAAACCTGACGGGTGCCTACAACCCGTCCGTGGCGGGCGGCACCAACATTTTCATCGTGAACGGCGGGTTGCTGAATTTCAGCCTGGGTTCCGGCACGGCCAATTTTTACGGGGATGGCTACAGTTATGCCCCCCAAATTGGCAGCGGAAGTTTGCCAGGCACGCTGACGGTGCAATCCGGCACGGTGAACGTGAACACCATGCCCAACGCGGGCACGGGGAATTATGCGGGCCTGCTGCTGGGTTGCAACAGCGCCACGGCCAACGGCACCCTGCTGGTCAACGGCGGCAACCTCAATGTGCCGGGGCGTATTTTGCTGGCGGCCAATGCGGCCGGGGCCCAGGGCACATTAACGATCAACGGGGGCAAGGTCACCTTGGGCACCGTCGGGAGCAGCGGCAGCTATAACGTCAACGGGCAGGGGGTGGTTTGGTTTGGGGGGGCGACTTCGACGGTGAATCTCTATGGGGGGACGCTGGCGTTGTGGAGCCTGTATGATCCGACGGCCGGGAGCAGTGCGACGGTGAATCTCAGCGGCGGGACGCTCCAGGCGATCTACAATAATCCCAACTTTACCGAAGTCACCGCCGGCAGCCTGACACTGAAGGTGAGCACCAACGGGGTCACCATTGATCCGGCCGGGTACGCCATCGCCATACCCAATGCGCTAACCCACGACAGTAGTTTGGTTGGTATCGATGGCGGGTTGACGTTGAACGAC
>CAIQKM010000144.1 GCA_903872345.1 uncultured Verrucomicrobia subdivision 3 bacterium | reverse complement strand
GAAGGTCATCCTTGGGGATGAGTGCGAAAAGCCGCTCCCCCTCGCAAGAGACCCACTGACTGGAAAGCCGGATGCGGGAGATCCGCCCGTCCGGTTTGGAGGGAGGGGTGGCGCACTGCGCCATCCCTACCCCTATCGGGGCAATGGCGGGATGCGCCCCGGGAAAATTTGATTCGCCTGTCACCCTTATTTTTTGCATCATTTGGCCAATGAAATCCATGACGGGATACGGGCGTGGCGAAACCGCGCAGGACGGGTTCAAGGTCACGGTGGAGCTAAGCTCGGTGAACCGCAAACAGGCGGAGGTCTCGGTGACGCTCCCCCGCGAACTGGAACAACTGGAAGTGCAGATTCGCGATGCGATCAACAAGCACATTGCCCGCGGCCGGGTGAACGCGCGAATTTCGCTGCACACGGCCGAGAACAAAATATCCGCCCGCAAGCACATCAATGAAGCGCTGGCCAAGGCGTATGCCGCCGAGTTTGCCCGGCTGGCGAAATCATTGAAAATTTCCGGGGACGTGACGCTGGACCAGGTGCTGCGCGCGCCGGGGGTCTTTCAGACGGATGAAGAGCTGGCGGGTTCCGAAGACCTGTGGCCGGCGGTGGAGAAGGCCTTGAATCAGGGGCTGACGGCATTGCTGAAGATGCGCGAGCGCGAGGGCGCCCATCTGGCCAAGGATCTGACCGCCCGGGTCGGCAGCATGCGCACGGCGGTGGAAAAAGTTCGCAAGCAGGCGCCCACGACCACGGAGAATTACCGGCGCCAACTGCTGGAACGCGTGAAAAGCGCCGGGCTGGAAAGCATCGCGGCGGATGACGAACGGCTGCTGAAAGAGATTGTGCTGTTCGCCGACCGCTCGGATATTTCCGAGGAGCTGACCCGGCTGCAAAGTCATTTCCAGCAATATGAAGATTGTCGCAAGTCCGGGGAACCGGTCGGGCGCACGCTGGATTTTCTGGCGCAGGAAATGAACCGGGAAATCAACACGATCGGTTCCAAGGCGAACGACGCGGTCATTTCGCGCGAAGTGGTGACTTTGAAGGCGGAACTGGAAAAGTTCCGCGAACAGGCCCAGAACGTAGAATAATTCCGACCATGGCCCAGCCCCAAAAGCAACGTTCACAGCGCCCGCAGCGTCCGCCGGCCCCATCGCCGGCCCCAAACGCGAAGCCGCAACCGGGCCCCAAACCCGCGCCAAATCCCGCGCCCAAAGCGGCCGCCCGGGCGACGCCGCCATTGCTCATTTTGATTTCCGCCCCCTCGGGCGGCGGCAAGACCACCTTGTGCGAGCTGCTGTTGAAATCGCAGCCGCAGATGACCCGCGCCATCACCTGCACCACGCGGGAACCGCGCCCGGGCGAGCGGGACGGCGTGGACTACCACTTTTTTACGGCGGCGGAATTTTTGAAACGGTTGCAGGCGGGCAATTTCATTGAGAACGCCACGGTATATGGCAACAGCTACGGCATCCTGAAATCGGAGCTGCTCAGCAAATTGCGGGAGGGCCGGGACGTGCTGTTGAATGTGGACGTGCAGGGGGCGGCCACCATCCGGGCGCAGGCGGAGACCGAGCCGGAACTGCGGCGGGCGCTGGTGACGGTTTTTCTGACGCCGCCCTCGCTGAAAGTGCTGGAGCAGCGTCTGAAGAAGCGCGGGGCGGACGCGGAAGCGGTGATCCAGAAGCGGCTGGCGGTGGCGAAACAGGAAATCTCGCAGTGGAAGAATTTTGACTATCTGATCATCAGCGGCAGCAAGGAGGAAGACCTGCGCCGCATGCTGGCGATTGTGGAATCCGAAAAAATGCACTCGGACCGGTCGCTCGCGCCGGAGCTGTAAGCGGCGGGTTTGAGGTTGCGAAACGAAGATTTAAGTTCACATTGAAAGCATGGCGACCGTCAAAAAAATCATCCTCGGGGTCACCGGTTCCATTGCCGCGCACAAGGCGGTGGACCTGGCCAGTTTGCTGACCAAAAAGGGCGGCGACGTGCGCGTGGTCATGACGGCGGACGCCCAGCGGTTTGTCACCCCCCTGCCGTTCAAGACGCTGACGCGTCGGCCGGTGGTGACGGATCTTTACGACGAGGATGAAGGCTGGAAGCCGACCCACATTGAACTGGCGGACACGGCGGATTTGCTGCTGATCGCTCCGGCCACGGCCAACGTGATCGCGCGGCTGGCGCACGGGCTGGCGGATGACGCGCTCACCTGCATCGCGCTGGCGCTCAATCCGTCGGCCAGGATTTTGATCGCCCCGGCGATGAACGGCAAGATGTGGCTGCACCCGGCCACGCAGGCGAATGTGCAGACGCTGAAACAGCGGGGGGTGGTTTTCATCGGTCCGGACGAGGGCCTGTTATCCTGCGGTTACGAAGGCGTCGGCCGGCTGTGGCCGGTGGAGCAAATCGCGGCGCGCGGACTGGAATTGCTGGCCTGACCGCCCATGAACAAGCGCCGCGAGCCCTGGTTGAAGCGTCTGCCGGCCCTGTTCGAAATTCCGGCGCCGGACGCGGAGCGGGCGCGCCGGCGCATCGAGCTGATGGAGCGCAACGTGATGCTCCCGGCCAAATGCTTCTTCATTGGCACCATCTTTTACTCGTTCTACCGGAATTCCCTGTGGGTGGGCAACATCTCCAGCACCCAGGACGTGGTGGTGGAGACGATGCAGATCATCTTCTGGTTTTATGTTCCCCTGTGCGCGCTGCTGGCGCTGCCGATCCTTTTTAGCCGGCGACTGCCGCTGGCCGTGCTGCAATGGACGGTGGTGACGAGCAGTCTGGTGGACGGCTTGCTGGTGGCCTGCATGTCGGTGATCACCGGCGGGATGGACAGCATTTTATACTGGCTGTTCGTGGGGTTGATTTTGCGGAATGCGGCCAGCATTCCGCCCGGCTTCTCGCAGTTGTTCCTGAATTTTGCCATCAGCATGTGCTACGTGCTGGTGGCCATGCTGAATTCCACGATCATCGCCAATCTGGACGACGCCACCATCAAGGCCATGGACCTGTCCCCCAACGAGGGGCTGGGCGAGTCCTTCCTGCTGCGGCTGCTGGTGTTGTGGCTGACCACGATCAGTTGCCACGGGGCGCAGGCGTTTGTGGAAAAGCAGCATGTGGTGGCGGCGGAGGCGGAAGAGTTCGCGGTGCGGGAAAATCAATTGCGGGCGGCGGGCCGGCTGGCGGCGGAGTTTGCGCACCAGATCAAGAATCCGCTGGCGATCATCAGCAACAGCGCGCACTCGCTCCAGCGGTCGGCGCGGGAAAACAAACCGGCCTCCCTGTCGCAGATTGAGATCATCCAGGAAGAAGTGGCCCGGGCGGACCGGGTGATCACGCAAATCATGGGGTACGCGCAGTTGAGCGAGGGCAGGGTGGAAAAACTGAACGTGGTTGAGGAGTTGGACCGCGCCATCAGCCAGGTGCTGCCGGCGGCCATGCCCACGGAGATTGCTTTGGAAAAGCATCTGGCCGCGCATTTTCCCCCGCTGCTGATGCAGCGCGGGCATTTCTCCGAGATTGTGGTCAACCTGCTGCAAAACGCGCGCGAGGCGCTGGACGGGCGGGGAAAGATCGTTCTCACCGCCGACTGCCTGCGGGATCATTCCGTGGTGGTGACCGTGGCGGACAACGGGCCGGGCGTGCCGCCGGACCGGGTGGAGCGCATTTTTGAAGCCTACTTTACCACCAAGGAAAAGGGCACCGGCCTGGGGCTGGCCATCGTGAAGCACAACGCCGAACTTTACGGCGGCACGGTGCGGTTGGAATCGGAGCTTGGAAAGGGGGCGAAATTCATGGTAACCTTTCCCGCGAAAACGGTGCCCAAGCCATTTGTAACATGAACGTGCCCCTGCCTCCCGTCCTGGTTGTGGACGATGAAAAAAACATGCGCCGTTCGCTCCAGACGATGCTGGGCGATGAAGGCTACGCCACCCGCGCGGCCGAATCCGCCGAGGAGGCGCTGAACCTGCTGGCGCAGGAAAAATTCCTGATGGTGATCACGGACGCGCGCCTGGGCGGGATGTCGGGCTACGAATTTCTGACGCGGATGCACAGCCAGTGGCCGGATCTGCCCACGCTCATGATCACCGCGTACGCCACGCCCAAATTGGCCGTGGAGGCGATCAAGGCCGGGGCCATGGACTATCTGGCCAAGCCGTTTGCCCCCGAAGAACTTTTTCACGCGGTCTCCCGCTGCGCCGAACGTTTCCGGTTGCTGGCGGAAAACGCGGTCCTGCGCCGCCGTTCCGGCGAGGTGTTCGGCCTGGAACAGATCGTGGGCGATTCCCAGGAGATGCGCGACTTGCGCCAGCTTATTCGCACGGTGGGCGCCACCGATGCGCGGGTGCTGATCCTGGGCGAAAGCGGCACGGGCAAGGAACTCGTGGCGGGCGCGCTGCATGGGTTGAGCCGGCGGCGGGATGAGCATTATATCCGCATCAACTGCGCCGCCATTCCGGAGATGCTGCTGGAAAGCGAACTGTTCGGCCATGAGAAGGGCGCCTTCACCGGGGCGATCAAACAGAAAAACGGCCGGGTGGAGGAGGCGGACGGCGGCACGATTTTTCTGGATGAAATCGCGGACATGGGGCGGTCGCTCCAGGCCAAACTGCTGCGGTTTCTCGAGGACGGCACGTTCACGCGCGTGGGCGGCACCGAGGAATTGAAGGTAAACGTCCGCTTCATCGCCGCCACGAACCGGAACATTGTCCAGGCGATTGCCGACGGGGAATTTCGCGAAGACCTGTTCCACCGGCTGAACGTGGTGCAATTTCTGCTGCCCCCGCTGCGGGCGCGCAACAACGACGTCCTGCTGCTGGCCGAACATTTTCTCAAAGTGTTCCGGGTGGCCATGAACAAGAACCTGACCGGTTTTTCCACCGACGCCAAGCGGTCGCTGCTGGCGCACCATTGGCCCGGCAACGTGCGCGAGCTGCGCAACGTGGTGGAACGCGCGGTTATTTTGGAAACCGGCGCGGAAATCACCCCGGGCAGTCTGCCGGCGTTTTCCGCCCCGCCCCGGTCGCAGAGCGGCCCGGTGACCCTGTTTGCCGAGGAATCGCTGGATGACGGCCTGCGCCGGCTGGAGGAACAGTTGATCAACACCGCTCTGGAGCATAGCAATTTCAGCCTGACACGCGCCTCCGCCCAGCTTAAACTGACCCGGCATTCGCTGCGTTACCGGATGCAGCGTCTGAATATGAAACTGCCCAACGAAAGCGGCCCGACGGCCACCGAAACCACCGGAGGCTGATATGGAAAAGCAAGCGCTCAACCTGCCATCGCCCGGATCTTGGTTTCAGGATGTTTTTGGAATCCTGATCATTGTGCTGGCCAGTTTGATCATTGCCGGCGTGGTGGTCTGGTGGTTTCTGGCCAAGAACTCGGCCGCCAAGGGTTCTCGCAAGCGCAAACGCAAACGCAACAGTCACCGGCGCAAAGCCAACCCCACCCTGGCCCAAACCGGCGGTCTGCCTCCGCCGCGCGACCCGGAGGCCCCGATGAAGCCCAGACTTTGATTTAATGCAGCACAGCCGCGCCCTCACCCAAAAAAGCGCCTCCAATCTGGCGCTGGCCTTTATCATGCTTCCCCGCCGCCGCCGGGATGCCATGGCCGCCCTCTATGCCTTTTGCCGGGCCGTGGATGATGTCGCCGATGAGGATGCCATCCCCGTGGCTACCCGCCGTGAACAACTGGCCGCGTGGCGCGCGGACATCCGCCGCGCCTGCGGCACGGATAAACCCGAGTTTGTCCTGAACCAAGAGTTCCAGCCGGTCATTGCGGAATTCAAACTGCCCTTTGCCCTGCTGGATGAGGTGATCAAGGGTTGTGAAATGGATCTCGATATCCTCCGGTATGAAACCCAGGAGCAATTGGAACAGTATTGCTACCGGGTGGCTTCCGCCGTGGGGCTGTTGAGCATTGAAATTTTCAGCTATCGGAATCAGGCCTGCCATGACTACGCCATTTATCTGGGCAAGGCGTTGCAATTGACCAACATTCTGCGCGATGTGAAAAACGATGCCGCCCGTGGCCGGATTTATCTGCCGCTGAACGAACTGGCCCGTTTCGGCGTGACGGAGCAGGAGATTCTGGCTGGCAACTATTCGGATCGCTATTTCAAGCTGGCGGAAAGCATTGCCGCCCGGGCGCGGCATTTTTATCAGCTTGCCCGCACCACCCTGCCGGCGGAAGACCGCAAGGCGATGGTGGCGGCCGAATTGATGGGCACGGTTTACTGGCAGTTGCTGCGAAAGCTGGAAGCGAACCGATTCAATGTCTTCGGGGCCAAGCCGGTCAAACTGAGCAAATTCGAGAAAATCGCGCTGATCTTCGGTGCCTGGCTGCGCTTTACCGCCGGTTCCACAACCACCCGTTATGGCCAGCCTTGAACCGCGCCGGCTGATCGTCAACGCGGACGATTTCGGCCTCTCCAGTTCCGTGAATGCCGCCGTGATACAGGCGCATCGTAACGGCATTTTGACCACCGCCAGCCTGATGGTAAACGAACCCGGCTGCGCGGAGGCGGTACGGCTGGCCCAGGAAAATCCCCGGCTCGGCACCGGTCTGCATCTCACCTTGCTCATGGGGCATTCGGCCCTGGCACCGGCCGCGATTCCCGGGCTGGTCAATGCGCGCGGGGAATTTAGCAATTCCCCGGTGGGGGTGGGCATGAATTACTTTTTCAAAGGCAAGCTGCGGTCCCAGCTCCGCGCGGAAATTCATGCGCAGTTTGAAAAGTTCCATGCCACCGGCCTGAAGCTGGACCACGTGAACGGCCACCTGCACCTGCATTTGCATCCGGTGATTTTCTCCATCCTGATGGAAGACGCCGGCAAACTGGGCATCCGGCATTTGCGGCTCACGCGGGATTGCCTGGCCCGCAGCCGGCGCATGGCGGCGGGGCGCTGGTTTTACCGGGTGTCGCACGCGGGCATTTACGAATGGCTTTCCAACCGCGCCCGGCGGCCGCTGGAACAACGCGGCATCCGGCATGCGCAAATCACGTTCGGCCTGCTCCAGGATTCGCAGGTGGATGAGGATTACATTCTGAAACTGCTGCCGGAACTGCCGGCGGGCGATTCGGAGCTTTACTCGCATCCCTCGCTGGACAAATTTAAGCATGAGTACGAGGCCTTGGTGAGTCCCCGGGTGAAAGCCCTGGTGGCGGTGCAGGGCATCCAATTGATTCGTTACCAGGATTTATGACCAAAATTTTAATCATCCTTGTCATCGCCTTCTCGTTTGAGGCGGTTGGCGTCATCACGCTCAAGCGCGGGCTGGACAAGATCGGCATCCTTTACAACGCGCGCAAGGCGGACCTGCCGGTCTGGAAAAACGTTCTGCGCCTGGTAGGCGACTGGTTCACCACCCGCGACGTGTTGCTGGGGCTGGTGCTGGAGACGGCTTTTTTTGTGCTGCTGAATTATTTGCTGGGCATGCGCGACGTGAGCTTCATCTGGCCGCTCACCGCGTTGAGCTTTGTGCTGACCACCCTCGCGGCGAAGTTCCTCCTGAAAGAGGACGTGGACGGCTGGCGCTGGGCGGGGGTGACGCTCATCATTGCGGGTGCGGTGTTGATCAGTTATAGCGAGCGGGTGAAGAAGAAACCGGCGGAGGTGCCGGGTATTAATGCGGCGGGCGGTGGAACGGCCGGCGGGCCGGTGACCAACGCGTGAGGATTTACGATTGGCGATATACGATTTACGCGGCGGCAAATGCTTATCTAACCGTCAGCAATGGGCAGATGACAAGATTTTTAACATATAAAGCGCACAAATAGATCCCCTCGCTTGCCTGCTGAAATGGTTTTCCAAGAGAATCATCATTGCAAATTCAAAGGCAAACAGTTAACAAGCAATGATGAATGGAACAATTGGAAAGCATTCTGATAAAGTAGGTCTGTTTCAGATCATTGTTCTCCTTCTTTCAATTATAGTTCTGGGGGCACTCGGGGCAGACACGATTTTCAAACTACCCAAGGAAATCACGGACATATTGCAAACACTGGACACCCTTGTCTGTATTTTGTTGCTGACCGATTTTGGCGTTCGCTTTCATAAAGCGGAATCAAAGCTTAGTTTTCTTAAATGGGGGTGGATTGACCTCATTGCCAGCATCCCCAATGTTCCATTTTTACGTATAGGGCGGCTGGTTCGGGTTTTGAGGGTGATTCGATTACTGCGCGCCATCAGAGCAACTCAAAAAGTGAGTTCGGTTTTGTTGAAAAACAAATTTCAAACCGGATTTGCATCCGTTGTTTTGACTTCATTTCTGCTCGTCATGTTTTGCTCTGTGGGAATTCTTGTTTGCGAGCAGGATGAGCCGACCGCAAATATTAAAACGGCAGGCGATGCTATCTGGTGGAGTGTTTCGACCATTACAACCGTGGGTTATGGAGATGTGTATCCGGTTACAGGTGAAGGAAGAATCCTGGCAATGTTTCTAATGGTTTCAGGAATTGGGCTTTTTGGAATTTTGAGCGGTCTTGCCGCATCTTTTTTTGTCGGACCAAAGCAACAAAGTATTGTGCATGAAGAAAACAAAATCCTGACCCGGCTTGAAAAACTGGAAGAAAAGATTGACCAGCTCAGGCGAAACCCATGACTTTTTTAATTGCTTCTTGTTTATTTTGAACGCTTAAGTATAAATCCACCTATGGTAAACATACCTCAGAAGGTTGCAGACCGACTTGTAGCCGGAATTAAGAAGTTCCAACCCATTTTAACAGCAGCTCAAGCGCATGATGCCAACGAATCCGACACGGTGATCATCATAACCGATATGTTGTCGGAAATTTTTGGCTATGCTAAATATACTGAAATTACTTCTGAAAAATGTATCCGGGGAACATTTTGTGACTTGTCCATAAAAGTTTCCGAAACCACACAATCTTTTATCGAGGCCAAGGCTGTCAACCAAGAGCTCAAAGAGAGCTACGTCAAACAAGCTGTAGACTACGCAGTCAATGGACCGGTTGACTGGGTTGTTTTGACGAACGGGGTTCTTTGGCGGGTATATCGAGTGATTTTTTCCAAACCGGTTGATCATGAACTGGTCATTGAAATTAACTTTCTAGCTCTTAACCACCGTAATTCGTCTGACCTGGAGGCGCTGTTTCTTTACACGAAGGAAAGCTGGTCAAAATCAGCCCTGAACGACTTGTACGACCAGAAGCAAGCATTGAGCCGATTTTCGATTGGCGCTGTTCTGTTAACCGAACCTGTTCTGACAATTGTGAAACGGGAATTAAAGAGAATTTCTCCAGATGTAAAGATCGACATCGAGCAAATCCGCTCGGTTCTTGAACACGAAGTTTTAAAACGAGAAGTTGTCGAAGGCGAAAAAGCTGATACCGCGAGCAAACGAATTGCCAGAGCGGCAAACAAATCTTTACGAAGCAAGTCAGACAAAAGTTCAGCCGACGTAGCAACTGAAAGCCCAGCCCAAAAACCGCAACAGACAATTTGCCCCGCTGATACAGCGTCAAATACAGCTCCGACATCAGCCTGAATGGCTGGGGGCAACGCTCTCCCTCACCCAACCCTCTCCCCAAGGAGAGGGCTTTTCCCTGGCACGTTTTCAGGCAATTCGTCCACCCGTCCGACCAATCCAGCGGCTTGATTCGCGAAAGACGCGGCAACCGTTTCCCCTTCTCCCCGGGGGAGAAGGCCGGGATGAGGGCGAGCGTTTAAACATACTTTTCCCTGTCCACCACTGGATGCCCCATACGTTGGGACATAACAGCCGAAAAATCAAAACTGGTCTTCCTTGTCCTTGAACAGAATATTAAACGTGGTGAGGGAGCCGTAGCTTTTGGTGATGTATTGCTGCATTTCCACCTTTTCACCGTCGGTGAGTTTTTCGTGGGCGTTGATCTTTTGTTCCAGCACGCGGAGGTTGTTCCGGATCATCACGACTTTGTGGAAAAAGACTTCCAGGGGGACTTCCTTGGTTTGCAGGGTGGGATCACTGGGGTGCAGGACGAGCTTGCCGCCGTGCCAGCGGAGGCCAAGGTTTTCCACGATGGCGTCCGGCTTTTGCAGGCCGAGTTTGGCGACGGCGGCATCAAGGGTCTGGCTGATGAACTGGGCGAGCGGCACGTTGAGGCCGGTGACGGTCACGGCCGGGTCCAAGGGTTCGAGGCCGCTCGGCTCGGGGGCGACGGCGCGCTTGGTGCCGTCGTCGAACTGGATTTCGGCGACCACTTCGGAAATGGTTTTGACGGTGCCGGAGCCGTATTGCGGATGGCGCACGCGCATGCCGATGCGGATGGATTCAATTGTCATGGTGGCATTTTAACCGCAGTTGGCCGCCGATGGAATACTGATTTCAAGCAGAAGAAATTTAACCTCAAAGAACGCATAGAACACATAGAAGATGCCAGGCAGAAAGGATTGGACGAAATATAACGCGGGCAAAATATGGTGTGACGCTCGCCCTCACCCCTGCCCTCTCCCCCGGGGAGAGGGAGAACAGGTTGCCGCGTTTTGACTCAGCCATGCGGCTGGGTATGCGAAACGACAAGTGGTAGATTTCCGCTTGGTCACTTCAGCTTTGCCCCATCTTTGTGTTCTCTGTGTTCTATGCGGTTCAATTGACTGGTTAAATTGCTGGCGACAAGTTTTGGTGAAAGGGTTAGGCTCGCGGGCATTGAATTATGGCTGTGATTGGTTCTGACCTTTTTGAATTTGAGCGTGCGCTGTGGCGGCAGGGTGTCCTGCGCGTGGCGGGGGTGGATGAGGCGGGGCGCGGGCCGCTGGCGGGGCCGGTGACGGCGGCGGCGGCGATTTTGCCGTCGCGCTGGGCGGAGTCAGGTTTGCCGGCGGAGCTGGCGGGGTTGAATGATTCCAAGCAATTGACGGAGGCGCAGCGGGAGCGGTTCTTCACGTTTATCACCACGTGCGGGGAGATTGAGTTTGGCATTGCGGAGGCGGATGCGGCGGTGATTGATGAGATCAACATTTTGCAGGCGACGCATCGGGCGATGAATGCGGCGCTGGGGAAGTTGCGTTCCCTGCCGCCACATGCGTTGGTGGATGGGCGGCCGGTGAAAACGTTATGCGTGCCGCAGACGGCGCTGGTGAAGGGGGATGCGCGGAGTTATTCGATTGCGGCGGCGAGTGTGCTGGCGAAGGTGACGCGGGATCGGCTGATGGTGGATTATGACCGGCAGTTTCCGGGTTATGGGTTTGCGGTGCACAAGGGGTATGGCACGGCGAAGCATCTGGCGGCGATTGCACAGCTGGGGGCGTGTGCGATCCACCGGAAAAGTTTTGCGCCGTTGAAACGGCCGGAGGCGGAGTTGGGGTTAATTTAACCGCACATATTTAACCGCATAGAACGCAGAGAGCACACAGAGGAGAAAAGGAAAAACTGGGGCCGAGGTGACGGGGCCGTCCCCTCCCCGGGCGGAGTTAGCACATGGCGGACCGGCAGGTCCGCCCTACCAAATAGATTCTCACTTCAATTGGCTTCGACGCGGAGCAGGGCGGCGGGGGCGGGGGCGATGATTTCGGCGTGTGCGAGGCTGGCGGGGATCAGGGCGAATTGGCCGGCGGTGAGGTGCACGGAGCTGGCACCGCTTTTGATTTCCACGGCGCCGGTGGTGACGGCGATGATCTGGAGTTTTTTGGGCTTCAGGTCACCTTTGGAGCCGGCGCTGAGTTGCCAGGCTTCGACGTTGAACAGGGGGTCGGTGACGAGGGCGCGTTTGCCGAGGCCGGCCTGGGTGACGAACGGGGTGGCGACGAGACCGGGCGCGAAGTCGGCGAAATCAATGCTGGCGAGGGATTGGGCGATGTGGAGTTCGCGGGGCTGGCCGTCGAGGCCGAGGCGGTTCCAGTCGAACACGCGGTAGGTGGTGTCGGAGTTCTGCTGGATCTCAAAAATGACAAGGCCGTCGCCGATGGCGTGGACGCGACCGCTGGGCAGGAACATGGTGTCGCCGGCCGAAACGGGGATGCGATGAAAACAGTCGGCGACGGTGCCGTCGGCGATTTTGGTTTCAAATTCGGCGCGGGTGACGCCGGCTTTGAGGCCGACATAGAGGCTGGCGCCGGGGGCGGCATCGGCGATGTACCACATTTCGGTCTTAGGTTCACCTTTCAGTTCAGCGGCTTTGCCGGCGGGCGGGTGAACCTGGAGGGACAGTTTTTCCCGGGCATCGAGAATTTTGCAGAGGAGGGGAAAGCGGCCGGCGGCGGCGGGTCGGGCGCCACCGAGGATTTCGGCGGCATGGTTTTCCATGAGCCAGCGCAGGTCTTTGCCGGCGAGGGGGCCGTTGGTGATGACGCTGGCATCGCCGGGGCGGTCGGAGATTTCCCAGGATTCGCCGATGGGGGTGCTGACCGGGATGGGCTTGGCGTAGAGACGTTCCAGTTCGCGGCCGCCCCAGATGCGGTCTTTGAAAATGGGCTGGAAAACAAAGGGGTAAAGCATGATCAGATGGCGACGGGTTCGGCCGGTTTATGGGATTTGTGGGCGGCGGCTTCCGTCTTCTCGCGGGTATAGGCCTGGTGGCGGAATTTCTGGTAACGCTTCTTCAGGCGTTCGGCCACGGGCAGGGCGAGCACTTCTTCCAGGTGATGGAGGAGGTGCTTTTTCAGGGTGGCGGTCATGGTGGTGTGATCGTTGTGCGCGCCGCCGAGGGGTTCGTGAATGATTTCATCCACGAGCTTGAGCTCGCGCAGATCCTTGGCGGTGATGCGGAGGGCGGCGGCGGCCTTGGGGGCGTTGGCGCGGTCCTTCCACAAAATGGCGGCGCAACCTTCGGGGCTGATGACGGAGTAGTAGGCGTTCTCGAGGATGAGCACGCGGTCGGCCACGCCAATGCCGAGGGCGCCACCGGAGCCGCCTTCGCCGACGACGGCGGCGATGATGGGGACTTCGAGCAGGGTCATTTCGCGCAGGTTGACGGCGATGGCCTCGGCGATGTGCCGTTCCTCGGCGGCGACGCCGGGATAGGCGCCGGCGGTGTCAATGAGGGTGATGATGGGGAGGCTGAACTTGTGGGCGAGGCGCATCAGGCGAAGGGCCTTGCGGTAGCCTTCGGGATGGGCGGAGCCGAAATTGCGGAGGATGTTTTCCTTGGTATCGCGGCCTTTTTGGGTGCCGATGACGACGACGCGGTGGTCGCCGAGGCGGGCAAAGCCGCCGACCATGGCGCGGTCATCGGCGTACTGGCGGTCGCCGTGCAGTTCCTGGAAATCGGTAAAGGTCTTGTGGATGTAATCCAGCGTATAGGGACGGCGGGGGTGGCGGGCGAGTTGGACGCGCTGCCAGGGGGTGAGATTGTGAAAAATCTGGCGCCGGGTCTCCTCGATTTTCTTTTCAATCATCTGGAGCTCTTCTTCCATGCTGATGCCGAGGGAATGTTTTTCCGGGTGCTCCCGGAGGTCATCCAACTTGGCTTGCAGTTCGAAGATGGGCTTTTCAAAATCGAGCTGGTGTTTCATACGGCGGGCATTCTAAACAATTGGCGATGACAGGCAACGTGTAATTCGACCGGCAACGGGGTAATCCATTCAATATCGGCATTACTATTCTGGGCCATTGGCAATCCGGGTTTGGTGGCATTGGAGGGTCCCACGGAAGAGCCGGACAAAGTGGGGGAACAACATATGATTACTGCCAGAAAACTTGGGGGCACCCAAGCGGTCGGATAAGACATCGTCAACCTGTAATAAGTTATCGTTAACGGGAGGCGGTTGCTTGATCGTAAAAAAGCCGAAGGCCGGACGTGAGTCCGGCCTTCGTGGTGATGAGGTTTATACGCACTCACCGGTGCGCTCAGAAGGGCGACGCGACCAACTTGGGGGTGGTGTCCGAGCCGCGCCGCAAGCAAAACCTCTCTGCCAACCCTAAACGGACACCAAATTCAAATCGTCACATACTATGACGCACCAAAGGATGAAAAGGTTCAAAAAATTAAAATTAATTTTTCAACCGCATCCCCTTTCACCCTAAGAACGAACCCAATATAAATAGTGAGCCGATTCATTTCAAGTATTTATTTTTGGCAAATGGCAAAAAATGTTTAGTCCTGGTTTGTTTATGAGAAGACGTGCGAGCGGGGTTTTGCCATCGGGCCGCAGGGACTCGGCCAGCGCCTCGGCCTTGGCGGCACCGGAGACCAGGACCCAAACCTGTCGGGCAGCGGCAATGGCGGCGTAGCTGAGGGAAAGGCGTTGGGGCGGCGGCTTGGGGGAATCGTAAACGGCCAGATACGGAGCGGGGCAATTAATTATTTCCGGACTGGCATTGGGGAAGAGGGAGGCAATATGGCCATCTTCACCCATGCCGAGCTGTACCAAGTCCAAGGCGGGCAGGCCGGATTCACCGGGTGGGACGATTTGGGCGAGTTCCGTAATGGCTTGCCGGGTGGCGACTTCCGGGTCCAGTTCGCCTTGGAGACGATGGATGTTGGACGCAGGAAGGTTCAGGGGGGCGAAGAGGGAGTCTTGGGCAATTTTGAAATTGCTGTCGGGGCTTTCGGGCGGGACGCAGCGTTCATCGGCCCAGAAAAAGTGGACGTGATCGAAGGAAACCGACCGGGCGCGGGCTAGTTCGACGGTGCGGGCGAAAAGGGTTTGGACGAAGCGTCCGCCGGAGAGGGCGACGCTGTAATGCGTTCCGGCAGAACTGGCTTTGGCAACGTCATCCACCCAGGCGGTGGCGGCGGCACGGGCCAGAGCATCAGGTGAATCAAAGGAGAGCAGATTGTAGGTGGACATGTTTTGACCGGTTATAGATGAATTTGATTACTTTAACGTAATAGTTTGTTTTACAAGTGTGAAATTTGGTAGTCGCTTAGGTAGGCAGCGATTGGGCGGTTCCGGAGCCTCGCCGTTACCGAGATTCATCAAACCTGGTTTGAAATGGTTTGATTTAGTGTGAATTACAGAGATTTCCGGCCAAGCTGAACCGGGGAATGGGCTGAATAATGCCCCCAAGTGGTGGCTGGCAGAAATCTGATGGTTGGCTTTCAACTGGCGGCAATATGGTCCGACACTCGCCCTCACCCCGGCCCTTTCCCCCCGGGAGAGGGGGAAACGGTTGCCGCGTTTTGGCTTAATTGAGCGGCTGGCAGGTTTGGTGATGGCTGCGCCGGGGGACGGGCGTGTTCCAAACCGGTTTGATTTGGTTTGATTTAGTCCGATTGAGCGGGGTTCTTTAAAATAAAGCCACCGGGCTGGGCTAAGGACCGCCATCCAGAACCATTCCAAGGGCATAGGCATTTTCACGTTGCTGCGGGTCACAGACCCGCGCTCCGGCCCGGGGGGAGCGGGGGGGCTTGGCGGATTTTGGCTGTATATATATTTGCCCATCAGGAGTCGTTTGCCATCCCGGAAACAGCATACCATGGATTGGGAAACGCGCCATTCCGGACATGGGAAATTATTGCTGGAGAGAGGTAATCCAACTTCGATTGAGATATCCTTGCCGCTTGGTTCGCGCGCAGGAAAGCGCCGTCGCCGCTGCACTCTGCCGGCGCAGTCCAAATAACCGCCGGTCCGGCACGTGATCCCGATGGCGAAGTGCAGGCAGGAACGACCGCCACGGTCATTCGAGGTGATGGCGGGATCGCCGCCAAGCGAGTTGGCCATATTAACGCATTGACGCCGGCGGCGGGGATCAGCTATGCTGCGCGGCTCGTTTAACTCATTTTTTACTGTGAACGTATCCGTTGAAAATTTGGCTCCGTGCAAGAAACTTGTACGGGTGGAACTGGACGCAACCGCCGTTGATACGGCGTTTGACGCCATCACGAAAGATTACCAAAAGCGGGCCGCCCTGCCGGGGTTCCGCCCGGGCAAGGCGCCCCGCGACATGGTGGTGAAGAAATATGCCGCGGAGATCAAGGATGAAGCCAAGCGCAAGCTGATTGGCGACAACTACCGCAAGGCGGTTGACGAGCAGAAGCTGAAGGTGATCAGCCAGCCGGACATCGAAGAAATCCAGTTTGAGCGCGGTCAGCCGCTGATTTTTGCGGCGACGGTGGAAACGGCCCCGGAATTTGAACTGCCGGATTACAAGGGTTTGCCGGCGACGGTGGAAACGAAGACGGTGACGGACGAGGACGTGTCCCGCGCGCTGGACATGCTGCGCGGCCATCATGCGAAGTATGACACGGTTGCGCGTCCGCTCGCGAGCGGCGACATTGCCGTGGTGAATTACAACGGCACCTGCGAAGGCAAGGTCATCACCGAACTCGCCCCGACGGCGAAGGGTTTGACCGAGCAGAAGAGTTTCTGGGTGGAAACGACGGGCACCAATTTCATTCCCGGCTTTGCCGAGCAGTTGCTGGGCGCCAACGCCGGCGACAAGCGCACGGTGACGGTGGATTTCCCGGCGGACTTTGTGACGCGCGAATTGCAGGGCAAGAAGGGCGTCTATGAAGTGGAGCTGCTGGAAGTGAAGGAAAAGAGCCTGCCGCCGCTGGACGAGGAACTGGCCAAGAAATTTGGCGCGGAAAGCCTGGAAAAGCTGACGGCCGGCGTCCGCACGGACCTGGAAAACGAGCTGAAGTTTTCGAAGAGCAAGTCGATCCGCAACCAGGCGGTGCAGGCGCTGCTGGCGAAGGTGCAGTTTGACCTGCCCGAATCCGCGGTAGCCAACGAAACGCGCAACGTGGTTTATGACCTGGTGCGCCAGAACACGCAGCGCGGCCTGACGCGCGAAGTGATTGAAGAGCAGAAGGAAACGATTTACCATGCGGCGGCGAACAGCGCGAAGGAACGCGTGAAGTTTGCGTTCCTCGTGGGCCGGATTGCGGACCAGGAAAAACTCCAGGTGGCGCAGGAAGAAGTGATCCGCCGTGCGCAGCAACTGGCGCAGATGTACCAGATGCCGTTCGACCAGTTTGTGAAGGATTTGCAGAAGCGCAACGCCGTGAACGAGCTTTACGAGCAGGTGTTGCACGAAAAAGTGCTGGAGCTGCTGGAAAAGAACGCCGTGATTACGGAAGCCGCTCCGGCGAAGTAAAAAACAGGTAACCAAACGGTTACCTGACCGACATTCGCGGCGTCTGTTTCATCATGAAAAAACTTGGTGCCGGTCTGGTTGTGGCAGCTGTGCTGCCGGGGGCGTGGGCGCAGACGAACGTCCCGGCGGGGCATGTAATGTCGCTTGCCGACTGCATTGGCGAGGCGATCCGGCACAATCTGGACGTGCAGTATGAGCGGTACAATCCCCAGATTGACCTGTATGCCGTGTATATGGCATATAGCGGCTATGACCCGGTATTGAGCATTTCCGGGACGCACACGCATAATAACGCCGGTGGCGCCATCACCAACGGGGTTGATTACCTTTCCGACAACAACAAGTTTGATTCCAGCATTGGCGGCACCCTGCCGCTGGGCACCACCTATTCGCTGGGCGGCAACATCAACGATTACTACAACCCCGGCCCGGACAATAACAACGGGTCGGTGGGGGTAAATGTCACGCAGCCGCTGCTGAAGAATTTCTGGATCAACAGCGACGAGAAGACCATTCTGGTCAGCAAAAACAGCCTGAAGCGGAGCGAACAGCAGTTGCGCCTGCAAATCATCAACAGCATCACCGCGGTGGAAAACGCCTATGACGAGCTGATTTTTGCCCGGGAAAACCTGAAGGTGCAGCAGAAGTCGCTGGAAGTGGCGCAGACCCAGTTGAACCAGGACCAGCAGCGGGTGCAGTTTGGTTCGCTCGCCCCGCTGGATGTGCAGCAGGACGAGGCGCAGGTGGCGCAGAACCGGGCCAATCTGATTGCGGCGCAATACACCCTGGAGCAGGATCAGAACACGCTGAAAAGCCTGATCACGGATGATTACGCGAAATGGCATGACCAGGATATCGACCCGGCCGACACGCTGACGGCGGGGCGGCAGTTGTTCGATGTGCAGGACAGCTGGAGCAAGGGGCTGACCCAGCGCCCGGATCTGTTGCAGGCGAAGCTGGATGTGGAGCGGCAGGGCATTGTCCTGAAATTTGACAAGAACCAGCTTTTTCCGGAACTGGATTTGAAGGGCAGCTACGGTTTCAACGGCGCGGGCGGTTCGTATAACAACACGTTCGGGCAATATGAGGCGGGCAACCGGCCGTATTACAGCTATGGCGCGCAGGTTTCCATTCCGCTGAGCAATGCCGGCGCGCGCGACCAGCTCAAGGCGGACAAGCTTTCCATGCAGCAGTATCTGATCAGGCTGAAGCAGCTCGAGCAGAATGTGATGGTGGAGATTGATGATGCGGTGAAGCAGGCGGAGTCCGCCCTGGAAAGCGTGGATGCCACCAAGTCGGCCCGGATCTATGCCGAGGCGGCGCTGGATGCGGAGGAAAAGAAATATGCGGTGGGCAAAAGCACGACGTTCACGGTGCTGCAATTGCAGAACAATCTGACGTCGGCGCGCTCCCAGGAAATCCGCTCGCTGGCCAACTACGCCGAGGCGATTGCGAATCTCTCGCAGCAGGAGGGCGGGACGATTGAGCGCCACCATCTAAATCTCCTGATCAAGTAGTTCTGGCGGACGGGCAGGCGGGGGGGCTTCAAGAATCGTTGGGCTGGTACGGTTTTACGTTCGGCCCTTCCCATGAACATGAAATTGTTTTGACGGCTGGGCTGGCCATATGGGTGGGCGCATCCAGGGCAGCTTGCTTGGCTCGCAACCCCGGGCTTGGGGCCGGAATTCCGTTGGGATTCACCCATGCAAGGTTTGGTCAGTTCGAAGAATTTTCACCTCTCACAACTTGCAGACCGGTCGCATTTTCAGTTTCACAGCGGCTGATTATAGGCCAGAATTTCCGCGTGCCGCAAAATCGTCTGCAACGCAGTCTGAGGGCCACCTTTTTGGGGTTGGCCGCGAACATCACCCTGACGGTGGTGAAATTTGCGGCGGGCTTGCTCGGGCATTCGCAGGCGTTGATCGCGGATGCGGTGGAGTCGCTGGCGGATATTTTCAGTTCCATCATTGTCTGGCGCGGGCTGGTGGTGGCGGAGACGCCGCCGGACGAAGATCATCCCTATGGGCATGGCAAGGCGGAGCCGTTGGCGGCGGCGATAGTGTCGGGCATGCTGTTGCTCGCGGCGGGGCTGATTGCGTTCCATTCGTTGCAGGGCATCATCGCGCCGCGCGCGGCGGCGTCGGGCTGGACGCTGATCGTGCTGGTGGCGGTGATTGTGGTGAAGGAGACGCTGTTCCGGTTTGTTTTGCACGAGGCGGCGCAGGTGGAGAGTTCCGCGGTGACGACGGATGCGTGGCATCATCGCAGCGATGCGATCACTTCGGCGGCGGCGTTCATTGGGATCACGATTTCGCTGGTGGGCGGCAAGGGTTATGAGGTGGCGGACAACTGGGCGGCGATTGCGGCGGCGTGTGTGATTGGCTTCAACGGCTGGCGGCTGCTGCGGCCGGCGTTCAACGAATTGATGGACCGGGCGCCGGACAAGGAATTGACGGATCGCATCCGCACGATTGCGAAGACGATTCCGGGGGTGGATGAGATCGACAAATGTTTTGTGCGCAAGATGGGCTATCATTTCTTCGTGGATATTCATGTGATGGTGGATGCGCAGATGACGGTGGAGCGGTCGCACGCGATCGGGCATCAGGTGAAGAATCAGATCCGGCGGGAAATCACAAACGTGAGCGATGTGCTGGTGCACATTGAACCGGTGCGGGCGGAAACAATTTGAGCATGATGAGCAACGCGACACATTTCAAAGGCTGGTGCAAGCCGGGGCCGGTGCCGCCGGGACCGGACGCCGGCGTGACGGTGGAGCCGCACGAAACGCTGGATGCGATCAGCGGCCATTTCCGGCTGTTTCAACTGCGGGACGGCCACCGTTTTTCCACGGACGATATTTTGACGGCGTGGTATGGCACGACCTGGTGTCCCACGGCGCGCACGGCGCTGGATTTGGGCAGCGGCATTGGCACGGTGGGAATGATCTCCGCGTGGCGGCTGCCGGGAGCGAAATTTGTGACGGTGGAGGCGCAGGCGGACAGCGTGACGCTGGCGCGGAAATCGCGGCTCTACAACGGGCTGACGGAGCGTTACGAAATTCGCGAAGGAGATTTTCGGGCGGCGACGAGTTTGCAGCCGCAGGAAAAGTTTGAGCTGGTCACGGGCAGCCCGCCGTATTTTCCGCCGGACGCGGGGGTGCCGAGCGAGCATCCGCAGAAGCTGGCGTGCCGGTTTGAATTGCGCGGGACGGTGGCGGATTATTGCACGACGGCGGCGCGGCATCTGGCGCCGGGCGGATTTTTTGCCTGCGTCTTCCCGCATGAACCGGTGCAACTGGCGCGGGTGGTGGCGGGCGCGCAGGCGGCGGGACTGGTGATTGTGCGGAAGCGGCCGGTGGTGTTCCGGGAAGGCGATGTGGCGCTGATCGCGCTGTTCGGCCTGATGCGCGCGGAGGATTTGCCGGAGTGGTTTCGCGGTCAGACGTGGACGGAGCCGGATTTGATCATCCGCACGCGGACGGGGGCGATTCACCCGGAATACTCGGCGGTGAAGCTGGCGATCGGGTTTCCGCCTTGATTAGGCTAACCACGAATTAACACGAAGGAACACGAATCAGGACGGGGGAAGTCTGGTGATTGAACGGGCGGCAGTAAGGATGTTAATTCGTCGGGCAATATGGTTCAACGCTCGCCCTCACCCCGGCCCTCTCCCCCGGGAGAGGGGGAAATGGTTCCAGCGGCTTGCGTTTTGCCAAGCGGATAGGTTGTCCACGGCCTAGAAAATAGGGGGTCTGCAACGCACTTCGAACGCACCGGCTGTGTTCATGCTTTCAGCGCAAGGTTTGCAGGTATTGAATCAAATCGTTGCTGACCTGCAATCGTGCATCGCCGGGATTGATGAAGGCTCCGGCGTAGTGTGGTTGGGAGAGAATAAAAGCCCAGGCGTCGGCTGCGGGCATGACCAGGGTGGAGACGGGTTGGTCCAGCCAAGCGCGAATCGCGGTCCAATCCGTAAACAGGGGCAAATGATCGTTGCCAGCGCGATCAGCACAGGCGGGAATTTTTAACCGGCTGTCCTTTTCAAAAATTTGCTGGCCGGGCCGGGAGCCGGGCGAGGTCTGCATTTCGTCCGGGAAAAATGGAACCAAAAAATTCGCGCCGGATAATTGCTGAAACAACTCGCGCCGGGTTTGCTCGGTTTGTTCGGCGGCGAACGCTGTTAAAGCGGCTACCAGGGCGGGATTTTCGACCGGCTGGTTGAGATCAACGGGCGGAATCACAATGTCGGCCGGCAACGCGGCCGGGGCTTGGGTGCGCGTGTAAAACTCATGTCCTGCGTATCGCTCGGCAAAGGATTTGGCAGACATTACGAATGTCCGGTCCGCCTGGGCGGGAAATTCAGATTGCAACAGCTGAAGGAAACGGCCGGCGACAGCTTCCATCTGGCCGGGTTCATCATCCACCGTGAGGGCGATGACAAAATGCATTTCCGGTTCGCCCGGCCGTTGCATATCCAGCAGGTAACAGGCGGCGAGTTCCGGGGAGGCCTCGCAGATTTGGCGAATGGCATGGGCCAGAAATTCGTCAACGTTTTGGGCGCGACGGGTGGCGACTTGAGCCGGGGCGGTGACTTTGGTTTTAAACACAAGTTCCTCGGGATTAAACAGGTTTGGGACTGGAACAATTCCGCGATTTTAACCAAGGCATTGGGAAAAGCCAGCGGTTTGGCGTGTCCGCCAGCCGGCAAAATCCAGGACATAGGCTGGGACAAAATTTCGCCGCAACTCATCCTATTGCCATTCGTCCGCTATAAACGATGATCGGCCATAGCATATTCGGGATTATTATCCTGGATTGTCAGGCCCCAACAGAAAAACGACTTATAAACTTATCAACCAAGGAACTTAATTAAGCAGCGAATACGAACGCGATTTGGCAATAATAAAAAATGGCCAACCAACAACAAACTAAAGGTTTTTCTTAGTCACGCTTGGGAATCTTGTCAACTATTCAAATCAGGGGGCGGATGTAATGTGATAGCATGAAATGTTTTTGTGTTAACGGGTTTTTAATCGCGCTGGCTGCCAGCGGCACGGTGGCGCATGCGGGTGCCACGCTGGACCTTATCTCGGCCGAAGGTGGCGGGGTGATGCAGGTTTATACGAACAGCTCCGCGACCTTCAATTTTTCACTGCTGGCCGGGACGCCGACGGTGACGGATTTGGTGCTGGGCTTCGATATCAAGAAGAACCACGATGATAATGTCCCCATGTCCTTGGATCTCTATAGTTCGTTGGGCGGATCGGCGGGGACCGGTACTTTGCTGTCGCAACTTACACTTCCTGCGACGAATTTTACGACGGGGTTTAAGCAATATACGCTGAGCTTGGCCAATGTGAGTCTTACGGCGGGTAACTATTCGCTCGAATTCGCGAGCACGACGAATCCAAATGATGACAAATACATGATCAAGAATGGCGATTTGGGCACCACCTCCGCCATGGCGAGCTATGTCAAGATTGACAACGCGGGTGGCAGTTCGACGCCCTCGACGATTCCAAATGTGACGCCCGGAACCACCACGTTGCCCACCCCAGATGTGATCATCAGCACGCCGGTTCCCGCCCCGGAGCCGGGTGTTATGGCGCTAATGGCCGTCGGCGGTTTGGCGGTAGCCGGATTTTATCGCCGCCAAAAATAAGTCCTCATCAGACGCGGAAGTTTTTGCAACCCCCGGCCGGTGGCCGGGGGTTTATTTTTTAAACCGGTAACGAGAACGGCTCAGTGTTTGGTTTCAGACTCGGTATCCAGGTTGTGATACCAGTGGGCGACGAAAAACATTTTTTCGCGGGGCAGGAAGCTTTCGGCCTTGCCTATGAGGGGGCGCAGGGCGGTCATCATTTGCAACGAGGTCAGGAGAAAAATAACGATCCAGACGTAGAGGCCGGTGTTGGTGCGGGCTTTGGCGTGGGCGAAACCGCCGTCCAGAAAGCGGAGGCCAAAGACGCTGGCGATGAACCAGAACAGCAGGTGCAGGAAGCCCATCCAGGCGAGGGATTGGGTGGATTGGGAAAAGATCCACGCGACGGGGGCGAAGCCGACCAGCAGAATGCCAATCAACAGGAGGACACCGGCGACGTAGCCGATGACTTCGCGCAGCCGCGCCTGGGATCCGCTCAGACAGGTGAAGATGTAGAGGCTGGGCAGGCAGATGAAGGCCGAGCCGAAGAGACCGGAAATAATTTTCACAGGGGCGGCCCATAATTGAGTGCCGCCGGAAAAGCTGCCCACGATGAGACCATAGATACCCAGGCAAAGGATGGCAAGGGCCAGCATGGCGGCGATCAGGCGGCCGGAGCCGGGCTGTTGCAACTGGTACATGACGCGGCGCGGCTGGCGCAGCATGGCCTCGGCCACGGCGAGGACGCCGGCGATGGGTTCGCGTTCCCCGGGTTTGTCGCCGGGCGCGATGAGCGGCGGCGGGGTGGGCACGTTGAGGTCGATCATAAGTGTGATGGTTCAGGGTTTATTTGCCGTGGCCGGGGAAAAAGAGGTGGGCGCAAATTTGGAGAACGGTTTCGTAAAAATTTCCGTGCAGGGCGTTGGGGCGGAGGAATTCCACGGGGAGGCCGGGCAGGCCGACGAAGGGACGCAGAATCCAGGAAAGCTGGCTGCCGAGAAACAGGTTGCCGGCGAGCCAGGCGAACAGGACGCGCCGGGTGATGGCGGCGCTGCCGCCGAGTTGCGTGAGCCATTGCGAGAGGCGGAGATTGGCGACGGTGCCGGCGAAGGCGATGATGAGCACGTGGGCGAGCAGGATGGCGTCGTGAGTGAGATCGGACGTGGCGGCGGGCGCGGCGGTGAGGGGCGGGGCGTTCCAGACCATGAAGGCGATGAGCGGGCTGAACGCGCCCAGAATGGCGGAGGAGAGGCTGCAACTGGTGAGAATGGCGGTCAAACATTGGCGAAACGTGATGTTCAAGCCGAGCAACGGCGCGAGCATGGCGTTGATGAGAATGTTGCCAAAGGTGGTGAGCAGGATGATGAGGGGGAATTTGAGGGCGGTGTAAAGCGCCTGCAACGAGTCACGCCACGCGCCCATGGCGGCGCCGTAACAGCCCATGCCCACGACAATCCAGATGAGCTGCACGGCCAGATTTCCCACGCGGGGCTGGCGGATCCAGGAATCAATGCAGCCGGTTTCGCCGCGCAGTAACGCGCCGATTTTTCGCACATCCAGAATGCCGGAATGGATCATCATGCGGAGTGAGCCGGATTGTTTCCTTGGAACGGTTGCGGCAAAGCCCTGACAAAAACAATCTGAGTCTGTTACTGTGATGCTCCTTTTCGGAGTTTTGTTCAAATACTTTTTTCGGAATGGGGAAGTTTTTTTTGGAAGACAATTCGGCAAGTGGGGAAAACAATGGTGTGACGCTCGCCCTCATCCCGGCCTTCTCCCCCGGGGAGAAGGAGAAACGGTTGCCGCGTCTGGAGAAAAATCAAGCCGCTGGATTGGCCGGACGGGTGGACGAATTGCCTGAAAACGTGCCAGGAAAAAGCCCTCTTCATGGGGAGAGGGTTGGGTGAGGGAGAGCTGAAAAATCAAACTTTCCGCCAGCTTCCGGCTTACTTCGGCAGCTGCATGCCGAGCTTGGCGACGACTTGGGCAACGTCTTTGTCGCCGCGACCGGAGAGGTTGATGATGATGAGGGCGTCTTTGCTCATCGTGGGGGCGCGTTCGATGACCTCGGCGACGGCGTGGGAGCTTTCGAGGGCGGGGATGATGCCTTCGAGGTGCGCAAGCTTCATGAAGGCGGCGAGGGCCTTGTCGTCGGTGGCGTAGGTGTATTCCACGCGCTTGTTATCGTGCAACCAGGCGTGTTCGGGGCCGACGGCGGCGTAGTCGAGTCCGGCGCTGACGCTGTGGGTGAGCTGGATCTGGCCGAAGTCGTCCTGCAAAATGTAGCTGCGGGTGCCCTGGAGCACGCCGAGGGAGCCGCCGTGAAAACGCGCGGCGTGTTGCTCGGGCAAAATGCCCAGACCGCCGGCTTCCACGCCGATCATGCGTACGGACGCGTCATCCAGGAAGGGATAGAAGAGGCCGATGGCGTTGGAACCGCCGCCGACGCAGGCGACGAGGAGGTCGGGCAGGCGCTCTTCCTTTTCGAGAATCTGGCGGCGGGCTTCGTCGCCGATAATGCGCTGGAAGTTGCGGACCATGACGGGATAGGGATGCGCGCCGTAGGCGGTGCCGAGGATGTAATGGGTGCTGCGGATGTTGGTCACCCAGTCGCGCATGGCTTCGTTGACGGCTTCCTTGAGGGTTTTCTGACCGGCATGGACGGGTACGACTTCGGCACCGAGCATTTTCATGCGGTACACGTTGAGGGCCTGGCGTTCGCAGTCCACGGCGCCCATGTAGATGACGCATTTGAGGCCGAACATGGCGCTGACGGTGGCGGTGGCGACGCCGTGCTGGCCGGCGCCGGTTTCGGCGATCACGCGGGTCTTGCCCATGCGCTTGGCGAGCAGGATCTGCCCCATGGCGTTGTTGATCTTGTGGGCGCCGGTGTGGTTCAGGTCTTCGCGCTTGAGATAAATTTTGGCGCCGCCGAGTTCCTTGGTGAGGCGTTCGGCAAAGTAGAGCGGCGTGGGGCGGCCGACGAATTCGCGCAGGTAATAGGAGAGTTCCGCCTGGAAGGCGGGGTCGTGCTGGGCGCGGAAGTATTCGGCCTCGAGCTCCTGCAACGGGTGCATGAGGGTTTCGGGCACGTAACGTCCGCCATAGGGACCAAAGTGTCCCTGGGCATCGGGCAAATTCAAATCGGCAACGGCGCTCATGGGTTTATTCTCGTTCAAAGCGGGAATGACGCAAAGAAATTATTTTGGGGAAAGGTGGGGGCAACCACGAATGGACACGAAAGAACACGAATGGGAGGGCTGGTTTTTAAGGGAATTGGCGGAGTAGGCAACTCCCTGGCGAAAGCCCTCATTTTGAAACGGAGGGCCAGCCTGCTTGCACGACAAGACAACGTCCTTGATGAAAATGCCAGTGCCGGTGCGATCTCTTGGATTTAAGGCCGAGGAATAGTGTTTCAAGAGAGTGCGTAGAAAACATTAACATCTAATATCTTGACGACCATTTTCCCGTGTTTTTGAAGCACAACATCTACGTCAACATTACCCTTAGGAAAATAATTCCAAATATATCCCCCCATGACTATGCTAATTCTTCCGCTTTGCGAAGAATCGGATTTCGGCAGTGCAATGAATTTAATGCTCGAACCTGTTGGGTCATGCAATCGTTCCATCACACATGGCACTAACCGTTCGTCGTAATTTTCAGAGTAAATTGAATTGCGCATTTCTTCAATCGTTGTCTCCGGTGCCGTCGCATCCTTGAAAGCATTTCCTCTTGGGCACTCGGAGAGCGAATTATCAGTATCCATAAAGCGCCGCCAGACCAATGCGCTTTGAAATTATTCCAACCGTCTCTGGTCATGCCAAGCGCTGCGAGCTGGGACAACTCGCGCTCCGCACGGCCATCTTCATTTTTGTAGGAGACGAGGTGACGAGACTCTAATCAAAAACAGGGGGCGGAATATTGGTGTCTCCTGACGTCGTCTCCTACGAGGTTAAACGGGGGGCGCGATGGACCGGTTCGGGCGGCGGGGACCGGCTGAAGCCGGAACTCCAAACTTCAAACCCCGAACCTCAAACGGCGGCAGTTTATTCCGTGCGCCGGATGCTGGTCGCGTTGCTGCGGCTGGGTTTCACCACAGCCGCGCGCCGGCAGATGGTACGCTATCGAAAATCACTTCACCCATTTGACTTCGACGGGCGGGTTGAACTGGCGCATTTGGGCCAGGACGGTTTCGGCGGTGGCGCCGACGAGGACGAGGTCGCGGTGCTTGGGGCGGATGAAACCTTCGGTGGCGACGTGGTCGAGGAATTGCAGGAGGCGGTGGTAGAAGCCGTCCACGTTATAGAGGGCGAACGGTTTTTGGTGCCAGCCGAGCTGGCTCCAGGCGAGGATTTCAAAGAATTCCTCGTAGGTGCCGTAGCCGCCGGGGAGGGCGATGAAGCCGTCGGAAAGTTCGGCCATGAGGGCTTTGCGCTCGTGCATGTCCTCGACGATGCGGAGGTCGGGGAGTTTTTCATGAACGACCTCCTTGATGACGAGTTTCTTGGGGATGACGCCGATAACGTGGCCGCCGTGTTTCAGCGCGGCATCGGCGACGACACCCATGAGGCCGACGCAGCCGCCGCCGTAAACGAGTTCGATTTTTTCGCGCGCGAGCAAGGCGCCAAGTTCTTCGGCCGCCGCGACGTAGGCGGGGCGGATGCCCGGATTGGAGCCACAATAGACGGCGATGCGTTTCATGATGAAGGGGAGTCGGCGGACCGCACGGCGGCGATGAAGGCGCGCACTTTGGCGTGGTCCTTTTTGCCGGGCGATGTTTCGACGCCGCTGGAGACGTCCACGCCGAAGGGGCGGACTTGCTTTACGGCGGCGGCGACGTTTTCGGGGGTGAGTCCGCCGGCCAGAAAAACGGGGCGGCCGAGTTTTTTGGCTTCGATGGCGAGGTCCCAGTTAAAGGTTTCACCGGTGCCGCCGAGGCCTTTGGCGGAGTAGGCGTCCAGCAGGAAGGCGTCGGTGTGGTAGTGCGCGAGTTGTTCCAGGGAGGCGGCATCGCGCACGCGGAGGGCTTTCATGCTCATGAGGCCGAACCGGGTGCAGAATTCGGGGGATTCATCGCCGTGAAACTGGAGCAGGTTCAGGCCGCAGGCGGCGATGGCTGCGGTGACGAATTCTGCGGTGGGATTGACAAACACGCCCACGCGCAAAACGTAAGGCGGAATGGCGCGCGCGATTTCAGCGGCGGTGACGACAGGGACAAAGCGCGGGCTTTTGGCGCAGAAGATGAAGCCGAGGGCATCGGCCCCGGCGGCGATGGCGACGGCGGCGTCGGCGGGGTTGGTGAGGCCGCAGATTTTGACTTTGGTGCTCATGGGGTTGACGGGGCGTCGGCGGTGAGCTTGAGGAACACCTCTTCCAGGGCGCCGGCGGAGCCGCTTTGCTCGCGCACCTGTTCGCGGGTGCCGACGGCGATGAGTTTGCCGCCATTGATGATGCCGATGCGGTCGGCCATTTCCTCGGCGATGGAAAGCTGGTGGGTGGAGAGCAGCACGGTCATGCCGGCGAGGGAACGTTCCTTGAGGACGTCCTTGACGACGCGGGCGTGCTGGGGATCGAGGCCGACCATGGGTTCATCAATGACGAAGACCTCGGGGTCGTGGAGCAGCGCGGAGACGATGGCGATGCGCTGGCGGGTGCCGTGGGAGAGGCCTTCGAGCGTGCGGTCGGCAAATTCGGCGAGGTGAAAGCGGGCGACGAGTTCCTGCGCATTTTTTTCGATGCGGGCGGCGTCGAGGCGGAACATCTGGCCGGTGAAGCGGAAAAATTCCCAGGCGGTGAGCTTGTCGTAGAGAAAGGGGAAATCGGGCACGTAGGCCAGGCGGCGGCGGGCTTCGAGGGGCTCGGTCTGGACATCGAAGCCGCAGATGCGGGCGCGGCCGGAATTGGGTTTGATGAGGCCGGTGAGGAGCTTGATGGTGGTGGTTTTGCCGGCGGCGTTGGGTCCGAGCATGGCAAAGAATTCGCCCCGGCCGATGGTCAGGGAGACGTCGTTGACGGCGGTGAGGTCGCCAAACTTTTTCACCAGATGTTCAAGTTGGATCATGGGCGGTTCAATTCTTCAATGCGGGCGGTGAGTTCGCCGGGGAAATTTACGCACAGGATTTCGCCCATGGTGCTGACATCCACGGTCACGTCGCGGCCGAGCAGGCTGGTTTCCAGCCGGTAAACGGGCACGGGTTCGGAGCCGATGCGGATGCGGGTGCGGCGGGCGGACCATTGCAGGCTTTGCGCGGAAGCGGTGTTCAAAATGGGGAGATCCAGGGTGCCGAGCAGGAGGTCGGCAAAATTGCCCGCGAAGACCCGCACGACGGCATCGGGATTTTGCAGTTCGTCAAAGGTCAGCGTGCGCTCGGTGACGACGCCCTCGCTGACCACTTTGATGTGGACGGTCTGGTTGGTGGCGAGCGAATGCACTTCCACGACGGCCGTGCGGGAGGTGACGCGGCAGGTGAATTCCCGCCACAGGCGCGCGGAATTGTAGAGCAGCCGGCCGTCGAACTTGACGCGGTTGGTGAAATCGCCAAAGGCGACGTTGCCGGAGAGATGA
Source organism: uncultured Verrucomicrobia subdivision 3 bacterium (assembly GCA_903872345.1). Classification (GTDB taxonomy): domain Bacteria; phylum Verrucomicrobiota; class Verrucomicrobiia; order Limisphaerales; family UBA11358; genus UBA11358. The sequence goes on along the minus strand of CAIQKM010000144.1, from coordinate 2,926 downwards.
ATCTGGTAGCCGGCCTTGGCGAGAAAACCTTCGGGCGGCGGACGGTCTTCATCCAGCGTGGCCATCTGCTGGCCGACGCCGGTGGAGAGTTCGCAGTAGCCCATGCGCACGTTGTTTTGATAGACGCTCAGGGAGGACGCCTCGGGCGCGGTCAGGATTTTGCGCCAGACGAGTTCCCAGGGCACGGGAAAGTCGTCGCTTTGCGAGCCATACTCGGAGCGCCAGAGCAGCACATTCATGGTCACCCAGAAGCCGGCGATTGCCAGAAATGTGAGGCGGGAGACCATGAACGCTTATTGGCCCGGCAGGTTCAGGACCTGCCCGGCGCGCAATTTCTTGGGGTTTACCGCGGGGTTGGCGGCCTTGAGGGCGGAGAGGGTGACGCCGGCTTTGCGGGCGATGCCGGCCATGGTTTCGCCGGGCAGAACGGCGTGGGTGCGGGCGCGGGCGGCGGCGGGATGGGCGGTGGGCCGGGCCGGCGGGGTTTGATCGCCGGGGAGGGGCGTAATGCCGGTCCGGGGGCCGGGTGAATCGGTGGGGGCAAGGGTCATGTCATCGGGCAGCGGACTGGTGGTCGGGGTGGTGGTCGGCTGGGCCGGGCGGCTGTTATTTTGCGCGGCGGCGGCTTTGGCGGCGGCCTGCTGGGTGGCATAGTAGGCATTCCACTGGCGGAGCTGGTCATTGGCCACGCGGAGCTGTTCGGTCAAGGCATCGATTTGCTGCTGCTGGTCGTGGTTTTTGGCGGCGAGCGATTCCAACTGCTTCTGGGCGGCGGGGGCGCTGGGCAGGGGCATGATGTCGGCGGCCAGTTGCTGTTTGCAGGTGTAAATGCGCTGGCGGATGACATCGAGATTGCCGGCCTGGGGATTGAGGCGGAGATATTCCTGATAATGGAAGATGGCGGCGGCGGGATCGGGGGCCTCGCTATCGTACAGGCAGGCGAGCTGAAAATGGGCGGGGGCGGAGCGCGGGTTGGCCTCGATGGCTTCCTGAAAGGCCTCGATGGCACCCGTAAAATCCCGGGCGTTCACGCGGTTTTTGCCGAGGACGTAATGCGGTTCCTTTTCCTCATCCATCTGATTGGAATCCACCGGCATACAGCCGCCGGCCGCGAGCAACAGCAGCAGCAGCCACGCCCTCAAACCCAATTTACCGAAAAACGACATCTTTTTAAACTAAACGAACCGGCCGCCCCGTGCAATGACGGGGTTGACGGAACCAGAATTTCAACATCCAACGCCCAACCTCGAACGGCGCAAATAGCAGGCTTATTTTGCGGGAACAGGGTCGTGGTAGGGCTGGTTGTGACGGTAGAGTTCGAGTCGGGCTTGGGCATCGGTCAGGGATTTGCCTTTGAGGCCGAGGGTGATGGCTTGGGTTTGCCATTTGACGGCTTCGGGGAAGTTGCCGGTTTCGGCGGCGGCGGCGGCGTAAGTTTTCAGGCAGACGGGTTCTTTCCAGCCGGTGAGTTCGCAGGCTTTGTGGGCGTTGGCCAAGGCTTGGCGGCCGTCGCGAACTTTGGGGTCGGAGCAGACGGCGAGGAGCCAGCCCAGCCGGTTGTAGCCGCCGGCATCGGCGGGGTTTAGGCGGACGGCGGCCTGGTAGTCGGCGATGGCGTTGGCGAACTGGCCTTGGGCGTAATAGATGCGGCCGCGATTGAGGTGGGCGAGATAGAGTTGGGGGTCGAGGGCGAGGCACTTGGAATAATTGGCGAGGGCGGGCACGAAGCTACCCTGATTTTCATATTCCAGGCCGAGCATCAGGAAGGCTTTGCAGAGGATGTGGTCGGAGTTGGTGGTGCCGGTGAGGAGCAGCACGGCATTATGCAGATCGGCCATGGCGGCCTCGGTTTGTTTGAAGATGATGAGTTCTTCGGCGCGGGCTTCGTAGGCGGCGCCGGCGCGCGGGTTGCGTTTGATGGCTTCGCTGAAATCATTGATGGCATGCGCGCCGTCGCCTTTTTGGGACCAGGCGTAGCCGCGGGCTTCATAGGTATCGGCGGAGGGATAGAGGCGCACGGCTTCGTTCAAATCCGCCAGCGCGAGGTCGAATTCGCCTTTATGCAAATGGGCCATGCCGCGGCCGAGATAGGCATTGTGGTCGCCGAGTTGGAGGAGGCGGTCGAAGCAGGCGATGGCGGTGGGGTAATCATTTCGCGCGTAGGCGGCCCGGGCTTTGGCGTTCAGATCGGCGATTTCATCGGCGTGGCTCGTGATTTGAAATCCGATTCCCGACAATAGCGCGGTCAGGAGGAGTGCCGGCAGCTTCCGGCGGAGGCAACTCATGTTCATGTCGGTTGATTATGTACACGGTTGGGGCTGAAAAGGCAAAACTTCCGGTGGTGTTGGGGGCGACTCTTGGCGCGAAGTTTTTTGGCGCCGGGCTGCTAATGAAAATAGTCTAATCTTCGTCGCTGGGGAACTTTGGGGAACATACGAGCTCTAAGAATTTGGCTTTCCGTTCAGGAAATTTAGTGTCGTAAAATTTCAAGATAGTATTGGCCGCATTGGAACCAACAGTGCATGCGACATTGCTGTTTACGCAGGAGAAATAGATAGTATATAAGTTTAGATTGCGTACCGCATGAACCGACGCCGCTGAGAAATCCTTCAATTCAACACCGCTGACTTTTGCCAGAGTTTCTCGATTTTGGGTGCTGTTCAACAGACTCGATATTAATTTTATCTGTTCACGACGATCTTCAAAATTCTTGTTATAGTACTCCGGATCAGGCATTCCAGCAGGTTTGTTTGTGTATCCTAGCTCGGGTTCCACTTTGATGTCCACCCGCACCCAGCTATGGTAAGACATATGGCGCAGGATCGACGGTGTCCATAGCAGCAGGATAACCATCGCTCCTGCCAGAATCGGAATCCACCGAGATTTGCCGGCAGGCTTCATTGGGGACTTCTCATTTGAGTTGATG
>CAIQKM010000143.1 GCA_903872345.1 uncultured Verrucomicrobia subdivision 3 bacterium | reverse complement strand
CATGGATCAGCTCGACCCGGCCATCATCCGCCCCGGACGCCTGACCGGGAGCCGGGAGTTCCGTCGCTTGCAGCGCCCGGAGGCACTGCGCCTCGCCGAGGCCAAGGGCCTTTGCCTGCCGGAAGGACAGCCGGACTATAGTCTTGCTGAGATCTATTGTGGCCGTCCGGCCAGCACCTTGGGCGACTGTAAGCGCCAGATCGGCTTTGCCAGCTAACTGCATATGCAATCTACCACGAATAGTTCTCCTGAGATCCGGGAATGCCATCCCCCGAATTGCGAGGGTGACCAGCCGATGACCGATGACGCCTTTTATGCTTGGATCTATGAAGATCCAAGCTGGCACCTGTTCGTTCAGCATGCGTTTGTACAGTCTGGGTTCACAGTCGGCTACCTTGAGAATCTATGGACGGAATCCTGCTGGATCGCCCACCTAACACGCAGCGGCTGCGAGCTGGCGCACGATAATGCCGCCGCCCGGTTGCAGATGGTGGTCATGCTCGCAAGCCATGGCTTGCGGTTGGATCTGGACACCTTTGGCTTGCTTCACCGCGTTGACGACAAGCTGGTCGTGGCATTCCAGTACCCCTATGGGTGCCCCGGTGTGCTGCGTAGCCAGCCCGAGATGGCTTATGGGCAGGGCACCCTGTTCGCGCCCGCCCGCTAGGCAACCCTGACACGAGCCGAACCATGCGCAACCTGATTGCAACTCGTTTATTTTAAATAATGCAATTAGTTAAGTACAACGTGCAACATAACAGTGGGTATTATTTGCTTAAGTTTAAATATGGCTGATGAACAACAATTGAACTGCAACGGCACTCGTGATGGCAAAGGAATTATTGCCGGATGGGCAATGGTCTATTGCTGTCCGATTGAGCCGGCCGAAGCAAGAAAGACAACTTCGTTGCCTTTGCCGGCAGAGTTTCAAGGTAGTTGCCGGTGTGCGAGTCCCTGGGTCCGTGCGGGAGATTTGGCGATGCTTTTTTGCAGCTGGGATCTTGCTCGGCGTTGCGTTAAGGCTGGCTGGCTGACACCGGTGATCAAAGGTAAACGCCGCACGATTTATCGGTTGGCGGATGTGTGGGCGTGTCTTCAACGGATTGAAGCCGGTGAGTTGCCTGCGTCGCGCCGCGCCAAGGTATGATAAATAAGCATTTTACTCGTCATGATTTTCCGTATCCAACCCAGAAAGGAGCGCCGTTCCAACGGCGTGTATTGGGTTGTATCACTGGGCAAGAAGCACACTGGCGGGCGGCGTTTGCGCCGCTATTTTGGCACCCGCAAGGAGGCGAACAATTTCATTGCGAAGTCGGCGCAGGACTGTCAACAATTGGGGCGTGAAGCGTTTGTGCTTCCACTCAAATTCCGCATGGAGACGTTGACTTGTCTGCAGCGGTTAGAACCTTTTAAGGCGACACTTTCGCAAGCGGTTGAGGGATATATTCGCAATCTGCCACGGCCTGAGGCATTACCTAATCTCAATGTCTTGAAAGACGAGTTTTTAAAATCTCGGAAGGCCATGAATTGTCGTCCACGTACTCTGGTGCAATATGAGAGCTATCTAAATGTCATCTGCCTGGAATTTGGAAAAACTGAAGTGTCCAAATTGTGCCGTCAGGACATTGAAGATTGGCTTGAGGAATCAGATTGGTCACCGCGCACGCGTAAAAACTACCTTGTTACCATGACGACAGTTATGAATTATGCACTGGGGAAGGGCTATTGTGCTGGTAACACGGCGGCCAGTATTGACCGGCCGATCTTGGACGACCGGCCTGTTGGCATTTTGACTCCCAGTCAGGCAGAAAAACTATTGCGGGTGGCAAAATCGTCTGCGCCAGACATGCTTCCGGCTTTGGTTATTGCCCTGTTTGCCGGGCTGCGCCGTTCTGAAATTTATGCCTTGGACTGGGCGGAAATTGATCCTGAAGGCGGCACCATTGAAGTCAAAGGGATCAAGGCGAAAACTCGCCAGCGTCGGTTGGTAAGCTTGTCTCATAATCTAACTGCATGGTTGGATTTGGTGCGCGACAAGGTCGGACGTGTTTGTACGGACCAGAGTATTGATGT
>CAIQKM010000142.1 GCA_903872345.1 uncultured Verrucomicrobia subdivision 3 bacterium | reverse complement strand
GCACCCCAATGGCGATATTACCTTCCTCGCCCACCAGCCCAACCCCCAAGAAAAACCCGTCATCCTCCTCGCCGTCCGCGCCCAATAAATCTGTCCGCCTTTGCGCGCACACTTTTGTTCGCCTTTGAAATCCTCGCGGCACGGCGAGCAAATCCGCTTTCCAGCGCGCGCGTCCCGCCTTATGCTTCCGCATGATCATTCGTCATTTATTTACGCTCTTAGGGCTGGCCGCTACCTGCCTGTTTACGGGCTGCGCGACCGGTTCCGCGCCGGCCGCCAACAACACGCTGACCAAGGCCGAAAAGGCGGCGGGCTGGAAGCTGCTCTTCGACGGCCAGAGCTTTGCCGGCTGGCATAATTTCAAGAAGGTCGGCGTGCGCCCGGGCTGGCAGGTAAAGGATGGCGAGTTGATTTGCGCGGATCCGCATAACGCGGGCGATATTGTCACCACCGACAAATTCGGCTGGTTTGAATTGCAACTGGACTACAACATTTCGGAAGCGGGCAACAGCGGCATCATGTATCACGTGACGGATGAGGGCAACGCCGTGTGGCAGACCGGACCGGAGTTTCAGCTGGAAGACAATGTGAAGGCGGCCGATCACATCCGCTGCGGCTGGCTGTATCAGCTCTATCAGCCGCCGGTGGATCCCGGCACCGGCAAAACTCTGGATGCCACCAAGCCGGTGGGCCAGTGGAATCACGTGCGGCTGCTCATCAGTCCGGAAAAGTGCGTACACGAAATCAACGGCGTGAAATATTTTGAATACGTGCTGGGCAGTGACGACTTCAATGCCCGGGTGGCGAAGAGCAAATTCGGCAAGATGCCGGGATTTGCGAAAGCCGCCAGCGGGTTCATTGCCTTGCAGGGCGATCACGGCTCGGTTTCCTTCCGCAATATCAAGATACGTCCGTTGGCGGGGGAATAAACGGTTTTCAGTCCGAGAACGCGACGAGGTTTAATCATTTAAACCTCGTTGTTTTTTGCCAGAATTGAAGCCGCTGCCCTACTCCACTTTCACCGGCACACTCGCTCGGTAAAATCCACGGCTTTGGCGCAGAGAGGCTGCCAGTCGAGTTCGGCTTTCACGCGGGCGGAAGAAGCGGCGGCTTGCGGCAGCCAGTCGTTCACTGGTGTATCGAGCCAGGCCAGAATGTTGCGGCCGAAACTTTCGCCGTTAAACTCGGCAATCTTCACGAGCGGATCGTTCTTAAAATAGCCGCGCACACTCTTCAGGGGCGTGACCACGGCGGGCAGGCCGGTGGCGGCGTATTCCACAATCTTCGCCACAAAGGCGCAATGCGTGCCGGCGGATTCCTCGTAGGGCACAATCCCCACATTCGCGCTGGCGAGCTGGCGGGAGACTTCCGCATAGGGCGTGAAACCATTGGCCTCAAATTTGAAATGGGGAATGGCCTGGGCCGCCGCCAAAAACTTTTCCAGTCCGGCCGTGCGCCGGCCGACAAATCGGAAAATGGTGTCCGGACGCTGCGCCACCACCACCTTGACGGCCTCCAGCGCAATGCGGCCGAGATGGTGGGCATCGAAGGAGCCATGCATGACCACCACGGGAGCGCGTTCCGGCGGCGGCGGACCGGCGCGCAGGGGAAAGGCGGCGGCATCGTAGCCGTAATAGATGGGGCAGATTTTTTCGCGCGGATACCCCTGCCCCGCCAGACGGTCCGCAAATTCATCCGAGATGGCGCACACGCCGTCCACCTGGTAGCGGACCGGCAGAGAAATCTCATAGCGCATCAGGGCGTGCACCAGCGGCTTGGGGGCAATGTAGGACGGCCAGGTTTCCATGAAGCCCGTCAGGAGGTCGGGAAAATTCATCGCCACGGGCAGACCGAGACGCTTCTTCAATTTGCCGGCGGCCACGGCGGAAATGGCGTGCTGCGAAAAAATCAGATCGAATTTTATTGTGCGCGCGGCGGCAGCCACCATGCGCTCCAGAAAAAAAGGATAGGCGAGATATTTTAAATTGCGGCCCTTCGCGTAACGCCCCATCTGCCACAGCGCGAACGAATGCAGATGGATGCTGAATTGTTTGGCCACCGCCGCCGGGTTTTCAATTTGCGGGCCAAACACATGCACCTCGTGGCCGCGCCGCACCATTTCGCGCACAAGATAAACGGCCTCGGCCGAACCGCCGCCGGAAGGCGGATAAAACGGTTCGTGCGTCAGAAACGCGATGCGCAATGCTTTGGATGCCACGTCAGACGCTAGACGATTTGACCGAAAAGATTCAATAAAATTCCTGCAATGAAATGTTTGACTTCTCCGGGAAATTTACTATTCTCTTTTTCCCTTTGTGGACGGGGTCATAGCTCAGTTGGTAGAGCGTCTGAATGGCATTCAGAAGGTCAGGAGTTCGACCCTCCTTGGCTCCACCATCCACAAAGTATTTTTCTTTCTGGCAGCGGCTATTAAGCCTTTCGGTTTGCAGCCTAACCGTTAAACGACACTTTACCCCCTTCGGCTCATACGAAACCCAGTAGGCGGCGAAACACCAAATTAAAAAGGCAGGGAGCATGCTCCCTGCCCTGTTTTGGCAAACAGTTTCTACCAGCCAATCAAAGCCCCGCCAAAGCGGTCTGTTCGCACTCGGCGAATTTTTCCAGCAGGCGGTCGTAAATCTTCGCGGCCTTTTTATCCGGACGCACTTCGCTGCCGGCAACCGGATTGGTGAATCCGGCCACGAGTTTGGACCACTGCGGTTTTTCCCCGGCGGCCGTCAGGCAGCCGTGGGCGGCAAGCAGGGCCGCGCCCAGCGCCGCGCTCTTGGAAACTTCAATGCACAGCACGCGGCAGTTCATCACATCCGCCAGCACTTGGAGCAACGCCCGGTCATTGGAGGCGCCGCCGGTGGCGAAGATACATTCGGGTGCGACTTTCATCCACGCCGAGTGACGGCGCATGGAAAGCATCTGCGCTTCGAAAATGGCGCGCGCATTGGCGGCGGCATCTTTCTCTGCCAGATCAAAGCGGTGGATGCCGGGGCGGTTCACGCGCGGAACGATTTCGGCGTCAAACCACGGGAGCAGAATGGCGCCGTTGTTGCCGGGCTTGGTTTTGGCGAGCAATTTGCCAAAGGCGTTCCAGTCTTTAAGGCCGTACAACTCGCGAACTTTTTCGCGCGCGAGCGAACCGTTTTTGAAGCAGATCAGCGTCATGTAACCGCCGGCGGGCGAGCCGAACACGTGACCTTCGCCGCGCGCATCGGTCTGGCATTTGGCCATGGAACCAAAGAACGTGTCGCTGGTGCCCAGGCTGATGGCCACCTGGCCCGATTTGATCAGGCCCAGGCCGATCACACTGGCCGGATTATCGCCGGTCCAAACGGTGGCGAGGGCTTCGGCATTGAGGCCGTACTTCTGGACAAAATAGGAACTGACCTTGCCGATCACCTTCCCGGCGGGCGCGAGCGGCGGCAGTTTGGCTTTCAGCTTCGGGGCGGTGGCGGTCAGGGCGCCGGCGTGCCAGACTTTCTTGCGGATATCCATCAGGTTCATGCCCGCGCCGTCGCCGTAGTCAATGGGGGCAATTTTGCCCGCCAGCAGCGAGGCCATGAAGGAGCTAACCAGCGCGATCTGCGCGGTCTCGGCGTAAGCCGCCGGCTCGGTCTTGGCAAACTTCCGGATCTGCGGGCCGGTGAAGCGCTCGAACGCATCGGAACCGGTGGCGGCGGCGGTGGCCTTGATGCCGCCCAACTTCTGGCGAATCTCGGCGCACTCGGCGGCGGTGGAGGAATCCATCCAGATCGGCGAGGTCTTGCGGGCAAAGACACCGCGCAGATTTTGGACGAGCGACTTTTTCGGATTCAGGCCCTTGAGCGCGGCAGCGGCGGTGCGGTTCAAATAAACGGAACCATGTTGCTGACCGCTGCCGCTGATGGCGAGAATTTCACCAAGGGCAACGCCGTCCGCTTTCATGGCGGCAAAAATCTGATCCAGCGCGTCGGCCCAAAGCAGCGGGGAACTGTGCTTCACCAGCGGGTCGCGATGCGGCAGCACGCCGTTCTGCGTTTTGTAACCGGGCAGCGCGCGGTCGAAGTTGAGCGATTTTTCGTAAACCACCGTGCGCGAGTCGAGGTCAATGACCACGGCGCTGAGGCTTTGGGTGCTGGAATCGAGTCCGAGAAATAGTCTGGCCATGAGATGATGTGTGTATGTTTGACAGATTGATTAGCAAAAAAAACCGGCAAAGCCAATGAAAAGCGCGTGGACGAATGTTCCGAACTTCTTCTCTGCCGCAGCGTGGCTGGATGCGTAGCGCCAGCCGCCGCAAGGTGGCCGGCCAGCCGATCGCGCGAGTGACCGGAACCGGCACCATTGATCCTGCCAGAATCCTCGCGACAGACATGTAATTTGCACCCGTTTTATCAGGGCCGCGATGATTTGCCAAATACCTCTGGACACTCTGGAACAAATGAATTAGAACCAGATAGGTGAAAGGTCTTCAACCACATAACCGAGGCTCATTATCCTTTAGGCCTCACCTATGTACCGCATTTATTGCAGTCTTTTTTGCATTGTTTTCAGATTCCGCGACAGCCGATCAGATTGACTGCCTTGTCACCAATCTTCCAGACGGTTGGAATAACGGGATAACATCGATTATCAATAAGCCGGAGACGGCTTCGATTCACCAGTTGCTCCCTGAGGCTCTTCATTGCTGGTTGTTAGAGGATAGCATTGCTGGCTACAAGGTGTTAATTAGCCGACAGGCCAGTATTCCACGAGCACGATTCCCGGGTGCCTACACGGATTCATATACGGCAGCACTCGTTCAAACGCGTCATGGCGAGAAGATTGCGCTATTCAAATATGAGTCATTCTCCAAAGGTTGGTGGAGTCGAATCTTTCCGTCCCCGCCAGATTTAAGTCCCGTAGTTGGTGGAGACCCAATTTATAATTGGATTGACTTGCCGGCCAGACGCGACCCCCAGCTACATTTGGCCCTGGTCGAAATTGTGAGCATCACCAATGAGCTTCATACCTATACCGAGGCGCAGAATTCCAAAGTATCAGATGATCACGGCAAGGCATGGTATAATCTGCTAAATGTGTGGTCCGGCACGGCGACCATCAATGTAGTCGAAAGTCCAGGCGTCGAGATGCCCACCAATTTTACGGTAAGTTTCGAGCGGAGTCAATATGTTCATACGCGCGGCGAGACGTGGACAGACAGACTCGTGAAGCCGCGAGCAACACTGCTTGGTTTTTTTGCTCAAAAAAACGGAAAATGGTCACTACAGGGCGGTTTTCATGACCCCACTGAATATCTTTTAATTCCTAGATATGCAAGCCGGCTTCAGGTGCTTTTTCAGACACCCTTGGCTGATGCGAAGTCGATAGCAGATCGGAAGCGAGTCTATGATGAGGCGAGTTTGCGAGCCAAACAACAGGCCGAAACCAATGGTGTTAAGCAGAATTGAAGACCCAGCCTAGCCCACTGGCATGAATGGCACGGTTAAAAGCTACAAAGCAGCAAGCGGCTTCACCCTCATGGAACTGTTGGTGGCAATTGCCATTATCGCCATTCTCGCGGCTCTGCTGCTGCCGGTTTTAGGGGGCGCGAAAGGGCGGGCGAGGCGCATCACCTGCACGGGCAACCTGCGACAGATCAATCTTGGGATTCGCATGTATTCCGACGATGCGAATGACACTTCACCCGCCTCGCCAACCACCAATCGAATTGTTAATTATTACAAAACGCTGGTGCAAAACTACGTGGGGTTGAAGGGACCGCCATCGCCTCAAGATAAACTGTTTGCGTGTCCGGCGGATACCTTCCGCTATTGGACTTCGTCCAATCATACGGCGGTGTTTTCGCCTACGGGGCGGCACGAGTCCGCGAATGCAAATTATTCCAGTTACGCATTTAATGGAATCAACAAAGACCTGACGAATTTCAGCGGGAACGGCTCAATTCTAGGCATCGCCGGTCAGAAATTAAGTTCAATCAAGCACCCGGACAAAACCGTTCTGGTCTTGGAACAACCAGCCTTTTTTCCCTATTCATGGCATGAGCCAAAGCAACCGATTTCCGATCCAAACAGTTGCTTCTACAACAACTCAAAAAACATGGTCAGTTTCGTGGATGGCCACATCAGCTACCTCAAAACATATTGGAATGGACAGGCCGGCTCGCTGGCGATGTTTTACAATCCGCCGGCGGGATACGATTATCAATGGAGCGGAGATTGAATAGGTTTGGGAGTGAGGCTGCCCAAGGGTGCGGCATTGCCAAATCCCATATTTTGTGCAGGTTAAGAGCCAACCAGTACTGGACAAAATGGAAATAACAGAAATAGAATCGACCTCATGAAAACAATCGCGCCGCTTCGTACGGTGGGCGGCCAAAATAGTCCATGAGGAATGCATTTACTTAGATTCTCATGCGCCGGCCAGAGGTTGCAGATGAGACCAAAGCCTTGGCATTTTGGTTTGGAGTGTTACTGCTATTGGTGGTGATCGGATTTGTTTGGCACGCCGATATCACTCCTTGGTTCAACCTGGATAGTGGGTTTGGAGATGGCAATGATTGGTAACCAAGGGGGGCAACAGCGTCGGAGGGCCGGCCGAACTACAAAACGCTGGCGCGAGGACCATGGCTTCCGCGTGTACGGCGCGTTTTGAACTGCGGTGGCAGAGCGGAGCGGCGACACGGCTTTCGGGCGGACGGGGCGCACGGTGTAATTCCACCCGTGTCGCGCGGGCGAAATCGGCGTGGCGCTCCGCTGGTGGCCGTCTGCAAAGACCCGCCGCAGTCCCCGGAGCGCGGTTTGTCTCAAACCGCAGCGCTCCGCCAGCAAAACCGCGTTGAAATCATTCCACCGGCACATGTATTGCCACCCGCTGCGAGTTGGGACAACTCGCGCTCCGGCCTTCTCACGACTGTCTCACACGATTGCTTCTTTCCACCCGTCTTGCCGGAGCGGACGCGCAAAGCCGGCTGCAAGCCGGCGCTCCGGGGGGCGCGACCTTCGGGTCGTTTCAGCGTACGAAAGGCTGTGGCGGATTCGATTGGCCAGTGTGCGTTGCCACGCTGAAGGGTTTGGAGTTCCGGCTTCAGCCGGTCCCCGCCGCCGAACCGCCTGAAGGCGGAACCATGCAGTTATCTGGGGAGCGTACGCGTCTCGCGTGCGGTGTTCGGCGTCCCGCCGAACACCATCGTTCCACCAATATTTCCCCACCGGACGGCTGACCGGATTCATGACTGCGCGAACTCGCCATTGCCCCGCTTCTTGGCCTTTTTGATTCGTGTTCCTTGGTATTTATTCGTGGTTCACACCACCTCCCGCACCTGGCCGCGCAAGCGGGCTTTGGGGTTGGGAATGAGTTTGTCTTTGGGTGCGGCATTTCCATCCCATATTTTGCATGGTTTAAGAGCTAATTCGTTCTGGACAAACGGAAACGATAAAATAAAGTCGAACTCATGGAAAAAATCGCACTGCACCGTGCGGTGGAAGAACAATGTTAGGCATCATAGCGATGCGATTTTATGAAAGCATCCATTTCAGCCGTATTTTTGAGCTTGTTGGTTTCAGGTTTGGCATGCTTCGCGGACGATGCGCCGTCGAGTGATTCGACGATTCAGCAGCGGCTAGTTGGCACTTGGTTTTATAATATCAGGGAACTTGGCAGTAGCTCCACCACCACGATTGGCACAAACGGTGATTTCGTAGAGGTCAATGTGACTGATCCAAACTTTCTGAAAAGTGGAGAGTCGCGGACGAATAGACTTGAGGGGACGGTTGAAATCAAAGATGGATTGACGATTTTTACATTCAAAAGGGTCAGTTTCACAAACCAGCCTGTGCATGTCATGTTTACCAATGTGGTTATTCGAGTGACGGATCACGAGTGGGTTTGTCACGATTTAGGTAAAAGTGACCCGATAATTTTGAAAAGAGTCGCACGATGATGCCTAAGACAGGATGTTGACAAACGAATCCAGACTCACGGCATAGGCAAAACATTCGCTTGCCCCCATTCGTTTGCCATAAAAAAGGCAAGCGGCGGAGGGCCGCCGCACTCCACGACGCTGGCGCGATTGCCATGTCTCCCGCGTGCGCGAAGCGTCCTGGAGTGCGTCCAGTCCTCTGGCGCTTTCCTCACGGCACACGTTTATGCCAGCACCGGCAAAGGCCGCTTTAGGTGCCACCTGTTTTCGGTTCCAGACTGCCGATGTTTCATAACTCCGGGCAGCTATACCCCCCCCCCTACTTGGCCTTCACATCAAAGGCATCGCGCAAGCCATCGCCGAGAAAGTTGAGGGCCAGCAGGGTGGTCACCAGACCGCCGGCGGGAAACATGATAAGCCACCAGTAGATGCGGATGGCATTGATCTGCCCCACCCCTTCGGCAATCAGGGTGCCCCAACTGGCCATGGGCGGTTGCACGCCGAGTCCGAGGTAGCTGAGGAAGGATTCGTAGAGGATAATTTCCGGCATGGTTAGCGCCAGGTAGGTGATGATGACGCCGGAGGTGTTGGGAATGATGTGGCGGGCCAGAATCCAGCGGGAACGGGCGCCCAGCACGCGGCTGGCTTCCACAAAGGAGCGGGTGCGCAGGGACAGCACCTGTCCGCGCACGATACGCGCCATGGTCAGCCAGGAGATGGCTCCCAACCCCACGAACAGCAGCACCACGCGCAACGCCCCCGCAATGGCGGGCGATTGCTGGACATAATGCGTTTCTTTCAGGAGTTCGCCAAACGTCGTCATCAGCACGATCACAAAAATAATGGACGGCAGCGAATAGAGGATGTCCACAATGCGCATCAGGAAGCCATCCAACCTTCCGCCCACATAGCCGGCCACGGCACCCCAAAGCACGCCAATAACCAGACTGACGCCGGTGCCGACAAGACCCACGAACAGGGAGATTTGCGCCCCGTAGAGCACGCGGGAGAAGAGGTCGCGACCATGAATGTCCGTGCCAAACCAGTGGTGGGCATCGGGCGGCGAAAATTGCAGGTCGGTGATCTGGTCGGGATCGTGCGTGGTGGCAAAGTGACCGCCAAACAGATGCAATAGCAGCGGCCAGAGCGCCACGGACAGCATCAGCACCAGCAGGTACCAGGCGCTGAGCAACGCCGGGCGGTTGCGCTGGAAGCGCCGCCAGGCCCGCTGATTGGGCGAAAGATGCGGCACGGGGTCACTCATATTTCACGCGCGGATCGAGCAGCTTGTAGGCGAAGTCCACCACCAAGTTCAACCCGATGATCAGGATTGCATACAGCAGGGACAGGCCGACAACGAGGGTGTAATCGCGGTTGAGCGAGCTGTTCACCAGAAACACCCCGATGCCGGGAATTTGAAAAATACTCTCGATAATGAAGGAACCCGTCAGCAAGTCCGCCAGCATCGGTCCCGCGTAGGAGACCACCGGCAGCAACGCGAGGCGGAAGGCGTGCTTGAACAGCAGCGCGGTTTCGCCCATGCCCTTCGCGCGGGCGGCGGTGACGAATTCCGATTGCGCGGCATTCAACATGCCTTCGCGCAGGATGCGGGTAACCTTGCCGGAAAAATACAGTCCCAGGGCCACGGGCGGGAGAATCATGTGCCAGGGCGAACTCCACAAGCCGATGGGAAACCAATGCAGTTTGAGGCTGAAAACCAGCAGCAACACCGGCGCGACCACGAAGCTGGGCAGGCAGACCGCCAGCACCGCCAAAAAGCTGCCGACATAATCCACCCAGCGGCCACGCCAGGCGGCGGTCAGAAAGCCGGCGGGCAACCCCACCGCCATGGCAAAGCAAAAGGCCAATCCGCCGAGCGTAACCGAAACGGGCAGTCCCTGCCGGATGATGTCATTGACATTGTGATTGCGATATTTTAGCGAGACCCCGAAGTCGCCATGGGCGAGATCGCGGAGGTAGCGGCAGTACTGTTTCCAGATGGGTTCATCGAGGTGGTATTTGGCCTGGAGATTGCGTTCGATCTCCGGCGACGCGGGTTTGCGTTCGCCGTCAAACGGACCGCCGGGAGCAAGATGTACCAGGACGAACGCGAGCGCGCTGATGACGAGCAACAGCGGGACGGCGAATAAAATTCGTCGGACAAAATACATTATGGTTGCGCCTTGATTTTACGGATGCTCCGCAACGGATGATCGTCGAGGGCGTTCTGCCAAATGCCCGCTACCTTGTTGGTGTCGAAATAATTGATGCCGGAATAAAAGTAAAGCGGAATGATGGGAGCCGCGTCACGAATGAGCAGAGTTTCGGCCTGTTGAAAATCGTGATCACGCTTTGCCAAATCCACCTCGTTGTTGGCGGCGGCGATCAAGTCGTCATACTGCGAATTCTTCCAGCCGGTCTCGTTGTTGCCGTCGCCGCTCTGGAACATGCCCAGAAAGGTATTGGCGTCGTTGTAATCCCCGTACCAGCTCGAGTTGCAGAGCTGGAATTCGAGGCGCGATTGCAGGCCCCAGAACACCTGGGTTTCAACGCGGCGCAAATCCATTTGCACCCCGAGCACATCGCGCCACATCTCCTGCAATTCGATGGCGATATTCTGATTATTATTGCCGCCGGCACTGCCGCTGAACAGAAATTCAAACCGGGGAAAACCTTTGCCGCCGGGATACCCGGCCTCGGCCAGCAATTGGCGGGCGCGGTCCGGATTATAGCCGGGGCCTTCGGGTGGGTGATAATTCCGCGTGCCGGAAGGAACCAAGTGCGAGGCGGTCAATTCCCCGCCCCGGGTGATTTTGTTGACAATGCGATCCTTGTCCACTGCCAGGGCCAGCGCCTGACGAACGCGCGGGTCATCAAACGGCTTGCGCGTGACATTGAACCGGATGAAATAGGTGCCCAGCACCGTGTAGGCATGGAAATCCGGACGTTTCAACAACACATCCAGCAGTTCATTCGGAATCAATTCCTTGTCCCAGACGATGTCCGCCTGCCCACTTTGATACAGATTGAACGCCGTGGTGGCGGCCCCGACCGGCAGCATGTCAATGATGTTGGCCTGGGTGTTGGCGGCGTCCCAATAGCGGGGATTCTTGCGCAGACGGACCTTGTCATTCAGCCGCCAGTCCACCAGTTCGTAGGCCCCGCTGCTCGGGAGCGGACGGGCCATCAACCAGCGGTCGCCATATTTTTCAATCGTCTGGCGCGGGACGACGTAGAGCGTGGGAAAGGCGCAGAGATCGAGAAAGAACGCCGTGGGGGCTTTCAATTCCACCCGCAGGGTCAGCGGATCAAGCACATGCACGCCCACCATGTCGGAGTTGGTGATGACGCCGGTGTTGAACTCCTCGCCATTCTTGAGGTAATAAAGCTGACCGGCATAGCGGCAGGCGGTCTTGGGGTCGAGCGCGCGAATCCAGGAATACCAGACATCCTGCGCCGTGATGGGTTCGCCCGTGGACCAGACCAAGTTGGGGCGCAGGTGAAAAGTGTAAACCTTGCCGTCCGGCGAAATCTCCCAACTCTGCGCCAACCCGGGCACGGCTTGGGCATCCACCGGTTCCAGCCGGGTCAAACCTTCAAACATCCCCTGCACCACCCGCATATCCGCCTGCGCGACAATGACGGCGGGATCGAGGGATTCCGGCTCGATGTTGTTGATGATCGTCAGGTCGGCCGGCGGCTCCGGCGGGGAACAGCCAAACGTCAGCAAAACGGCGACCGGCAAAAAGAGAAAGCGCATCCGACGGAAAATCCGGCGGATGCGCGTGAAATCAAGCATCGCTTGTTGGCAGGGTTATTTGCTGCCGGCGGCGGGAGAATTGGAAGGGGTCACCGGGGTGGTCGTGAACGTGCCGGGCGCGGGGCTCACCGTATGAGTGGCGGGCGCCGTGATCGGGGTTTGCGACTGACCGGCGGCAACGGATTTGACGAACGCTTCGCCATTGTCACTCTTGTGAGCGCTGGCTTCCACATGGCCGAGCCCCCAGCAGAGCACCAGCAGGATGCCGGCGGCCCATTTGGTGATCTTGGTCAGCGCGTTGCCGGAACCGGCCCCAAACAGGGCGTCCGCCGTGCCCGCGCCAAACGCCATGCCGGCGCCCGCGTCCTTCTTGGGGAGCTGAATCAGCACCAGCAAAATCAGCAGGGCGCAGTTAACAGTCAGAAAAAAGGTCAATATGCCTACAACAAAACTCATATCTGTAAAATATTATATGGAATTTTTGATAATGTCAGCAAAACTTCTTGCTTCGAGCGAGGCCCCGCCAACGAGCGCGCCGTCCACGTCCGGCTGGCTCATCAATTCCTTGGCGTTGTTGGGTTTGACACTGCCGCCGTACTGAATACGAACCTTGCGGGCGGTGGCTTCGTCGTACATTTTGACCAGCAAACCGCGAATAAACGCGTGCGCATCCTGCGCCTGCTGGGTGGTGGCGGTCTTGCCGGTGCCGATGGCCCAGACGGGTTCATAGGCGATCACGGTTTCCACGGCCTGCTCCTTGGTAAGGCCGGCGAGGCTGCCGGTCACCTGGGTGGTCAGCACCTTTTCCATCAGGTTGCCTTCGCGTTCCGCGAGGGTTTCACCGACGCAAACGATGGGCTTTAGCGCGGCCGCATGGACGGCCAGGGCTTTCTTGGCGATCAGCGCGTCGGTTTCCTTCTGGAACTGGCGGCGTTCGCTGTGGCCGAGAATGACGTAGCGCGTGGAGAATTCCTTGAGCATCACGGCGGCGATTTCGCCGGTGAAGGCGCCCACGCCGTTCTCGCTCATGTTCTGCGCGGCGAGGCGGATGTTGGAGTCCAGAATGGCCTTGGAAACCGATTCCAGCGCGGTGTAAGGCGGAGCGACCACGATGTCCACTTCCTTGACCGAGGCGAGTTCGCGCTTCAGGTCGTTGACCAGGGTGAGCGCTTCGGCGACGGTCTTGTTGGACTTCCAGTTGCCGGCAATGATTAATTTACGTTCTTTGTTCATGTTAGAATCTTATTTTTAAGAGGCACGGTTACGCACCCCGATTGGTTGGGCCAGCCGGCCATTATTTCTCGGACAGGGCCGCGACACCGGGAAGAACCGTGCCTTCCAGGAATTCGAGGCTCGCGCCGCCGCCGGTGCTCATGAAAGTAACCTTGTCACCGAGCTTGGCCTTGTTCAGCGCCTTCACGCTGTCGCCCCCGCCGATGATGCTCTTGGCGCCGTTCTTCTGGGTGGCTTCGACCACCGCCAGGGCGACGGCATTCGTGCCGGCGGCGAAACGGGGATCTTCAAACATGCCCATCGGACCGTTCCACAGAATGGTCTTGGCGCTGGCGATGATCTTGGCGTAGTTGGCGGCGGTTTCTTCGCCGATGCTGAAACCTTCGGCTTGATCGGGAATCTCGCCCTTGATCGTCTTGATATCGACGAAGTCATAGACGGGCTTGCCCTTCTTGTTCAGTTTGCCCGTATCCACCGGCGTGCCGATGATCGTGTCCGTGGGCAGTTGGAAATTAACACCGAGTTTCTTCGCCTTGGTTTCGGCGTCGAGAGCGGTCTGCTTGTGATCGGGTTCCACGAGGGATTTGCCGGTCTTTTCGCCGTGGGCGAGCTTGAAGGTATAGGCCATGGCGCCACCGATGAGGATGGTGTCGGCCTTTTCGAGCAGACGGTCAATGACCTTGATCTTGTCGGAAACTTTCGCGCCGCCAAGGATGACGACGAAGGGACGGACGGGGTGATCGAGTTCGTCGCCGAGGAACTTCAATTCGCGTTCCATCAGGAGACCGGCGGCGGCTTTGCCACCGCGCGCGGTGACCACGCGGGCGACGCCTTCCGTGGAGGCATGAGCGCGATGTGCGGCGCCAAAGGCGTCGTTCACATAAACATCCGCCACCTTGGCCAGCTTCGTGGCGAACGCGGGATCGTTGGCTTCCTCTTCGTTGTAGTAACGGACGTTTTCGAGCAGGACGAGTTCGCCATCCTTGAGGGCGGCCACGCCGGCTTCCACCTTTTCACCGATGCAATCATCAATGAAGCCGACGGGTTTGCCGAGCAGTTCGGAAAGTTTCACGGCGACGGGCGCGAGCGACATGGTCGCTTCCCGCTTGCCCTTGGGGCGGCCGAGGTGGGCGGTGAGCACGATGCGCGCGCCCTTTTCGATCAACAATTTCAGGGTCGGCAGGGTTTCCACGATGCGGGTGGCATCGGTAATGACCATTTTGCCGTCTTTTTCTTCCAGGGGCACATTATAATCAACACGAATGAACACGCGTTTGCCCTTTACGTCCAGATCCCGCACAGTGAGTTTAGCCATAAAAAAATTGTTGTTAAATAAACCAGACTTCTGAGTCTAGCAAACGGGGGTATTCAGTAAAGCCAATTTAATGCGGGTTTAAGGACTCCAGACGGGCGGATGAAGGATATTAGCCGGGCTGGAAAACATCGTGAATTCAACGCCAAACCGCCAACATCCGGGTCGGTCATTTCAAGGCCAGACCACGTTTGGAGCCAAGTCTTGGAAATGCCGCGTATTGCGCGTGATCAGTTCGTCCGCCTTCGCCTTTTCGGAAACCAAAGCATGCCAGTAATCGTAAACTCTCGCCCCTTGGACGCCCCGGCTATGGGCCTTGGCCAATGCATTCAAGGCTTCCTCCCGGGTCAATTCCACGAATTTAACTTTGGCGGCAAAAATTTTCAGCCAGGCGGCGCAATCGTCTTGCGTAAAAACCATCCGGTCAGAATTTCCGGCTTCGTCTTTGATTTCGACGCCACGCCCGGTCATCGTTGCGAAAAATTCCGCCAGCAAATGCAAACGGGCCACATGTTCCCCGCTTTCCAAGCGGCTAAAAACTTCCGGCGAGATGGCGGCATTGATTGCCGCCGAAGTATCCCAGTAAGTTCTCATGAACGACTATCGCGTTCCTCGGCCACCGCTCGGCCAATTGCCTCGGAATCGAGCTGGTATCCGGCCGGCACTTGGAAAAACGTCCCGCCGCCACTTTTAACCATCTTGGCCAGAACCCGTTTGGGGCCGGGTTTGGTTATCACCGGAACCAGCTTGATCGAACCATCCGCGTCCGGTTCATAGGCGTACACCTGTCCGGGTTTCACCTGCGGAAGGCGAACCCGTTGGCGGTCATCCACTGTCAGTGTCTTCATCTGGGGAAATTCCCACTCGCGGGCAACTATTTCAAGTTAATTCCAAGATAGACCGTTAGGGGAGAGATTTAAAATTTCAAAATCGGCAAGGGGCGAACGTCAACCATCCATCCCCGGTTCACTGGTTAAACCGACCGACAGCGCGGCGGACGGCGGCGCGCGGGAGCAGGCGCGGTAACTGGGTCAGCACGGTATTAACGGCCCCGGTTACCTTAAAGCACTTCCCGGAGCGGAACGCCCGGTACCCGGCGGCGACCACTTCCGGAGCAGACATGCGTTTGACGGGGCGTTCGCTTTTACGATGCCCCCGCGCCACTTGCGAAAAATTGGTTTCCGTAGCCCCGGGACACAGGTTGAATACGCTGATGCCCGTACCGCGCAGTTCTTCGTGCAGCGCTTCGCTGAAGGATTGGACAAACGCTTTGCTGGCGAAATAAACGGCCATGCCCGGCCCGGGCAGAAACCCGGCCACCGATCCCACATTGAAAACTCCGCCGCGCCGACGCTCCATCATCCCGGGCAGGAACAGGCCGGTGAGCGCGACGAGGGCTGAGACATTAACTTGGACGATTTCCAACTGCCGGGCCAGCGGGAGTTCGGCAAAGGCACCGTGCAATCCGAACCCGGCATTGTTGACCACCACATCCACCACCTGCCCTGCCCTGCCCGCCTGCTCGAAAACGTATTGGGGCGATTCTTTGAGGGAGAGATCCGCCGTGATGACCTGGACGGGAATTTCATGCAGACGGCGAAGTTCCTCCGCCAGTTTTTCCAAGGCGGCCGTATTGCGCGCCACGAGGATGAGACCGGAACCATCCGCCGCAAAACAGCGCGCCAGTTCCAAACCCAGACCGGAGGAAGCACCGGTAATCAAAACCGTCTCACGAGCCACCGGCTTCATAAACGCTTGCCAATCAGAGACGAACCACAAATGGACACCAATTGACACGAATGAAAAGGGAACTCAGATGCCCACCCTCCGAATTCGTGTTCATTCGTGTTCATTCGTGGTTTAACCCTCCGGTCACTGATTACCCCAGCCGAACCGGCTGGTAAACGGCCAGTACACGAAGAACGATTTGCCGATGATATTCTGGGCCGGGAACGGGCCCCAGGCGCGCGAATCGAAGCTGTTGCAGGTATTGTCGCCCATGACCATGTAGGAATCCTCGATCCGCCCCTCGCCGGTGATGTCATTGGTCACTACCATCAACTGATTGGTATAGACAGTGGCGGCATCGGGAAAGAGCGGCGCGAGATTGAAATACAGGCCGAACTTTTCAGCGACCGTGCCGTTCACATGACCGGAGAAATGACTTTCCTGCGGCCGGCCGGCCGGATCAAAGCCATAGACATTCGCAAAATGCGGCGTGGCGGCGTCCAGCCGTTTGCCGTCGATGATCAGGTGTCGGTCATCGCCAATCTGCACTTTTTCACCGGGCAAGGCCACGAGACGCTTGATGTAAAACTGGTCCTGCTTCATGCGCGGATGGTTGATGCCAGCGGTGGCAAACACGGCGATTTCCCCGCGCTGCGGCTTGCGAAAATTGAACGTGATGCGGTCCACAAACAGATGGTCCCCGGCGCAGACGCGCAGGCGGATGACATCCTCGCCCTTGTGAAACAGATGGCTGCGGTCAATGCCGGCGCGGTATTCGAGCACGTCCATGCCTTCCGGTCCTTCGCCGTAATCCGGTGGCACCCAGGTCGTGACCGTTGCGTCGCCGATCTTGATGGTCTGCATTATGTTGAAAATGGCCAAATGCACCATCGGCGACATGCCCTGATAATAACCATCCGCCGGCGCCACCACGTGGACGTACGAGACGCCCTGAAACCATTCCTTCACGCGTTCCCAGCCGGTGGGGATTTGCACGTCCGGCCGGTTCATCAAATTATCACACGTCACGCCGAACAGCGTGGGCTGCATGGAACCGGTGGGAATCTTGAAGGGTTGCAGAAAGAAGGTCCGGATGCCCATCGCCACGGCCAAGGCCACGAGCAGCACTTCCACATTTTCGCGCCAAGCGGCGTTCGGATAGGGCTTGAGAAACTTCTCGGCGGCAAACTGCAATTCCTCGGTCTTGATGCGGACGCGGCCGGTGTTCAGCGGCGTCTCGGCCAGCGCGGCATCGAGTTCCGCAAACGCCGCCGTCATACCTTCCATGGCCAACGCCGGCAGAATGTCGCTTTGGGCGGCCACGAGGCGGCGCACGTGCTTGCGATAGGCGCACGCCTCGCGCACGGTTTTGGAACTGAGCCAGCGGAACATCATCATAATATCATTCTTCGACACGCGCCCGGCGCGTCACGGCAAAATTATTCCCGCCAAAATAACCGGCAGGCGGGCGAATGAAAGCAAATTCCCCGCCCCCGTAGCGGCGGGCATCCCTGCCGGCCGTGGAGCCGGTGCTTCCAGCCCGGCGGAAATGGCTCCGCCGGCGCCAACGGTGGATTATTCGCAGGGGCCGGGCGGTTTCACGCTTCTCCACGCTTCTCGTTGGGCGGTAAGATGCCGCCCTCCACGACAGGCAAGGATGCCCGCCGCTACATTTCGGGGTCAGTATCAGGCGCCCTTGGGCTTGCGGCAGTGGCTGGGGGGTGGAGGGCTGGTTGATTGATGGCAAAACCGCCGCCACCTACCCGCCTAGATTTTATGCAACCGGTAGAAAGCGCTCCGGTTGGTAGGCGTGATGCTGACCGAAATGACGGCGGTGTTGGTCTGATAGGCCGAAGTCGAGATGGCCGACCAGCCGGGCGTGCCGTTGAGATTAGTGGCCGTTTCCAGCGTCCAGCCCGAGTAAACCACCGGCCATGAGAGGATGCCGGTTTTATTGGTGACGGCGAACGAAAGCGTGGGGCTCAATGGGGTTTGCGACAGTACGAGCAGACTGTAAGGCGCGATGGTGACCGCTGCCGTGGCGCTGCCACCGGTGGCGGTGACCTGACTGGGACCGATGTTTCCGTAATCGCTGCTGTAGTTGGTCGAATCGCTGTTGAAATGCACATACCAGGTGCCGGTGCGAGGAAAAGACAGGGAATAGTTGGTGCGGGTTACCCCCGCCAGATTGCCGATGACGATGGCGTCCTGGGTCGAATTGCTACCGGCCCAGCGGCGATAGGCGATCAATTGGTTGCCGGTATCCACTTTCAGAAAGCTGATCGAGCTGCCTTTCAGACCGGGAACGCCGCCATCGACATTTCGGCGCAGGCCGATAAGGTCGTGATAACATTTCACGATGGCGCTGTAGGTGTTTGTCTTGGTCCAGTCCACCGGCCGGCCGGAGCTGAACTGCTGATTCTCCAACATTTCCTGACCTTGGAACAGCATGGGCACGCACGGGGCGGTAAAGGTGAGGGCGGTGGCGAGCAACGACAGTTTCCGCGCCCGGTAACTGTTCGGCGTCACCGGGTCAATGGCCGTTGCCAGCCGCGTGCCGCCATTCAGATCGCCGACCACATCGTGCGATTCCATGAAGGCCACGCGCGCGGTACTGGCCGCGCCGCCATAACGTTGGTTGTTGCCGAGCGCATAGGCCAAGGCATTCAGGTCGCGATTGGCATCCACGGTATTGGTGAAGATGGGCGTGACGGAATAGGGATAAGAGGTATCCCAAGCGCTGTCGAACCCAAAGGAATTATAGATGTCCTCGGCGATGGAAATCTTGCCGGTGTAATTGGTGTGGATCATCGCATTGATGGCAAGAACCAGATTGCCGGCGGCGGGAATGTAGCTGCCGTCATTGCCATACATCATGGTGCCGGGCGTGTCCCAGCGGAAGCCGTCCACATGACATTCACTCAGCCACATGGTGAAATTGTCCTGCACAAAACCGGCCACGGGCGGGCTGTTGTAATTGGGACGCGTATTGCCCCAGGGCGTGGCTTCGAGATTGATGTTGGTCTGGAAAAAATAAATGCCGCCGCCGCCCAGTGAGTTGGTGCCGGACCAGCCATCGAAGTTCCACATGTCCAGATCGGTGGGGCCATAGTGGTTGTGCACCACATCCAGCAGCACCGCCAGACCGCGCGCATGGCAGGCTTTCACAAACGTCTTGAAGCCGTCGGGTCCGCCGTAGGAATAATTGTCGGCGGCATAGATGTCCGCCAGATTGTAACCCCAGCTCTGGTAGCCGGGAAACTCACAGATGGGCAGCACTTCCACCGCGCTCACGCCGAGGTTTTTCAGGTAATCCAGCCGGTTGGTGGCATCGGTGAATTTGGCCGGCAATGTCCCGCCGGCATTGGTATTGTAAAAGGTGCCGATGTGCAGTTCGTATATCACCAGGTCATTGAGCGCGGGTGACACCGGCACATCGTTGGTCCAGTTGAAAGCGGTGGGATCGTAAATGATGTCGTTGGCCCCCGTATTGGCGCTGGAATTGACTTCTTTCCTCGCCCGGGGATCATGCCGCCAGGTGCTGCCACCGCTGTAATTGAGGTAATACTTGTATTGCTGCCCTACGGTGGCGGTGGTGACATCGGCGGACCAAATGCCGTCCCAGACGCCATTGGTCAGCTCCTTGCCCAGCGGCGTGGCGGTGGTGGACCAGCTGTTAAACTGGCCGGGTACATAAACGCTGGTGGCATTGGGCGCCCAAACCCGGAACGTCACACCCGTGCCGGTGGCATCGTGATACGGCACGGAGCCCCAGCCCGTCCGGCTGGACTGGGCCGAAACGGAACCGGCGGCCAGCCACAGCAGGAGCAGCATCAGGGCAAAACGCCGGCAGCCAAGGGTGAGCATTGCCAGACATTGCCATAATTAATGAACCGGTTCAATGGCATGAATATGCGAACGAGGCGGCCACACGTATTGGAGATTTAACACAGACGCAAAGACACGAGGAGGAACGCCGAGCGGGAGGCCGGAAACCTGTTTATGCCTCCCTTTCCCCCTGTCCGGCACGCGCCTCCAGACGGCAGCCATAAATGTTTCCAAATTCTCTTTGGGCCGGTTTGACATCCCAAAACCCGGTGCCATAGTTATCCCGTTGGAGGTTTACATGGTAAACTTACCATCACGGCCAATAACGTGCCCGGTTGCCCCGCCCCCCCCCCTTGTGCGCGGACATGTCCGCGCTTTGAACCGGGAGACATGTCTCCCCGTCCATCCCGCCGCCCGGCTCACTCCGCCCGCAATAAACCAAATCAAACCATTCCGCCCCGCTATCCCGTATTTCGCGGTTATCTTCCCCGATCTCCGAAATCCGGGAACCGTGCCCGGTTTCCCCCCGTAATCAAGGCAAATGATGATCCACTGCCCCCAAGTTTCTTCCCGCACAAAAATGCGATGGCAACTCAAACATTCTGAGCGATAATGATTATTGTAACCCGTGTCTGCCCACCCAGTCCGCCGGACTGGCCAACCATGCGGCAAGCCGGGTTTTAAATGACCGCCATACTGAAACCCATTTTGCCGTGAAATTACGATTCGAGTTCTCCCGGGCCATCCGCTACACCCTCCTCATTGTCACCGGCACCCTGCTTGGCACGGGCTCCCGGCCCGCCCATGGCGAGGCCATGCTGGAACTCTTCAACGTGGGCTGGGCGGACCTGACCACCAAGATGCCCGAGATTGCCGAGGCCGGCTACGACAGCCTGTGGGTGCCCAACCCGGCCAAGGGCAATAGCGGCGCCTATTCCTACGGCTACGACGCCTTTGACCCCTTTGACCTCGGCAACACCAATCAACAGGGCACGGTGGCCACCCGCTGGGGCACGCAGGATCAGCTCATCCAGATGGTGCAAACCGCCCACCGGTTTGGCATCCGCGTTTATTTCGACAACGTGATGAATCACCGTTCCAGCACGGTGCCGGGGTATCCGGGGTCGGGCACCGCCACCAATTATTATCCCGGTTTGATTCCGCAGGACTTCCATCTGCAAACCGTTTCGGGCGGCTATAATAACTGGCCGTCCATTGGCGACCCGTATTGGTGTACCACCTCGGTGGTGCAAAACCAGCCGCTGCTGGGGCTGTGCGATCTGGCGCAGGAGCCGGGCACGGTGAATTGGAATTTTGGCAACAATATAGGCAACACCATCCCCAAACCCTACTTCGTGCGGTTCCCCAACCGGCCGGATATTTACATGGACACAAACGGCCCGACCCTCGGCGGGAACCGGCATCCCTTTGACGGTCATGGCCAGCCCGTGCCGGAATACGTGCAGGATTACCTGACCCGCGCGGTAATGTGGACGCTGTACACCACCAAATGCGACGGCTTCCGGTTGGACGCCGTCAAACACGTGCCGGTCGGCTTTTTTGGCGCGGAAACCGGCCAGACCGATGATCCCTCCTTCGCCGGCTACACCGGCGGCATTCAGGCGATGTACGATTATGTTCACGGCTACGGCAGCAACGTGACCGGCAACGGCTACGTGGAAACCGACGGCAACCGCAACAGCCTGTTCAACACCGAGGCGGCGCGCAACGACGCCATGCTGTTCGGCGAACACATTTCACCCGCCCCGCCCTTTTATGATTATCTGCAATCCGGGATGCGCCTGGAAAACCAGCCGCTGTACAGCCAGATGAACAACGCCTTCAGCGGTGGCTCATCCTTGGCGGGCATGGACGGACGCGACTACCAACCCAGTTCGACCGGCTGTGATGGCAGCGGCAATTACAGCATGGCCCAGGGGGTCAATTTCCCGCTGGATCAAGACTACGGCTATTACAACAACCTGGGGCTGGAGGACGCCTACATCTTCATGCATGAAGGTCTGCCCATGGTCTATTCCGACGGGTTTAACCATAATTTCTCAGGCGGCACGCCCGTTACCAGCTATGCCGATTACCTGGGTGAATTCGGCGACAACACCATCCCGGACACCATGTATTTGCACAACCAGCTCGCCCGCGGCGGCACGTGGTCCCGCTGGAGCGACCAATATGTGGTCGCCTATGAACGCTATGACTATCGCGAGGGCAACGGTTCCCAGCCACAGACGCAGGCTGTCGCGCTGTTTGCCATGAATGACAACGGCGGTTACCCCGGCGATGAAACGTTTGACGATGGCGTGGCCCGCACCGGCGATGGTTATTATGGCGGCATCACGGTTTCCAATTCCAAAGGCCAGGGTCTGGTGGTTGGGTTCGCGCCCGGTTCCGTGCTGGTGCAACTGGCCAGCTCCTCCCCCACCGGCGGCCGGGCTTATCAGCGGTTGCTGGTGCATGGCGCCACGTCCAGCTATTCGACGGCCCAGTCCACGGCAAATGCTTCCGATCCCACGCAACGTTTAATCTATGTGGGCGGCCAGACCATTCCCTCCGGCGGCGGCGCAATTGAACTGAATCTGCCCAGCAACTCGTGGGTGATGTACGGCTACCAATGGCCGGAAGCCAGCCGCGCCAATGTGTCCACCAATGCCATCGTGCTGCGTCAGGGCGGCGGCGAAGTGCCGCACATCACCGTGTACCGGCACGATGGGGTAAATGGCGACTCCGGCTACAATCCCCTCTTCCCCTTCAAAATGCGCGGCAGCGTGGATGTGTATGGCAACGTGATCGGCGGCGTGAATATTTCCAATCTCACCTATGCGATTGACGTCCCCATTGTGACCAACGCGCCGTTCGACATCATCACCCGTTCGGACGCGTCGTCCATAAACACGCTCGTTAAACTGGACGGCGGTATCGACCTGAACAGCCAAATGGGTCTGGGGCCGACCAATTATCAGGCCGGCGTGGCTCCCACGAATTTCCTGGATTTGCGCGACAACAAGCCGGGTTACGCGGATGATGTTTTCCTGGGGTACGAACAGACGGCGTTTCAATTCCGCAACGGGCCGGAAAAATTTGCCGCGCGCAATATTCAGAGCAACAACATTGTTTCGGCCGGCGCGGAAACGTACTGGTACACCGTGGGCGGCACCAACTACGTGGTGCCGGGCACGGGCTATGGGGTGACCATTACGAATCAGACGGCAGACTGGGTTTATCATGATCCCATGGCCACCAACAGCGCACTCTCGCCCAACAACACGCCCACGCAAATGGTTCCGACCAATCCGGCGGCCGGACAGTCCGTGAATCTTTACCTCAAGTCCGGCTACCAGTTCCAAGTCAACACCTGCTTCATCTATTACACCACGGATGGCTCCAATCCCGAAGGCGCTTTCGGCACCGGCAAGGGTTCGACCAAGGTCGTGCAAGCCGCATGGCTGAATCACGACAGCACCTACACCAATGTGGACTGGTGGCACGCCACCCTTCCCGCGCAATCCGCCGGCACCCAGGTGCGCTACAAGGCCGCGCTGTTCAACGGCGGCAGCACCTATGCCGGCCAAAGCATTGGCACGATCCCGGATGGCGAAGCCTCCGGTTCCAAACGGTATGGGCTCACGCAGAACGCGATCACGAATTTCAATCCCACCACCGCCACGGTCTGGCTCCATAATGATCTGAACGTGAGCAACACCGTCACCGGCCTGAAATCCGGGTTCCACATCATCCGGGCGCGGAGCTTTCTGCCGCGCACCGGCCAGGCGAGCGTCTATAACACCTTCCTGCAAACCATCTATTATGACGCCGCCCTGCCGACCGGCGTGATCCCCTACCCCGCCAATGGCAGTACCATCGGCAACACCGGTTACACCGTGGTGGTGCGCGCCGACAGCACGGTCACCGGCGTGGATTTCAACATTCAGGACAGCAGTTCCGCCAACGATGACATCGTCACCGGCAAGGCCAACGGCAACGGCAATGACACCAACGGGGCGCCCATTTTTGTGCCCGCCACCTCCGTGACACCGGACACCACCCTGAGTGCGACGTACACCAACGATCCGCAGGAATTCCGGTTTGTCTATACGAACGTGCCCAGCAGCGGCACCGCCACCATATATGTGCGGTTGAAAGAATTTGGCACCACCGTCTATACCAACCGCTATACCATGCTGACCACCACGGTCAACACGCTGGCCCCCACTGAATCCTTGCAGATCTCCAGCCCGGCCACGAACGGCACCGTATTGCTCTACGCCACCAACTCGACGTATCTCATCCAGGCCTGCTTTACCTCGGGACTGTCCACGGCCGCCACAAATTTCAATCTGCTCATCAACGGGGTGCTCCAACCTTCCGCCGCCTACATCATTCGTTCGGCCGGCTCGCTGGGACCGTCCGTCTGCCCCGGCTTGAAGAGTTTTACCTACAACTGGACCGCTCCCACACTGGGCACCAATCTCATCCAAGTGATTTATACCAATAACATCGTGCCCATCGGCGATGCCCGGGTGGTCGTGGTAACGCCGCCGGTACAAATCACCGGACTGGCCAGCAATCACCAACTGGTGATGTGGAACAGCGTTGCGGGCGTGAACTATCAGATTCTGGCCACGACCAACCTGACCCAGCCGTTCCAGCCCATCAGCGGCACGATCCCCAGCCAGGGTTCCACCACCTCCTTCTACGATGCCAATCCGGCCCCGCAGAAATTTTACGAGGTGGAATTGGTGCCGTAACTGGGTTCAGTTGAAACCCAGGCCAAGGCGGAATTAAACGCAGAGACGCTGAGGTCGCGGCGTTGCGCAGAGAGAATATAATCCGAATTAGTATGGGCTCATTGACGCTGCCCAAAAAATCCGTAGCCGTGGTAGTCCCATGAACTGTTCGCACGGCAGGTTTTCCCCCTCTCCGCCATTGGTAAATGGGGGAGAGGGTCGGGGTGAGGTGGCGCTCAGCTATTCAGCCTAAAGGTGAATTCAGGCATGTGCCCACGCTGCGGTTGGGTTGCCAATGTTTCCCGGCCAGCCCAGTCTGCCTCTGCGACTCTCCGCGCACTCCGCCTCTCTGCGTTTAACGCCCCTGCTGGCGAATTAACTCGTGCAGGTTCTTATTAAATTCATCCGCGCGCAGCAGCGATTCCAACGTCAGGTGCAGCCGGTAGCGCCAGTAATAATTCGGAATCGCCGGCACGTTGATGCGTTCCGCATCGGCTTCCGACCGGCGCAGATGGCCGTCCGTGCCCAGCAGATCCTGCAACTGAAAAATACTCCACATGGCCGGCGAGGCGAGATGCTGCCGCACCACGGCGGCCACCAATGCGGGCGTGGCCACTTCGGGAGCGATGCCATCCTGCCCGAGTTCCCGCTGATAAAACTTCTGAATCAGCTCGCGATCTTCCGTCCACCAGCCGCGAATCGTGCTCATGTCATGCGTGGAAGGCGTGACCACGCTCAGATAGGGGGCATCGGCCGGACGCGAAAAATCCACGCCGGGCGTCTTGGGCATGCGCTGGATTTCCAGGCTCAAAAAGCCCAGATCCGCCATCACCGCCGGCACACACCCGGGGACCATGCCCAAGTCCTCGCCGCAGATAAGCATATTGGTGACGCGTTTGAGCGCGGGGAGTTTCTGCATGGCCTCGCGCATCCAAAAGTCATCCTGCCGCCGGAAAAAGTAGTCCACGTACAGATCCCGCAACCGGCCCTGCACTTCGGGAGACAGCGCCTTGAAGGACCTCGTCTGCTCCATGCCAAACCGGAAATGAAATTTTCCGTCCACTTCAAACAAGATCACATCGCTGATCAGGTCATATAGACCGATCTTCAATTTCTCATCGAATTCATCCTGCGGCTGGCTGGCAAAATATTTCTCCACCTGCCGCTGGGTGGCGTATTCGGAGCGCAGCACGTAATGGCCGTCGCCCACCTGGGTGAGAAAATCATGGCGGATGGCATCGGCCTGGGCGCCAAAAATCTCCGCCAACACTTCGTCGGTAATATACGGCCGGATATAGCGCACCCGGTCGAGCGGGATGCCGCGCGCCGCGAATTCCGCCGGCTCAATGGCAATGGCCGGCACAAAGCGCCCCAGAATGCCCTCCACCGCATCCGCCGGACTGCTCCAGATGCGAAAGAATCCGAGGATGTGATCAATGCGGAAGGCATCAAAATAATGCCCCATTTGTTCAAACCGTTGTTTCCACCAGGCAAAACCATCGGCCGCCATGCGGGGCCAGTTGTAGGTGGGGAAACCCCAGTTCTGCCCCTTGGCGGCAAACGGATCCGGCGGCGCGCCGGCCTGCATATCCATGTGATAAAGCTCGGGCGACTGCCACGCATCCGCCCCGTGACGATATACGCCAATGGCGATGTCCCCCTTCACCACCAACCCGGCGGCATGGACATGGGCGGTGGCATCCTGCAATTGCCGGTGCAGGTGATATTGCAAAAAGAAATGGAACGCGACGTCGTCGTTGTCTTTGACCAAGGCGGCGATTTTGGCGGCCTCGAATTTGCGATGCTCCGGCCACTGGCTGAAATCGGCGGTGCCATACTGGTCGCGCAGACAACAGAACGCCGCGTACGGCACCAGCCAAGCTTCGTTCTCGGCGAAGAATTTTTTATATTCCTTCGACCGGAACGTCGCGGCCCTTTGCGAGGGAAAAATCTTTTTCAGGAAGCCCAGTTTGGCCGCCATCACCGCCTCATAGTCCACGGCATCCTCCGCGTTCAGACGCTGTCGCTCCGGCTCCAGCGCCGCGAGCGCCTTCTGGTTCGCCTTGTTGGCCACCGCCGCCAGATTCAGATACTGCGGATGCAGGGCGAAGGCCGAGATGGCCGCGTACGGATACGAATCCTTCCACGTCTTGGTGGCGCTGGTATCGTTCACCGGCAAAAGCTGGATCAGTTTAAGCCCAACCTTTTTGCCCCAATCCGCGAGCGGCTTCAAATCGGCAAATTCGCCCACGCCGAAACTGTGTTCGGAACGCAGACTGAATACCGGCACCGCCACCCCTGCTCCGCGCCAATACTGGATGGGCAGCACCACAAAGCCATCCTGCACCACCGTATGCTTGCCCGGCTGAATTTCATCCCGCAGCAGCCGATTGTTGCCGTCCTCAAACCGGACAAACGCCTTTTTCACCACGTCATAAACCCCGTACTTGTATGCAACCGGAAACGCCTGCCCCGTCAAATCCACCGGCGCGGAAAAATAATCTTCGCCCGCCGCCCGGCCCATTACCACCGGCAACTGCGGGTTCCAATTGCCCAGCGCGGTGCCGTCGCCCAGCAGGCAGACGGTCTGGCTTTTTTCCAGCAGGGGGGATTTGACGCGGAAGGTATGCGTCGGAGTTTTGACGGGAGCCGCCGTGACCGCCGTGAAATGTTCTGTCAGCAACACGTTTTTAAACGGCGTGGTGTAAAAAGCGTTTTCGTAAAACCCGGCATGATTCCAGGAATCAATGACCAGCAGTTCCTCGGTCTTGAAATCGGCGGGAACCAATTGGCGGTCGCGCCCCCAATCGGTGGTCTGCGAGCCGTCGGCATTGCGCAGGCTATAGGAATAGTTCAGTGGCTCACCGGCGGTGTTGCCATCCAAGGCCAGGGTCACCTGCCAGTGTTGCGCGTCCAGATACTGCATGGGCAGCGGCGTTTCCGGCAACGGATTTTTCGCGGCCAGCCAAAGCGACTGGCCAAAATTCGTCCCGAACCGAAGGCGCAAGGTGAGCTTCATGCCCCATATTTAACAGGCGGAGCCGCCCGCTGCAAACCCGCATAAAAATGCGTCGCTTTCCGCTTGCCGTCGGCCGCCCGGCAAACCGGGGCAATTCACCATCGGGCCACTTTGATCTGTAAACCGCAGATGAACAGTCTGTAAACCTGATTCAGAACACTCATAGCATGGCCAAAAGCCATTGTAGATTCGTCATTGCTCGTCACTGCTTTTCACTATTCATCAGCCATTTTACTGGCAATTGCACTGACAGTTATCCTCGTTACTCATCTTGCACTTAGTTTTTCACACTCCAGCCCCTTCAACAGACTCGGTGCCGCTTCATGAAAATAACGACAATACTTGAAGGTTTCCTCACAGGCCAATTCAACATCCTCCTCGGTAAGATATTCCCATTCCCAAGAACAAGGCCAACTGAGGCATCTGCACAAGTGCGCGACAGGATACATGCATTCTGGTATTCCATACTTGGGAATCGCAGGGTGTAAAGCTTTTTCCTGACTGCAAACATTATGCCAATACCCAAGCACGCTTTGCTGGTATCCAGGTTTGCACCCAAAATTAAACTGCGTTTGCAACATCCAACCGTCACATTTGATGTCGAACGATGTCCAATGGCCTTCGTCAACTTGACATTCCTCGTATTGGCCCCCAAAAACTTCCTTAACTTTTTGCGTTACGATTTTTTGAAGTTTCTTTTTGGTGACAAATTTAACCTTTTCTCCAGCCAACTTCCTGGCTTTGACTTGTTCTTCCCAAGACAAAGGACTAAAGAATTTTTCAAGCTCGGCAGATAAAAAATCGGGATCGGCGGAGTCGCTGTCAAAAAGTATTTTGCCGGCTCCTTCACATAAACCATCAAAAAGAAATTTCACCTCCGGATTTTTCCCTTCATTCCACACTCGTTTGAACTCGTGAAACCGACCTCTAACGCTCCAAAAGGTATCGAATTTTTTGTAAAGTGATTTTTCCTCTTCGGTCAAATTGTCACCCCATTTTGATGCCAACTCGGGACTTTGTTGCTTTAGACGCCCCATCGCTAAAACCAATTGCTGTGGTTTGTCGAGTTTTTGCATGAACTGGTAGATTTCCCATCCGTGGCCAGTTTTGAACATTCGCAAGTGCGGAAAGGACTCATTGATTTCCTTTTCCCATTCCGCCTTGGCCCAGACGTAGTATCTGAGGCTCAATTCCTTTTCTGCATCTGAAAGTGTCATGGTAGCGTCGTGCTTTTTGGTTTATGGAAACTGAGCGGCGAATTTATATCGAAAATTATCGAGGTAAAATGAGCGGCAGGATCGCTGCCGGCGCTGTGGCTGAGTTTCAGCAAGTTTTGAACAGTCATGGCGAATAGTCTCGCAAACATTCGCGTCACTGGCAATTTCACTGACACCAGCGTCTATCACTTCAAAGAACCCCTGATTTATGTAGTCTTTTATCATTTTAAACCGCAGATGGACACAGATGTACGCAGATTTAGAATTGAAATCAACGGTTCAAATAAGTGTGATGCTAATTTATGTTGCGATAGGTCCTGCGCCCCGTTTTTATCTGCGTTTATCTGCGTGCATCTGCGGTTAAACTGCCGTTTTGACCCTCAAAGCTTCTTGCCGCCCTCAAAATGCGCTTCGATCTCTTCCAGCGTCTTGCCCTTGGTTTCGGGAAGAAAGAACGCGGCCGTGGTAAAGTACACCACGGAGGCGCCGGCAAAGGCAAAGAACAGCACGCTGTAACCGTATTTGCCCACCGTTGGCAGAAACATCGCCGCGATGGTGGTGGAAACAATCTGGTTGATCAGCAGGGCAAAGCTCATGCCGTTGGAACGGATGCGCGTGGGCATCAGTTCCGAGAGCGCCAGCCACACGCAAACCCCCGGCCCCAGCGCATAGAAAGCCATGTACACAAAGATGATGACCGCCACGAGCCAGCCGTTGGCCTCGGCGGGCACCGGGCTGATCAGCGCATTTTCAATCTTCAGCGGAGCCGTCCTGGCCGCGTCCAGATTTGCCAACGGATTCTGGAAGAAGGCGGCCACCTTGTTCGGCGGCAGACAGCCCGCCCGCGAAATCTGCAAGGGCGTCTTGTCCAAATCGTTGGAACGTTTGACCCGGGTGGCGGCGCGGAAATCACCGTAGGAATAAATGATGATCAGATTGCGACTGTCGCCGTCCGCCAGCACCACGCCGGGTTTGGCCAGCAGCTTGGCCGCCAGCGCATCGTCAAACGTCAGCGCCAGTTTGTCATCCGGCGTCACCATGGCCTGAACCGCGTCTTTGACATCCACGCGGGCCTTTTCCACCCCATGAAACAGCAAACCCACGGAAAGCATCGAAACGATGATACCGGCCGTGCCCAGGGAGAGCAGGAACTTGCGGCCTTTTCGATCCACCAGCATCACGCTCCCGATGGTGCAAAGGAAATTCACACTGGTCAGGATCACGTAGCCCCAGTGCGATTGCAGGTCGGAGAGTCCCGCTTGAAAGAGAATCGTGGGGTTGTAGCCGATAATGGAATTCACCCCGGTGGCCTGATTGCAGGCGAGGATGACGCACGCCAGCAGAAACGGAATCACATATTTGCGGCGCAACAGGGATTCCCGCACCGCCGACCCGGCCGTGGTATTCTCGGCGGCAATGGCTTCCATTTCGCGCAATTCGGTTTGCGCCTGCTCCGCCGGCCGCGACCGCAGCAACGCGGCCAGCGCAGCGTCCTTGCGTCCGCGCCGGAACAGCCAGCGCGGCGATTCCGCCACCAGCAAGCTGCCGATGACGAACAAAATGCCCGGCGGAAGTGAAACCCAGAAAATGCTGCGCCAGGCATGATCCTTGAACGCGAACAAGGCCTGCGCATCCCCCAGCTTTTTGACCGCATCCACCCGATAACTAAAACACATCGCCACCACCGCCGCCGCCACAATGCCAAGCGTAAGCATCCATTGAAAAATGGCTGTGCACCGGCCGCGATTGGAAGCGCCCAGACATTCGGCCAGGTAAAGCGGTATCACCACCCCCACCATGCCGCCGCTGATGCCTTGCAGGAGCCGACCGAAAATCAGCGGGCCATAGCCGTGCGCCAGCGCAATCATCGGAATGCTGACCATGAACAGGACGCCGCTGACCGTCATCATCTTTTTGCGGCCAAACAAATCCGCCAGCATACCGGCAAACAGCGTGGAGATGACCGTGCCCAGCAGCACCGCCGCCACAATGAAGGACAATTGCGCCGCATTCAGCGTCGAACCGGTGGCGGCATCGCGGAAGGTGGCCTCCAAGTAAGGCAAGGCTCCGGCAATAATCCCGACATCCACCCCGTACAACAGACCGCCCAGACCGGCGACCAGCAGGAGAAAGCGGTTATAACGGACTTGGGCCGGGGCGGGTTGACTCGGGTTCATAGCGTTGTTTAAGCCGTTCCAAACCCGATTTCAACCTTTGGCGAACACACCTCTGGCGTCGCAAAGCATTAAAAATCAGGCTGTTTAACGTAAAATACTTAACCTTGTTTAACTTCAGAGGCGCATCTGCATGCCCTCTGACCAACTGAAAAGTGGTGGCAGGACCCGGAATTGAACCGGGGACACAAGGATTTTCAGTCCTCTGCTCTACCAACTGAGCTATCCTGCCCACCGAGGTCGGATATTGAACTACGCCGCCGCCCGAATGGCAAGGAAAAGTTACCGTTATTTTGAGACGGCAACGGGGGGCATGAGACAAACCCCTTTCCTGGCGGAGCGCGGCTGTAATAAAATCCAGCCGCAGCAAGCTGGCCAGCCAGCAGCCCCGGCGAACTGCCTGAACCGGTCGCATAGAGAACGTTGCTGCGACTGGTCTTCGACACCGTCGCGCTCCGGCGGCAACGACCAACGGCACGGGCCATCTGTCATTTTCCCGCCAAACAGTTGCTCAGACCAGAGCCTGCGCGAATTCACAATCACCCTGCTTCTCCGCGTCTTGATTCGTGTTTATTGGTGTTTATTTGTGGTTCAACTGCCGGCCGTCATATTCGTGTGACGAGAAAAACGCCGATTGAAAAGGCGAACGGACCAGCCAGCGCGAGCAGGTGGCACGCGACGCGCATCGGCAAGGAGAGGGTGGCAAGTGTGAGGCGATAGTGTTCGGCGACCAGAATCGTGACGGCAATCATGACCAGGGTCAAAGTAAAGACGGGAAACGGAAACGGCAGGCATTCGGTTCTGGCGATGCCCCAAGGCCACACATACACCAGATCATGAAGGAACCCGTTCAGTGCAAAGGTGACAATCAGGCACAGTGATCGAGGCGCAATCCGTCGCAACGGGGCAAAACAAAAGTAGGCCAGAAAGTAGCCAACAAAGGGATTCCAGTGCCGCCAGAAGCGGGCAAAATCCGGGGATCCAAACGCCCGGGAGAACATGTTCCCAAGGCACTGTCCGCGCGATCCCGGCCCAAGCCGGGCATTCAAATATTTACGAAATGGAGGTCGCGAGGCGCGCATGACGGGTAACACAGAAGTCTGACTTGGTTCGACGTAACGCAGTGAAGCCGGCACCACCGCGAATTCGTAAGGTGAACCGCGACATCCGTCTCCACCCAGAAGCTGCGGGCGGACAAGACGGCAGTTCGCTCAACTGAATAAACATAAATCAAAGTCGAACTCCACAAAGAATAAAAATGAAGGCAAAGCTCAATGCGGCCAAACCCGAAACGATGCAAGCTCGCACTGAACCAGGGAACCCCGCCTTGCCGGTGTGTGACTGGAACCACTCGTCTCCGAGTTTGATTCGATCAAACAACATCCACCAAGAAATAAACAACCAAATAGCAGCGACGAGAAAACAAATGCCGCGAATGACCAATTGAGTGTGCGTAAAACAGAGATAACAAACCAGCATAGTCACCAACGATAGTAAAATGGATATCCATCTGTTCATAAACACTCGGTGCCGCCTAACCGGTTGCCATCAGCTTGTACGCCGGTTTGCTGAGTCATGAGGGATCGGCTCACGACCCAAAAACTGCTCCGCAAGAGACTCGGGCGCAAGTGAAATCAGCATTGGGGTACCGGCGCATTTTGCCTCCTCGGACAGGTGGCGTCAGACCGTTTGGCGGTGCCAACCTTCGGCGGAGCGCGGCTGTCTCAGCCGCAGCGCGTGGCCAGGCCAGAAGGTTGCGGAGTTTGCACGCATCGTGTTGGCGAAACGGCGGGAGCGTGAGAAGTTCAACCCGGCCCGGGCTGGCGGCACGCTGCGGCTGAGACAGCCGCGCTCCGCAGGTCACCCCTCCTCCATCCCGGAATCAATCAGATGATGCTCAAAAAATCCGGCTACGTGGATGAACGCCACCATCGCATAATGCCGGGCCGTATGGCTGGCATTCAGCGCATAAAGATCCTCCGGATTGCCCAGCGCGTGCCAGCAGCCCACGCGGATGTCGTTCATCATTTGCAGCAAAATCTCCCGTTCCTCGTGGGTCAGCGTCAGCCGCCAGCAGGTTTTTAATTCCTTGAGATGCTTGGCATTCATCAGGAACTCGGTGTACTGGCGCAGTTCGGCGCGATGGGCGGCCAGCGACTCCTCCAATAATTGCTCACGCTCCCGGGACGCGTCCCCGGTATCGGTCTGGCTGATCTTTGCGGGGACCGCCGGTGTGATCGGATAATTCCCCACCAGATGTTTCAACTGGGAAACCTCGGCCGCCTCCATGCGAAACACCCAGACTTCGGGCTTGGACTTGATCCGCTTCATTCCGTCGGCTCCATGGTCGCATGCAACCGGTATTGTTGCAGCCGGTGAACGTAAAACTCGGCCTTCTCGAGCCCTTCACTCGCGAGCACGCTTTTGCCCTTTTCATGCACTTCCAGCATGTGCTTCCGCGCCTTGGCCTCCTCCCAGCCAAACACTTTGCGAAAGACATGCGTGACATAGACCATGAGGTTCACGGGATCGTTCCAGCAAACGACGTTGTACACCGGGCCAAGCCGGTTGTCGGCGCGCGTGTCTTCCCCGATGTCCGGACGCGGCATCGTGACTGGCTCATTGGGCGCAGGCATGCGGTTGAAACAATGCTTAGATCTTCACTTTGAACAGCTCGCCTTTTTTCAGCGAATGCACAAAGCCGGCCATCAGTTGCGGAATCATTTCCAGATCCTTCAGGCTCACCACTTCCACCGGCGAATGCATGTAGCGATTCGGCAGGCTGATCAGCCCGCTCGGAATGCCGCCGCGCGTCCAGAAAATAACATCCGTATCCGTGCCGCTGCTGGCGGACATCGCCTCGTGCTGGAGCGGAATCCGCTTGGCCGCCGCCACCTCCTCCAACCGCTTCACCACCTCGGGATGGTTGCAACCGCCGTGCGTGATGCACGGCCCCTGGCCGATGCGCGTGTCGCCATGCTGGGTTTTGCTCACGGTGGGATAATCCGTGGCGTGGGTGACATCCACCACCAGGGCGGTGTCCGGGTGCAGCGAATAGGCAATCTGCCGCGCCCCGAGCAACCCGACCTCCTCCTGCACGTTGGAAACGGCGCAGACCTCCACGTTCAATTTTACCTTGGATTCCTTGAGCAGACGCAGCGTCTCGGCCACGGCAAACGTGCCAATGCGATTGTCGAACGCCCGCGCCACGGCAAGGTCATCGCGCAAAATGTCGAATTCATCCGCCAGCGTAATGGGATCGCCAATGCGTACATATTTCTCGGCATCCTTGCGACTGCTCACACCAATATCAATGAATATCTCGTGAATCTTGGGCAGCTTGGGTTCGCCCTCCAGCTTGGTGAGATGCGGGGCGACATTGCCCACCACGCCTTTGACCGGCCCCGTGCGCGTGTGAATGATGATGCGCTGGGCCTTGGTGATGGCGGCATCCACTCCGCCCTGCCGGCGGACATAAATAAACCCGTTGTCATCAATGTAATTGATGACCATGGCAATTTCATCCGCATGCGCCGCCAGCATGATGCGGGTGGAAGCGCCTTTGTTCAGCACCGCCACGCAATTGCCATAGGCGTCGGAATAGGTTTCGTCGGCGAACTGGCCGGCATAATCCAGCCAGACCCGCTGGCCGCGGGTTTCGTGGCCGACCGGACTCGGCGTGTTGACGAGGGTTCGGAGAAAATCAAGTGATGCGGTACGCATGGCGCAAAACTAAACCCCTTGGCAAAAACGGCAATCGTTTTCTTCGATGTTGCCGGTAATTTTATCAATTCACGGTCAGCCGAATAGGCCGGCAAAATGACAACCATGAAAAACTTGTCAGCCAAAACCAGTCCCGGCATTCTGAAATCCAAGATGCTCTTGTCCAGCCTCTTGATGACCACCATCGCAAGCCAGAGCGCGACCGCCCGGGCGGTTCCGGCCATGGATGCCATCCCGGCCGGGATTGTGGATATGCATTGTCACATCGCCGGCATTGGCGCGGGCGGCAGCGGCTGCTTCATTTCGCCCCGAATGCGCCGCAACTGGCGGTTCAACATTTATCTGCACAGCTTCGGCGTTTCCCGTCGGGAACTGGAACGCCAAGGCGACCACTTGGTGGCCGATCGCATTTCCGCCTCTCTGGCGGGCAGCCAATTCGTCAGCCACGCCGTCATCCTGGCCATGGATGGTGTGATCGGGCCGGATGGCCAACTCGACACCAACCACACCGAAGTTTACGTTCCCAATGAATTCGTGGCCGCCATGGCCGCCCGGCACACCAACCTGCTCTTTGGCGCGTCCGTTAATCCCCTGCGGCCGGATGCGCTGGAACGGCTGGTCTGGGCCAAGGCCCACGGCGCGGTGCTGGTAAAATGGCTGCCGCCCATTATGGAGTTCGATCCGGCCGACCCGCGCTTCATCCCCTTCTACAAAAAGCTCGTGGAACTGAACCTTCCCCTGCTCTCCCATACCGGCCCGGAACATTCTTTTTCCAAGGCGGAAGCCGCCTTGGGCGACCCGGAAAAATTGCGCCTGCCCCTGAGTTTGGGCGTTACCGTCATCGCCGCGCATGTGGCCGCCTCGGGCAAATATCACGGCGAACGCGGCGCGGACCGTCTCGCCCGGATGATGCGCGAATATCCGAATCTGTACGCGGACATTTCCGCGCTCACCCTCGTAAATAATCTAGGGTACCTGCACCGCGCCGTCCATCGCCCGGAATTCGCCGGCCGGCTG
This sequence comes from uncultured Verrucomicrobia subdivision 3 bacterium, assembly GCA_903872345.1. GTDB lineage: Bacteria > Verrucomicrobiota > Verrucomicrobiia > Limisphaerales > UBA11358 > UBA11358. The sequence goes on along the minus strand of CAIQKM010000142.1, from coordinate 25,988 downwards.
GTGTATGGCTCGGATTTTCCGTTGATCCGGACGCCACTGGTATCGCCCTGGTACTCCGTCCGCATTCCCTTCCGGGAGAAATTCGCCATCGCCCGCCACCGCAATCCGTGGGACCGCGATGTGCTGATGAAACGTGATTTGGGATCGACCCCGGAAATCTTCGGCAAATGGGGGCAGCGGTTTGGGGTGGCGGCAGGAACTTAAGACATTTGCAATTTAAAATGGCCAATTGGCAATTTGGAGACGAATGATGGAATTTATGATTACATGTGTTCTGGGAAAATTTGAGCCATCTTGGAACACTACTGATACATGGGAAACCTCAAGACCCTGCCAGGCAGGAAGCAGACCACTTGCGGTTTGAGACCGCACTCATGGCAGGCTGACCTAGCTCCGTAGGAGCGCCATATTTGTAGTAATAAGCAGTCAAATTCCCAGCTCCGTAGGAGCGGCATATGTCGTTTCAAACTGGAAGTGGCAGCATACCTTCAATATGAGTATGTTCCAAAATGGAACATGCTCGGGTTTCCAGCCCTCAAGGCAGGGAACGATTATTTCACAGCAGTTTTTTTACCAAAATTTTTGCTCTGCCTCGGCGGGATCATCCGCTAAAATGCACAGATGTTCGACTCGTTAAGCACCAAGCTCCAGAACGCTTTTCGCAATTTGCGCGGCCTCGGAAAAATCTCCGAGAGCAACGTCTCCGACGCCTTGCGCGAGGTGCGGATGGCTTTACTGGAGGCGGATGTCAATTTCAAGGTGGCCCGCGATTTCATCGAGCGCGTCAAAACCAAGTCGCTCGGCGCGGAAGTCATCGCCAGCGTTCAGCCGGGCCAGCAGATCATCAAGTTCGTCAGCGATGAATTGGTGGCACTGCTAGGTTCGGAAAACGCCAGTCTGAGCCTGGACAGCGTGCCCACCTGCATCATGATGGTCGGCTTGCACGGTTCCGGCAAAACCACCTCCAGCGGCAAGCTCGCGCGCCTGCTCAAAAAACAGGGTCGCGCCCCGCTCCTCGTGGCGGCGGATGTGTACCGTCCCGCCGCCATGGACCAACTAGAAACTCTGGGCAAACAGCTCGAAGTGCCCGTCTTTCTAAAGCGCGGCGAAACGGATGTCTTGAAGATTGCCCGCGAAGCCCTGGTCTTTGCCCGCGAAAACCAGCGCACCGTTTTGATTTTTGACACCGCCGGCCGGTTGCAGATTGACGAACCGCTGGTGCAGGAACTGGTGCGGTTGCGCGACCTCGTGAAGCCGCAGGAAATCCTGCTGGTCCTCGACGCCGCCACCGGTCAGGAAGCCGTGAACGTGGCCACGCATTTTGATCAGGCGCTAAATATTACCGGATCCATCCTGACCAAGCTGGACGGCGATGCGCGCGGCGGCGCGGCGCTGAGCCTTAAATCCGTCACCGGCAAGCCGATCAAGTTTGCCGGCGTCGGTGAAAAGTTGGACGAGTTTGAACCGTTCCATCCCGAACGCATGGCTTCGCGCATCCTGGGCATGGGCGACGTCGTGAGCCTCGTGGAAAAAGCGGCCGAAGCCGTGAGCGAGGACGAAGCCAAGCGCATGGAAGAGAAGATGCGCAAAGGCGAATTCAGCTTGGAAGATTTTCTCGAACAGTTGCGCGCCATGAAGAAGCTTGGCTCCTTGGAAAGCATCGTCAAGATGCTGCCCGGCGGCGGCGACGCGCTCAAGCAAATGGACATCGGCAAGCAGGAAAAAGAATTCAAGCGCATGGAAGGCATGGTCTGCGCCATGACCATCAAGGAACGGCGGAATCCGACCATTCTCAATGCCGCGCGCCGTCGCCGCATCGCCACCGGCAGCGGCGTGACCGTGGCCGAATTGAACACCATGCTCAACAAATTTTTTCAGATGCAGACGATGATGAAAAAGATGGGCAAGATGTCCAAGATGATGGGCAAAATGGGCGGCATGGGCGGCGGCATGCCCGGGATGTTCCGGCGGTAGCAGCGCGTTACACAATTACTTGTAGCAGCCGACGTGAGGAGGCTCCAAATAAATAAACGCTCCCAAAAGACATTGGAGCCTCACGTCGGCTGCTACCAATTAAAATGGCTTCGTCACGCCTGATATTGCGCATGCCCCTCAATCGCCAACAACCGCCGTTTCCAATCCAGCCCGCCCGAAAATCCGCCCAGTTTCCCCCCGGCCGCAAGAATGCGATGGCACGGCACCAGCACCGGAATGGGATTCGCCCCGCAGGCGCCGCCCACCGCGCGCACCGCCGCCGGTTTGCCAATGGCCTTCGCAATTTCACCGTACGATTTGGTTTTCCCAGGAGCGATCTTCAACATCTGCCGCCAGACGGATTGCTGGAACTTCGTGCCCGCCGAAAGATCCAGCGGCGGAAATTCGGTCGGCACCCGACCCGCCAGAACAGCTTTCAGGGCGGCGGTGGTAAGTTTCACCCAGGGACGCAAGGTAGCCGGCACTTCGGCAGTTTCTTCCTTGGCCGAAACCTCCGAGGCTTTGGGAAAATGCAGGAAACACAGGCCTTCTTCGCTGAATTCCGCCAAAAATATCCCCTCGGAGGTGGCAATGGGAGCTTTCATATAGTGGTTTGGTCAGTGCCGTAAAAACAGGTAGGACAGGCCGGTCAAAATGGCCAGAAAGATAATAACGAGAATGATGAACCGTTCCCGGGCAACCCGTTTTTCATAGCGCAACGGCCGCAGGCCCTGAACCCCGCCGGCGGCGAGATAGCTGATCAGGCGCGGATTGCTGGTGGTGGGACTGCGCAGACGGTTGCGCAAACGGGCGATGAGCGCCGGCAGATCATATTTGCGGAGGCCCAGTTCGTTGAATAATTCCGATTTTTCAACCGTGGGCACCGCCGCCACCGTATTGCGACTCACATCTTCAAACACCGGCTCCGGCGCGGGCTTGGACGGCGGCGCGGCTTGGAACGGGGTGGTGGTGGAACGAATTTTGGGACCGCCGGCGGGCGAAGTGACCACCGGTGTTGCGGCGGCGGATTGGGAACTGAGCTTTTTGATCTCCGCCTCAAGCGCGGCAATTTCGTTCGTCAAATCGCGGGCGCGATCAGAAAGCGGATCCGGCTTTTTTTTCGACAACGACATAGGCTTCAGTGTCGTTTTAGCAAAATCACCAGCAGGATGCCCAGCGCGGTCACGGATACCGCCAGCAGCGGCCACGTGAGGGCAAACCCGATTTTGCAAAGCTGGCCAAGGCTCAGATCCGCCAGCGACGCGGCGGCCGCAGGCGCATTGTCGGCGGCATCCGCCGGCCGGTTTTCGCCCTGCAAGACGGGCAGCTTGAGCCGGGCGCCATTCCATTCCATCCGCGCATTCTCAATGGCGGTGAGGGCGCGGGTGAGTTCCACGCCGAAATTATCCTTGGTCCAGACCTCCTCGCGAATGGCCTGCACCTTGGCGAGGGCGGACTTGAAGTCGTAACTGGTCTTGGCCATCTGCTCGGCATCACGGCGGAGATTGAACTCCGCTTCCTCCAGCAATCCCAGCCCGCGGGTGAGATTTTGAATCATCTCCTGGCGGCCGGTCTGAAATTCCGCCTGGCGTCGGCGCAAATCCTCCAGTTCCCCGCGCTGGCGCTCGAGCTCTTCCTGCGCGCTTTTGAGTTCGGCGAGCTTCTGCTGCGCTTCCACCACCTTGCGGTCCACATCCTGCCGCGTGGGTGCGGCCGATCCGGGCGCGGCATAACCAGAAGTGGATTTATGCGCCACAAAATCGGTATCTACAAACTCAGATGCGTCGTATTCGCCAGCCATGAAGCGATTCTACCCCCCGCCCGGAAAGTGTAAAGGGGTTTGCGTGATTCTCTTAGCCCAACCAAGGTTTCACCTTGGCGAATCTATTGCGTGCCTTGCGGCAACCGGTCAATGCCGGCAACCCCGCCTGCCGCAGCGGATTAGGCTTGCCAACCGGCCCGACATGGCCCAGAAATGCGGCATGATTGAATTGATTCAATTCCCGTGGAGCCCCTTCTGCATTGTGCAGCGGCGCATGCTGGAGTTTTCCGGCGCGAAATTCAAAATCACCAACCTGCCCAGTCACGTGGACCGGAATCTGATCTGGAAGCTGACCCGGGAACAGTACCATGCCGTGCCCGTCATCAAGGACGGCAGCAAGGTCATCTTTGAATCCGGCGACGAAACCCAGGACATTGCCCGCTACCTTGACACCAAGCTGAAGCTCGACCTGTTCCCGACCCGGTTCGAGGGCCAGCAAGCCATTCTCTGGCGATACTTTGAAAATGAGGTCGAGGCCGTGGGCTTCAAGCTGAACGACATTTATTTCAAAGAATTTGTCGCGCCGCGCGACCAGGTATTTTTTGTCCGACACAAGGAACGCAAGTTCGGCCGCAGCTGTCTGGCCCAATGGCAGGCCCAGCAGAAGAACCTGTTGTCCGCGCTCGAACAAAAACTCCTGCCCTGCGAACAGATGCTGGCACATTCGCCCTACCTGCTCGGGGAAAAGCCGTTGTTTGTGGATTTCAACCTGTTCGGCATGGTGGAAAACTTCCTCTACTCCGGTCACTACCGGCTGCCCAAGTCACTGCCGCACCTGCGCCGGTGGTATGAACAGATCAAGACGGTCAAGTTGGCGCGCTAAAACAAGCAGCCCCCGGCAAACTTGCCCCTTGCCGGAATGCCATTTGCGGCGATAATTCCATTATGACAGCCACTGCCGTCATTGAAGAAATCAAACACCTGTCGCCTGCTGAACAATCGCGGGTGATTCAGTTTGCCTTTGAACTGGCACGCGAGCGCCAGCTTCCCGGCAAAGAGCTTTCGGCGCTGGCAAAGCAGATGGTTGATGCGGACAATCCTGCTGAAGTCATGAAGTTGCGGGATGAAATTCATCGCGGTTTTTATGGCGAGTAGCCATGCCCCGTATCCGCCGCCATAACCTGCCACCACGACTGCTCGATCATTTGCTGGACCGGGTCAGTCGCCGCAACATTTCGGCTGACCAGCTTGGACTCTTGGCTGACTGGCTGACGGCCGAACCCGAAGTACCCGCCGGAAAATGGTTCAAGACGTTTCCCGGCATGACGGTCTGCGGTGAGGGCGAACTCATCAAAACCTTTTTGCAACCCGGCCAGATTGCAACGGGCGAAGAGATCAAACCTTAAAACCGCGTCATCTTCTCCAGCTCTTTCACCCGTTTCTGGATGTCGGCCGGCTTAACCTTGGTGGTGCGGGTCAGCCCAAAACCTTCGCAGCAGAAGGATGCCGTAACGCTGCCATGCACCATGGCCGCCCGGATGTTCGCGTCAATCGAGCCCTTGGACTTGGCCAGGTACCCCATCATGCCGCCCACAAAGGAATCCCCTGCCCCCGTCGGGTCTTTCACATTGCCGAGCGGGTAAGCCGGGCAGATGAAAATGCCGGTCGGGCCGGACAGAATCGAGCCGTGCGACCCTTTCTTGATGATCACATACTTCGGTCCCAGCTTGTGGATCTTCTTGAGCGCGGCGAAGACGTTGTCCGTCTGCGTCAACTGGCTGGCCTCGCTGTCGTTGAGCACAAAACCATCCACCCGCTTGATCAATTTCAGCAAATCGGGCATGGCGATGTTTAGCCACAGGTCCATGGTGTCCGCGACCACGAACTTGGGCTTCTTCATCTGATCCAGCACATGATGCTGGAGCGCCGGCGCAATGTTGGCCAGCAGCACATACGGCAGATTCCGATACGCTTCTGGCAGCGTGGGATTGAACGTCTCGAACACGCCCAGTTCCGTGAGTAGTGTCCGGCGGTTGTTCATATTAACCTCGTATTCACCCGCCCAATGGAAGGTCTTGCCCGGCAGGATTTGCAGGCCGGCCAGATCAATTTTATGGCTCTTGTAGAGCTGGAGGTATTTCTTGGGAAAATCTTCGCCCACCACGCCCACCAGACTCACGGGGCTGAAGAAACTCGCCGCCACGCTGGCGTGACTGGCGGAACCGCCCAGCAATCGCGGATTTTCCGCCGTGGGCGTTTTAATGGAATCAAGGGCGGTGGAACCAACAATGAGAATGCTCATGGAACAGTTATCGGGATTCAGGTTTGATTGAGTTGCGGGTTAAACGGTAAAAACCGGTGCCGGTCAAATATGACCGGCACGCTTCTGGATCAGTTCAATTTCATAGCCTTCCGGCGCATCAATGAAGGCAAACGTGGTGCCGCTGGAGCTGGTTGTGGGGCCGTCGGAATACTTCAAACCATGCGCCGCCAGATGCCGGGCAAAGACTTCCAGACTCTCCACTTCAAAGGCCAGATGGGTGAGGTCCGGCTGCACCGCCACCGGTTCGCTGCCGGGAAAATGGCAGATTTCAATCTCTTCGGCGCTCTCCGGGGCCTTGAGAAACACCAGTTCCGAGCCGCGCGGCGACTTGTGCCGCTTGATTTCCTGGAGGCCCAGGATATCGCGGTAAAACTTCACCGTCCGCTCCAGATCATTGACGCGGTAGCGGGTGTGCAGCAGTTTGGTGACGATGCTCATGACGCCCGTAGAATATCGCAGATTGCACGGCTTGCAATTTTTCATTTCCCGCCGGGCCATTCTGCGGCATTATAGGAGTTGAACTATGGGAAAACGACGCGAAGCGCGGGAACGCGCAGTGCAATTTTTGTTTCAGCACGACCTGAACCCGCCCGAGAATCTCGAGCTGGAACTGGCGCAGTTCTGGAATTCGCAGCGGACCGCGGCCTTCGAGGAGGAAAAGGGTGCCTCCACCTGGGGTGAAAAGGTGGAATTGCCGCCCCCCACCATCGATGAAGCCGAGACCCGCCTCTTTGCCGAACCGCTCATCCGGGGCGTGCTGGAGCACCGCAATCTGATTGATGAGCACATCAAGAAGCATTGCAAGAACTGGGACTTTCACCGCATCGCCGCCGTGGATCGCAACATCATGCGCCTGGCCATCTTCGAAATGCTCCACCGCGAGGACATCCCCCCCGTGGTCAGCATCAACGAGGCCGTGGACATCGCCAAAAAGTTTTCCACCCAGGACAGCGGCAAGTTTGTGAACGGCATTCTGGACAAGGTCAAAGGCGAACTCATGCGCCCCGCGCGCATCGTCAAATAAGGAACCTCCGAACCTGTTGACCGAATGAAATTCGCCGACCTCCATTTGCATACCCAGTTCTCCGACGGGACGTTTACGCCCGAAGAACTGGTATTGCATGCGCAGAAGGGTGGCCTGTCGTGCATCGCCCTCACCGATCATGACACCGTGGAAGGTTGCGCCCGCACCGCCGCCGCCTGCGCGGCGGTGAAAATGGAGTTTATCACCGGTGCCGAGCTGACCGCCGAGCACCAGGATACTGAGGTGCATATCATCGGTTACTTTCTGGATACCCAAAACCCGGCCCTGCTCGCCCGGATTGCCACCTTTCAGGCCGTGCGGCAAAACCGCATCCACGAGATGGTCGCCGCCCTGAACAAGATGGGCATTCCCCTCAAGGTCGAATCCGTCTTCGCACTGGCCAATTGCCGCTCCCCCGGCCGTCCCCACGTCGCCCGCGCCCTCGTGAAGGAAAAACTCGTCGGCAGCCTCGACGAAGCCTTTGAACGTTTTCTTAAGAAAAACCGCCCCGCCTGGGTGCCCAAGACCAAGATGTCCGCGCTCGAAAGCGTCGATCTCATCCATCAGGCCGGCGGGCTGGCCGTCATGGCCCATCCCGGCTTGAATCACAACGACGACATCATTCCCGATCTAGTGGCTGTCGGCCTCGATGGCATCGAATGTTTTCACACCAAGCATTCCACCTCCATGTCCGAGCATTACCTGGAAATTGCCGAAAAGCATGACCTGCTCGTGACCGGCGGCAGCGACTGCCACGGCTACAGCAAAGGGCGTCCGCTCATCGGCACCGTGCGGCTGCCCTACGATCATATCGAACGACTCAATGCCGCCCGGAAAGCCGCCAACGAAGCCCGGGCCGCCAAGTAAATCAGGTTTGCGCATGAGCCGGTAATGTCCTGAATTTTTCCGCGCCTAAATTTTATATTCCCATGGGATTATTTGCCAAATTCAAAGCCGGCCTCGCCAAAACGCAGGCCAAGCTCGTCCACGAAATCAAGCGCATCGTCACGCGCTCCCCCAAGCTCACCGCCGAATCCCTCGAAGAAATCGAGCAGGCTCTCATCGGCGCCGATTTCGGCATCGCCATGACCAACCAGATCATGGCGGCCGTTAAACTCTCCTACGAAACCCAAGGCTCCGGCGGACTAGACTACCTCGCCATCGCCCGGGCGGAAATTGAAAAAAGCCTGTCGTCCCAAAACGCTGACCTGAAGAAAGTCGCCACCGGCCCGACCATCGTCTCCATCGTCGGCGTGAACGGCACCGGCAAAACCACCACCAGCGCCAAGCTCGCCCACGCCATTCAGTCCCGGGGCCAGACCGCCATCCTCGCCGCCTGCGACACTTTCCGCGCCGCCGCCATTGAACAGTTGCGCCTCTGGGGCACGCGTCTGAAAGTCGAAGTCATCGCCGGCAATTACGGGGCCGACCCCGCCGCCGTCGCCCACGACGCCGTCACCGCCGCCAACGCCCGCAAGGCCGATTACCTCTTCATCGACACCGCCGGCCGCCTGCACACCAAGCACAACCTCATGCTGGAATTGCAAAAGCTGCATCGCGTGATTGGCAAGCAAATTCCCGGCGCCCCCCATGAAGTCCTGCTCGTGCTCGACGCCACCACCGGCATGAACGCCCTCACCCAGGCGCGCGAATTTAACAAAGCCGTGCCCCTCACCGGCCTCGTCGTCACCAAACTCGACGGCACCAGCAAAGGCGGCATGGTCGTGGCCATCCAAAAAGAACTCGGCCTCCCCATCAAATTCATCGGCCTCGGCGAACAAGCCGACGACCTCCAGCCCTTCGACGCCAAACAGTTTGCGCAGGCGCTGTTTGAAGAGTAGCAGCCGACGTAAGGAGGCTCATATACGCCCTCCGTTCATTGGATGTTGGGTGTGGTGGCCGTCCGCAAGGACTGTTGGATGTTGGATGTGTACCATTTGAAATCTCAAATTTGAAATTTGAAATCACCTTCCCCTGCCCGCTACGATGTCCCCCATGTCTGACGCCGCCCATCTCCGCCTCGCCCTGCGTCTCGCCCGCCGCAGCTACGGCACCACCTCGCCCAACCCCATGGTCGGCGCGGTGCTCGTAAAAGCAGGCAAAATCATCGGACGCGGCTGGCATCGCCAGGCCGGCGGACCCCACGCGGAAATCGAAGCCCTGCGCGACGCCCAAAAGCGTGGTCACTCCCCCCAAGGTGCCACGATTTATGTGACGCTCGAACCCTGCTGCACCCACGGTCGCACCCCGCCCTGCACGGACGCCATCATCGCCGCCGGGATCCAACGCGTCGTCGTCGGTGCCACCGACCCCAACCCCCATCACGCCGGCCGGGGCTTCAAAATCTTGGAACAGGCCGGCCTCACCGTCACCGGCGCCGACGCCAAATTGGCCGCCGATTGCACCCGGCTGAACGAAGTGTTTAACCACTGGATCACCCACCGCACCCCGTTCGTGACCGTCAAAGCCGCCATGACCTTGGACGGCAAAATCGCCACCGCCAGCGGTGAATCCAAATGGATCACCGGTCCTGCCGCCCGTGCCCATGGCATGATCCTGCGCCAGGGCAGCGATGCCATTCTCGTGGGCGTGAACACCATTTTGGCCGATGATCCCGGCCTCACGTACCGTCCGGCCGACGCCAAATCCCCCGCCCCGTCCAAATTGCGCCGTCTCATCCTCGACACCCGCGCCCGCACCCCTCTCACTGCCCGCGTCGTCACGGATGAATCAGCCGCCCTCACCACCATCGTGGTTGGCCGCAATGCCCCGAAAAGAAAAGTCGCCGCGCTGGCCAAAAAAGTGAACGTCCTGATTGCGCCCGAAAAGAAATCCGCCCACGCCGGTGCCAAGCCACACATTGACCTGCGCTGGCTCCTGAAAAAGTTGGGGAAAGAAAACGTCACCAGCCTGCTGGTCGAAGGCGGCGGCGAAGTGAATGCCGGGTTTCTCCTCGGCGGCCTCGCCCAGCGTGTCGCCTTCTTCTACGCCCCCAAAATTCTCGGCGGCCGTGATTCCCGCAAAGCCGTCGCCGGCGATGGCGCGAAAAGCCTCGCCGACATCGTCCCCCTCCGCGAAGTCACCTGGCACCAACTCGGCGAAGACCTGCTGCTAACAGCTCTGACGGGCATCCCGCCCGCGATTTCCCCTTCTTCTCGCCCAACGAGGAGAGGGTAAGATGGCGCTCAGCTATTTGGCCTCGGGGCAGTGACAGGATGCTCCCCGTTCTCACCCGGCCCCACCTGGTGGCCGCCTGCAAAGACTGGCCGTCCGCAACCCCTTCTGTTACCCTTGGCGCATCTCCATTAAAAACTGTTATGAAACGCACTCTGCCCTGTCTTGGTATTGCCGCCGCCGCTGGCCTGCTGCTCGGCAGCCCGACCTTCGTTGCCACCGCTCATGCCGGCGTCAATCCCGCCCCGCCCGTCATTCCCAACCGGATTTTCAACGTCATAAACTACGGCACCATCGGCGACGGCGTCGCGACCGAAACCAAGGCCATCCAAAGCGCCATCAATGCCGCCAGTGCGGCCGGCGGCGGCATCGTGGAACTCCCGGCGGGAATTTATTTGTGCGGCCCCCTGCAACTGGCCAGTCAAATCAACTTCCGCGTGGACTCCGGCGCCACGCTGCGAATGCTGCCCCTCAAACAATACCCCGGCGGACTCAAAGATCCGGCGACCTTTATCAGCGGTGAAAAGCTCCATGATATCGCCATCAGCGGCAGCGGCACCATCGACGGCCAGGGCGCCGACTGGTGGCCCTACGCCAAAACCGACGCCAACGCCAAACGCCCGCGCATGATTCACTTTGGCGGATGCGACCGCGTGCTCATTGAAAAAATCACCCTCTGCAATTCTCCCATGTTTCATATCGGCATCCGGTCGGACAATGTCACCGTTCGCGGCGTGACCATCCATGCCCCCTCCTCCACCGATCCCGTCACCCCCAGCCACAATACCGACGCCTGCGACGTCAGCGGCAACAACATCCTCGTCCAGGATTGCAACATCAGCGTGGGCGATGACGACTTCACCTGCGGCGGCCACACCTCGAATGTCCTCATCACCAATTGCACCTATGGCACCGGCCATGGCCTCTCCATCGGCAGCTACACCCAGGGCTGGGTCTCCAACCTCACCGTCGTTGATTGCACCTTCAACAACACCGAAACCGGCATCCGCATCAAATCCGACCGCGATCGCGGCGGCTTTGTCCACGACCTCACCTACCGCAACCTCCGCATGACCAACGTCGGCACGCCGATTCTGATCTACGGTTCCTACCACGAAAAAACCAAGCCGTTCAAAAACATGAACGACCTCACCGGCAAGGATGCCGCCCATTTCCCCGCCAAAGAAGTGACCAGCCTGACCCCGTTTTACGCGAACCTCACCTTCAGCAACATCACCGCCACCGTATCATCCGGCCACCGCGCCGGCCTGATCTTCGGCCTGCCCGAAGCCTGCGTCACCAATGTGCTGCTGCAAAACGTCAACATCACCGCCGACAAACCCTTCGGCCTCTTCTTCGCGCAGGGCGTCCGCGTGATCGATTCCCACATCACCACCCCGGAAGGCGTGCCCCCCTTTGACACCACTCACGCCCAGATGGAAACCCCGCCTCATTGAGGTCATTGAATTGGGCATCTGCGGTTAAAAATAAATGAATCCAGCGTCACGCTCGTAATGCGTCTTTATCGTTAAAACATTGGCTTTTTCCCCGATTGGGGAAAATTTCCCACGCCTTTTCCGCCCGACCCCGTTTCCACGCAATGTTTATGCGGGTTTGCTTAAATCAGTTTTCCTGATTTTAGTAAATTTCCAATTTCCGACCCCGCTTTTCCCCAATAACCACGGCCCTCCCACCCGAGTGCGCTGCGGGCGCGTATTATTTTTTCCGGACACCTGCCATAATCAGCCAAAAACCCATGAACCAACCACCGTCAACTATCGGAGCGCGGGTCTGTGACCCGCAGCAATGTCCAACTACCAGACCGTGCCCGCGTACAACTAACCCCGCCCGCCGGCCAGCCTCCCCTGCTGCCGTTCACCGAACCGCGCTCCGCCACCACCACCGGCGCCCGTCCCCCATGTGGAGTGCGGCGACATGTCGCCGCTTTGAACTGGGAGACATGTCTCCCAGTCCCCAAGCGCAGTCCTGCCTGCGCACTCCACACGCCTCCGCACCCGAAATCCGAAATCCGAAACCCGGATCCGATAATCGCCACCCTCAACCCTCCACCCTCGCTTAACCTATGAGCCGCATCGGCAAAATCGCCCGTCTCCCGCAAAATATCCGGGACCAAATCAACGAAAAACTCTACAACGGCGAACATGGCGTCCAGATCCTCTACTGGCTGAACGAACTCCCCGTCGTCCAAGGCATCATGCAGGAATGCTTCGGTGGCGAACCCATCAGCCCCCAAAACCTCTCCAACTGGAACCAGGGCGGCTACCTCGACTGGCTCGCCAAAACCGAAATCGAACTCAACACCCGTGACATCTTCGCCAGCATCGCCACCGCCGGCTCCTTCGCCAGCCACATGGCCAAAACCATCATGGCCCGTTACGCCGCGCTATTATCACGCGTCCCCATGGACGGCCCGCCCCCCAAAGACATCTGGCGGCAAATGGACGCCCTCCATCGCCTCAACAAACAAGTCATGCATCAACGCCGCACCGAACTCCACGAACGCGAAGTGAAATGCAAAGAATCCAAGGAAGAACGCGAATGGGCCCTCGCCGAACCCAACATCCCGCCCGACCCGCCCATCCGCGACCCCAAGTATAAAAAGAAGAGCAAAGCCACCCAGACCAAGGACGGCCAAGCCAAATCCAACAAAGCCGCCAAAGAAAAGCCGGAATCCGAGGAGGAAGAGGAAGACGAATTCTTCACCGAAGAATTCTACCCCGAAACCTTCGCCGCCCTGGCCGCCGAAGAAAAAGACCGCAAGAAAAAAGGCCTAAAACCCGACCCCAATGACGAAGGCGAACCTATATAAACTACAGCCACCATCCATCCATATGACCATCTTCCCATATTTCAAGACGCGTGAACCATCCACCCGCTTGGCCAACCCTAAACGCTGGAACCTATTCCCCCTCTCCTCGGGGGAGAGGGCCGGGGTGAGGGCGAGCGTCCCACTTTTTATATGTACCATCCACTCCATCTCAGTGAATGGCGAACCTACATAACCATTACCCTCAACCTTGATCTATGCTTCAAAACCCCAGCAAATCCAGATAAATCAAGGTAAATCCAGAATCAAACCAACCGCATAATGTAACCGAAAACCACCACCAAAACCCCGCACACCAATTCAACAAATTGGCAGGGCGGAGGTGCCCCTGCCCCATCTAAATGTAGCGTCCGGCCTGCCACCGGATGATTCGCTCATCGCCAACCGACGCAAATTGGCCACCGCCTATTGCACCGGTATCGTTTCCGCCGTCCGCAACGTCACCGGGCCGAGCAAACCGGATTCCAGCAGCGGGGAATCTTTGGTCCAATGATGCCAGGTGGTGAAGGTGAAACGGCCGGTGGGGCTGGGCTTGCCGTCCAGCAGCCATTGCGGCCAGGCTTTGAGCTCTTTGCCATTCCATTCGCGGTCGGGCGGAAGCTGTTCATCGCCGATTAAGCGGTTGGGCCAGAGGTTGGTGACTTTCACTTGCAACCGGTTCTGACCCGGTTTGGCAGCGGCGGTGATGTTCACCCGGAACGGCGGTTTCCAGAGCACGCCCAGGTTTTGTCCGTTCAGCGAGACGGTGGCGAAGTTTTTCACCGCGCCGAGGTCCAACCAGAGTTCCCGCCCGGCAAGCAGACGGTCGGCGGAAATCTCGATGTCCTTTTCATACGTGGCGGTGCCGGAAAAATAGCGCACGCCGCTGTCCGGATGATCGGTCCAGGAAATGAGTTTGTCCAAAGTCACGGACGCGGGCGCGCCCCAGTTCGGCGGGAAGCTCAGGTCCCAGGCGCCGCTCACACTCGCGGGCGCGGGCAGGTCCGTGGCTTTGGCCTGCCAGACTTTGCCGGCGGCACTGTGCAATTCAATCTGTTCATTGCTCCAAAGTTTCACGGCCGGCGCGCCATCGGCGCCAACCACGGGTTTCCACGCGGGTGCCTGACCAACGGTGGCTTCGGCGGGCAGCGTAAGTGTGCCGCCTTCCGGCACGGTCACCTGACCGGCTTTGCCATCGAGGGTATAAGTCACGCGCAATTCCTTGTAATGATTCACCGCCGGATCGCGGTCGAACGCGCTATTGTCCACCGCCAATTGCACCTGCCCGGAGCGGGCGAGCTCGGCCAGCAGAGGGGTCACATCCATTTCCCCCGCATGGTCAATGGAGGCATACACCGCGTGTTGAATCACGAGTTTGGAAACGGCGGCACCGCCGGACTCCCCGCTGCTGGCAGCCTTGACGACATGGTCCGCCCCCGTAGCCGCCTGACGGAACACCACGAACACCGAGCCAGCCGGATCCAAGTCCAGCCGCACCGTCGTGCGACCATCGCGGTCGCTCCAGACCGGGGCCGGTTCCATCACGCCGGTATCGGGATGCCACAGTTCGGGAATCTTGCCGGTGACACGGAAGGTGCAGTCCGCCGCCGCAAACTGCCGCTGCTGGTTGGACACAAAATAGATGTCCGCCGCGCCGGCCACGCGATGCACATAAGCCAGCCGGGCCGGCGCGGAAATGCCTTGAGACTCAAAGTCGGGTTTCAACGCCAGTTCGGCGAACACATCCTTCAGCGGTTTGCCCCAGATGACGCGGCCCTGACCGGCGGCATTTTCCAAGACAGTATCGCCGTCGCATTTGCCCCACAGGCCATCGGCGACCTTCTGCACCGTGGCATCGCATTGCGGATAGTCCGTCAGACCAGGCGCATGTTGTGGTCGCGCCCCCACAATCGTGGCCCCCGCGCGCACCAATTCATCCAACCGTTGCACCACCGCCGGGCTCATGTCTGAGTCATCCGGCGGCAGAACCAACACTGCGTAGCTGATGCCATTCGGCAAAGTCAGCCGGCCGTTCTGTACCGTCACGCGATGTTCCAGCACATCGGCATTGATGGCATCGTAGTCGTAACCCGCCGGCAAGGCGGGATTGCCGACGCGCATTTCCACCGGCGCGCTTTCGCCGGTATAATAGGCGGCATCCGCCACGGCGTATCCCTGCTGGAGCAGATACTGGCAGTGCGTGAGGTAATCAATCCAGCCCTTGCCCTGATCCCACCACGTTTCCGTGCGTTCAAAGTGAAAACCCCATTGGCCCATCGTCATGCCCGGCCACCGGTTGGTCCACGGCTGGCTGGCGTAACGGTGAAACACGCAGCGGTTCAAGCCCCGGCAAAACATCAGGTCGCCCAGCGTCTTCAGCGCATAGGGATCGTTCTGCCACTTCCCCTGGTCCGGGGCGGCGGTGAAGGATTCCGCACCCACAATGTTCTTCCCGTAAATATGCGCGATGGACGCCGCCAGCTTTACCGAGGGATGCCCCTGGCTGCCGCTCCAAAATTCGCCCATGACAACGTCGGCGGTGCGTCCGCTTTGCAGCGACTCAAACGGCCCGGTGTACGGTTCCACCGCGTTCATCAAACCATGCTGACGGCACAGCTCCGCAAAATGGCCGTAGTAATTATCCGCAAACAAATCGGCAATGGTGCGACGGACATCCCACAGAAACCGCTCGGATACCGCCGGGCTTTCCACCACCCGCCCCGTGAAGGCCGGCAGATATTTCAGCGGATCGTAGCCGCGACGCTTTTGAAATTCGGTCCGGAAATCTTTCGACCAGTTCTGTCCGCCGACCTCGTAGCTGTCAATGAGCGAACTGTTCAGCGTCTTGCCGGCCAGCGGCCCGATGTCATCCAGAATCTTCTGCATGAAACCATCCCAATGCGCGTCCAGCGCGGCGGTGCTGAACTTGTCGCATTCCAGCCCCTCGCCTTCCTTGGGCGCCGGATGATTCATGACCCCGGTGGGAGTATATCCGAAACGCTGGATGATCCATTTCCCCGCCGGCACCGACCAGTGCAGATGGCCATCGGACGAGAGCTGGCTGGTGAGGTCGATGGTGTTCTGTGGCAGAACGGCACCCGCCGCCGGACCATCGGGTTCGGGCGAGGACAGCACGGCGTTGCCGTTCAAGCCGTTTTTGGCGTCCAGATTGTTGATCACCAGTTGCGGGGAGAGATCAATGTCCGCGATGGCCAGGTGATTCACCTTGGCCTTGGGGCTGACCGTATTGAATTGCACCCGCCAGTAACGCGCCAAAACCGGCTGGGCTCCCAGCGAGATCAGGCGCCCGGCCGAATCCTTCCGGCCGAAAGTAAACTTGCCAACGGTCCGGAAAGCCTGCCCATCGTCCGAAACCTCCACCGCCCCGCCGCAGTCCGGCAAACCGGCCCCCGCCGTGAGCTTGATGGAACGCGCGCCGAAGGGACCGCGAAAGGCGAGTTGCACGAATTGTGGTTTGCCACGCGTTGGCAGCGGCAGATTGACCTGCGTGCCGGCGTCGCCGTCCGTCAACCGGTTGCCCGGATCCTCGCCGGTGCTAAGCGACACCACCGGGGACAAATCCCGCATGCGCACGGTTTCATTCGCCGTATCGAGAAACGCCAGCACCGCAACATCATGGTACGTGTTCAACGTGACCGGCGGCGACGGGAACGTGGCGTCGTAATCCGTGGGGCCTGTGACATGCACCTCGCTCGTGACCAGCTTCTGCATCGCATTTTCCGGGGTGTTCCATGGACCGCCGCTGCTGGACCAGCCCGCGCAGTTTTCGATGCACAGTTCCAGTCCCAACCGGTTGGCTTCCTGAACCGTATATTTGAAGAGTCCACGCCATTCCGGGCTCATAAACGGCACATTCCCGCGCGGGATGCCGCAGTCCACATTCACGATGGTCGCGCCGCCCAGGCCGATGTCCTTCATGGCCTGCAAGTCGGCGCCCAGACCTTCGCGGGTGAGGTTGCCATTCATCCAATGCCACCACGTTTCCGGGCGCGCGGAATCCAGCGGCTGCTGAAAGCCCGCGTCCAAAGGATCCGCCAGCACGGTGCCGGCCGCCAAAACCAAACCAATCCCGGCCAGACCGGGCAGACAGCGATGGTAAAAATTCATATGTGCAAAAGACGTTTTCAGACAGTTGATGGTGACGGTTCATTAAACCGATAGCGGCGCGATGAAACAAGGGCAAACGATGACAATCATTTCGACTTTTGGATTATTCGGCGAAATGGCACACTGGGCCCATGGCATCAAAGGTCAAAGTCGCCGTCCTCGGCACCGGGTCGCTCGGTCAACATCATGCCCGCATCTATGCGGAACTCGCCGCCGCCGGTCAGGTGGAACTCACCGGCATATACGACGCCCACGCGGAAACCGCCCGCAAGATTGCGGAGAAACATAAACTGCGCGTCTTCAGTTCCATCGCCGAGGCCGCCGCCGCCAGCGATGCCCTGAACATCGTCACCCCCACCATCACGCATTTTGAGATCGCCCGGCAATTGCTCGCGCAGGGCAAACATGTGCTCGTGGAAAAGCCGATGACGGACGACACCACCCAGGCCGCCGAATTGGTCACGCTGGCCACGGAAAAAAACTGCGTCCTGCAAGTGGGCCACGTCGAGCGTTTTAATCCGGTTTTCACCTACCTCGTCAGCGCCGCGCCCGAGCCGCGTTTCATCGAAACTCATCGCCTATCGCCCTACCCCGCCCGCTCCACCGACATCGGCGTGGTGCTGGACCTGATGATTCACGATCTCGATATCGTCCTGGCCTTCGTGAAATCGCCCGTCATCAGCGTGGATGCCGTGGGCATCCCGGTGCTGAGCAAGAGCGAGGACATCGCGAACGCCCGCCTGCGCTTTGCCAACGGCTGCGTCGCCAACCTCACCGTCAGCCGCGTCAGCCCCGACCGGATGCGCAAGATTCGCGTGTTCAGCGGCGGCCCCACCCCCAGCTACATCTCGCTGGATTACCGCACACAGGAAGGTTTCATCTTCCGCATGGCCAAGGATGGCGAAAACCAAAGCTCCGCCCTGGCCAAACTGCTCGCCCTTGCCGGGAGCAACGCCACCATCGTCAGCGAATTCGCCGGCAAAAAAATCGTCCGCGAGCCGGTCCCCATCGCCAAGGACGAACCGCTGAAGCTCGAACTCCAAAGCTTCGTGAACTGCGTCCGCGAAAAGCTGACGCCCGTGGTCACCGGCGAATCCGCCAAGCTCGCCCTCGAACTGGCCTTTGAAATCACACGGCAGGTGCAGCAGAGCAAATGACCCCAAAATCCTTCATGCTCATCGCCAGGGCGGCGGGAGACTTTACTAATCAGCCAAACCGGTGTAGTAAAGAGGTATGAGCATCACGCTCGACATTCCAAATAACCTGCATCTGGCCATGAACATCGCTCCGGCAGAGATGGAGCAGCGCATGAAGCTTGAGCTGGCCGTGGCGCTTTATTCACAAAACAGGCTGGGCCTAGGCAAGGGGGCGGAATTGGCAGGGATGAGTCGGTTCGCTTTCAATGATGTGCTGGCCGAACGCGGCATTCCGATGCATTACGGTCAAAAAGAATTGGAAGAAGACCTGGCTTATGCCCGCGGTTGTCAGTGACACTTCGGTCATAAACTATCTCGCCGCCGCCGGCCTGACGGATCTGCTCCGCGTGCAGTTTGGCACCATTTATATTCCGCCGGCCGTCTGGCGAGAACTTCACGTCGGCGCAAACCTGCCCGGCACGCATGCGGCTGACCAGGCGTATCAAGCCGGTTGGCTGCTCATACAAGAGCCAACGTCAGCAAAGTTACTGGCTACATTGCTGGAGGAGCTGGATCCCGGCGAAGCCGAAGCGATTGTGCTCGCTTCTGAATTCAATCCGGCCACTGTGTTGTTGGACGAGATGGATGGTCGCATGGCAGCGCGCCGACTCGGATTGCCCGTGATTGGTACCGCCGGCATTCTGGTTGCTGCCCGGCGATCCGGACACTTGAATGGCATCAAACCAATCCTCGACGATTTGATGAAAAACCACCGATTCCGCTTAAGCCATGAGCTTTATTGCCAACTGATCATCGGAGACCCGGTTGCTTGAAAGCCCCCTCCTTCATGCTCATCGCCGGCGAGGCCAGCGGCGACCAACTCGCCGCCGAGCTCGTTTCCGCCCTGCGCGTACGCCAACCGGAAGCCGTGTTCTTCGGGGCCGGCGGCCCGAAGATGGAAAGTGCGGGCGTGCCGCTGGCCATCGACCTCACCCGGCACTCGGTCGTCGGCATCACCGACGTCATTAAAAACATTTTTAAGATTCGCGCTCATTTCCAGCAACTGCTCGCCCTGGCCATTGAACGCAAACCCGATGTGGTGATCGGCGTGGACTACGGCGGCTTCAACCTGCGGCTGGGCCATGCCATCAAGGAATACATCCGGGGCAATCCGTTTTCGCGCTGGAACCCCAAAATCGTCCAGTTCGTTTCGCCGCAGGTCTGGGCCTCGCGCCCGGGTCGCGCGAATCGCCTCGCGGCGGACTACGACCTGGTTCTGAGCATTTTCCCTTTCGAGAAAGCCTGGTATGCCGAACGCGTGCCCAAACTGCGCGTGGAATTTGTGGGCCACCCCATGATTGGGAGATTTGCGAATGACAATTTGCGATTGGCGAGCGAGCTTTCAAGTGACGCGTCCATCGCAAATCGTATATCGCAAATTCTCCTCCTCCCAGGCAGCCGGCGCAGTGAGTTGCAACGGCATTTGCCCGTGATGATGGCCGCCCTCAAACTCATCCAAGCCCAACAGCCGGCCGTTCGGGTAAAGATGGTTTTGCCGAACGAAACACTCGCCCAACTGGCGCTTGCGGCCGGAGCCAAGGTGGAAATCCAAATCGGCCATCTGCCCCAGGCCCTCGCGCAGGCGGATGTGGCCATCGCCTCCACCGGCACCGTCACGATGGAATGCGCGTTCTTCGGCGTGCCGACGGTGACGCTCTATAAAACTTCGTTCCTCACCTACGAAATCGCCCGGCGCCTCGTCACCGTGAAATCGCTGACCATGCCCAACCTGCTCTCCGGCGAGGAGGTTTATCCCGAGTTCATTCAAAATGCGGCGACGCCGGAAAGCATTGCGGGAGCCACGCTGGAGCTGCTGCAAAACGCGTCCCGCCGCGCCGCCATCAAAGCCCAACTCGACCGTATCATTGCCACGCTCGGCGAACCCGGCGCTCCCGCCCGCGCCGCCGAAGCCATCCTGAGCCTGCTCCCATGAAAGACCTCACCAGCGCCTTTTGGATCAAACTGAAGGGCATCCTTTTTCTGATCATCGGCCTGTCCACCGCCCTCATGCTCTGGCTGGACACCCCGACTTGGAAAACTGCCGGGCTCCTCGCCCTCGCCATCTGGAGCTTCTGCCGGTTTTACTACTTCGCCTTCTACGTCATCGAAAAATACGTGGATCCCCAGTACAAGTTTTCCGGCCTGTTTGACTTTGCCAAATATCTGTTGAGCTGGCGCCGTTGACCGCTAATCCGTATTTGTGTTCATTAGTGTCCATTCGTGGTTTCAATCTCTGATTCCGCCAGAGACCATGATTTACTTTCCGCCGTCCGCCGATTAACTTTTACCCATGGAATCATTGCACGCGCCATGGCGGATCGACTATATCCTGGGGACCAAACCCAAACTGGAGACCAGCCTCTTCACGCACATCGCCCAGTCCTCCGATGACATTGCCAATTACGTCATCGTGCGCGACCGCACCTGCTTTGCCCTGCTCAACCGCTATCCCTACAACGGCGGCCACCTCATGACCGTCCCCTACAAGGAAGTGGCGGACATGAACGGCCTAACCGACGAGGAACTCGCCGATCTGTGGAAGCTCACCCGGCGCTGCACCAACGCGCTCGCCGCCGTCATGAAGCCGGACGGTTTTAACGTCGGCATCAACCTCGGCAAGGTCGCCGGCGCCGGCATTGTGGAACATCTGCACATCCACGTCGTCCCCCGCTGGAACGGCGACACCAATTTCATGCCCGTCATTGCAGACACCGGCGTCCTCCCGCAAGCCCTCGCGGAAGTCGCGGCAAAGTTACGAGCGGAGTTGGCGAAATAAATTCAATTCATGCCCACTGAAACCCTCCATTACGAAAACGCCCGTTTCGCGCAACAGCTTTTCAACCACGAACCGCGCAACCTGAAGGCCGTGGAAACCGAGCTTGGCGTTAAAGCCACTTCGCGCGAAGGCTGGATCAAGCTCGACGGCCCGGCCGATGCCATTGAACGCGCCCGCCAGCTCTTTGCCTCGCTCGAAAGCCTGCTCAAGGCCGGCGCCCCGCTGAAAAACCGTGAGTTTACCCACGCGCTCAATGTGGTGAAACACGAGGGCGGCGCCACGCTCAAGGAAATGGTCGGCGACCGCGTGCAGACCCACGACCGCAAGTCCGGCGTCACCGCCAAGACCGTCGGGCAGAAACATTACGTGGAGGCCATTCGCAAGCATGACATCACCTTCGGCATCGGCCCCGCCGGCACCGGCAAAACCTATCTGGCCGTGGCCATGGCCCTCTCGACGCTGCGTCAGGGCAGCGTCTCGCGCATCATTCTCACCCGCCCGGCCGTTGAAGCCGGCGAAGCGCTCGGCTTTTTGCCCGGCGACCTGTACGAAAAGATCACACCCTACCTCCGCCCGTTGCATGATGCCCTGCATGACATGCTGCCCGTTGAGGAACTCCAGAAATACACCGAGCGCGGCACCATCGAAATCGCCCCGCTCGCCTACATGCGCGGCCGCACCCTGAACGGCGCCTTCATCATTCTGGACGAGGCCCAAAATTCCACCACCGAGCAGATGCTCATGTTTCTCACCCGCCTCGGCCACGGTTCCAAAGCGGTCATTACCGGTGACGAGACCCAGATTGATCTCCCCGCGCACAAGCACTCCGGACTGGCCGAGGCTCACCGCGCCCTCAAGCACACCGAAGGCATTGCCATTGTCGAATTTTCCAAGCGCGACGTCGTGCGCCATCCGCTCGTGCAGCGCATCATCAGCGCCTACGAGGAACATCGCGGTACGCCGAAAACCTAATGCCCCGTAGCAGCCGACGTGAGGAGGCTCAAATAAACAAGCGTCTCCAATCCTATTTGAGCCTCCTCACGTCGGCTGCGACATAATCAAAATGACCCTCCTCATCGCCAACCGCCAGCGCGCGAAAAAAATCAGCACGCAACACCTGCGCCTGATTACCACCGCCCTGCTCGCGGAATTGAAGGTGGCCGACGCCGATCTCGGCATCGCCCTCGTTGGGGCCAAAGAAATGGCTCGGGTGAACTGGCAGTTCCTCCAGCATGAAGGCTCCACGGATGTGATCACCTTTGACCATGCCGAGGCCACCACATCTCTGAAAGATGCCTCCCGGATTCACGGCGAACTGTTCATCTGCGTGGATGACGCCATCGCCCAGGCAAAACAGTTCGGTTCCACCTGGCAATCCGAAGTCGTACGCTACGTCGTTCACGGTGTTTTGCATCTCTTGGGCTACGATGATTTGCAGCCAGAGTTGCGCCGCGTCATGAAGCGGGAGGAAAACCGCCTCGTCCGGCGGCTGGCGGCGCGCTTTTCGCTCGCGCAACTCGCGCGGCCCGTTAAAATGTCCGCGTGAGAAAATCGTTTTTTGCCCGCTGGCAAAGGAGTTTCGCAACCGGTCTGGCCGTCACCCTGCCGGCGTTGCTGACCATTGCCGCCGTCAAATGGGTGTTTGGCACCATTTCCAGCGGCACCGATCTGCTGCTGTTTTTCCTGCCCAAAAGCGAGACCCATCAGGGCCTGATCTATCCGAACGACGGCAAAGGCCCCGTTTTCTGGTACTGGAGCGTCGCCTCCCTGGCGCTTGCGTTCATCCTCATCTGCCTGGTGGGCGTGCTCACCCGCTATTACATCGGCAAGCGCATCATCAAATGGTTCGATCTGACCATGATGAAGCTGCCGCTGCTGAACAAGTTTTACGCGGCCATCAAACAGATCAATGAAGCCTTTGCCGGCAACAAGAATTCGTTCAAGACGGTCGTACTCGTGGAATTCCCCTGCCCCGGCAGCCATTCCGTCGGTTTCATCACCAGCGAGGATCAGGGCGATGTCCAGAAAAAGTCCGGCAAGAACCTGATTGGCGTGTTCATTCCCACCACGCCCAATCCCACCTCCGGCTTCCTCATTCTCGTGCCCGAGGAAAAGGTGACCAAGCTGGACATGACCGTCGCCGACGGCATCAAGTACATCGTGAGCCTTGGGTCCATTGCCCCCGAGTTGCCGTCCGCAGCCGAAAAACGAAGATAGAAAATGGCGGATGGAGAATCGAACAGCACACCGCCCGTCATGCCCTCTTCCATCTGCAACGCTCCATCCTCGCTGCCATGAAGATTGAATCAGCCAACGGCATCGTTTTGCGGACGCGGCCGCTCACCGAAACGAGCCTGATCATCCACTGGCTCACCCCGGAGTTTGGCCGTCTCGCCACCGTGGCCAAGGGCGCCCGCCGGCCCAAGTCCTCCTTCGCCGGCAAACTGGATATTTTCTACGCCGCCGATTTCTCCTTCAGCCGCAGCCGCAGTTCCGATCTCCACAATCTCCGCGAAGTCAGCCTGCGCGAAACCCACGGAGCCATCCGCGAAGACCTCGGCAAACTGCAATACGCCGCCTACGCCGCCGCCTTCATCGAACAGGCCACCGAAACCGAAACCCCGCTCCCGGAAATTTACGAACTCATCCAGAGCTTCCTCGCCAGCCTCTGCCGCCAGGAACCGCAGTTGCAAAACATTTTCGCCCTGGAACTCAAACTCCTCCACGAACTGGGACTGGCACCCGACCTGTCCGAAACCCGCCTTACTCCGGGTACCCTTAAAATTGTCGGCGCGTTGCTGGAAGGAGACTGGGAAGCCTGTACGCGGCTAAAACTGTCCGCTGGCCAGGCCAACGAATTGCGCCAGTGGTTGCATGGTTATCTAATCTTTCACCTCGGCCGCTTGCCCCGTGGACGCGCCACCCTGATGCCCTGAAATCATCGCCATGAACCCCGAGTCTGCCAAACGCGTGCGCCTGCTGATCCTGAGTGACATTCACTATGCCGGCGTCGCCGAACAGGCGCGGGGCAGTGATTTCAGTCTCAGGGTTATCAAAAAGCCGCACGTGCGCGCCTTTGCCCGCTTTTATAATCATTTCATCTGGATGCGTGATCCCTTTGCGCGCAGCCCGCAACTGGATCGCTTCTTACAGGTCGCCCCGCCCGCCGACCTCGTAATAGTGAATGGCGACTACACCGCCAATTCCGCCTTCATCGGCGTGAGCGACCCGGCGGCCCTCGCCAGTGGGGAGGAATGTCTGGGCAAACTGAAGGAAAAGTTCGGCGACCGCCTGCACCTGACCATTGGCGATCATGAAGTCGGCAAGGTCGTCATGTTTAGCGGCATGGGCGGCATGAGCCTCGCCAGTTGGAAAGCTTCGACCGCCCGGCTCGGCCTTAAACCGTTTTGGAAGCTGATCGCGGGAAACTATGTGTTACTCGGCGTCGCCTCCCCGCTCCTCGCCCTGCCCGCCAATCACGCCGACACCCAGCCAGCCGACTGGCCCGAATGGCAGCGATTGCGCGAGGTGCATCTCGCCGAAATCCGCGCCGCCTTCGACGACCTCCGCCCGGATCAGCGCGTGCTCCTCTTTTGCCACGACCCCACCGCCCTGCCCTTTCTCGCCGCCGAGGAATCCATCCACCGCCGCCTGCCGCAAATCGAGCAAACCATCATCGGCCATCTGCACACGAATCTGGTGATGTGGAAATGCCGGACTTTCTCCGGCATCCCAACCATCGGTTTCCTTGGGCACTACGTCAAAAAATTCACTTCCGCCCTCACCAAGGCCCGGACCTGGCGTCCATTCAAAGTCCGCCTCTGCCCCGCCCTCGCCGGCATTCAACTGCTCAATGATGGGGGATATTTTACCGTTGAACTCGACCCGGCTGCGCAGGCGAAGGCGGAGTGGACGTTTCACCCGCTAAGGCGTTAGCCCTTCGTTAAAGAAGTAGCAGCCGACGTGAGGAGGCTCAAATATCTTTGGAAACGTTTTAAGTTAGAGTCTCTCACGTCGTCTCCTACAGGCAAGGTGGAACCATCGCAGGACTGAAAGCGTTGGTTAAACCGGTTGGTTTCCGCCGCGTGATTGAAACTCTTCGGCTTTGCGAAAACGTTCGAGAACCTGTTCATAACGCTCTGGATAATTCTTCTTCATGCAGTCATACAGATACGCACTCTGGTCTCTGATGTGGCGTGCCCTCATGTCTTGCCATTCTTTGTCAAGGGCCTCGCGATGCTTGCGCAATTCTATTACTTCAACTGAATGAGCAAAAATAAGCATGAAAAATTTATTCATCTCCTCATCTGTAGCCATATTATTGTCACGGCTGGCGTCAGCTTTAAAAAACTCACGGTCTCGAGTAATACGGAGATAGTCCAACTGCCGGTGAACTTCCGATTCCACTTCTCGAGGCCATTGTGTCTCAACCATGCCAGCAACTTCGAAAGGCGTGGGGACACCGGTTGGCGTTGAAAGTGCCATTGCGCGCTCACTAGCGTCGCCGGTTGTGAAACCAATTTTAACCAGATTGGGCATGGATTCGTTTCGCAATAAATATACGCAACCTTTTGGTGGTGGAATATCGCTCATATGTGTCCAAACAAATTGATCCGCAAAAGAACTTCTATGCGATAAATGCCAATGGCATTGGTTGAAAAAATTAGAGTGCGTCTGAAAAATCATGAATGCTGAGGGATCAAGCCAGACGGCGGAGTTGGATTCGGATCATGGCGATATAGATCCAAGCCTCGGCACTGGACTCGGTGGTTTCGTAATCCCGCACCAGTCGCCGCTGGCGCAT
>CAIQKM010000141.1 GCA_903872345.1 uncultured Verrucomicrobia subdivision 3 bacterium | reverse complement strand
GCAAGCCCATCGGACGGTCAATCACTCGCGGGGCGAATACCAAAAGCAGCACCCGGATGGTTCGCGGACCTCGACCAACACTGCGGAATCGTTCTTTTCCCTGTTCAAACGGGCCATCGTCGGTGCTTGGCACCACATTTCGCGCGAGCATTTGCCCCGCTACGCCAGCGAATTCGCTTTCCGGTGGAACACGCGTCATGCTTCTGAGGGGGAACGTATTCAAAAGATCGTCCAATGGTTTGAAGGCAAACGCCTGACCTACCGCCAGACCACCCAAACTTCATGCGTTTGCTAAGTACACAAGCCCGGCGGAATCCATCCATAATTTTCATGACTGGATATGACTGCATATGACCAAAACTATGCGGAAATCTTCGCAAAATTTCGCAATGGACAGATTATCACTAAGTTGGTAACATGCTGGAAATGAATGAATACGCTATGTTTTTAAACGAACCGGCGAAAAGTTTTGGACGGCTTCAAATCCCTTCGCTCGCTCCATTTTAATTTCACCGTATTTAGCCCCATACAGTTCACAAAGTCGGCCCGTTTTGGGCCGAGCGTTTAGACCACCATTTTATACTTTTGAACGCGATGTTCAGTCGTTCCGCGTACATTGTTGGGCGTGATGAATATATGCATATACCGGCGACCAACTTGCGATGGCAAATGTGGATTTCATTCCCGGTAACCCCCCAGACGCCGATTGCAACTGCTCATTGACCATCGTCACGCGGCCATTCGCCAAGCGGTTACTCCTTTGCCGGGGAGCCGGCCGCGCGATCATTTCAAGCCGCTCAACATCCCTGGTGATTGCGATGGACTGACTCTGCTGGCGGCGCTCGGGCGCATGGTGGCAAACCTTTCAATGGCGGACTGGCAGGCTGAATTCGCCCGGGGGCGGATTGTGAACCGGGAACAGGCTAAAGTGGCGGCCAGCCAAATCGTTCGGGCGGGTGAGCGTTATCAGCATTTGTTCCCGGCGGTGACGGAGCCGGCGGTGAACGGGGCGGTGGAAATCCTCCATGAGGATAAGGCGCTGATCGTGGTGAATAAACCCGCCCCGCTGCCAATGCACGCCGGCGGACGATTCTATCTCAATACCCTGCAGTATATCCTCAATGCGGCCTATCATCCGCAAACACCCTTTCCGGCGCACCGGCTGGATGCGAACACCACCGGCCTGGTGCTGGTGGCGCGCACACGGCACTTTGCCAGCCGGTTGCAGGGCCAGTTCGCGCAGGGACAGGTGGAGAAAACCTATCTGGTCCGCGTGTCGGGTCCGCTGCCGGCAGACGAGTTTGCCTGCGACGCCCCCATCAGCGCCCGTTCCGGCGAGCGATGTTCGCGCACCGTCGATCATGAAAACGGACTGCCGGCGCAGACCGGATTCTGCGTGCTCCGGCGTTTCGCCGATGGCACAAACATGCTGGAAGCGCGGCCGTTGACCGGTCGCACGAATCAGATTCGCGTCCATCTCTGGCATC
The DNA here is from genome assembly GCA_903872345.1 of uncultured Verrucomicrobia subdivision 3 bacterium. Taxonomy (GTDB): domain Bacteria; phylum Verrucomicrobiota; class Verrucomicrobiia; order Limisphaerales; family UBA11358; genus UBA11358. The sequence continues at coordinate 8,183 of CAIQKM010000141.1, read as the reverse complement.
TGGGCGTGCCGGTGTGCGGCGACGCGATTTATCTGCCCCGCCGGTGCTTGGGCCGCACGCAAACGCTGGCGGTGGACGATCCGCCGCTATGCCTCCAGGCGGCTCGGGTCCGATTTGTTCATCCTTTGACATCGGAGCCAGTCGAGTTCAACGCTCCTTTGCCGGCTTGGGCAAGCGAGGATTCTTGCCCCCCTTACCCGAATAAGTGATCGACGCGTCCAAACGCCTCGCCTAAGCTTTTGCTTCGCATGAAAGCACCTTTGGCCCTGTCATTATTACTCGCCGCCAACTTGTCCCTGCAGGCCGCGCCCGGTGGTTCCGGTGAATCGCTCACGCCGTTTGAAACGCAACTCATTGCCGCCGCCCAACCGGCGATTGCGCCGCAATTTAACGGGCCATTTATCATTGGCGTCCGGCCTGGTACGCCGCTGGTGTATGCGCTGGCCGTGACCGGGGAAGCGCCGCTGACTTTTTCCGCCCGCCATCTGCCCGCCGGGCTGACGTTGGATCCCCAAACCGGCGTCATTTCCGGCACCTTGCCAGCCGCCGGCACTTACCATTTTGAAGCCACCGCCAAAAACGGCCATGGCAAGGCTTCGGCCAAAATCACTCTTGTGGTCGGCGATACGCTCGCGCTCACGCCGCCGCTGGGCTGGAACAGTTACGATGCCTTCGGTGATTCGGTGACCGAGGCCGAAACGCTCGCCAACGCCGACTGGTTCAAACAACATCTCCAACCCGTCGGCTGGGACACCGTGGTTATTGATTTTCGCTGGTACGATCCCCAGCCCACCGGCAACGACTGGCTGCTTAACAAAACCCGTGTCGGTGCCGCGCTCGCCGCCGACAAGTTTGGCCGGCTATTGCCCGCGCCGAACCGCTTTCCCTCGGCGGCCAATGGCGGCGGCTTCAAGGCGCTCGCCGACCGGTTGCATGCGCAAGGTTTGAAGTTCGGCATTCACGTCATGCGCGGGATTCCGCGTCAGGCGGTGCTGGCCAAATCGCCCATCTTGGGCACTTCGTTTACCGCCGCCGATGCCGCCGACACGGGCGACAAATGCAGTTGGTGTCCCGACATGTTCGGCGTGGTCAGCAACGCGGCCGGTCAGGCTTGGTATGATTCCTGCGCCAAACTGTGGTCCGAATGGGGCGTGGATTACATCAAGGTGGATGACCTGTCCCAGCCGTATCACACCGCCGAGATCGAGATGGTCAGCCGCGCCATCAAACAATACGGCCATTCCATCGTGTTCAGCACATCGCCCGGCGAAACGCCGGTGAACCGGAGCGGGCACATTGCCGCCCAGGCCAATCTCTGGCGCATCTCGGGCGATTTCTGGGACAACTGGCAGAAGCTCGACAATCAGTTCAAGCTCTTCTACCGCTGGCAGGATATCGGCGGTCCCGGCCACTGGCCGGATGGGGACATGATTCCGCTGGGCCATCTTTCCATCCGCTCCGGCATGGGCGGCAAGGATCATTGGACCCATTTCAACCGCGCGGAACAGCTCACGCTCATGTCGCTCTGGGCGCTCACGCCCTCGCCGCTGATTCTGGGCATGAACCTGCCGGATAACGACGACTGGACCACGGCCCTTCTGACAAGCCCCGAAGTGCTCGCCGTGAACCAGGACGCCAGCGGCCACAAGGCGCAGCGTTGCGACCACGTCGCCACCACCTGCGAGGTCTGGTCCAAGGCACTCGCGGATGGTTCCGTCGCCGTGGGTTTCTTTAACCGCACGAAAGTGCCGCTGACCGTGCAGGTGCCCTGGAGCCAGCTTGGGTTTCAGAAAGCCCCCCATGTGCGCGACCTGTGGCTGCGGAAGGATTTGCCGCGCAGCGGTACGCTTGATGCCACGATTCCGCCGCATAGCGCCATTTTGTTGAAGGTGACGAAGGCGCGGGGGTGGTTTTGAACCAATTTTACGGCCGAGGATGAAACCGGCGGTGGACTTCCCGGAGGCGGTTGCCGGTGACGTGGGTGTAGATTTCCGTGGTGCTGATGTTCGCGTGGCCGAGGAGTTCCTGGATGACGCGCAAATCCGCGCCGTGCTCCAGCAGGTGGGTGGCGAAGCTGTGCCGCAGCATGTGGGGGGTGATGTTGCGCTCGACGCCGGCGTGTTTGACGCGGTTCTTGATGTGCAGCCACAGGGTGACGGCGGCGAAGGGGGTGCCGCGCTGTGTCAGGAAGACGTTCGCGGGGGATTTGGGGGTGACCAGTTTGAGGCGGCCGGCTTCGAGATAGCGGTTTAGGGCGTTCACCGCTGATTTTCCGACGGGCACGACGCGTTCTTTGTTGCCCTTCCCGATGACGTTGATGAACCCGGCGTCCAGATGCAATTGTTCGAGCCGGATGTTGCGCAATTCGGAGAGGCGCAAGCCGGAGGCGTAGGCCAGTTCCAATATGGCCTGGTCGCACAGGCTTTCCGGGGTTTCGACGGGCTCGGGTTTTAGCAGCCGGTCGATTTCCTCGCCGGAGAGCGCCTTGGGGAGGCGTTGCCAGCGGCGGGGCAGGGAGAGGTTTTCCGCGAGATTGGCGGGGAGGAGTTTTTCGTTTTCGGCAAATTTGTAGAAGGCCCGGAGCGCGGCAATTTCCAGATACACACTCTCGCCGCTGAGGCGTTTCGCCGGGGCGTCGGGTTCCACTTCCTGCGGGCGGGTGCGTTCGTATTGGATGAAGCCGGTGAGATGCCGGAGCTCCACCTGCGTCCAGTCGGCGAGGCCCTGCGCTTCGCCCCAGGCGACGAACCGGCCCAGCAACGCCGCGTAGGTTTTGGCGGTGTTGTCGGACTGCCCGCGCTCGTGGCGCAGGTATTGCAGAAAGTCTTCGACGAGAGATTGCATGACGGTTTTAGACTGCCCGCAACGCCGTCCCGCCGCCAGCCGCAAGTTGGCTGGGTTAAGCAGTTGAACCACGAATGGACACGAATCAACACGAATTAAGAGGCTGAGAAGCGGGGTGATGGCAGGCTTGGGCAGGCTTGAATCCGGCTGGCGCACTGGTATTCTTGTCAAAAACCGTTCCCGGCCCGTAACCATTTGCCTGCCGTTTGCGTCCAAAAGGAATCCATAATGAAATTCAAAACATTGTTGCTGAACTGCCTCCTCGCCACCGGTCTGGCATCCACTGTCCTCGCGCAAGACGGCTGGATTCAACTTTTTAACGGCACCAACCTCGACGGTTGGGTCGAACATAGCGGCAAAGCCAAGTACACGGTCGAGGACGGCGTCCTCATTGGCGAAACCGTCAACGGGACCGGGAACAGTTTTCTTTGCACCACAAGGACCTACAGCAATTTCGAGCTGGAACTGGATTACCAGTGCGATCCTCTCCTGAATTCGGGCGTCCAGATCCGCAGCGATGTTTTTCCCGGCGCCCGCACCCTGAATATTGACGGCAAGGCCATCAAACTGCCGCCGGATCGCATCCATGGCTACCAATGTGAAATCGACATGGACAAGGCGCGCGGTCGCATGTGGACCGGCGGCATCTATGACGAGGCCCGCCGCGGCTGGCTCTTTCCCAAGGATGGCGAGAAGGGTGCTCAAGGCAAGGCGTTCTCCGCCCAGGGCAATACCGTCAGCAAACCCGGCGAATGGAATCATTTGCGCATTGTCGCCGAGGGCGATTCCATCAAGACCTGGCTCAATGGCGAACCCCGCGCCTCCATCATTGACCATCTCACACCCATCGGTTTGATCGGCCTCCAGGTTCACGGCATCGGCAACGACCCGAACAAGAGCGGCCTGCACATCCGTTTCCGCGACATCCGCCTGCGCGAAATCAACAATACCATCAGCGAGCAGGAACAGGCCGAAGGCTGGCGGTTGCTCTGGGACGGCAAAACGGGCGAGGGCTGGCGCAGTCCGAAAACCGACGCCTTCCCGCCGCACGGCTGGTTCATTCATGATGGCGTGCTGACCGTCCACGAAAATGGCGGCGAAGAATCCGCCGGCGGTGGCGACATCATTACGCGCCAGCGTTACGCCAATTTCGAGCTTACCGCCGAATTCAAGCGCACGCCCGGCTGCAACAGCGGCATCAAGATTTTCGTGCAGCCGAACATTTCCCCCATCACCAAGGCGGGCGAGAAAGCCGCCGTCGGTTCCGCCATCGGCATGGAATTTCAAATTCTCGACGACGACCTGCATCCCGATGCCAAGCTCGGCCGCAACGGCGACCGCCGCATGGGTTCCCTGTATGATTTGATTCCCGCGCCCACCAACAAGGTCACCTGGCCGGTTGCCCAATGGAATCACGCCCGCATCGTCTCGCAGGGCAAGCATGTCGAGTTCTGGCTGAATGGCGCCAAGACGGTGGAATTCGAACGCGGCTCGCCCGAGTTCCGCGCCGCCGTGGCCGCCAGCAAGTTCAAGAACATCCCCGACTTCGGCGAATGGGCCGACGGCCATATCCTGCTCCAGGAACATGGCAGCGAAGTCTCCTTCCGCAACGTGAAAATCCGCGACCTGCCGGCCAACTAACTAAGTTTCCCAACTTTTTAACCTTATGCAATCACGCCGCCGTTTTCTCAAAACCGCCACGCGCGGTGCCGCCGGGTTGGCCCTGCTGCCGAACATTATCCCCGCCCGGCTGCTCGGCGCCGATGCCCCGAGCAAGCGCCTCCAGATCGCCCAGATCGGCTGCGGCCGCATGGGGCGCAGCGACATGGGCAATGTCATGACCCAGCCCATCGGCCAGATCGTGGCCGTGTGCGACCTGGACTCCAAGCGTCTCGCTGCCGGCAAAAAGCTGGTGGAAGATTATTACCGCCAGAACAACCGCTCCTTCAAGCCGCTCAAAACCTATCACGATTATCACGATGTCCTGGCTTCGCCGGAAATTGACGCCGTGGTCGTGACCGTGCCCGATCACTGGCACGCGCTCGTGGCCATTGAAGCCGCCATTGCGGGCAAGCACATCTACGTGCAAAAGCCGGTGACTTATAACATCGCCGAGGCCATCGGCCTGCGCAAAGCGGTGGAAGCCACCAAGGTGATTTTGCAGACGGGCTCCCAGCAGCGTTCCGAACATCCCTGGCACAGCTTCCGCGGCGCCAGCGAAGCCGTGCGCAACGGCCGCATCGGCAAACTGCACACCGTCAAAATTGGCGTGGGTCTCGACAAGCCCAGCGGTCACCCGCCGGCGCCCATGACCGTGCCGGCCAATCTCGATTACGAACGCTGGCTCGGCAGCGCGCCGGAACAGGCTTATATCGAGCGCCGCGTTCATCCGCAAAATCTCCTCGAAGGTCGCCCAGGCTGGATCACCACCGAGGATTTCGGTTTGGGCATGATCACCAATTGGGGCGCGCATCACATGGACATCGCCCAGTGGGCCATGGGCCAGGAACTCGGCGGACCGCTGACTGTCGATGCCAAAGCCGCCTTCATGACCAACGATTGCTGGACGGTTCATGCCGCCTACCACGTGGAAATGCTCTACCCCAACAACGTGCAGGTGATCCTCGACAACAAGTTTGACAACGGCATTCGCTTTGAAGGCGACGAAGGCTGGGTGTTCTGCACGCGCGGCCAGGAAAAGGTCACCAGCAGCGATCCCAATGCCGCCGATGCGGACACGCGTCCGCCGCTGCGCGCCAGCGATCCGAAAATTCTGACGCCCTCGGCGTCCGACCTCATTCACTGGCCGGCCAGCAAGAATCATCATCTCAACTGGCTCGAAAGCATCGTGGCGAACACGCAGCCCATCGCGCCCATCCAACAATCCGCCCGCAGCCTCGAAGCCTGCGCCGCCGCGTGGATCAGCATGAAGCTCGGTCGCAAACTCAACTGGGACGCCGTCACCGAATCTTTCCCCGGCGACGAAGCCGCCAACGCCCTGCGCAGTCGCAAAGCCCGCAAGCCGGAATACGATTTCACGCTCGCCCTCCAGCGCGCGGGGATTGCTTGAAATTTGATTTAGTGGGGAGACACAAAAAGGGCGTGGCATTTGCCACGCCCTTTTTTCTGGCCTTCAAATGAGTGGGGTATCCCTGCCGGCTACCGGATGGCTGTTTCGTTTGACATGGGCGCCGTTAGGACTGGCATAGAAAGCGGCGGAGTGCTCCAGTTCTGGAGCTTTTCCCACGCGAGCCATTGCCATGCCAATTCCACAGTGATCTGCCATCGAATCAGCAGCCTTTTTTATCCGCGTCCATCTGCGTTGATCGGCGGTTGAACTCACCCGCCTTCAATTCGCATTCTTACTCTCATTCCACCGGATCGCCTCGCGCAGCAGGCCCGTGGCGCTGGTTAGATTCAGCTTTTCTTTGATGCGCGCGCAGTAGGCTTGGATGGTTTTCACGCTCACCCCGAATTCCACGGCGATCTGGCGTGTGCCGATGCCCTGGCCGAGGCGCTCGAATACTTCCAGTTCGCGGTCGCTCAACAGCAGCACCGGCGACTGATTGGCCGGGCCTTTGCCGCTGATGGAGCGCGCGGCCATCAGTTCCACGGTCTTTTCGCTGATGTAGAGTTTGCCCTCTAAGATGCGCCGGATGGCTTCCACCACCTTCTGTGCCGTCTCGCCTTTGTTCACGTAGCCGCGCGCGCCGGCCCGCAGCGCCCGCTCCGCATACAGCGATTCGTCGTGCATGGACAGCACCAGCACGGGCAGGTCGGGGTGCAGCTCCTTTAAATTTTTGATCAGTTCAATCCCCGAGGAATTTTTCAGGGTGATGTCCACAATGGACAGATCCGGCTGCGCGCTGGCAATTGAGGTTAGAGCACCGGGGGCGCTCTCCGCCTCGCCGCACACCGTCAGGTCCGCCTGCTGGTTGATCAAATGCGCCAGCCATTCGCGGACGAGCGGATGATCATCCACCAAAAAGATGCGTTTTTTTATGCCAGTATCGGTCATGACTTGTTTTTCCCCGCCACCGAGCATTGCACCAGCGTCCCGCCGGTGAGATTCGGTTCCATTGAAAAGATTCCGCCAATCATTGCCGCGCGATGCGACATGATGCGCGTGCCCAGTCCCTGCCGCGCCTGCCAGTCGTCCGGCACGCCCACGCCGTCGTCTTCCACATTCAGGACAATGCGGCCCTCATTCTCATCCAGCCCGATCACAATGTTCTTGGCCTTCCCGTGGCGGATCGCATTGCTCACCGCCTCCTGGGCAATGCGGTAAAGCTGAATGGCGGCGTTCGCATCATACATCAACACCGGCGTATCACATTCAAAAACGCAGTTTACCTTGGACCATTTGCTGATGCCCGCCGCCAGCTCCTGCAGTGCGGACATCAGGCCCTCCGCCTCCAGTTCCACCGGCGAGAGCCCGCGCGCGAGTTCCCGCGCCATGGCAATACCTTCCTCCACCAGTCCGATCAGTTTGCCCGCGTCCACCGCCTCCGCCGCCGACCGCGCCTCCAGTTTTTCACGCAGCACCTGGCCGGCCATCGCCGTGCTTGTCAGATGTTGGCAGAAATTGTCATGCAAATCGTGGCCGATGCGCCGCTGCTCCCGTTCGCTGATGTGCAGCAACTCCTTTTCCAGCCGCTCCCGTTCCGCAATTTCCCGCACCAGTTCAGCCGTCCGCACTTCCACCCGGTGCGCCAAGTCCAGTTGCAGCGAATGCAGCCGCTCCACCAGCCAGACAAAGATCGCGTAAAACGTGAGCACAATCACCGCGTTCCACGCCGGAATAAACGGACTCGAAAACCGCGCCCCGGCCGCCAAATCGCCGCCCACCCAGACGGCCACGCTTAGCACCGACACCACCAGCCCGAACAGCCGGCCCACGTGCCACGCCGCCAGCCCCACGCCCGCCAGGTAAAAGACCGAGAAGAAAATTTCGTAGCCGGAAACGTAGTCCACCACGCCGATGCCCGCCGTCAGCAACAGACACACCGCCACCCAAAATCCCCGCGAACGGTCACTGCTGACGGAAAAGATATTGGCCATGGCAATTTCAGTTGAACTAGAACCTATTGAACCAATATCCCAAGAAACAGGTGCAGATCAATTCATAAACCGCCGGATCATCCCGCAACTGAAAAACAGACAGGTCGGCCGGGCTTATCCTGACGACGCCCCGAGCCAAATAGATGAGCACCACCTCACCCTGATAAACATTAAGTGTGGCTGGTCAAGGGAGGTTTCCTTCCAGTAAAACGTTCTGGTTAGTTCTCAAATAAACAGACGTAAAACTGAAAGGAAACCAAATGGAAAAGACCTATTAT
>CAIQKM010000140.1 GCA_903872345.1 uncultured Verrucomicrobia subdivision 3 bacterium | reverse complement strand
TTCGCTCTCGATCTCGCGCAAGGGGCGGGGACCCGTTGGTTTTGTATTCATCCTCTTCCTTTGGTTGGTTGGTTTTTGCCAGTTGGTTGAGGAACCCCCCTCTTCTAACCGTATTCCGGGGGCAGTGTCAAGATGCGCCCCATTTTGCAAAGCGCCCGCCCGGTTGAGGGCGGCGGCATCCGCCGGGATCATTCGCCCGGCGCGAAAGTTCAAAAGTAGAATCGGAACATGTTTCCATATCTGCCGTTGCGTAAGCTCGCCCACTCCGCTGGCCGATCTTTGAATGCCGGGGAAAAAAGAATCTGCCCAACCGCCGGAACGCAGCCGGTGACCAGTCAGCAAGTCCGGCGCATTTCCCGGGCAACCAAACTGCCAAATTGCCAGCCGCACAAGCCCACGTCGGGGCCAATAAGGCGGCGGCAACCGACTAAACCCATAAACCGAAGTTGAAAGTGACGGACCGGAATTGGGTGCGAAAGACAAACCATCGCCGGGCAATTGGATTGTCGTCCAAACCCGTCATTGTAAAGTCTGCGCTACCGGGTTATTTGCCGTTCCACTGAAGTATTCGTGATGAACCAATCAAGCCGGGAGGCAGCCAAACGAAGAACAAACCGGCCCAAAATCAGTGAAGCGTCGGGAAAACCGGCAGTTCGGTGGAAGTGCGAACACTGGCGTGCGTCTTCAACCAAGAGAAGTCATTGGTGCTGGCAATTGCCGGCGTAGGAGTTGCAACCAGATTGGCGGCGACAGCGTAGGCATCCACCCACTTATGCACTTCGGAATGGCCGTCGGCAAAAGAAACCGCAGCAGCCTTGTTATGATAGGAGGCGGGAAATTCGTTATAAATGCCGTCATCGGGACCACCGCTGTCAAAGAAGGCAAAGAAACCATCATCAATGCTGTACGGCGCCTCCTCGATGAAGGTAAAGACATCGGACGGGGTAAAGACATCCCCTTCTTTGCGGAAGGATTTGTAAGCCGTGAAATCCACCGGATCACTCGCCACCGCCCCCACAAAACCATTCAAGGCAAAGGAACGGGTGGCGGGCAGAGATACACCATTCACGACGGCTGAACGCTGATCAGCGGGACATTTGTAAATCGCAGCACTGCGGGCATAGGAACCGAGCAACGGCGGCGTGCCGACCGGAGCGGTGAGCAGCAGGCTGGGGTCGGTCATCTGTATCGGATACGTCGGGGTTTGACTGCCATTTACCCAACTGCCGGTCGGAGTACCGTTCACCGTGGCCCCCATGGAAGTGCGAAGGTTTAGGGGATACCGGCTGGCATTGTCATCGGCGTATAAAATCATCGCCATGACCAACTGCCCGGAATTGTTCATGCAGTTGGCCGCCAACGCACGATTGCGAACATTGCTTAACACCGGCAACAGCAGGGCGGCCAAAATACCAATGATGGCAATGACCGTCAAAAGCTCAACCAAGGTGAACCCTTTGGCACCCGATTTCATCGCCAAGGCTACCCCCGGCCGGGAGGCATACACGGCATCACACTTAACACGGGCTAACGCGCGTTTTATGCTGCCGATATGTCTGGACGATCCCATCATTTGCTTTTGCTGGCTCCATATTGCTGATTCCGCACGAACTTATCAAACATTTTTTAATGAAAAATCACGAACCCAGATTAAGTAAACCGTAATCACAATAACCACTTACACCACTTTGCCAACGCCAACTTAGAGGCAATATCCTCCACAAATTAGCAAAGTCAACCGTAATCACATAAGTCATTTAAGACCAACCTAATCCGAATGATGATTTCACCACAAAGTTCTGGTTGACAATAACCTGCAATTATTTAACAACCGGCTCTCCTGATAGCCCCGCCAAACGGAGGTAATCAGCTCAAGCCAGTAAAAAATTCCGCGACCATTCGGCCGGAGTGAAAAACGAGCGTTCTTTTTTATTACTTTTGAGAAAATCAGCCACAAAATTATTACATATGCGATCACGCCGCGTGCCATCGAGCCGCTGATAAACCGGCCGTTGGCCGAGCGGTCACCTGGCCACCGTCACGCTCATTAGACCGATCACCACCTCGTTGGCAAGGGCGCGGACAGTCAAGGATCGCAACTCCTTGCCGGCCTCCAGGGGCAGGTCCAGCACGGTCGCCGCACCGCCGGGAACCACGCGGCCTTTGCCTTTGAATGCGTCCATTTCCAGGACCCGGACTTTGCCGGTGGCCAGATCCACACGCACCGGTAGCGGTTCGGGGCGGGCGAAGGCGAGGTCATCAATATAGTAATCCTGGTCAATGGGCCACCAGGTGGTGGGATTGCGCAAAGCCAGCCGCGCGGTCGAACCATCGGCATACGTAACGATGACTTCGCCATTATCAAACTGCGACTGCATGGCACCGGTTGAGCCGGCCATGAGCAAATAGGCGTGCGATGCTCTGCCGGTGAGCGGCACGGATAGTTCGCGCGGATAATTGTTCCACTGCGAGACAAAGGCGATGTTCTTGCCATCCGGCGCACCCGATGTGGCGAGTGGAATACCATCCGGCAAAATGATTTTGCCGCCGGACTTTGCCGCCGCCGCGCGCAGGCCGGAGTCGTCCACATTAAAATGCGTGTCCGGATGACACCAACTGCCAATGCCCTGCGTGGGTGAGGCCAGCGAACAAAACGGCGAACGCGGGGCCAGATACTTGTTCTGGAAAATCTGCGTAACACGGTCATTGAACACCGGCTGGAGGTTCACTGTTTCCAGCGTGCCGCCGACGGGTCGGGTCCAATCCATGGTGACGACTCCAGTTTGCGGCGCGGCGATTTCCAGCGGCACCGGCTGCCACCAGCGCAACATCCCCTGCTCTACCCGAACGAATACCGTGCGATGACCGGGGAGACCGACGGCGAGGCCATGCAATTGACTGCCGGCAAACGTCGCCGCACCCAAGGCACCCTGCGGGTCGGCCAGTTCCAGAATCTTGGCACCGAGGTTGCGGCTGATGCCGGCTTGCGCTGACACGGTCATTTCCAACGGCGCGGCGATGGGCTCGTCGCCTTTCCATTCCACCACGACGGTCTGGTGGCGGGCGGGCGCAGCTTCGATTTCAACGCGTGGAACCCCAACGGCATCGGCCAACACCCGCCACGTGGCGGGCTGGCCGTTGACCGTGACCGAGGTTATCCCGTCCCGCAAAGCGGCCGGTTGCAAACGGAGTTTCGGCGGTGCGGCAAATTGGGATTCAAAGTTATAAGTCTCGCGCAAGCCTTCGCGGTGGAAGGTAAAACTAAAATCCGGATGCGAAAGGCTGGCGTCATTCCATTGCGCCGGGAAGCCGGGACGCAAAGTAATTTCACCCGCGAGCAAATCCGGATGCACACCGAACAGCCCTTCAATCAGGGCGCGGGAAGTAGCCCCGGAGCCATCGCCGAAATCGCGCTGGGACTCGCGGCGGTTGGCGTCGAAATAGGTACACATGCCGACATTGCCGGGGCACAGGCCGAGATACATACTGTCCAGCAAGGCCCCCTTGAAGAGCGCGTAGGCGGCATCCGGCCGGTTCGCCTGCCAGTAGGCCAGGGCGGTGTGGGTGGACTCGGCCATCACCACGTTATTGAGCGACCACGTGTAGGGCATCCAACTGGTTGTCGGCAGCGTGAAATAACCTTCAGGCACGTTGGGTCCGCGCATGGGAATGTGGGCGATCTGGGTGTCCACAAAACGCGACATCTGCCACGCTTCCTGCGGGGTGGGCACCTCGGAATCCACGGTGTGATAAAACGTCCAGAGCGCGGCATTGGGATGAACCCGTTGCAGCCCGAGCAAATCCTTCCACTCGGCAAACCAACCGTCGCCCGGCAACCAGAGTTGCTGGCGCATACCCTGCGAAATAAGGTCGGCTTCGTGTTCGTAGGGCGCGGGATCTTTGCCCAGCAACCGGGCCACACGTGCGGCCATTCGGTTATGATAAAGGTTGTACGCCGTGGAATGTGTGGCACCGCCGCCGTTGTAGGCCAAATCATCGCTGGCCCAAATACAGCAATACGCCTCGTAAAGCGGCAGCTTGTCCGGACCGAACTCGCGGCGGAACAAGCGGCGTTCCCAAGCCAGATGCCGCTCGATCACCGGCCACATGTGGCGGGCATAAGCCAGATCACCGGTCCATTCCAGATGCCGAAAAAAGGCATCCACGGCCACCAGATTCATGTCGTAATGCGATTTCGACAGGTCGCCATTCGAGTGCAGGGCGGCCTGATTGCGGGCGAGATGGGCGCTTTCATCGGCCGGCGGCAGGGTGTCGGGAATGGGGGCGGTATTCTGCTGCTCGGCAAAGCCGGCAAAATGTTTGGCCGTGCGATCATGCCAGCCGAGTTCATCGCCGGCATAACTGACGCGCCAGCCCAGCAAACGCGTGCGCCAGGCCACGGCCCCGTGCAAGTAAGCCTCCTGCCGGTCATCCCACACCGCATCCGCCGCGATATTCAGCGCGCCCGCCGCCGCGTTGATGAACGGGTCAGGGGTTGCCACCACCACGCGCTCCGCGATCTCACGCCGCAGTTTTTCTTCCACGGCAAACAGTTCAGAAAGCCCGACCGGCTGCCATTGGGCGGCTGACGTTTTCGCAGCCGACTTTCCACTTTGGGCGGCGACTTCCCGATATACGGCCAACACTTCATCCGCACCGGCGGCGGCAGCCAGTTGTTGAATGCCGATATAGACCTTGTGCCCGGTCGTCAATGACATCTGCCCGGCCACCAACGGCAGCGAGGCGGACTGCCCGGCACCGGTCAGCAATTTTTCCGCATCTGACCAATTCTTCGCATCGGCGGTGAAGAGTTTAATGTCGTCAGAGAACACACCGCCGATCACTCCCGGCTTGCCGCGCACCACAAACGAGTTGGCGGCCAGCACAAAGACATTGCCGCGACACTGCTCTGGTTGGAGTTGGAAAAATTCGCTGACGGGTTTTGGCTCGCAGCCGATGTCGCCATCGCGCTGGCCGCGCATCCCGTTCACGCCGCCAAAGGCGCAAACGAGCGCAACCGGTGACGGCGGCTGGCCTTGCAGTTCCACCTGCATCACCAGGCCATCAGCGGTGTGCGTGCCGATGGCGTCCAAGGCCAGCACGGCATCGCCCAGCAAGGGATCGCGCACTTCGTACACCATTGAACCGGGACGGTAGCGCGCCACCACTGCCCGCGCGTCATTCAGCCACTTGACCCCGGCGGCGGTCTGAATTCCCAATCGCAAATTCCCGCCCCGGCCCGGCAGATACAGGGAAAATTCCGGTCGATCACCGGCATCCACGCGAAACGGCGAGCTGCCGCCATAAAGGGGACGATTGAAAAATTCCGCGCCGTTGGTGATGACGAAGTCCGTACCCACCGGCGTGTAGCGGAGTGGCCGGTCAAGGTTGTTCGTGAAAAAGCCGGCGGGAATTTCCCGGCCGGAACCCGCCGAACGGGAGGCAGAAGAACGGGCCTCAGCCCGCGCACAGAGGGTCATCGCCAACAATCCGGCCAGCAACGCCAACAGATTGGAAGCGCGGATCACCGGCAATCCGGCACGACAGGGGCTCATGCGGGAAAATCTGCGGAATCACTTGGGCAATAGCGAGACTAAATCGTCATGCGGCCGGGCAATCACGTGCGCGGCGATGAGTTTGCCGAGCGGGCCAACGGCTTTCGCCCCGGCTTCGATGGCGGCGGTCACGGCGGCCACATCACCCTTCACGATTACCGTCACATAGGCTGCGCCGATCTTTTCCTTGCCCACCAGCGTGACATCGGCGGACTTCAGCATGGCGTCCGTAGCTTCGAGGATGGCGGTAAGTCCCTGCGTTTCCAGGATGCCCAAGGCTTCTTGCTTGTTGCTCATAATTTTATCTTTCGGTTCCGGATAATCGGAGGGTAAAAACTGGTCGGGTCCGCCGTACAGCGCATTTTGCGCATTCGGAAAATTTAACAACTTCGCCATCGCCGCATCCGGGTTGGCGAGGCACCGCGTAATGGCTTTGGCCCCCAAGGCTTCCGCCCGCTGTTCGGCCGTGGCCAACGCGGCACCGATGGCCGCCACATCACCTTCGAGACGGATCAGCAAATTCTCGTTGCCAGTGGTTTCGAAGCCCAGCAGGCGCACCGCCGCCGTCTTCACCGCCGCGTCCGCGACGAGGGCCGTGATGCTAAAGAACGGGACTTCGATGAAACCCAGGGCCATGATCATTATTTCCGGGCCAGCAACTGGCCCATGACTTCACGCACGAGATTTTCAACGTCCATCCGGGATGGCGTTGTTTTGGCCGGGGCCGCGTCCGTGCGCCGGCATTCACCGGCCGCCTCGGCAAAGCCCGCATCCGCCAGCAAACAAGCCAGCCGGCCGCGCATGGTTTCGACGACGCTCTGTTCGCCGGCGGAAAGCGGGAACCGCGCATGACCCGCGTGGAAGCCGCGCAACTCGTAGCCCGCGCGAAAGCCTTCCGGAAAATTCGGCGCGCCCACCATGAGCGCGAACAGGTCAATTAGCTTGTACTGCACCCGTTTGGCTTCGTCCCAATTGCCGTTGCGGGCCTCGTTGTAAATCTTCATCACCACTTCCGGTACCACGCCCGCGCTCGACAGCGTGCCGCCATCCGCACCCATGAACATGGCCGTGCACAACAGTTCCTCCCAGCCGATGAGCACGCTGAAATCGGGCCGCTGGCTTTTGATTTCGTGCAGCGTCATCTGGAAACGGCACATGTCCTTTGAAGTATCCTTGGTACCGATGATGCGCGGACAGTCCAGCGCCAGCCGCTTGAGCACCGGCAGGGAAATCTCGTTGGCAAACACCGGGATGTTGTAAATGATGATGTCAATCGGCGACTTCGCGGCGATTTCCCGGAAGTATTGCTCGATGCTTTCTTGCGTCAGCTTGTAATAATACGGGCCGGTGATGGACACCGCGCGGCAGCCGAGGTCGGCGCAGTAGCGGCACATTTCCAAAACCAGATCCACATTCGGTTCGGCGGCCCCGGCGAGAATGGGTTTGCCGCCCGCTTCTTCCACGACAATTTTAAGAACGCGTTTCCGCTCCTCGTAGCTCAGGCGGATGAATTCGCCCATGCTGCCGTTGGGATAAAAGCCGGTGACGCCCTTGCCGCCGAGCCAGCGGATGATCCGCCGCAGTTCGTCCTCCGCGATGCGGCCTTGCGCATCGTAGGGAACGATGTTCGGAACAAAGATGCCGGAGAGAGCTGCCATAATCAAAGATGATAGAAGGTTTCGGCGTTAATTTGAAACAGTTTTTGCAAATCGCCTGCCGTCGCCGCCGGCAGACAGGCAGCCAGCGCCGCCGACCAGCGCGGATAATCCCCGGCCAGCGTCAGCACCGGCCAGTCGCCGCCATACATGACGCGATCAAAGCCAAAACACTCAACGGCATGCCGCACATAGGGCAACAAATCCCCCGGCTGCCAATGGGCCCAGTCCGCCTCGGTGAGCAGACCGGAGAGCTTGCACATCACATTGGGCAGCGCGGCCAGTTCGGACAAATGTTGCCGCCACGGGTCGGTCTGACCGGCGCGAATGGCCGGCTTGCCGCAATGATCCAGCACAAAGCGGACCTCCGGGCAGCGGCGAACCAGTTCCGTCACGGCCGGCAACTGGGGATGCACAAGGCAAAGGTCAAAGCTGAAATCGAATTCCGCGAGCGAGCGAACCCCGGCGACAAAGTCCGGCGTCAGACAAAACCCGGGGGCCGTCTCGCCCTGCAAATTGCGCCGCACCCCTTTGACCAGCGGAAAGTAGGTCAGCGCAATCAGTTCATCCCGCACGCCCTGCCCCCGTTCCACCGGAACCTGCGCAACGATACCTTTCAGACGGCTTTCGCCCGCGGCCAGGCCGGACACCCAGGCCACTTCGTCCAGGTTCTGGCCGGGCGCGCAACCGCATTCCACAAAAACCATTTTGCCGATGCCGGCCGCCGCCGTAGCTGCGGCATAGCCCGACGGCAAGAAAGCCCGGTCGAGCGCCGGCACTTCGTCCAGCCAGGGATAATTCAAAAGATGGGGATCCCAAAAATGAACGTGCGCATCAACCACCGGAAAGGGGCGGGCCATGGGTTTAAATTCGTTGGCGGTTCATCAAAGGGGACGCCGGTAGCCGAGCTCCGCGCCGCCGCTGACATGCATGATATGCCCGGTGATAAAACGGGCCTGGTCGGATATTAGAAATACACACGGATCAGCAATGACATCGCCTTCGGGACAATAGCCGAGCGGATGAATTTCATCGAGATAGCGCTCGATGGAACCGGGATCGGGCTGCTCGGCGCACCATTTACGGAGCATCGGGGTCCACGTGCCGGCGGGGCAGACCGCATTCACGCGGATGCCGTATTTGGCGTAATCCAGCGCCAGGGATTTGGTGAGCGCATTCATGCCGCCCTTGGTGGCGGTGTAAGCGGCGTGGATTTCCTGCCCCATCACGCCCACCAGCGACGAGGTGTTCAGGATGCAACCCTTGCTCGCCTTGAGCGCTTCAAACGCCAGCCGCGTGGTGTGAAACACGCTTTTCAGATTGATGTCAAACAAGTCATCCCATTCCGCCTCGGTGGTTTCATGGAGCGCCTTGGAGGGCGTGCCGATGCCGGCGTTGTTATGCACCGCATCGAGCCGGCCATACCGCGCGAGCGTCGCCTGCAGGGCCGCCGCCACCTGATCGCCGTGGGAGACATCGCAGGCCAGACCCAAATGCTCCGGCCCCAACTCGGCCGCCGCCTTGGCCACCGCTTCTTTTCCCCGCGCCACCAGAATAACCTTCGCCCCCTGAACCGCGTAGGCCTTGGCGCAATCCCAGCCAATGCCGGTCGAGCCTCCCGTGAGAAAAATGACTTTGTCTTTGAGCAACATAAAACCTCGGATATTTATTTTTATTAAACCCCGCTAAAAACCCACCGCCGCGCCGCCGTCCACCGGCAGCGTGACTCCGGTAATATAATTTGCCGCCGGCGAGCACAGATAAACCGCCGCCCAGCCGACGTCTTCCGGCTGGCCCATGCGCCCCATTTGAATGCGGGACAGCACCTTTGCCTTGCGCGCCGGATCGCTTTCCAACGCGCGCTTGGACATCTCGCTAAAAATCCAGCCGGGGGCGATGGCATTCACGCGCACGCCCTGCGCGCTCAACTCGGCCGACAGCGTGGAAACCATGCCAAAATAGGCGCTCTTGGCGGCGGCATAGGCCAGCACCTGCGGCACGCCCATGTAGGCGGCCATGGAGGAAGTGAACAGAACGGATCCCTGCCCTGATCGCTTCAGCGCGGGAATGACCGCCCGCGTGAGCGCGTGCGCAGCCAGCACGTGCGTGGTGAACACGGCCTGAAATTCTTCGGGCGTGGTGTCTACCGCAAATTTTTTCAGGTGCGTCCCGGCGTTGTTCACCAGAATGGTCAATGGCGCTTGCGCGGCATTTTCCGCCGCTGCGACCAGTTCAGCAGCCTTGTCCAGTTTGGTAATGTCATGCGCCACGAATGACGCCATCGGGCCGAGTTCCGCACCGGCGCGGGCCAATTCTTCGTGCCGCCGGCCCACGAGCACCACACGGGCGCCGGACTGAACCATGCACCTAGCAATGCCCAGGCCAATGCCGGTGCCGCCGCCGGTGATCAAGGCCGTTTGACCGGTGAGTGAAAAAGGAGGAACGGAAGCTGTATTCATATTCCCGTTATGGTTGCAAAACGATCTTGAAGGTCAAGGCATGTGCCCCCGGCCAGATGCCGGGTGAGGCAATCACCAAGCCCGCTGCCGTCTGCTGCCATTTCAGTTCGTCGGCACTGCCGAGCAGCGTCACGCCGGTGACTCGGCCCGCCGCCGTGCCCAGCGACTGAATAGTCACATCGGTTTTCGGCATCGCGAGGGTGATGGCATAGAGCGCGCCGTCTTTGGTGGTGAAACGAATGTCTTGCGCGGTAAACGGCTTGTCCGCGTTTTCACTAAAGCCGCCGGCCTTGGCCTGATGCGTGGGACCTTCGCCATAAATTTTCCAGGGCCGGGTGCCGTAAATGGCCTCGCCATTCACTTTCAACCAGTCACCCATGCCCAGCAGCAAACGGCGAGCCTGATCCGGTATGGTGCCGTCGGCTTGCGGCCCCACATCCAGCAGCAAACAGCCGTTCTTGGATACGATGTCCACGAGCACGGAGATCAGTTCATCCACCTTTTTGAACTTGTCCGACCGTTGGTTGAACCACGGACCGACCGCCGTGTCCGTAAGCCACGGATAGGGCACGATCTTGTCTTCGCGACCGCGCTCAAAATCCAGAATGCCGGTGGTCTTATGAATGTCCGGAGATTTCTGGCAAACCCCGATGGTACGGTTGTTCTCCGCCGCCCAGTCATAGGTCATCGCGAACAGCTTTTGTTCGTAGTTGGGTTTGATCACCGCGAAAAACTCAAAATCAAACCAAATGAGGTCCGGTTGATATTTATTGAGCACCTCATGAACCATGGCGAGCCACTGGTCTTGAAAATGGCGGCTGGGGGCGGATTTGCGGGGATGAACTTCGGTGTACAGATCGGCGTACTGCGGGTCGGCGCCATCGAACTGAAACGCGGGTTCAAAATATTGCCACGCGTAGCCGTGATGGAACGTGGTGATGAATTTCATGCCGTGCGCGCGAATGGCTTTGGCCAGTTCGCCGGTGATGTCGCGATGCGGCCCCATGTTCCGGCTGTTCCAGCGAGTGAGTTGCGAATCCCACATCGCGAAATTGTCATGATGCACCGCCACCGGCCCGGCAAATTTTGCGCCCGCGCGCGCAAACAAATCCGCCCAAGCTTCGGCGTCAAACTTCTCCGCCGTAAATTTCGGCACCATGTCCTTGTAGCCCACGACATGCTGGTCGCCGTATTTGTTCAGGTGATACTTGAACGTCGGGCTGTTGGTGTCGTACATGCTGTGACCGTACCATTGCACCCCGTTGGGGCCGTCTTCCGCCCCCACCGTCACCGGTCCCCAATGCGTGTAGATGCCGAATTTGGCATCCTGAAACCACGCGGGATCCGTGTGCGCCTTGAGTGATTCCCAGTCCGCCTTGAACGGGCCTTGCGCAATGGTGTGATCAATGGCAGCCAGTTCATTGGTCAGCGGCGCTGAATAGGCCAATTCGGCCTGGAGGCTGGCGGTGCCTAGCACCAAGGCCAACGCGGCCACCAGCCCCGCAAACGGGGTCTGGCTGGTCGGGGGGGATTTCACAGAATTCATTGGTTTCAGGCTTTATTAATGGTGTCCAGCGCGTGGCGGCTCGGTGTCATGCCGGCGCCGGGGGCTTCAGGCGCGACGTAGTGGCCATCCTGAATTTTCACCGGGTGCTCCATCCAGTCGCGCAGCCACGGAATGTATTCCAGCAGCGCGCACGCCGGATGCGCGAAACAAAGGTGCTGATGCACCTGGCACATGTCGCCCACATGCGGCACCACGGGCAGGCTGTAGCAGCGCGCCATATCGGCGACCTGCCAGAATTCGGTGATGCCCGCGAGCCGTACGACATCGGGCTGGACATAATGCACCGCACCCGCGTGAATGAAATCACGGAAGGCCGAGGCGGTGTAAAGCTGCTCGCCCAGCGCAATCGGCGTTTCAATGGCTTCGGCGAGCCGGCGGTGGCCTTCGACGTCGTCGAAATAGATGGGTTCCTCAATCCACACGATATCGAAATCCTTCAACCGCCGGCCGGTTTGAATCGCCTGCGGCAGGGTCCAGCGGCCGTTCGCATCGGTCATGATGCGGATGTCGGGTCCGAGGGCGTTGCGCACGGCTTCGACGCGGCGCAAATCTTCGAGCGGATTCGGTCCGCCCACCTTGAGTTTCACGGCACGGTAGCCGTCCTTTTCCACGAGCCGTTTGCAATCGGAAACGACGGTTTCCAACGGCCAGTTCAGCCAGCCGCCGTCGGTGTTGTAGGCCTCGACTTTTTTCTTGGCGGAACCGCCCAGCAATTTCCAGAGCGGCTCGCCGGCGGCCTTCGCCTTCAAATCCCACAACGCAATGTCAATCGCACCCAGTGCGAGATGCGTGATGCCCGCGCGGCCGACCCAGTAGATTTCCGCCTGCTTGTGCAGCTTTTCCCAGAGCGCGATGACTTGGCCCGGATCTTCGCCGATGAGCAGTGGACCGTAGGTGTGGATGATACAGTCCACAATCAGCTTGTCGGTGGGCAGATGCGCGTGCGTGCCGGAAAATCCGTAGCCGATGTGGCCGGTGTCCGTATGAATCGCCACGCCGGGTGCGCCCCAGTGGGAAAGTTTGTGCGTGCTGTCCGCAATGCCGCCCCGGGTGACCGGCGCGTGCAAAATGATGGGTTCAAGTTTGGTTATTTTCATGTCAGTTGAAAGAATCGAAATTAATCATGGCTTTGACAAGACCGGGTTCGGCATGAAGAGCCGGCAACCGCTCCGCCGTCGCCGCGAAATCAAACCGGTGGGTGATGAGCGGCAGTACTTCCACCTGCCGCGCGGCCATCCGCTGAATGACGTCGCGAAAGGTGCCGGTCAGACCGGCGCGGCTCGCCAGCAGCGTGAGTTCCCGCCGGTGAAAATTCGGGTCGTCAAAGGTCATCTCGCCGATGAACAGGCCCAGAAAAACAATGCGGCCGCCGTGTTCGGTCAATTGAAACACGCTCTTCATGGACGCGGGATTGCCGGTGGCGTCAATCACCACGGACGGCAACTGGCCGAAATGCTTTTGCAGGTTGTTTGCCAATCCGGCATCGGCCCTCATGGGCGTGCCGAGTTTCATTTGTTCACAGGCAAATGCGAGCCGTTCCGGCTGCACATCCACGCACACCACGTTTGCCCCCGCCGCCTTGGCAAAGATGGCGGCGGCCAGGCCGATGGGCCCCATGCCGATAATCACGGTCGGTTCGCCGGCCTGTGGCGCGGCGCGTTCGACGCCGTGGGCGCCGACGACCAGCGGTTCCACCAGCGCAATCTGTTCCGGCAGCAGGCCGTTGGCCCGATGCAATTTGTCCGCCGGCACCACCAGGCGCGGCGCATGACCGCCGTCAATGTGAACGCCGAGGACTCTTAAATTTTTGCAGCAATTGGTTTTGCCCGCGCGACACGCCGGACAGGTGCCACAAAAATAGTATGCTTCCACCGCGCATAAATCGCCGGTCGCCAAGCCGCTGCCAGCCGGGGCGTGAATGACTTCCACGCACAGTTCATGTCCCAGCCGCCGGGGATAGCTGAAGAACGGCTGCTTGCCCGCGAGCGCATGAATATCCGTGCCGCAAACCCCACAGCGACGCACCCGCACCAGCGCCTCGCCCGGGGCAGGCACGGGCTCGGGAACTTCGGTCCAGTTCAACTGGCCGGGTTGTTGCAGCACGAGTGATTTCATGGCTGATGAAACACTTCCTTGGCATCGCTCCAGATTTTGCCGCGCGCGGCGGCTTCCGGCAGCGGGGCCTGACAGGGATCCGTCTCCTTCCACCAGCGTTGGGTGTCGGGATCGGCGGCCATAAGCTTCATGTCCGCGTCAAAATTGGTGCCGGTGTATTCGAGATACGAAAACAGGTAGGTCTGACCGCCAATCTCGCGCTCGTAAATCGAGTAGTTGCGGATATGGCATTCGGTAATCTTGCGGCTGACCGCCGGCCAGGGATGCGAATGGAGATATTCGTAACGTTCGATTTTATCCGGTTTCAAGCCGGTGACCCAGGCATAGCGGGTGACCGGCGGGGTGGGCCCCGTGGCGCAGCCGGAAATCAAGATCAAAGCCAGCAGGGGCAGTGAGCAGTTCAGGATTTTTTTCATGGGTCAATGATGAGGTTAACGGAAAATATAATAGAGCACGCACATGGCGATAAACACCAGCGTCGCCAGCACCTTGTAATTGGCCAGGCCCGGCCAGCCGGGGGATTTCAGGGCATCCGCCGGATGCTCCCAGTAGAGTTTCTGCGGATCTTCCGCCGACTGTTTCGGCCGGGCCAGCGTCAGCGCCACTTGCAACACAATGCAGAAGCAGAGCAGATAAAACGCCATCAGCATAAACGGCGTCTGGTAAATGAAACCCGGAATCCAGCCGAACGTCTCCGGCTTCCACGCGTGCAAGGTCTTGCTGGTAAACACCAGTGCCCCCGTGAGCGAACCGATCCACATGGTCCATTTCGCGCTGAAGGCCGAGGCGCGCGGCCAGAAGACGCCCAGCGCAAACACGCAGGACACCGGCGGTGCAATGTGCGCGATGATGTCGTTGATGCCGGCGAATATGCTCTTGTAGTTGTCCAGCAATGGCACCAGCCCGATGCCCAGCAGAAACGCCGCCAGCGAAGCGAGCCGGCCAATCAAGACCAGCCGGTGTTCGGGGGTGGCGGGCCGGAAACGGCGGTACAAATCATAGCTGAACAGCGTGGCGATGGAGTTGGACGCGCTCGCCAGATTGCCCATCAGCGCCGCCATCAGGGCCGCCGCCATTACGCCAAACAACCCGACCGGCATGAGGTTTTTAATCATCAAACCGTACGTTTCCTTCGAGGACATCAGCGTGACATTCGCGGGCAGCACCAGATTTTTCTCATCGAAGCCGGACATCAGCGTCAGCGGCTGGCCGCCGTTGCCCAGTTCCTTGGTCAAATCCAGCGGCGGCTGGCCGTCGGTATAAGTGATGGACTCCGTCCGTCCGCCGATGGCCTTGCCGGTGAGTTCCAATTGATATTGTTTGCCGGAGGCGACCAGGGCCGGCTCTCCGCGCACGCGCAGTTGCGCCAAGCCATCCAGCTTGCCGCCCTGGATCATCGTCAAAAACATTAGCCCGGGCAGGATGAACACGAACACGGGGAACACCTTGATGAGCCCGCAAAAGAGCGGCCCGGTGCGCGCGTGATTTTCATCCTTCGCCCCGAGCACGCGCTGTACAATCGTCTGATCCGCGCACCAGTACCAGATGCTCAGTGCCGGATAGCCCAGCAACACCGCATACCACGGCAGGCCCGGCTCGTCGGTGGCGGAACGCAGCATGGTCAGCTTCATGGTCTCGCCGCTGGCGTGTAATTGATCTGTCATGCCATGCCAGCCGCCGACCTTGGTGTACGCCAGCGCGGTGATGATAATGGAACCGGTCAGCAAAATGACCGCCTGAATGGTCTCCGTGAGCACGACCGCCGACAGCCCGCCTAAAATGGTGTAAACCGCCGTCAGCGAGGTGAGCGTCAGAATGCACACCCATTTATCAATGCCGAACACCCCGTGCAACACGAGCCAGCCGGTCGAGAGCGGAAAGGCAATATTAAAGATAATCGCCGTGAGCATGGACAGCCCCGCCAGCCAGTCGCGGCATTCTGAGCAATAGCGTTTTTCCAGGAAATCTGGCAGCGTGGAAACCTTCGCCCGCATGTAAAATGGCACAAAAAACAGGCTCAACACAATCAAGGTGTACGCCGCCAGCCACTCAAAATTGCCCATGAGCAGACCGGAATCGTACCCCGCCTGGGCGAGGCTCACGAGATGCAAACAGGAGATATTCGTGGCAAAGAGCGCGAGGCCGATGGAGGACCAACTCAGGGTGTTGCCGGCGAGAAAATAACTGCCCGCCTCGCTGCCCTTGCGTTTCCGCAAGCCGACCCATACCCCGGCGCCCACAATGCCGCCGAGATAAACAACGATGATAATCAGGTCGATGAGTCCGATGTGTTTCATGGGTTAGGCTGCTTAAGGATGCCCCAACCGGGTAGCCGGGTCTTTCAAAATTATTCACCGCAGAATATTGAACGCGCGCCGGCGACCGCCACCCACCGTCACCGATCAATCCGCCGCAAAAATCGGGCTGGCATGAAACATAGGGCGCAACTGATGCGCCGTGACGGATATGCACAGCGCAAAACACCTTGACATAATAAGCATCATTTTGTAGATTAATACCCATCAATGGGAGGTTCCGGCGCAACCGGCAAATCACCAAAGAAAAGCAAATCCGAAAAAACATGACACTGACAAAGCTTAAATCCAGCGCGGCCCTGTTGGCCCTGCTCGGCCTGACGCCCTGCGCAATCGCAAGCCCTCCCCCGTCAGTTACGGTCTCGTGGGATTCCGGCTATACGATGCTGAATAACGATGGCATTGCCAACCACACCTTTGACCAGTTCATTGGCGGCGGCTCACCGTATGTGGATGCGCTTGATTTTGACAACATCACCACCAACATTGTCAACACGCTCACCGGGAGCAACCTCAGCATTGTTCCGGCTACCATAATAGTCTCCGGCGGAGGATTTGGCTTTCCAGTCGGCAATTACAACACGGGCGTTGGCGCACTGGCTACTTTCATGGGCAACGGATTGCAAGGCGGCAGCGGCCGGGGCAGCTTGGGTTTTGACCTGAATAATCTGACGGTGGGAAACGCCTATGAGATTCAGTTTTTCTCCACCAGCACGGCGGAAAGCCTGACCGGAACCACGAAGGGTCCGGCCAGCTCCGGCCCCGCCTGGTTTGCTACCGGCACGTTTGTCGCCTCGGCTCCGATTGAAGCGTTCTATGTGACTGGCGGCAACAACAACGATGCCAACTTTGTGCTGGTCACTCCCGTACCGGAACCGGCCACGCTGGCCTTGGCCGCAGCCGGCCTTGCCGGGTTGCTGGCTCTCCGCCGGAAAAAATAAACGGTATTCAATCAATCTGCCAACCCCGATGATGTTCGTCACCGGGGTTTTTTGTTTCTCCAACTCGTTGCTCTCCGTCAGCGGGTCCGCATCCAATTTGCCATATCCAGTTGCCGCCCTCGTTTGCTTGCTCTACGTTGACGGGAAATGAACCTTTTGACGTTAAACGGACATACTCCTTGGCGGACCCCCACGTGGCTGGCCGCCTGGCTCCTCCTACTGTCCGGCCTGAACCTGACCGCTGCCGCCCCGCCCGGCCGCCAACCGCACCTCGCCAATCCCATTCTGCCGGGTTATTACGCCGACCCCTCCCTGGTGCAATTCAATGGTCACGTCTATATTTACGCCACCATTGATCCGTGGGGCGGCGCAACGCTCGGCTGCTGGGAATCCACGGATTTCAAAAACTGGACGTATCAAAATCTCAACTGGCCCACCAAGGCGGCCTGCACCAGCCCGACCTCCAAACCCAACATGTGCTGGGCGCCGTCCGTGGTGCATGCCCCCAACGGCAAATTCTACATGTTCGTTTCCGTGGGCAGCGAAGTCTGGGTGGGGAGCGCCGACCAGCCGCTCGGCCCCTGGCACGACGCCCATGGCGGCAAGCCGCTGGTGGCGGACGGTTTCAAGCCCGGCTACCACATGATTGATGCCGAGGCGTTCGTGGATGCCGACGGCTCGTCCTATCTCTACTGGGGCTCCGGCTGGAACTGGGTGAACGGCAAATGCTGGGCTGTGAAACTCAAGCCCGACCTCGCGTCGTTCGACGGCGAAGTGCGCGATGTCACGCCCGCGAATTATTTTGAAGCCCCTTTCATGATCAAGCATGACGGCCATTACTATCTGATGTATTCGCACGGGAAGACCATTGAAGACAGCTACCAGATTCACTATGCCATCGGCGCAACGCCGCTCGGCCCCTTCACCGAGGCCACCAACAGCCCCATCCTCGTCACCGATCTCGCCCGCAACATCCGTTCCCCCGGTCATCACGCGATATTCAGCAAGGACGGCCATTACTACATCCTTTACCACCGGCATAACATTCCGTTCGACGGCACCTTCGTGGGCCGTCAGGTGTGCGCGGATGAGCTGCACTTCACCGCCGACGGTTTGATTGACAAGGTGATCCCCACGCACGAGGGCGCGCCGCTCGTGCAAGGCCGCCTCGCCGGCCGCACCAATCTGGTCGATCCCGCGAACGGCACCAAGGTCACCGCCTCCAGCCAGCGCAATCCCTACACGTCGCCGGAACTCGTGTTGGATGACAATTATGCCACCCTCTGGGCCGCCGCGCCCGGGGCCACCAACGCCTGGCTGCAACTCGATTTCGGCCACGACCAAACCTTCGCCCGCCAGAGCCTGCGCTTTGAATACGCCTGGAAAGCCTACGCCTTCACGCTGGAAAGTTCCGCTGACGCCACCCACTGGACCACGCTCGCGGATTATACGCAAAAGCCGGCGCAAGGTTCGCCCATCGTCATTGATGCCGCCGGCCACGCCCGCTATCTGCGGCTGGTCTTTCCCCATAACACGCCGGAGACCGAGGCCGCGCTGTTTGAATGGATGGTCGAATGATCCAGGCCGCCCGCATCAATTCGCTGCTAACGCTCGCCTGCGCAGGTATTCTCACGCTGGCAAATGATGCCGTCGCCGCGGATGCCCCGCCCGCCCCGGCGCAAGTCTTCACGCTCGTGCCGGGGATCCGGCATCAGACCATGGATAACTTCGGCGCGAACGACGCGTGGTCGTTGCAAAAAATCGGGGCGTGGTCCGAGACCAACAAACAACGCATTGCCGAAATCCTGTTTTCGACGAACACCGGCATTGGCCTCTCCTGCTGGCGGTTCAACCTCGGTGCCGGCATCAATCACGCCACCATTGATAATGACTGGCGCACGGTCGAAACCTTTGAAACCGCCGCCGGCCAATACGACTGGACCCACCAGGCGAATGAACGCTGGTTCCTGCGCGCCGCCAAGGCTTATGGCATACAACAATTTGCCGCCACCGTGTACAGCCCGCCGCTGCGGCTCACCCGCAACGGCCTGAGCAATCTGGGTGACGACAAAGTCTCCACCACCAATTTGAAGCCCGGAGCCGAAGACGCCTTCGCCACCTACCTCACCGACATCCTCGCCCATTTTCGCACCAATGCCGACCCGGCCGAGCGCATTGATTTTAATTACATCCTGCCCGTGAACGAACCCCAGTGGGACTGGGTCGCCCGGCAGGAAGGCAATCGCGCCGCCAATGCCGACCTCAAACGCATCTACCTGGCGCTGAAACATCGCCTCATCGCCACCGGCCTGCCCACCGCCATCCTCGGCCCCGAATCCGGCAGCATCCCGGACATGTACCAACTGGACGCCGAGGCCCGCCAGAAATGGCACGCTGATTATGGCAATTACCTCCACACAATTTGTGATGACCCCGCCCTGGCCGCCTGTTTCAACGGCATCCTGACTTACCACAGTTATTGGTCTGATCAGATGCCGAAGAAGTTGCTGCCGGATCGTCTGCAATTAGGCCGCGCCCTCGCCACTCATCCCCACTGGCGGCTTTGGCAGAGTGAATATTGCATCATGGAATCCGGCCGCGACCTCGGGATGCGGTCCGCGCTGCGCGTCGCCCGCATCATCCATTGCGACCTCACCGTGGTCGGTGCGTCCGCCTGGCAATGGTGGGAAGCCGTGGCCAACGAAGATTTCAAGAGCGGCCTGATCTACACCGATTACGAGCAGCCCGGCGATCCCGAAAACATTCTGGATTCCAAAATCCTCTGGGTGCTCGGCAACTACAGCCGCTTCATCCGTCCCGGCATGATCCGCATTGAACTGCACGGCGGTGGCCAGCCGGATTTGAACGGCACCATGGGCTCCGCCTACCTGAATCCCCAAAACGGGCAACTCGTCGTTGTGTTTGTCAATGAAGCCGACACATCCGTGAATATCCGCCTCAATGCATCCGGCAGCTCCCAGGAGCAGTTCGCCACCACCCGCTTCACAGCGTATACGACTTCGGCGCAAAAGAGCTTGGCGGCGGATGGTCTGGCCGATGTCGCCCACGGCTACGCCCTGCCGCCACGCAGTGTGGTGACACTGGTTTCCAATCCGGATTGAACCGCCCGACTACGGTTCAGTAATTAACCACTTTCAGATTCCGGACTTTGCCGACAAACGAATTGCCAGTCTTGCTGCCGAGCCAGGCCAGCGGACAGACCATCTGGTCGTTGCGCTCTCCCATTAGGCGACCGTTGACATAGAACTTGGTGTGGCCGGCTTCACCGACAATTTTCAAGGTCACCCACTCATTCAACGGCAAAGCCTCGCCGTAAGTATGGCTCACATCTTTCATCAGATTGCTGGTCGCCGGACTGGCATAAACATGGCTGACCTGATTGACCTTCAGCGAGGCGGCGGGATCCGCGCCCGCTGAACCGGCCGCCCGCACGAGGCCGGGACCGGTTTGTTTGATTTTCATCTTAAAGGCCTTGCCGGCCACATCATTCGTTTTGATTTCCTCCTCGCGCGAGAAGTCGGCGCAAACCTCCACCAAGTCGGAGGAAAGGATCACCCCGCGCCTCCCCGTATCGGCGGTTTTGCAGACTTCCATGGTCAGTGTCCACGGCCATTCCAGATCGGCGCGCGCCTTGCCTGCGAATGGCAATCCCACCACGTCATTGGTCGTACCCAAAGTGATTTCGCGCGGCCGATCCAGCACGACGCCATCTGTGCCGGCGGGTATCCGGTCAAACACCGTCACCCCGGGAACCGGCAGCGTGAGCGCCGTGCGCCGTTGAAATCCCGCATAGTTCTCAGATCCTTTCGTCCCCCACAGCTTCTCGGCGAAGGCCTGCATGCTCGGCAGGGCGAGGATCGCGATTTCGGTCATGTCATAGCCGGTGGGCCCTTGGTCGTTCCAGACATGCAGCTTGCCACCCAGCAATTGTGGATCGTCTTTGGCCGGATTCTTACTCGCATCATCGCTGATTTTCCAAGGCTCCCAATCATTGTAAACCCAGGCATTGTCGACCCCGTAATAATGCGCTCCGGGAACAATATAAGTTTGCCCGTCGCTGGAGTTGATGACCTTGTGCCCCTGTTCAATGAGTGATTTCGCATCGTGTGTCACCCACATGTCAATCGTCACACTGGGATCGGGCAGCGTGGTGCCGGGCATATATTCATAGCCCGACCAGATGCGGCAGTTTTTGCCTTTGGAACGGATGTACGCGTTCATGGTGTTGATAAACTGCCGAAACGCCTCGCCAAATTTCTCCTTGTCATCCGCGGACATGCGACCGAGATTGAATTCGTCCGTCCCGATGTGAAAGTCCGGCGCATCAAAAATGGGAATCATCTCATCGAGGAGTTTTTTCAGCCGTGCCACCGTCTGCGGATTGGTCACGTCAAGATACGACGGAGACAGTTTGGGACTCTTCAAATCCGGCCAGTAATCGGTGAACACCCGCGCGTGGCCGGGCATGTCGATCTCCGGAGTAATGGTAACGCCCAGGCCATGCGCCATATCTTGCAGCTCGCGCAATTCCTTTTTGGTATAGAACAAATCCTTGGAGGCGAGCCCGGGATAGGCATCGCATTGGACCCGAAAGCCGGTGTATTTGCCGCCAAACGCCTCGTCGCTCAGATGCAGGTGCAGCTCATTCATTTTGTACCAGGCCATAATTTTCAGGTAATCCTTCAGCACGGACAACGGAAACGGCTTGCGCCCCACATCGAGCATCAGCATCCGGTGGCGATATTGCGGGTTATCCAAAATGACGCCGCGCGGGAGGGTGAGATTTGTTTTGTCCTGCGCCAGCAGTTGCAGCAGGGTCCGTGTACCATGGAAAACACCCGCCTCGGTGAGGCCGCTGACCACCACCGTATCGCCCAATTCAATCCGGTATCCCTCCGCGTTCACTCCGTTGCTGGCGCCGTCCAGGGTCAGAACAATATCGCCATTTTTTACCCCGCCATGCCTCACTGCATGTTTTCCGCAACCCAGCTTGGACAATTCGCTTTTGAAATTCCCGGCCAGCGGTTTTAATTCCGAGGCATATTTTTCACCGACGACAATGCGCCCGGCTTTGACCGACGTCACCCCGGCCGCCGGAGTCCAGGATTGTACCGCTGGTACGACGTTTAATTCGGCCCGCCCGGAAAGCGCGAGGAAAACCAGCAGTGCGGCGAGTAATGGGATTGATTTCACTTTTTGTTTTTTAGCGAACATTGTCGATGATGCCATGACCTGACGCCACTTGGTCAGTCGTTATCCTGCTCGCCGGTCAGCGTCAACCCCAGCGCCCGCAACCCCTTGCCATGCGCGCCGGCAAATTCGACCGGATACCGCTCGCCCGGGCGGGTTTGCGCCCACAGGTCGCGGTTCAAGGCGTCATCGTCAATCAGGTCGGGTTTGGAAAAATCAAACTTGGCCACCTTGGCGGCCAGTTTTTTCTCCGCATGATTTTTCGGCCGGGTGGCGGACCGCGGCAGATCCAGCGGGAACTCCGGCACCAGGCACTGGTACGGCGTCAGGTTGGGCGTGGTTTGAAAACAATCCGTCATCAGCGGCGCGGCCCCCACCAACTGGTTCAGCGGCGGCAACCCCAAAATCTGGTCAATGGTGTGGAGCACCGAGCACTCGTTGTAAAACGTGCTGACCACTTCGCCATGCTTGGCCCACGGACTCGCCACAAAACAAATGGACCGGTGACCGTCCACATGATCCTGGCCGCTCTGCGGGTCATCCTCGATCACAATAATGGCGGTGTCTTTCCAAAACCGGCTCTTGGAAAGCCCCGCCACGCACCGGCCGAGGGCCAGGTCGTTGTCCGCCACATAGGATTGCGCCTTAAGTTCGCCCGCCGTGTGGTCGTTGGGCAGATAGAGAATCACAAAGTCGGGATAGGTGCCACGCTGTTCGTAGTCGGCAAGTTCCTTCAAAAATGCGTCGGCGCGCACCTGGTCGGGTATGGACATTTGCCAGCCCGGGAAACTCAGGCAACTATACTGCCGCAGCGCTTCCAATTGATACACGCACCGGAAAGCGGTTTTTCCCGCCTTGGATTTCCAGTCCTGGTAGAAGTCATCGTATTTCTTACCCCCGGTCACCTCGGGAAAATCCAGCTCCCCATAGTTGCGAAACGTCAGCCCCGCCTGCAGCGCCTGATCCCACAGAAAACCGCACGCCGCCGGGAACAGCGCATCCGTGCCATAATCATACGCGCACCGATATCCGCTCCGGTCCTTCTCCCGGTACGCGGTGGTCACCCCCTGCAAACACCAGCCGTGGCCGTCCGAGGAATTCACCCCGTTGCAATAATAATTGTCCAGCAGCGCAAAATGGGTGGCCAGCGACTTGTGATTGGGAATCACCGTGCGGTCATAGTTGCACAGTTTCGGATCGCTGTTGCCCTTGCCAATGTCCCCGAGCACTTGGTCGTAAGTTTTGTTTTCCTTGATGACATAGACCACGTGCTTGATCACCGAAGGTTCACCCAGCCGGGCCGGCACCGGCACCGGCGGCACGTCGGCCGCGGACCGCGCCGACGACCGCAACGAATACGCCAGATGCGCATTCGCGCGCGCCCGGGCATCCCGCGCCTGCGCCTCGGCCTCGTCCCGCGCCGGCAAAATCTTCTCCAGCCCGTTGCGCACATTCGCCACGAATAATTCCTCGCCCCGCACCACGATCCCGCCCGGGAACCAGCCCGCCGGAATCAGGCGCGGCGGCGCCGCCGGCTGGTCAAGCTGCAGACAGGCCACCGCATTGATGCCCGCATTCGCCACATACAATGTCCGGCCATCGGCCGAAAGCGCCAAGCCATCCGAGAGCGAACCCCACGCCAGCGACGGATCGGCTTTGGTATTGAGAGTGGCAATGACCTGCCGGTCCCGCACCTGAATGACGCTCACCGAATCGCCGCCCGCGTTGGAGACATAAAGTTTTTCGCCATCCGGACTCAGCAGCAACTCGGTGGGATGCAGCCCCACCGGAATTTGCCAGGTTGCCCGGGGCCGGCCCGTGAGGTCAATCACCGTCACCGTGCCGCTCAAGGGAATGCTCCGTTCATCCACCGCCACCGGCGTACCGGCGGAAATTTCCGTACGGTCGCCCTTGCCCGCCCGGCGACCGCCATAATTGGAGACAAACGCCCAATGCCCGTCGGCAGAAACAGCCACGCCATAGGGACAAACGCCCGCCGGCACCTGGGCTTCAATCTTGCCCGTGGCCAGCTCCACCACCACCACGTCATTGGCCTCCGAACGGGCCACCACCGCGCGCCGACCGTCCGGCGTCAACGCCACGCCCAGCGGATTCGTGGGCTTGCCGTCATCGGCCAGGCTGATGTCGCGGGCAAATTCAAACTTGCCGTCGGCCGCCACGGAAACCACAAACAACCGGTCCTTGCCACCGGTCACGTACGCAGTCTGGCCGTCCGCCGAAACGGCCAACCCGTGCATGGAACCGCCGTTCTTGGCGGGAAATGACGTTTGTTGAACGATTTGAAATTTATCCGCCGCCACCGACACCAACTGGCTGGACGTCTTGACCAGCACATACTGGCGGTCACGCGCCAGGGCCAGGGAACAGAGGCGTCCGCCAAAATCCAGCAGCTGGCCTTCCGGATGCAATTGCTGGCTGGACCACAGAATGTCCGTATCGGCGCTGCGGCGCAGATTCATCCACTCCTCGCCCCGCACGGGGGCCGTATGATCCACCCGTTTGTCCGGAGTGTCAGCCATGGCCAAGGGAGCCAGAATGGTTTGGAACCCGGCCAATGCCAGGATGCCCGTCATTAAAAAACGCCGACCGGCGTCATTGGATATTTTCATGCTATGCCTCGTTTTCGGACAAAACCGCCGTGATGGTCGATATCCGACCAGATTAATAATCGCGCCATCATAGCCAGCCGGAAACCACCGACAAGTTACATTCTGGCGGCAGAAGCAACCGCCTCCGGCGAATTCACATAGCATCGCCCGCCTTGAAAAAAACCGCCATACCACATTCGGGGAAGGATCGCAGACCGTTGCCGGGCAGATCGCCTCTCCATCCACCGCTATCTTTCTCTTTGGTCCCGCAGCATTTGTTGCATTTGCTCCGCCCGCGCCCGCTCTTCCGCCGCCCGCTGTTGCTGCGCCTCTTGGATTTTTGCTTCCATTAACTCCCGCAATTTCGTGCGCGCCTCCGGTTCGGTGCCGAGTCGATCATGCCGCTCTTCAAAGTTCTTACGCGCTAATTTTTCGTTTTCCACTTCCTGATGTTCCTGAAACTTCCGCCGGTTTTCCTCGGCGAGGTTGACGCGCGTTTCCCAGTCGGGCTGGGGAGTCAACTCAAGGGTTGAAGCGCCCATGCGGTGCCCCGGCCCGGCCTGGCCATCCTCCTTGGCGGTCTCGTGCGCCAAGTTGCTTTGCTTTTCCTGTTCCTGCCGGGCGTTTTCACTTTCTTTTTGCAACTGCTGTATTTCCACCGACTGCTTCAGCTGCGCTTCCTGTTTTAACTGCTCA
Source organism: uncultured Verrucomicrobia subdivision 3 bacterium (assembly GCA_903872345.1). Lineage (GTDB taxonomy): Bacteria > Verrucomicrobiota > Verrucomicrobiia > Limisphaerales > UBA11358 > UBA11358. Next base: position 33,815 of record CAIQKM010000140.1, on the reverse strand, counting down.
TACTCGAGCGCCTCCTGCCGCAGATAATCTTGCTGAAGCGCGGCTTCCTTTTTTAGCGATTCCTGCTTGATCAACTCCTCCTTATTCTGGCTCTCTTGCTTGGCCTGCTCCTCCTTCACCGATGCCTCTTTGGCCTCCATTTCCAGCTTTTGACGCTGCTCTTTTTCCCGCTCTTGTTTTTGCCTTTCCTCCTGGGTTTTCTGTTCGTCCCGGGCCATTTGTTCCTGCCGGCGATTTTGCTCCTGCAATATCTCCTCCTGCTTTCTTTGTTCTTCCAGCAGCTTTTCCTGCTGCTCAAGCAGTTGCTTTGAATTGTCGGAATCAGACATGATGTGCCTGGTATTATTTCTTAAACGTCTTTGGCCGGCCGGCGAGGGTTATCTGGAGCGATCTTTGTCCTGTTCAAGCGCCATTTGCCGTTCGGCAGCCAGCTTTGTTTCCAATTGGGCTCGCAACGCATCAAATTGCTCGTCCAACTTCTTTTGCAGCTCCTGGCATTGGGGAGAATCATGATCCGGATGTCTTTCATCAAACTTTTGTTGGAGGACATTCAGATTGACTTCCAGTTGCTTGCGCTTTTCATCATCGATCTCCTCCTGCATTCTTTTTTCTTCCAGCAGCTTCTCCTTCTGCTCAAGCAGTGGCTTTGAAATATCGAGGTCAGACATGATATGCTTGGTATTATTGTCTAAAGGCCTTTGACCAACTGCGGTGGTTATCGGGAGCGATCTTTCTCCTGCTCAAGCGGCATTTGCCGGTTGGCAGCCAGCTTTGCTTCCAATTGGGCGCGCAATGCAACAAATTGCTCGTCCAACTTCTTTTGCAGTTCCTGACAGTGGGAGGATTCATGATCCGGATGTCTTTCATCAAACCTTTGTTGGAGGACACTCAGATTGACTTCCAGTTGCTTACGCTTTTCATCATCGGCTAGATTATGAACTTCTGTTTCCTTTTCGCTTGGCGTTTGGGTCTGATCACCATTTTTTTGAAATAGGTGACTGATGGTGCCCCCTGCTTTTTCTGAAAACTGATCGAGGCGATCAGTTGCATTATTAATGGTGTCCCCGATCCGCCCCGAAACATTATCAACGACCTCATTTAATTTCTCTCCTGTCTTCGTTGCATATGGTTCGATTTTATCACTAAGAGCCCCTGCTGCCACCCCAAGCGCAACCGGATCTATGCCGGGAAATAATGATGACAAGCCGACTCCCACCCCTGCTCCCGTGGCTAGGTGAAGAAATTGTATTGCCGGGTCGTTTTTTTTAATCTCTTCATTTTCATTCATATGATCTTTTTGTAAAATGGAGATCTGATTTCTATTGGCCTACAGACTCCCCATTCGCTTCGCCAGTTCGGCATCCTGCCAGGCAAAAGACTTTTTCACTTTCACCGGCTTGCAGCTCGCCGCCAGCACGATTTGATAATCCTTGTAATCCGGCCCGGCCAAGACAGCAGCCTCAACCACTTTCTGACGGGAGCCGTCCAGCGCCGATTCCCTGTATCCCAACTCTTCGGACAACTTTTCCGCCGTCCCGTCGTGCGAACTCGGGTTCATGAAGATCCGCACCGCGCAACTGCCCACCATGCCCTCGGCATTCGGATACGCCTGCTCCAACTGCCCCAAACTTTGCGCAAACATCCAGAGCCGGAGACCATATTGACGGCCTATCTCAATGGCTTCCTCAACGGGTGGCATGCGCTTCAATCTCGGCAATTCGTCCAGCAGGAACAAAACGGGAGCGCAGCCGTGCGGTGGCAATTCATTCGTCAGCATCCGAATGTGTTGCGCAATGAACACGCGCAACAGGGAAACATAGCTATCCACCTCGCTGGGCTTTAGACAAATGTAAATAGTCGGTTTTTTCCCGCTACGCAAATCCAGCGGACTCCAATCGGACTTTTGGGTAACCCGGCTGATGCGTTCGCCCGTCCAGGCGCTCAAGCTCGATTGCGCCGTTTGCAGCACACTGTCGCGCGTTTTCTCGTTCATGGCGGCCAGCGAAGTCCCCTGCTGCATCATGCTCCGCACATCCACGGCGGTTTGCAGGCCAAGTAACATCTCCTGCCAAGGCTTGCCGCCGTGAATAATGTCGATGATGCGGTACATCGGCCGCTGGTCGGGAGGGTTCGAATAGCAAACGTACGCAATCGCCGCCGTCAACACATCCCGCGCCTTGTTTTCCCAGAACGGATCCGTGCCGCCGGCGGGCACAATCATCATGTCGGCGACAAAACGGGAGTCCTCCCAGATGTAGTCCGTTTCCAGCCGGACGAAGCTCAAAGGATTATAGCAATGACTTTTGGCCGGATCCAGCGGGCTGAATTTAAAGACCGGGCCGACGTTCTCCGCGCGCCACTTGCTGGTCTTGGCGTAGATCTCGCCTTTCACGTCCAGCACCACCGCCGGGCCGCGCCAGGTCAGCAGGTTCGGAAACACGTTGCACTGGGTCTTGCCTGCTCCCGGCGGGGCAATGCTGATCAACGAACCTTCTCCGGAGTATGTCAATTCCTGCCCGGAATCCTCCAGCACGCCGATCTTCAATGCAAAACTGTTCTGCGAGGCAAACGGTGTTTTTGCAACATCTTCGGACGCCAGCCAGGTGTTGCCACCCATTAAGCGGGCGCTAATCGCCTTTACCAGCGGCCCATATTCTGGATGTTGGGACTTTTCATTTTTGATTCTTTCTAAACGATGGAAAACATTGTTTATGATTTTATCGACCGACAGGTCGTTTTCTTCCATATACCAATTTACAATACTAGATGTATCATTAAATCTGTTTTCATTGTTTTTATCCGGTATCAGCTTGTGGGTAACATCAATAAAGGTGGCTTTACCCTCGCCCCAAATCAGCGCCGATTTTGCCAAATCATACCAACGCTCATCATTTTCCGTCCTATCCGTAACGCAATGGAGAAGCTCGACGGCGCGTAACGCTTCACGCTCGCGGGTTTCCATTGCTGCAAGATTACGAGAGAACGACAGGCAATAATACTGGTAAACTTCTTCTTGACCCAGCCCCGATTTGCTTTGATGAGCGTCTTTTTCAAAGTCTATGCAACAGGTGACGTTTTTGTCCTTGCGATCAAATATCTCGTTAATGGATTTCACGCGTTCGGCATAACTGGAGCCCAAACTCTCCAGCCACTGTTGGCGGGCGCTTTCTCCCCTGGCTTTATACTTTTTGAATTCCCAATGCGCCGGGTTTAATACTTTTCTTAGCCACAAGCCAAAACCCATACCAATCACAAGATATAGGAATCCAATCGTATAAAATATTGCATTCAGTTTTATGCCCGACTCGTCGACAGTATAACATATATAGCCTATGCCTAATAAGGCTATGATTGCATTTATCCCCTTTGGAAGCAAAGCAACAATGACTATTCCCAGTAAAATTTCAAGGTGCAAAGAAAACACCATGTTCACAAAACTAGGAATCCAGCTCGACAATACTGTCGCACCGAACAACCATATAATTCCCCCGTAAAACCACCACCGGGTTCTTTTCAGATAAACCGGGATAAAGCCGGCATAGCCGTTTATTTTCTGACCGCCGGCGGGCTGTTTGCGGTAGGAGAAAAAGGCAAGCAACAGAACCACCCCGGCAAAGATGACACATTTGGGAATTAAATCCCGAACGAAACAGTCGTACCAGTATCCTATCATGATATTAATTGTTTTTTTGCGCCCATTCCAAATCTCTGCGCTGCCTGAATAAGCACAGCCCACACCCTTGCCCTTCCCAAGAAACATGAGAAAGCATGACCAGTGCAAAGCTATGACTTCAACAGATTATGTCAAGGTGAAGGTTAGCGAAACTGACCGACAGCAGCCGATTAACATAGCTTGGAATCGTCTTTAACCCGGTTCAGGAAAATGATTAAGCCAATTCCAGCAGAAGCGCGCACCCGATGGTTTTGCGCCCATCCGCCGCCACCCGCGCCTGCTCCGCAAATTCCGGCCACTTCGCCCCGGCGGCGCGAACCTCCGCCACGATCGCCTCCGCGCGGCCCCGCTTCAGCAGCGCACTTTTCGCGCAGGCCCGGAAATCCGCCAGCGTAAAGCCGTCCCGCTTGCCGTTCATGGTCATCTGGCGCGTCGCCGTCCCCTCACCGGCGGGGTTGAAGATGCACAGCAACCGCCCGCAGGAGTTATACACCGGCCTTGTATGCGCCACGCTGAAGGCGTTTGTCCGCTGCGGCATTCCATGAACCACCGTTTCGAATACACCAACAGTGCAAAGCCCTCAACCTTCTAATCTTGATTGGTTTGCGCGCCCCCTTCACCTGTGGCGGATATGGGGGCCACCCGCTACGGGATTTCCGCCGGGGTGCGTCTGCAACCGGTGCATGTTGAGGCTATTGTCGCAAACGGAAAAATTGTTGCGCTGGATTGGCAAACTGATTGGTGTAGAGGCTCATTACTCCGGTCAAATCAACATAGGGTCCGGCAATATTCGTGGCGACCTGAAGGGTGAATGCGTTGCTCCACTGTAAGACCAGTTGTCTGCGGCCAGGCAGAATATTCAGCACCGGCCCGATCACTTTGAGATTTACCACCTCGTTGGTATTGATCCAGGGGCGAGCGTCGGCGGAAGCCGCACTGGTGAAACAATTGGTAAAAGTCACGTTGGTCGCGTGCCGCAGATAATAGCCGTAGGCCGGCAGATTGGTCCACATGGTGTTTTCCGGATATTGGCCGGCATATTCCGGAGGGTCCGGCGGAAGGGAATTATAACCGCCGGCGAAGGAGATGTTAACATTGTCGAAAAGAATATTCTTCAAACGGTATGTAACATTATTGGTAAAGCAGCCCGAGATGGGGCAGCCGCGGGTGTCGGTCAGGCTGGAACCCGTGATGTCGCGAAAGGTGATCCCATTTATGCCGCCGATGGCGGCGCCACTGCGGCTGCCCAAGACAATGAAGATGGCATTTTGGCAGCCGGAAAAATTGATCCGCTGGAAGGTGACGCCGCTGATGGTGCCACCGTCCACCGACTCAACGGCCATTGCCGAATGCGCGGTGTTCATCACCGTGCAATCTTGAAACGTGATGTTGGTGAAGGTGCCGGTGCTGGCGGTGCCGAATTTCAAGCCGTTGGATTGCGACCGGGTGATCGTGCAGTTTTTCACCAGGAGATCATTGATACCGCGCGCATTGCCGCTCTTGAGGCAGATCGAATCGTCCCCGGAATCAATGGTGCAATTCTCCACCGTCACATGCCAGCAGTCCACCACGTCGCAGCCGTCGCGGTTGCCATTCAAGCCGTCGTCGTTGACGGTCATGTTGCTGATCGTCAAATAATCGGACTGCAGGTTGACCATCGTCCACATCGCCGCGTCCACGATGTTGATGTTTTGGAGGCGAACCTGGTTGCAAGCGGCGGTCCAGATGGCGATGGGCCGGGTGGCCTCCACGCCGGAGGTGAAATTGTTGCGGCCGTTGCCATTGATGGTGCCGCCGCCGGTGACAGTGATATTGGTGCAGCTTTGCGCATACACCAGCGCCCGCTGGCAATTGACCGTCTGGCTGTTGCTGACCGGCGGAGTCTGGGTTGGATAATCGGCGGCCGATCCGCTGCCGAACAATGTGGCGGTCGGATCAATGAAAAAGGTCAGGTTGTTTTTCAAAGTGATTGTGCCCGCAAGGTAAGTGCCGCCGTGCAGCCAGACAAATCCGTTGGCGGGACAGGCGTTGACAGCCGCCTGAATGTTCGTCGTATTCATCGTGACGCCATCTCCCGCCGCACCATAATTCCGCACATCCAGCCACAGCGAGTTGGTTTGCGTTGTGTCAAAACCAAAACTGTTGGTGGCGGCGTTACCGTTGACGTCCATGGCAATGATGGTCGCCCGGTATTGAACATTGGTGGCCAGCGGGGTGGTGTTGGTGGCCAGCAGTTGTTTAGTTACGCCGTTGGTGTTGAAAACCAGCGTTTGCGGAACTCCGTTCAGCAGCAGCGTCACATTTGAGCCGGACAGATAACGACCGGCCGAATCCACCTCGAAGGAAACGGTGGTGTGCGGATTGCAAAAAATGGCTCCGTCCGCCGGCAACGCGTTAATAATTATCGGCGAAGCCAGAGTGGTCGGGACAATCTGCATCCGGTTGTAATTCTGGTCGCCACCGCCGGAACCGCCACCGGTGGTCTGGTTGGCAAAGAGCGCCACGCTGTCAATGCTGGATCCGGCCGGGCCCGCAAGTGGCTGGTTGTCAAAAAAGGCCAACACTTCGTTGTTCGTCGCGCAGCGGACCACGAATTGATACGTGTTGTTTGGCTCCAGGGTGAACTCGCAATTCAAGCCCGAGGAGCCGACGTGGCCGCCGGCGGAATTGCCATAGCCGGCGGCAAAGGGAAGCCCGATGGCAGTGGTTCCGTTGCCGTCCTTGATCAGATATGAATCGGTTCCGCCCCCGGCATAATAAAATTCAAAGCGGTAGCCGGTTTCGTAGACGGTGACGCTGCCGGTCGCGTTGCCGGTCCGCAAAACGAAGCCGCCAAAATTTGTTGCCGCCGGGCCGATGCCTTCGGACATCCACTGTAGCTTGAAGGTTGCGTTGGTCGTCAGCGAACTGGCGAAGCCGCGATAGGCGACCGTACGATTGCCGCCGGCGGGAGCCGTCCCGTTGGCATAAATCCCCCACGAACAGTTCGTGTAAGCCGTCCCGGCCACATTGGTGGGTGACGCGACGGCATACCCGTTGTTGAGATACCAGCCGCGCGATCCGCCGCCGCTGAAGGTGTTTGTGGTCAGCACCCAGGCGTTGAACCCAAAGCCCTGGTTGGCACCGTTGGTCCAATTGGAGGTTTTATAATAAGCGGCGGCATCATCGTAGGCGCTGACTTGGGCCGGCATGGATTCTGCCAGGACAAGCACGGCCGCGGCGGCGGCAAAACCATGAATTGCAAATTTTGACGGCGACGGGTTCATGTTCGGTCTGGCGACAAGGAAATCAGCTATGGTTGCTCCGATGAAGTCGGCCCAGAAATCCTCAGATTTGAAACGTCGTTGGTGGCCAGCCATGGCCGGGCATCCGCCCGGGCGAAGCGGGTGGAACAACTTGTAAAGACCACGTTGCTGGCATGACGGAGATAATAGCCGAAGGCCGGCAGGTTTCCCCACATGGTATTCTCCGGATATTGCCCGGCATATTCCGGCGGGTCGGCCGGAATTGTGCCGGTTCCACCCTGGAAGAGAATGGTCACATTATCGAACCGGATGTTTTCTACGTCGTGCGACACACCGTTGACCACGCATCCTGAGATGGGGCAGCCGCGTGTGTCCTGCATACCCGAACCGGTGATATCCCGAAAAGTGATGCCGCTCACACTTCCCGCCGGCGTGCCATGCCGCTGTCCCAAGGCGATGAAGATGGCATTTTGACAGCCCGAAAAACTGATTCGTTGAAACGTCACATCGCTGATCGCACTTCCATCAACCGATTCCAGCGCCATCGCCGAGTGTGAAACATTATGCAGCCGGCAGTCTTCAAAGGTTACGTTGGTGATCGGTCCCCGGCTGGCGGTGCCAAATTTGAACCCGTTGGACTGCGACCGGGTGACTGTGCAATGCTGCACGAGCAAGTCGTTCACCCCACGCGGGTGGCCGCTCTTGATGCAAATGGCGTCATCGCCGGAGTCGATGGTGCAATTGGCAATGACCGTGTGCCAGCAATCCACCACGTCAAAGCCGTCCCGGTTGCCGCCCAATCCGTGGTCGTCGATGGTGACATTGGTGATTGTCAGATGATCCGACTGCATGTTGACCACGCTCCACATCCCGGCGTCCACGACTTTGATGTTCCGGATGCCAACCTGATCGCACAGCACTGTCCATATGGAAATCGGGCGGAAGGCTTCAAGAACTTTCCGGGCACCGCCCGGTGATCGAAAATGTTTGCGGCCATTTCCGTTGATAATTCCCCCGCCGTCCAGCGAGACATTGGTGCAGCCTTCTGCATAAACCAATGCCATGTCGCAATTGTGCTTTTGGGAGTTGCTGGTGGGTGGATTCAGGATGGGGTAATCGTTGGTTGATCCGCTGCCCAGCAGTGTCGCCGTCGGGGCAATAAAAAACGTCAGGTTGCTTTTCAAACGGAGCGTGCCGGAAAGAAAGGTGCCATCGTGCAGCCAGACGAAGCCACCGGCCGGACAAGCGTTGATGGCTGACTGGATGGCGGCGGTGTCCATGACGACGCCATCGCCCACAGCGCCAAACGACTTGACGTCCCGCCAGCCGGCATTCGTCGGCGCCGCGTTGAAGCCGGAGTCCTGTCTAACAGCGATGTTCTGTTCGAAGGTTTGGGCGGCAGTCCGGGTTTGAGCCGGCGCCGACCATGAGAACGTGATCCAGACCATGGCGGCAACCGCAAAATCCTTTATGCCTCGGGTAATCATGTCTTAAATATATGGGGAAGGCCGGCTGCACCTAGCCCCCAAAACTGGGGGAATTAGATCTTTGTTGTAATTGCTCATCAGGGGCCAATTACCACGCGATAAAACCGGCGGTTGATACCAGTCAATGGCCCGTCCATAAAGCTAAACGGCAAAGCTGCCGGATTTGTCGTGACCAACCCGGTCCAGCTGACGAGATCAGTCGAAGTCTGAAGCGTGTAACTTGCACCGCCATCGCCGTTCACCCGCATGCTCCAGAACCCGTTGGTTAGGGCGAAGCCGGTCAGCCTTGGCCGCGTATGATTGGTGAGCGTGAGATTTACCCGGTTGCTCGCAGTCAGGCCGCCAAACTGGCTGACGGTACCCGTGGCCAGCCGGGAAATTTCCGCCGCACTCAACGCGTTGGTGAATAGCACCAGATCGTCCAGCCAGCCATTGAACCAGCGGTTGACGTTCGAATTGGTGTTATTATGCCCGCCAAAAACGATGGGGGATTGCTGTGGCAGCGACCAGGCCACGTTCGTAGCTGCAAACGGCACCCCGTCCAGATAAGCCCGGAGCAAGCCGGCATTGGTGTTGGTGTGCTGGAAAACCAGCGCAGCGTGATGCCATTGGCCGGTGGTCGCGGTGGCCGCCGAGGCGAGGTTCACGTCCAGGGCATTGTTTGTGTTATAATGCTGAACTGCAATGGTCGAACCGCCACCGGGACAGTAAAATTGCAATTCATCTCCGTCGCCGCCAAAGCCGTCACCCGTGCCGATGTAAAATATAAAATCGTGGTTTGTGTTCGCACTGCGCTCAAACCAGCCGGCAAACGTCCAGTCGCTGCCGCTTAAATTGAGTTCGGCCGGGTTGCTGATGAACCGCGAAAGGCGGGCGGCGCCCGTCGTGCCGGTTTTAACTAGGTGCAGCGAGGTGGAATTATATGGCGCCAGCGGCGCGTTCGTGGCATGGCTGAAGCCGCCCGCGCCGACCGCGAGCAACCGCCCGTCGCGCAAATGCCCGGAATTGTCGGTGGCAAAGCCGTTGGTTCCGGTATCCGGCGATTCGAAGCTGTAATGCAAAAACTCGCGCGGGTCTTCACCGTTGTCCGTCACGGTGTAAGCATAACTGGCGGTGCCGACGAAATTCGCCGCCGGCGTGAACCGGGCGGTATGTCCATCAGCCAGCAGGGCTGCGGTGCCATTTGTCGCGCTGACACTGTAGAGGCATTGTGCCGAATCCGTTTGAGAATCACCAGCGAGGGTCGCAAGATCCAAATCTGTAAAAGTATTTTCCAGGATGGTGGCGCTACCCGCGGCGGCGGTTGGCGGCGGGATGACCGGCAATGCTGTGGCCGCCGCTTCCGCGAACGTGTCGGCGAAAACGATCTGGTCAAAATACATCGTGTGCCCGTTGTTGGCGTCCGGTTGGTACATGCCATTCTTGATATCCAGCCCGTTGTATGCGCCATAGCTGGAGCCAGCGTAGGAATAAACCTGGTTGGGATCGTAACCAATGTTCGTGGTGCAATTCACATAGTTGGTACCGTTGATCCACAGCTTGATGCTGCCGTTGTTATTCGTGTAACGCGGCGAAATGTAGATGACCACGGCATACCAGACGTCGGGCTGAATCATCGCACTGCTCCAGAGCTTGATATCGGGATTTGCGGAATCCGGCCCGGTGGCCATATTGCGGATATATAGCCCCACCGTATAGGGGGCGGAGCTGCTCGTGGTCACCTTCAAACTTGCCGGTGGTCCCCATGGATAGCCCTGCCACGCCTGCCAGAACAAATCGGAACTGGCAAAGGCTGCGGTCGGCGAACCGAGCCGGAAGGCAAACCCGCAATATCTCGCATTATCAAAATGCAAACCGTTCGTGTCGGCGGCGGCGGCAATCTGGTACTCAAACCGCTCTTTGCTGCCGCTGGCATCCGTTGGCACCTGGATTTGAATCGATTCATTGCCCGCATAATGCTGCGTCGAAATGACCGGTTCGAGTGGCGAACCGCTTTCCACGGTGGCAAAGCTGTTGCCGTTTTCGTAGGCGGTCCAGTCGGCGTTGATGGTGGTGTAATCGCCGGTCAACATCCGGAAAACGGTTGCGGATGTTTTTGGGACGGCGAGCCAGCCAGCCGCCAGAATCAATATGAGGACACGCATCTTCAACTTGAAAATTGAGGCTGTCAGTTCCCGGTCAGGAACCGGGCAGAAAATCCGCCCGGTAAGCGATTGCCAGTCGCCGCCGCCTTGGCCGTCTTGGCGACGCGCACTTCGACCATCGTATGCGGCGGAAAGCCGCCACCTTGCGGCGTGAAAGTCAGCGCTTCGTGCGTTGGCAACCAGGCGAACACGCCGGGAACGCCCGGTGAAATTGTAAACGCCGTCTCCACGCTGTTGGTGTCCATCGGTTCACTGAACTGGATGGTCACCGGTGTGGCAGCCGGAACCCCGCTGGCATCATGGGCGGGCGAGACGCTCGTGACTGCCGGATCCAGCGACCGCATTTGGGTTTGCGCGATGAAGATTTTTGCGGACGTTGCCGCCAGGGTAATCGCCGGCGTTTTTGATCCCGCTGTAATAATTGCCGTTTCGCTTGGATCCAGCAGGTTGGCTATTTCGGTCCCGGCGGCATAAGTGGTCAGACACGCGGGCAGGGTCTGACTGTTGGTGGCGGTGTTGAACACGACAAGAACCTCCTGCGCACCCAGCCGTCGTGCGTAGGCAAACATACCCGGCCCATTCGGATTGCTCCACAAGATGGCCTGACGGCCGGTTTGCAACGCCGGATAAAGCCGCCGGAAATTGTTCAGCCGGGCCACGAGCTGGAACAGCGGATGCGTCATGTTGAAATTGTCGCCCCGCGACGGCCCCCACTCAAATTGGCCGGCAAACATGTCCTCCCGGTCAAACGGATCTTTGGCACCGTTGAAAGCCTGTTCCGTCCCGTAATACAAACAGGGAATGCCCTGTGCGGTGTAGAGAAACGCCAGTGCCACCTTGAGCCGGTCAATGGTGGCACCCGGCTCGCTCAAAAAGCGCGGCTGGTCGTGATTGTCCAGAAACGTCACCAGTCGCCTTTGCGCGGCAGGATCGTAGTCAGCCGCTACGGCGGCGAAGTGCCGGGCGAGCTGCTTGGGACTGCCGTCGGCCTGGCCAAACACGGAATTGATTTTGAAATACAGCGTGTAATCCAGCACCGAATCCAGCTTGAACGGCCCGCCGCCCATCGTTCCGGTATAGGAACCGCATTTGACGTCCGACGGGTGCGGCACTTCGCCGAACATGAAAAAGCCGGGCTTGCCGTGCGCCGCCGCGAACTCGTGAATGGCCGGACACCATGTCTGCCAGAATCCCGTTTCCACATGTTTGACCGTATCAATGCGAAACCCGTCGAAACCCGCCGCCTCAATCCAATACTCGTAGATTTTTATCATCTGCGTCCGCACGAATTCCGTCTCGGTTCGAAAATCGTCCAGCCGGCTCAAGGAGCCCAGCTCCAGCTGCGTGTCGTCATTGTAATCCTGGATGACACCGTGGTTGTGAAACAGATTGGTGATGGCGGGATTCGTGGCGTTGAGGTCGAATGGCGGGGGATATTGTCTGGCCGGATTGCGGAAACGCAATTCGTAGCCGGCGGGCGGATATTTGAATTTGGGGTAACCCGCATCACGGCTATCCAGCAGGTTGCCGCCATGGTTCACGACAATATCGTCAATCACCAGCAGGCCGCGTGCATGCGCCGCGCGGACCATATGCCGCAGATCCGCCAGCGTGCCCCAGTGTGGATCCACCTTGTAAAAATCCCGCCCGGCATATCCATGAAACTCTCCCCGCGCGTTCAGCACCACGGGCGATATCCAGATGGCCGTTGCCCCCAGTGCCTTGATGTAATCCAGCTTTTGTTCGATGCCCTTGAAGTCGCCGCCGTGTACCGAGGTGCCGCCATGGCCGGCGGGATCGTAGTTTCCATCCGCATTATTGTTGGACGGATCGCCATCCCAAAAACGGTCGGTGATGATCTGATAAATGTTTTGCCCCTGCCAGAATTCGTCCGAAACCGGCTGGGCCTGGCCATGGACATAACCAAGCAATAGCAACGCCGCGACCCAAACGGTAGGAAGTCCGGATCGTTTTGGCAGGAGCGGTTCAATCATTTGACCTGTGTTTCCAGCGTAACAGTCAATTTGCGAACGGGGTCGCCGGCTGATTTGTCCGCCGGCACCGTCATATCCGCCTTGACCAGCACCGTGAAATATCCCGTGGCCGGATCATACCGCACATCGCCGCCTTCGCCAGCCAGAACCGTCGCCTTTGGTGCCGATGCCGCATAGCCGTGCAGCACGACCGTTTCTTCATTGGCCGCCAGACTGACGCCCGCCTCCAGTTTGCCAGCTGCTTCGCGGAGCGATTCAATCCGCTGTTTGCCTGTGCCGATAAATTTGTTTTTGTCACCCAGAAAGGCAATCCCGCTTTTGCCGATCGGAGCCACGACATAAAACACCGCGGCATTCCGGGCGAGCGGGGCGGAAAACTTGTCTCCACCGTCCAGCCGCCGGGCCAGACCGGAAAAATAATCATAAACGTAGGCCGGCCCATTCACCCCGAGCTCAGCGAGCGCGAAAGTCACCCGGTCCGGCGGCGTTTTGGGCCGGTTGAAGGCGAACACATATGCGGTTTTGATGCCGGCGTGGTCGGTGTAAGTGCTGGCCGTGAGGGGAGCCGGCTGCTTCTCCGCGTCGGCAATATAGCAGCGGTCCAGCGGCACGATGGCGGCGTCGGGTTTGACAATCACGCCGTCCGCGCGGACTGCCTGGAACAGATTGGCCTTGTTCTCCTGGCCCATGGCGTCACCGGTGCCTACCGGTCCGGCAGATAGTGTGGATAGCAGCATGTTGTTGACTTCAGTGCTCATGTAAACATCGGCCCATGGCCAGATGCCCATGGAGACGGCCAGCCGGGACGTATAAAGAAAATCGTTCCACTTGTTGGTGTTAAAGCGGTCCTCGCTCGTCCGGATCGTGGTCAAATTTTCATAACGGCTCCCTTGCAGGAAATAACAGGGATACGGCATGCAATACTGCACGGTGATACCCTGTTCCTGGCAGGCGCGCGCCATGTTATCGAGAAATGCCTCGCCGGTCTCGACCTCGCTGCTGAACCCCGGTGAAAAAGTGTAAATACGGTCCAGCCAGTCCTGTTCGTACGTAATGATGCCGGACGTTTTCAGGTAGTCCGCAATGTGATCCCACCATTTCGGATCCACGGCGGCGACGCCGGAAATTTGGTATTGCTGATGGTAGGGGCTGGCCGCGTCAATCCAGCGGTTATGCGTAATGAGCGGCAGCCCGACCGCCTTTTGAAAGGTGTCCAGTCCGTTGGGGAAAAGATCGGTATGCGCCCGATATTCCAACAGCCCGCCGTAACGGTTCCATTCGCCGGCCGGCAGCCTTTCCGATTTCTTCTCCTTGCCCGGTTTGCCGTCCGCCCCCGTGGTGGTCTTGTAATACCACCAGGAATCCAGTTGCAGGTAGCGGATGGGAATCTGTTCCTGCCGGTAGCTTTCCACCAGGGCCTGAAGCGTGCCGGCGTAGCCTTTGGCGAAATCGTAGTTGTAATAGTAGGCCGCGCCATTGTCGGTCCAATAACCCAGATATTTCAGAACGGTGTCCGCATCCGATGCCGGCCGTTTCGAACCTTGCAGATCAACCAGGGCATGCCCCCACAGATCCCAGGTCCGGTTGATTCCCTGGCCGAACGCCACCAGGGTCTGCTGTGTGAAGCCGGCCGGCAGATTCCGCAAATTGGGGTTGAAGCCGCTGGCCACTTCCTGCCGCCCGTCGCCTTGCATGCTTGCCACCATGAAATGTGATGCCGGCGAAATGACCATCGCGGCGGCCTGATCATCAAACAGCATCCACGGCGTTGAAATCTCATTGGTGACAAAGCGCGGCGGGGCGAATTCGTGGTGGCCGTAGCTGAAAATATGCAATGCCCCCGGCAGGGTGGTAAAGGCGGGGAAGGCGGCCGGCGGCATTTCTGTCGCCACGCCGCAGGTCTGCGAAAATTGCGCCACCGGCTTGGTTTCGTAGAGCCGGATCTGGCCGCTCATCGGTAGCGCTCCATTTTGCCATGCAAAGGCCAGCTGCCGGTAGTTGCCGATGTGGTCCCGGCCCGGGCTGGTGACGACTTTTTGCAGATGGGTGCCCAGACTGCCGGCCAATGTCCACGCCGGCTCCCGGGCCGTGAGGCGGTAAACACCGGTGTCCGCATCCACCTGCGCCGTCAGACTGCCCGCCGCCACGGATACCTCCGCCGTTTCACCCGCGCAGGTGGAGCGCGCGCCGGTCAGCAAAAAGCCTGCGGCAATCAATTGACATATAAGTTTCAGCGATGGGCGGTACGTCATAAGGCTAGGTGGCATGTGGAGCAGGTGATGATTTGAGCGTTTTCGGAATCGTCTCCTATTGGCTGGTCGTGTGCGCCTGAAGCCATTGTAAATCACTGTAGGGAGCCGTGGCGGGCAGTGTTGGTTTGGAATGCTTGATCGTGTATTTCGCAATGGCGGGATCCGTCCATTTGTGCGTATCGGCGTGCCCGTCGGCAAAAGCCAGGGCTCCACTGCCGCCGTGATAATTGGCCGGCCAGTCATTCCAAGTGGTGTTGGCCGGATCCATGTCCACGCGCAATAATCCGTCATTGATCGAATCGGCACTTTCATCAATGAATACCCAGGCATCCACCGGAGCGGGACTGGTGATGTCGGCCTGCTTGTTAAAAATCTTATATGTTTTGCCGTCGGTGGCAGGTTGGTTGACCACGCTTCCCTGGCCGGCGATGGCGGCGACCACCCCGCCCCCCATCTGACTGTTCATGGAAATGCTCCGCACCCGCGGCCCCGCCGAGCCGTTATAGATGTCCCCGGGACATTTGTAAATCCCCGCGGCTTTGGCGCAATAGGATCCCAGCAGGGCATTGGCCAGCAGGGTGGTGTCGTAATTCTGCGGATTGCTCGGCGAGGGCGGCAAATCCCAACTCAAGACGTCGTCCACCCAGCCGACAATGCCCTGGCCGATCGCCACGTTGTTGGCGTTGGGCACCAGCTTGTCATTATAGTCGCCCGAATACATGATCCAGGCGTAGGACAGCTGTTTCTGGTTGCTCAGGCAGACGATCCGTTGCGCCTTGAGCTTGGCCTTGGCCAGGGCCGGCAGCAACATTGCCGCCAAAATGGCAATGATCGCAATGACCACCAGCAGTTCGATCAAAGTGAAGGCTGATTTCTGCCCCGGGTTGCTTCGCCGGGAAACAAATGGGAATCCCTGATTGAGACAATGCGGGCCATGATTGTATTGGTGCGGGTTCATCAACGGTAATTATGCGCTGAGTTCGGCAACCCGCCAGCCCCCAAAAACTGTGGTAGTTACCCCGGAAGCCGCCACCAACCGCCTTCACACACTTTTTTTGAGATTGATAAATTTCAAGGCCGCCTGGGTGCGCGAGCGCACATGCAGCTTGGTGTAGATGTGGCGCAGATGCCACGTGACCGTCTCGATGCTGATGGAAAGTTTGTCGGCAATTTCTTTGTTGCTGCATCCTTGGGTCAGCAGTTCCAACACCTCCCGCTCCCGGCGCGAGAGGTTCTGCTCCGCCTCTGCCGCCGCCGGAGCCGGTTCATGAAAGACCCCCAGAACCTTGCGGGCGATTTCACCTGACATCGGCACACCACCGGCATGAACTTCATGGATGGCCTGGAGAATCCGCTCCGGCGTGGCGCGCTTCAGGATGTAGCCACTGGCCCCGGCCCGCAGGGCATTAAAAACTTTTTCCGTGTCGCCATAAACCGTGATCATTACCACCTGGACCGTCGGCAGGAGATCCTTGATGCGAGCCGTGCATTCGATGCCGGACATGTTGGGCAGATTGATGTCCATCAGGATGACTTCGGGGGCGGCCTTGGGAAGCACCTGCAACGCTTCTTCGGCGCAGCCGCAGGCGGCGACACAGGAGATATCTGCCGACGATTTCAGCAGCCACTCCAGGCTTTGCCGGATTCCCTTGTCGTCCTCGACGATGGCTACGGTGATTGTTTTTGTATTCATCTGTTGTAAATGGAGTTCAGGCGGCGAGCCGCAGGCTCAAGCTGACGGCCACACCGCCGGCCGGCCCGCTGGCGATTGTGCATTCCCCGCCAATCTGCGCCATTCTTTGACGCAGATTGATCAGGCCATTGGCATCCGCCGCCACGGCGGGGGGCAGGCCGCGCCCATTGTCTTCCACCCGGATGCGGAGATGTTTCCCTCCTTCAAGGGATATTTTGATGCGAACCTCCGTCGCGCCGGAATGTCTCACGGTGTTGTTCAGCACCTCCACAAAAGCCAGGAAGAGATTGTGCCGCTGTTCCGAATTCAAGGTCCGGTCCGGCTCGGCTTCCTGCATTTCCAGGCGGCAGCGGATGGCCGTTGGCTCCAGAAAACTCTGCGCATAGCGGCACAGATAACCCCCGAGCGAGTTGACCGAGTCATTGCGCGGATTCACCGCCCAGACAATTTCATCCAGCGCCATGACCAGATCGTTGCAGCGCCGGACAATCCGGTCCAGCGCATCAACTTTGCAGGCCGAAAACCGCGCCGGATTCTGCAGCAGACCGCCCAGCAGGCCGATCTCGGTCAGTCCCGCGCCCAGATCGTCATGCAAATCCTGCGCAATGCGCGTCCGCTCGCGCTCCAGCTCATGCTGCTGTTTTAGCTGATCCAGGCGCCGGCGCATCCGCTGGCGCATCGCGATCGCCACGCCGAACGACAGCCCCCCCAGGGTTGCCAGCGTGACGCTGCCCCGAAACCACAGCGTCTGGTAAAAGTACGGCCGGACATTCACCGTCAGCAGGCCGCCATCCAGACTGCACACACCATCACTGTTGCAGGCGACCACATGAAAAACATAGTCGCCCGGCGGCACATGGCGGTAGCTCGCCTTGCGTTCCGCGCCAGCGTCATTCCAGGCCGTTTCCAAATTATCGAGCCGGTATTTGAAGCGCACGCGGGACGGCGAGCCGAAACTCAGGCCGGTGTAGTGAAATTCCAGATCGCCGCGGCCGGGCCCCACGTTGATCGTGGGTGGCGACAACAGATGTTTTCCGGTATCGGCGGCTTTGGCCGGCGTCAGGATGGCCCCGACGCGCTCCGGCCAGACCCGCCGGTCGTCCATCTGCAATTCTTCCAGCGTAACCGTCGGTGACAGTGGATTAATGTGGACGCCCCCGGGGCTGACACTAGCCACGCTGTTGACCATTGCAAAATATAAAGTGCCGTCCCGGCCGCGCCAGCAGTTCGGCTGGAAGATCATGGAACTTTCGATGGTTAGCAAGCCGTCCGGCTTGCCATAAACGCTCACTGGCAACCCGTTGGGTTCGCCGTGTTCATACCGGGTCAGTGCAGCGCCAAGAATGCGGACAATGCCGGCCCGGGTGCCGAGCCACAAATTGCCCTGCGCATCACCTTGCACCTGAATGACGCTGTCTGAAGGCAGTCCGTCCTTCATGGTGTAACGGTAAAATTTGTTTTTGCTCCAGTGGAGCAATCCGCCTTCTTCCGTGCCCGCCCATAAACTGCCATCCGGGGCCGGCCACAACGCCCAGATTCGGCCCAGCGAATTCCGGTCCGGTGGTTCCAGCGGGACAAACTGTCCGCCATCCCAGCGCAGCAGCAAGCCGGCCAGCGTGCCGGCCCAGATGGTTCCATCGGCCGCCTCTCCCAGCGCGGTCGGATGGTCGCCCACGGTTTTTGCCGTATATTCAATGGTGGGTTTGTCATCCGTCACACAGCTGATGGACCAAAGCGTTCCCACCCAAAGCCGTCCGTCAAAGCTGGGCAGCAACAGGCGCGGGTCGCCATTGAGCTGTTCAATGGTGGCCACCCGGCGCATCTGTCCGGCCTCGCTTACCAGCAGGCCGGCCCGTTGCGCCCCGATCCACACCCGGCCCTGCGCGTCGGCGGTGACGCAACTATCCTGCGTGCGTACCACGCCCGGCAGGCCAAGATTGGTGCAGCTGCCATTTTCGTAACGGCCCACCGAGCCGCTATGTGTGCCAAACCACATCGCGCCTTGGGTGTCCACGCACACGGTGTTGACCAGACTGTCGCCCAACCCTTCATTTTTCCCAATGCTGCGAAACATGCGCCGCCGCACCTGCACCAAACCGCCGCGCTCGTAGCCCGTCCACGTGTTGCCATCGCGATCCTGATAGGCAAAATGAACGGTGTTGCTGGGCAGGCCGTCGGCCGTGGTCAGCCGGTGAAACGTGCCGTCCGCCAGCACATGGAACAGCCCCAGGTCGCCGACCGCCGCCCACAAACCGCCTTCGGCATCGCCGTGAATAAAGCGAAGTGAAATAAATTTGCCCAGCTCGCTTTGCCAACCCGCGGATTCGGCCACCCATTGCCGGCCGGCCCAGCGCCGCATCCGGCCGTTGGCCTCCACCCACAGATGGCCGGCCCCGGAGGGCACGATCCGTTTGACATCGAGTACGGGTTTATCGTTGCCCGGCGTCATTACTTCAAAATGATCCGCCTGCCATTCGGCCAGGCACCGGTCTGTACCGACCCAGATGTTTCCCTGCGCGTCAGCGGTCAGCACTTTGATGCGCTGTCCGGCCATTCCGGCTGCCGGCGCGAACGTCTTGATTTGCTGGCCGTCCCAGATGCCAATCTCGTTTTCACCGCGCAAATACCACACCCGGCCACTGGCATCGGCACAACATTGGTTGGTCCGGGGCAGGGCATCGGTCAGCGTCGCGGTTGTCCAATCCCACCGGTCACCCGCTTTTTGACCCGCGAGCAGTTTCCCATCCTTGCAGGCAAAAACCACCTTTCCCGGCGCCGACCACAACAAACGGTCCGGTTGATTGGTGGTCGTGACTGCCGGGTGAAAACCCTGCTGGTCCCAAGTGCTCATGCCGCCGTCAACCAGACTGATCCAGAGGGTGCCCGCCTGATCCACCATCAGTTGGGGAACGCCCCATTTTAATGAAAATTCGGGCGTGTTGGCGGAGTTGTAGCTGACAAAACGGATGCCATCGAAGCGCAGGACGCTGCCAAACAGCGTGCCCACCCACAAATATCCCTCCGGCGTCTGCGCCACATCCGTGACCGACGCTTCCAGCAACCCCTCATCCGCGCCCCAGACTTTTATGGTGTAATACTGGCCGGCGGATTCGGAATCTTCCCCGGCTCCGAGCGCGCTGCGTGGCACCGTTAACCAAACCAGCAACAGCAGCGGCCAAAACCAGTTTGCCGCAAACCGGTTTCGTCGGGGCCACCGCCGGACCCCCACCGCAATCGTTTCCCGACGCGGGGGAAATTCCGCGCGGTTCTCGGTGCATTTTGATTGGCCGGATGACATTGGATGCGTGACAGCCACAGATATGCCGCTGATTTTGGAACTAAACAATTTCTTTCTTTGGAAAAAGCGGTTTCGCGGGTTTAGCGGGAATTCCCGGCCGCAACGGCGAGTCTGTTTTGCCAGCGTCGAGCAACCCAAAACGAAATACCCCAGTTTTTGGGGGCTAGGCAGATTTCAAACCCGGCTTATAGTCGTCAATATTCCACTGAGCCATTTGTTTGCCACTGACTATGCATTTGAGAACGCAACTAAACCTTGTTTATGCCGACAGGGAAGTTTGCCACTCGCCCATGAACCAGTTTGGCCTGCACCCGGGCTTAGCCTTTCGCCACCCGGGGGCCTTTTCCTGTTCCCAGCCTTAATCATTTGGGGTTGGCCTTATCCAGGCAATCATTAAACCCACCCAGACCAACAGAACTTATGAAACCATTCAAATCAATCCTGTCCTACATTCACTTGTTTGGCGGGGCCGCCGTTGCGGCCGCCGCCGTCATGCTCGCCCGGCCGGCCGCCGCGCAGCTCATCGCTTATGACCAGGCCGGCTACTACCAGTTCGGCGCCACCGCCAACCTCAACTGGACCAACGGGGCGAATCAAGGCTTTGGTTTCACGCCTTGGACCATTGTCACCAACGGCCCGAATTACCACGGCGCGTTTATCGTCACGGCCAATAATCCCACATTCGTCATTGCCACCAATGTTCTGGGCACAAATTGCGTGTGGGGAACTTTTGCCAACGGCACCAACGGTCTGAATCAAACGATCGCATTCCGCGGGTTCACCAATTCGCTGGGGACAAACACATTCAAGCTGCAATGGGGATCCACCGGCGCGGGCAACCAGTCCATCGCAGGTTACGGCACCGTGCATGGCTGGAGCGGATTCAGCCTCCGTACGGGCAATGACACCACCCAGCCGTATGACCATGCGGACAACAGCTATGATAGCACCGCGATGTTTTACCTTTATTTTCTCGACGGCATCTCGCCTTCCACCCTTTACGTTTGGGACGGCAACAGCGTCTGGTCGGTGCCCAACACGTCGTTCAGCAATCTGGGGCGGAATAATATCACCAACGCCATTGAGGCCGAAGTGACGCCGGCCGCCGATGGCCAGCATTATCATCTGGTTTTGAAGGATTGCGTCCAAAACGCCGTCTTGTTCGTCACCAACAGCATTTTTATCGGTTCCGGCACCGTTGACAGCGCGGCGCTGTTTTGTGATGACACCACCGGGGACCAGATTTATAACCGGATGCAGATTGGCGCCAGCACAAATATCGCCCCGACCTTCGCCAATATCCTGCCGGCCAACGGTTCGCTTTATATCAGTTCCGGCGCGACCAATCTCTCCTTCGAGGTGGATTCGTTCAATTCCACGGTGGCCAGCAGCACGGTCAAAGTTTATTTGAACGGGGTTTTGCAAGCCGGCACCACCTTTAACACCACCAGTCCGACCGACCAGCTCCTGGGCACCAACAGCGCGACGCTTGCGCCCGACACCTTTTACAACTACACCATCGTGGCGCAGGATGCGAACGGCAACGTGGTCAGCAATATATTCACTTTTAACACCTTCCTGGCGTCCGATCTTTATATCGACGCCTATGACTATAATTACACCAACGGTCTCTATGTGAACAGCTCCACGCCGACCCACGCTTATCAAAACTTCCTGGGCAGCAATGGCGTGGACTATGCGATCTCCGACCTGACCGGAACCAACAACACCGCCGGTTACCGGCCCGGCGACCTGCCGCAGGCGGTCAGCCTCAATACGGATGCCACGGGCGACCCGATTGACCATGCGAACGAAGTGGCCAATTATGGCAGCATATTCAATATCGGCTTCACGGATGTCGGCAACTGGGAAAATTATACGCGCGTCATTCCCGTCGCTACGAACTATTCCATTTATGCGCGCGCCGCCAGCAGCAGCGGCGGGCAGTTTGAAATTGAAGAACTGGTGAATGCCGCCGCCACCACCACCAATCAGCCGCTGGCCGCTTTGGGCCGGGTTAATGTGCCGAATACCGGCGGCAGCAAAGTTTACGCGGGCCAGTTGGCGCCGCTGACGGATTTCTATGGCAACCCGGTGGTGGTGCCGCTTGCCGGGACCAAGACGCTGCGTTGTACCGCCATTTCCAGCCGCGGCTATAATCTGGAGTATCTGGCCGTGGTGGCCACCCCGACCACGGGCACGCTCCGCCCATATCTCGCCACGGGTTCGCCCTCCCCTAACGCCACGGGAGTCAGTTTGACCAGCCAGATTGCCTTCACCATTGCCAACCGGCAAACCTCCGCCAATACCAACGGGCTCCAGCTGATCTTAAACTCAACGAACGTGAGCAGCCGGCTGGTCATGAGCAGCAACGCCGTCGGTGCCACCGTTACCTGGACCCCGACCAATAACCTGCCCGTCAATTTCACAAACAACGTGGTTGTGATCTTTACGGATAGCAGCGGCACCAACGTGACGAATTCCTGGAGTTTCGTCACCGGCACCAGCGGCGGCAGTCTGGGCAGCGGGATCTGGTCCGGCGGCGGCGGCACCAACGACCTGCTTTGGGCCGATGCCATCAACTGGACGAACGGCACGCCCGGCCCCGGTTTCAGCGCCACCTTTGCCAGCCTCGGGGCGACCACCAATCTGGTCACCAATAATATCGTGTCCACCAATGTCACCATCGCGATGCTCTGCTACGCCACAAATAACAGCGGTTATCATACCACTTGGATTCAGGATGGCGTGACCCTGACGGTCACCAATGGTTCGACGGCCAATGGCACCGAAGCATTCCAGATTGGCGGCTACGCCAGCAACGGGACCACCACCGACAACGTCTTCAACCGGCAGGTCACCAACACCGTCACCGGCGCCAACGGAACGCTCCTCATCCTGGGCAATTCCCAAAGCAGCGGCCTGGCCAACGCCCTCAATTTCCAGGTCCGCCAGTGTGCCGCCGTGGCGGCTCCCGAACAGACGGTGCTGGATATGTCCGGGCTCGGCAATTTTGTCGCCACCGTCGGCAAATTCACCGTTGGGCAGGGCGGCAGCGGCACGGCCCAAAGCAATTGCACCGCGCGGGTGAGTCTGGCCAGGACCAACATTATCACCCTGTTGCGGAACACTTCCGGTCAGTTTGCCGTCGGCGACAGCAGCGGCGGGCTCTTTACCTTGCCGGGCAACACGCTGAACCTCGGGCTGACCAACGCCCTCTATTTTGATAGCATGAATGTCGGCAGCAAAAAAGCGACCAATGCCCTGGTCCGCTTTAACCCGGCCTTCACCAATCTCAATCCAGCCGTCTATATCCGCGACACGAATGGCCCCTCCAGCCGGGTGTCGCTTTGGACCATCGGCAATGTTAATGGCGAAACCACGGTTCCCGTCTTCAATTCAGGCACGGTGGACTTGAGTGGCGGAACGGTGGATGCTTTGGTTGGCGCGATGACCATTGGCGCCGGCTCAACCCTGGCAAGTGACACCGGCTATGCCCTGGGAGCACTGACCTTTTCGGGCGGCACCCTGAACGTGAACAACCTCCAGATTGGCGTGCAAAAAGCCAACAACACGGCCACCGAGACTGGCATCGTGAACGTGAATGGCACCGCCACGTTGGTCAGCACCAACATCACGCTGGCCCAAACCAATGTCGGCGCCATTGCGACACTGGTGGCCGGCACCTTGAATGTCACCAACGGCACAGTGAATGGCGGCATCGTTGCCGGCGGCGGCGTCAGCACGGTCAACGTCAATGGCGGCACGCTCATCGTTTCCTCCAACTCCGTCGGCACGCCCGCCGCGCCGCTCACCGCGTTGAATCTCACTCATGCGTCGCTGCATTTGACGCTCAACACCAACACCGCCGCCAATGTGACCAACATTGTGGCGGCTACCGTGACGGTCGCCGGCGGCGGCGTATCCCAAATCGTCATTGATGCGGTTAACGGGCCAGGCGCTTATACGCTCATTAATTATATCGGCACGGACCCGGGGCTGGGGAATCTCAGCCTGGCTGCTCTGCCCGCCGGTTACACGAGCGCCGGCCTGACTGACAATGGAACCGGAACCATCAGTCTGGTGGTGTCAGCCGGCCCCGGGTCGTTCACGAACCGGCCGGGCATCACCGGTTTCAGCCTGCACGGCGCGAATGTGGTGATAAACGGAACGAACGGCCAGGCGGGTTATCCGTATTACCTGCTGGCGAGCACCAACGCGGCGCTGCCCCTGACCCAGTGGAAGGTGGTGGCGACCAATGTGGTGGGCGCCAATGGCAATTTCACCTTCACCGGCACCAATGCGGTGATCCCCGGCTACCCGCAACAATTCTACATCTTGAGCAACACCAACTCAAACCACTGAACTGATTCAGCGACCACGGGGAGAGCCGGGCTTCGGCCCGGCTCTGCTTTTTGGATGACACCTTGCGGCGGGCTTTCCCCGGTCTTTGAAAACAAACATGAAATTGAAATTCCATCCCTGTCTGCTCGCCTTCGCTCTGACGCTCGGCGCGACTGGCACCAGCCTGGCGCAAGCGCAACCCGCCTCCGCCACGCCGGTGCCCGGCCAGTTCAAGGCCAAGTATTACGGCCAGTTTTCGGAATTGCCGGTGGGTTCCGTCCAGCCGCGCGGCTGGCTGCAAAAATGGCTGGAGCGGCAGTCGCAGGGTTTGACGGGGCATCCCGAAAATATGTCATACCCGTATGACACCTGCATGTATGCCGGCATTATTCCTCCGCCGCCATCCAAGGACAAATATTGGAAGGAATGGTGGCCTTACGAACAATCGGCATATTTCGTGGATGCCACCACGCGTTTAAGCTGGCTCATCGCTGACCCGGGCATCAGCCATCGGCGCGACGCCAACATCAATTACATCCTCGAACATTCCAGCGGCACCAACCTGGGCGGTTCGCACGCGTGCTGGCCCAATGCCGTGGTTGGGCGCGCGCTGATGGCGCAATATGCGGCCACGGGCGACCCGCGCGTGACGGCCACGTTGGAAAACTGGCTGCTCACCAGTGCCGGTGAGATTGAAAAAGGCGGCCGCGCCGGCGTGAATTTTGAGGAGGCGTTTTATGTGTACGGTCTGACCGGCGATCCCCGGCTGCTCGAAATTGGCCGGAAAGTTTATGAAAACTATTTGAGCGACTCGAACTCCTTTTGCACGGCGGCAAAAATCCAGGGCAAGGGATTGTTTCATGAGCATGGCGTGACGGCGGCGGAGGAACTGAAATGCCTGCCGCTGATGTATGCCTACACCGGCGACACCGAGGCGCTCCGGCTGGCGCGGCGGGCCTATCAAAAGGTTTTGGACAACAATCTAATGGCCGATGGCGGCATCGTCAGCGATGAGCATCTCGCGTCGGCGGCCTTCTATTCCGTGCACGAAAGTTGCGACCTCACCGACTGGTCGTGGAGCCTGGGCTATCTGTTCATGGCCACCGGCGAGGCCCGCCTGGCCGACCTGATCGAGCGCACCACCTTCAACGCCTTGCCCGGCGCGGTCACGAAAGATTTCAAGCAGCTCCAATATTTTTCGGCCGTGAATCAACTGGTCGTCGCCGCCACCAACAGTCATACGCCGCGCTGGCCCACGCGCATGACCTATCGCGCTGCACACGACACGGAATGCTGCGCGGGCAACATCAACCGCGCCATGCCGAATTACGTCATTCGCATGTGGATGCGGTCGCCGAATGACGGGCTGGCCGCCGTTTATTATGGTCCCAGCGAAGTCAGCACTACGGTGGGCGGGCAAAAAATCACCATCACCGAAGAAACGGATTATCCGTTCCGCGACACCATGGCATTTCGGATAAAGACCACCGGCCCGGTCAGATTTGATTTCTCGCTCCGCATTCCGGGCTGGTGCAGCAATGCAACCGTTCAGGTGAACGGGGAAAGCTTTCCCGCCACCCCCGCAGCCGGCATGTTCGTTGCCGTCCAGCGGGAATTTCATGACGGCGACCGGGTGGATTTGAAACTGCCGATGCCGGTGCGCGTGGAGAATTGGTTTCACGGCCAAAGCGTCTGCCTCACGCGCGGGCCGTTGGTTTATTCGTTGAAAATTACCGAGCGGCGCGTGGAACACACCAGTGATCCGGCGGATATCAGACCCTTCCTGCTGGGGCGGGTCATCCGGAACTTTCCCGAGGTGGAATTTTTACCCGGCAGCGACTGGCGCTATGGCTTCAGCGTGGCGCCGGACCATGATTTGTCAAAAATCAAAGTGGTTGAGTCAGCCATGACGGACAATCCATTCCTCGTGGACCAAACCCCGGTGCAACTGGAAATGCCATTGTACCACCTGCCTGATTGGTCGCCGGAATCTAAAAATGCCAGTCTGCCCGGAGAACCTGCCGGTCTGCCCAGGGCTGCTCAACAGCAAACGGAAAATCCACCCACCACCCAAATGCTTGTGCCTTATGGAGCCACCCATTTGCGACTGACCACCTTGCCGGCGGTTTCACCGGCCGAGATTAAGCGCTAGCTGAAGGCGACATGGGTCGTGCCTGTGACAACCTCACCAAAGACTTGAACCTCTTCAGTCACGACAGGGGCAACAGCCCAGAGGTGTGTCGCAATTACTACGTCAGGGAAATCGGTCAGGCTGACCGTCTCAAGTTTTGGGCCATCCGCCCCAAGACTTGAACCAGCGACCATGCCAGTAATGAAGCCCCCTTCGATGGGGGCTTTTTCGTTTCTGAAACTCGTTTCTAAAATGGTTTGGCAGAAGTTTGGCAGAAGAAAACGACCCCAAATGCGACATTCACGTTGTAAGTTGTTGATGGAGATGGAGCCAATGAGTGGGATTGAACCACCGACCTACGGTTTACGAATCCGTTATAGGCTTGCGCGACGAAAGCACAAACCAGCATGAACCCCGCATGAATACAACTTTAAACAGCTTTTACAGTGGTTTTGTGACTTTTACCGAAAAGCGCACGGATACGAACGCGGCGTGTTGCAATTCGTTGCAAATATTCCGGCGGGGCTTTTGGCGGGGCGGAGTTGGTACTCCCAATGTGTCACCACCCGCCCGGTCAAAGTCGCTGTAATGCCGTCCCAGCGCACGGGGCGGGGTGTTGTGGTGGTCGGGGTGGAGGCAGGCGAACGGCGGAGCCGGGGGGCGGGGGGTAGAAAATGAGGACTCCCCTTTTTTCGGCCAGACCGTGGGGGCGGGGTGCCGGGGGCGGGGGGATTTTCGAGGGGTGGCGGCAATGCGGTATGGCCATTTTAGAGAGAGCCGGGTTTTCAAATCGAATTATCCTGAGCTGCAACTTCTGTCGGTTTCGCAAATCTCTGCGAGTGACACTTCCGACACCAGCAATGGCGGCGGGATTGACCGACCATGTTTGGACAGTGAAGGAGCTTTTGACGGCGAGTTTTGACTTATTGACCTAGCAGGGAATTTGAGGGTTAATGTCAGCGCATGACACAACCCAAAATGATCCCCGTTGTTTGTCCTGGGGCAATGGAGAAATACAATTACAAGCGGGTTTTGTTTTCCGTCTTGATTGGAAGAGAAACAGAGGAGCGAATCGGGGAGTTTTTAATTCAAATAGACCCATTACGCGTGAATATCAGGATTGAACCAGACCTTTTTCATTCTCCGCATTCGCGTGAAGAAATTCATCTTTCCCAAGAAGCCGTTGACTCAATTCAACCCATTCAGCATGAGAAATTTGAATTTGTGGTAACGGCCCAACTGAAATCGTGTCTTTATCGGAATGATAAACCGTAGAAGCCCAAGACGCTGATTTTATTTTTTTCATGTCCAATCAACGTATCAAGATTGGTTGATATGTCAAATTTGACCCCGGTGGCAGTCTGTCAATTGAAGTCACCGGCGAAAGGATTGCTATTCACTTTTGGGGACAAACATCAAAACCACGCCGGTAACGGCAGCAAGTGCAGTCCATTCCAGAAACAGGCGGCCGAAATCAATTTGGACACCATCCCAATAAAAACGGCCGGTTTTAGGGGGATTAAAGAGAATTGAGTAACCGGCTGGTTTGCGGCTATGGTAGCCGTCTGTGCCATTGCGGTCTTCGGTGTATTGCCATGGAGGTAAAAGACAGCTTGCTAAAAAAAGAACCGCCGCCCATTTGAGGATTATTTTTTTTGGGTTCACAGGTTTTTGGGGTTTAGTGGTTGGCACAGGTTCAGGGGGCGTTTCATGCTGAATCGGCTTTGCTTCGATTATAAAAACCGTTTCGCTAATCTTCGCTTTGGCCACATTTCCACCAAACAACCGAATGTCAAACACTCTGACAAGGACAAAGCCGAATGCAACAACGGCAATTGTGCAAACCACGCACGCAAGCACAGAGGGACTTCCACCCGAACCGGAAATACTACTCGCCTCACCCTGAGAGGCTGGAGTCGGAATCGTTGGGGGGAGAGATTCGGAAACACGATTATTTTGTAATGGAGGTGTGAAACCTTTCACCCTCTGGTCAAACTGGTCATACGGGTTGGCTGAGTCGCCTTTAAACTGGTCATACGGGTTGGCTGAGTCGCCTTTAAACTGGTCGTATGGGTTTTTAATTTTTGATCTTTCCGCCGCTATCTGGTCAAAGATGTCACCGGAAGTATTTTTGTTGGTCGCTTGAATTGCTTCTGTCCCATTCGTGTCGGGTTGGTTATAAAAAAAGATTTCGTCTGCTGATTTAACCAACATTGCCGGGACTCCTGTTTTTGCGATGGTAACAATTACGCCACTTGCATACACGTATTCATTCAAGTGCTCTTTTAATCTTTGAAAGTTTGGCGCAAGAGTAGTCCAGGAACAATCTTCGCCGACAATATTAAACGCTTGATGCGGTTCGACTCCGTCAATATCGCAAATTGGGCTGTAAAAATAAGGTGATGTTTTTATTAAACTGACATGCGATAAAACCCCAATTACGGTTGCTTTTTTGCCAACATAATTCTTTGCGTCAGTTGCATAAATAATCAGCCCGTTTGAGGTGGCTTGATTTAAGGTGTTAGACACGCCCTCAGATTTGCCAGATGCAACCAGCAAAGTTAGCGTGAGGCAGACTGCAAATGTGTCATAAAGCTTCATTTTTTAGCCAGAGTCCTTGTATCAAACGCCGAGGGGCATGGCAAGTGTTGACAAGAGAAGGCCGCCGAGAAAATTTCAATCGTCAGCGACGTCAAGGCGTCTAAAATAAAGCCATGATTCGGATTGTTGCACTCATTATTTACGCAGCCTTGAAAGCCATGATTCCGATGCTGGGATTTTGGTTTATTCTGGAATATTGGAATGAAAAGCACCCAATGTCCGATTACAGCCGGGAGGAAACAGAAAAAGAAGTTTGCAGGCGGGCGGCAATTTGCGTTTGGCTGGTATCAGCAATATTAATCGCCTATATGCTTGGCATTCTTAAATAGATTTTCTCAAATTAAGACAGTTCGCCGCCGGATAGGCATTTGACATCCGGCCCGTCCCGGCAGATGTTCCACAGGAATGCCGCAAATTACCCGCGAAAATGCCGCTGAAATGCAACGACGCGCCCAAGTTGCGATTGCAGCGCGGAAGGAACGCGCCCGGCTCGACCGGGAAAAGCTCGCAGCTATGCCCGCAGCTTCGGATGAGCTGGCGCGTAATAAGAGGGTGTTTGCTCAGATTGACCGGGTTGACCTGTTTTTGGAGGAATGCCAAGATGCAGAAACCTACGTCAAATTGACCGCCGCGAAGGAAAGACTTTGGAAATTGGTGGTGCCGACTGCTGGTGTCCTGCGTCCCCGCCCAACCGTCCGCCGTCGCCTTCCTGTGGTTTTTGAGGAGCCGGTGAGGGCGGAGGGGTGAGCCTTGATTGTCCGATAATTTTCATTGGGCCTCAAAATAGCGTTGCCGGGCATCGCGCCGATTGCTGGAGCCGGAGAATGTCAGGACGCGAAATGTGGATTCCCGCAATCTGTCCGCCATGCGTTCACCCAAGACTCCCGACAAGTTTTCAAATTGTAGGTTGCTGGTGATGATGGTTGGCAGCCGTTCGCCGTGCCGGTAGTCGAGGATTTCATGTAGCATTTCCGGGGTGTCAATTTCAGGTGGGGCAGCCCGCGCCGCATGAAGTTGTCAACGCTTCGCGGGCAGACTCCAATCAGTTTTGCCACGTCGCGTTTGCCGCCAAAGCGGGGCAAGGTTTCGTTGGCCGACAACTTCAAGCCCGTGTCGGTTTCGGGGGATTTGTTTTTATGCGTTACCATGACGCTACAACAATGACAGATAACGCAGAATCGTCATGAACACCAAAATGGAAATCAATTATTGAGTCCGGCTCAATAATGCTTTTCTGTTTTTCAGTCCCCCTTTTTCCACCCCTGCGTGCAGTGAATTGGCGGTGATGAGTCCAGCCAACCCCAATGATTGCGGAATATGGACACGGCGGAATCACAAGCCCGGTTGAAACTATCCCGCCGCCCGTATGACATTCCATGCGGTTCGTTTTTCAGTGTCACCAGAAATTTTTGAGCCTCCGAAAAGCTTTTACAGTGATACCGCAACCGCATTGCCCCAAGCGCGTTCAATTCGTCCCATTTACTTTTCCGGCCCGCTGGTTTTTTTTCTGGTTTCTCCAAATCGAGCGGGGCCTCAGAATAGGGCTTGCCCTCAAATGTATTGAGCCAGCCTAAAAATTCTTCCATCAAAACGCGCCGGGAGTGTTTAAGATTCACAGAAAAGAATCCGGTCAAAATCCGGTCGGTGCTTGTGGCTGGTCGGAATGGGAATTTTTCTTTTTTAGTTTTCCATGAATCCAAAGTGGTTTCGCCGGATTCATTCCACGAGAAATTTAGTGGTTCATCGTTCCAATATTTGTAGTAACGCTCTGTTCTTGGGAAGCTCGCGAAAAATTTCAACATCACCCGGCGATCTATTTCTGACAGGTTTAGCCACGGGGTATTCGGAAAGCCGGTTGATGTCACCAAGCGACTCAGAAAATCCCGCTGCATGAGTGTTGTGATGCCGGGGTTAACCAGCCAAACCTCATTCTTCCCGATTTTTTTATTTTGTGCATACTTCTTACGTGCTGCCGTGATTTCATCCCTTACAGCCTTTGATTCCCTTGCATATTCATACCAATGACAGGCCACCAGTTCATTGTCGGGAACGTTGCAAAAATCATAATCCGCTGCCGTCAGTTGCGCTTTGGTTGTTTTCATGGGTGGTTCAATTGGCGGCGGTGGTTCCCAATGCTGGCATCCGGGCGACGTTTTGCAGCGACGGGTGCCGGGTGCCGGACGGAATCTTCACCGTAACTGGCATGGCTTCACCCTCCGGCAATACACTGAACCATTTAAGAGCGTCAGCGGGTTTCACCAATTCGCGGTAATGCTTATGGACAACGGCGGCACTGTTGCCAAGCTCGCCAGCGACCCGCCCGGCGTCACCAGTCAGCGCAAAACGGTAGCTGGCGTAACTGTGGCGCAGGGCGTTGGCTTTCCACTTCACCGCCGGTTGCGCTTTGATTCCTTGCTCCGGGTTGGCTTCAATGGCGGTTGCGGCGGCGGTTTCCTGTTGGGCTTCATAAAATTCATCGTGGCCACCTTTCCAGACTTTCCCTTGATGTCCGGCTGACTGCGCGAGCCATGCGCCCAATGCATCGCAAATTGGCACCACGCGCCGGGAAGCGGTCTTTGCCTTGTCTGCGCCGACGGTGATATGCCGCCCCTCCAAATCTATGTCCGTCCATTCCAGACGTTCAATTTCCGCACTACGCAGGCCAGCGAATGCGCCAAGGGCAATGCACGGGAGAAAATCCGGCGTGGCCTTGGCAAGCAATCTGGCGATTTCCGCCGGGGTGAATACCTCCGTTTGGCCGTGTTTTACTTTGACCCTTTCCATCATGGCGGCGGGGTTGTCAACGGCGTATCCCCGCGCCACGGCAAATTCAAACAACAGGTGAATCACGCGGCGGAAGCCCATGAAGTTTTGCGAGCCAAATTTTTTGGCGTCAAACCATGCCTGCAAATCGGCGGTGGTGACGCTGCTGGCGTCTTTGGCGAAATCAGCGGCAAAGCGGTTCAACCGGCTGCGCAGGTCTTCCAAGTAGCGGGGTGACGCGCCGCGTGATTCTTTGATCGTCAGCAATTCGGCCACCACTTCGGCCACGGGTTTGCGCGTGGTGCGGCGGTTGCGCTCGACAAAGAATTTGCAGGCCACCGGGATTTTATCCACGTCCCCCACGATGGCCACGGCTTCCAACACCTTTTCAATTACGCGGCCCAAGGGAATGCCCAAGGGCTTGGCGGCTTCCAATATGGCAACGTAGGCGTGTAGCTCGTCTCCGGTCAATTGCGACGCTTTAACGCCAAGCGTGGATAACCGTCCGGCTTTGGTGTTGGCTTCCTCTAGGGCTTCCGCCTCGCTCCCGTAGGAGTCGAATTTGCGTTTACCATCCTCTTTGTAAGCGACCATGAAGCCGGTCTTGCCGTTGGGGGTGGTTCGCTTGTAAACGGTGACGGTGACATTGCCCAGCGTGATTTTCTTAGGCCACTTGGGTTTGCGCGAAGTTGTTGCACTCATGCGCAAAGTGTTGCAAACCTGTTGCAAATACACAACTAAAAACGTATAAAAACCAAGAAACCAAATAGCAAGACGGTTGTAAGATGTTGGTTTTTAGTAGCTTTTGAATGGAGCCAATGAGTGGGATTGAACCACCGACCTACGGTTTACGAAACCGTTGCTCTGCCACTGAGCTACATTGGCTTTAACCCTGTTCAGGGGAATTTTGAAGACGACGCCAGCCGGTGAACCGACCGATACGTTGTACCGGCCTTTTTTTCGCATGAATGCCGCCCGCTGGCAAGTCAATTCGTGTCCCGGAATACGCCCCACCACTGGCAGCCCGCCGGCAAAATCTGTCCAAACCCCGGCCGTTCCGCTAAATTTTCCCGCGTGAACGAACTTAGCGTTGTCTTTGCCGCCGTCCTGCCCGTGATGACCATCATGGTCATCGGCTTCTGGGTGCGACGTGTCGGCTGGCTGACGGCGGAGGCCGATCAAAGCCTCCTGCGCCTGTGCGTGAACCTGCTCCTGCCCGCCCTCATCTTTGAATCCGTCCTCGGCAACCCCGCCCTGCAACGCCCGGAAAACCTCATTCTCCCGCCATTGGTCGCCATCGTCACCGTACTGGCCGGCATTGGCATCTCCGGACTCGCCAGCCGGTATGCCGGGTTGGACAGCCCCGCCGCCCGCCGCACCTTTGCCCTCACCACCGGCCTGCAAAACTACGGTTACATTCCCCTGCCCCTCTGCCAGATGCTCTTCGATCCCGGCACCGTCGGCGTGCTGCTCGTCCATAATGTCGGCGTGGAGTTAACCCTCTGGACCGTTGGCGTAAGAGTTTTGAGCGGACGTCAAGGCCGCCCGCAGCTCGGCCAGATTTTCAGTCCGCCCCTGATAGTACTGCTGCTCGCCCTGCTGCTGAATATAATCCCCGCCAACGCCCTGCCCGCCCAGGTGCTGGACACCGGCCGGGTGGTAATGACCGCCGTCCACTGGCTCGGCCAATGCGCCATCCCGCTGGCGCTGCTCATGATTGGCGCCATGATTGCCGATCACCTGTCCGAACTGCACGGTGGCCGCCTGGCCCGAGTCATCACCACCGCCATGGCCGTGCGACTGCTGATTATGCCCATCCTCTTCCTGATGCTCGCCCGCTACCTGCCCTGTTCTGTGGAATTGAAACGCGTCATCGTGGTGCAGGCCGCCATGGCCTCCGCCGTGCTGCCCGTGGTGCTCGCCAAACATTACGGCGGCGACACCCGCACCGCCCTGCAAGTCATCCTCGGCACCTCCGCCGCCGGTCTGATCACCATTCCCCTGTGGATTCGGTTGGGCGGGAAAATCGTCGGCCTCTGGTGAGCCGATAAAAAAGAAAGAGGCCGGACACTACTCCGGCCTCTTTTTAACAAGCGCTAAAATCTTTGTTGCGGGTTACTGCCAGCAACAAGATCAATATAGACCACCCCGCTTTTTCCGCATGTCACCATTACTGGGGACACGGGGTAA
>CAIQKM010000139.1 GCA_903872345.1 uncultured Verrucomicrobia subdivision 3 bacterium | reverse complement strand
GGTTCACAGTGATTCGGGTGGGATTGATGCCGTCTGTGCCTTCATCCAACACCTGCTGCAACGGTTCCAGCTCACCTATCGCGTCAGTTTTGAATGGAGTCACGATTGCAGCAAACCCCGGACCGATGCCTTTGGTGGTGGTGCAGCCCTCATCAGTGCCAAAGAAATCAAGACCCTCACGACTTCAGGATGGTTGCAGGAACAGAACCGGCATGTGTTCAGCCCTCAAACTGATCGTTGCCTCTACTGTAATATTTCGGCCGAGGATGATCTGCTCGAAAACCAGCCGTGTGGTCATTAATCCAGGTGTGCGTTCTATACAGTAGGGCGCACATCTTTCACCGCTAATTATACACTCACCGTGAAATCTATATTCGTCGTCATGACCTTGGGTTACTGGGGAAAAGCTGAATCCCTGGCCCAAGCCGCTCAAAACTGTCAGCAAGCCGGCAGCCGTAAAACCGAACCCGCGCTGGCCAAACTCATCGTATCGCCCACTGATCAACCAGACCTCGAAACCCAGGTATCGGTCAATGATGTGGGTGATATTTGCTATCCCCAAACCTGCGACATCCTTCCGCTCTTCTCACCCCAAAACAGCCGGGTGACGTTGGGCAGTCTGATGCGCAAAACCAAAACTTAAACTAAAAGGAAAACCATATATGGCTCACAATCTACTCATACAAAACGGTCAGGCCTCGATGTTCTACATTGATGAAGTCCCCTGGCATGGTCTGGGCGTAAAGCTCAATGGACCGGCAACGGCACAGCAAGCCATCCAAGCCGCCAACCTCGACTGGCCCGTGATCAAGCTCCCTCTGACGGCTGGATCCAAACATATCCCCGTTCCTGACAAGTTTGCCGTTATTCGTAAAACTGGCAACCTCGTCCAAAAGTCAGATCCGGTCTTGGGCGTGGTGGGAAAGGACTATACACCACTGCAAAACCGTGAAGCATTCCAGTTCTTTGACCCCATTGTTGGCCAGAATGCCGCCATCTACCACACTGCCGGCGCTCTTGGACAGGGAGAACGGGTCTGGATCTTGGCCAAACTGCCTGGTCATATCAGGGTAGTGGGGGAGGACATCAGCGAAAAGTACCTGCTGCTGTCCAACTCCCATGACGGTAAAAGCTCGGTTCAGATCAAGTTCACTCCTGTCCGTGTCGTATGCCAGAACACTTTGACCATCGCGCTGAATGATGGGGCGGTGTGTCGGGTTGTTCATCATGCGGACGTGCGGGATAAACTCAAGCAAGCCCATCAAATGCTGGGACTGATCAATGAACGGTTTGATGACATGGAGGAGACGTTCCAAGCCATGTCACGGGTCAAAATGGACAGCAACCGTCTGTCTGAATACTTGGCCACGGTCTATCCCGAAGTGAAAGAGCCGGAGAAGATGGAACTGGTGCAACGGGATCGGAGTTGGAGCGAATACTTCTTCGATCAAGGCCGGGGTAATCGTCTGCCGGGTGTTGCTGGTACTCTGTGGGCGGCCTTCAATGGCGTCACGGAATGGCAGGATCATCGCAAATCCCGCCAGAACGAGAATCAGCGCTTGGTGTCGTCGTGGTTTGGAGGCTCGTACCAGACCAAGGCCCGGGCTTATTCTGTCGCTATGGACAAGATGGTGGGGTGGAATTGAAAAAAGAGGATTTGGCCTTCGGGCTGAATCCTTTTTTTAGGTATGAAAATTCGAATCGCCAGCTTGCTGGAATAATTAGGAGGAGAACAGCCGATCAACAAATCAGCCGTCGGAATCAGATTTTCCCTTTACTACAACATCAAGTTTCTCATTGTGGTTGACCGCCTCAAACTTTACCATGGTGAATACAAAGTGATGAACATTATAAACAAAGGACTTTAGTTCTAAGAATACTGCTACCCACAAAACTGCACTAGCCACCAAGCAAGACCGAATCGCCAAACCGGCGACCGGCTGGAGAAAAGGATAATATTTTACTAACTCCGCAATAATGCCGTTCCGTTGCCCGATCGCGATAATAATCAGCTGGAAAGCCGCGAAGATCAAAAAGTATATAAAAGTGCGGATAATAGTAAAAAAATTGTATTTCAAATACGACAAGCCACTCTTTTTGTGGGTGTGTTTAAGCATCGTTAAGAGTAATTCTGGCTTCGCCAAACTTCCAAAAATGGTGAATCCGGCAATGAGGAAACCAAGTAACGTAACGGCTGAATTAAATCCAATTTCAGCAAGTTTTAGGAGCAGTTCATGCATGCCTTTAATGTCGCCTGAAATTGTGACATAGCATAAAAAGAATAGCAGCGAGATAATTCCGACCAGCCAGTTAAACCTATTATCAGGGATGTTCCATGTAGCCTTATAAATTTGCCAAAGGTTTTTTTCCTTTAGCAGATCGCCATGTTTTAGGTATGGAATATTCATTCGGTTTGAATTGTGAAGGCATTCTTCGCCTTTTGCCTGGCAACGGGATCAGTATCTGGGACAGTTATAATCTCGTTTATTTTAAGAGCTTCGAAACGTTCCACAAGTGACTTTGCTGCGTCAATTAATTCGTGTGGGAAATCAGTAATTGGAATTTTTACCTTAAAACTATCATTATTACCTTCTAATTTCTCTCCAGCGTTGTCAATTCCTGTAACCTTAACGAGGTGATTGCCTTGCTTAGAGAGTACGGTAATTTGACTTTCAGCCTCCGCTGCATTTAGTCCCTTCTTCTTATTTTCGTAATGTAAGCTTGTTTTTCTACTATTCATTCTTGTTTTAGCTGCTCTTACAGCTTGAAACAATCCGTCATTGTCTATTTCACTGTTTGTTTCCAATAAATGTGCGGTTACTGTCTCGATTGATTTAAATTTTTTGAGGAAAGATTGAATGGACTCGTGTGAACCTAATGGTGTCAGCTCCACTGTTGGGTATGGATACTTCTTGGCGAGTTCCTGTAAACTTGGTCTTTTGCCTGTTTCTGCATCTGGTACTTTCGATTTTGCGCGCAGGAAGTTCTTGTGACATTTCTTTAAGAAACGAGCCAAAGTCGTCCGGAAATTATCCATTGATGGTGATCCCCTATGTTGTCTAACGAATAAAACACGGTGACAAGCGAGCAGCAGAACAAAGGTAGATGACGGTGACGACGGAAGTGTTCCTGTAGCATCCTGTAAATTGCCATCAACAAGCAATTGCTGACGTTCAAGAACCGTATCTTTAACAAGCCTACCTGCAATTATTGGCTCTTCTGCTATTACAAAATACTCAGGCTTGTAGAACAAATATGATGTATTGCTGTAGGTTCTTTTAAGTGTAGCATCAAAAAAAGCAGGCCTAACCACCTCAGTAAGCAAATCCAACAAATTGAGTTGATCGCCAAACTTAACAACTAGGTTTCCAATTTCTATTTGCGTTTGCGATTTTAACATATATAAGGGTAGTAGATTTTTATTTAAATAGTACTTGTGGCTGCGATGTTAGTTCAATCTTATTTCTTTACAGACTTAAATTGTTCATTAGCATGGGGCGTCGGTCTGATGTGGGCCTTATCAGCACCTTGCGTCTGTTCTCAAATCCTCATACAGCTTCGAATGATTCAACAGGATGTCCTTTATGCCATTCTGCACCGCCGGGGAGTTCAGGGCCTGCGTGCTCATCAGGTTGTGCGCATCCAGTGCCGCCATGAAAGCGTTGACCAGTTCGGCGTTCAGGTCGGGGGAGTTGGCGAACTGTTCTTTGGTGTTGCTGGAGGCCTGCTTTCGGAGGGTCTCGGATTCCAGCAGTTTGCCCCGGATGACACTGTTGACGTACACCAGCTTGTCGTTATCTGTGAGTTCGCCGTTAAACAGGTCGTTCACCTTGGCGATGATCTCGGCCAAGTGCGCCTTTTCTTTTTCCTGCACGCTGCCGCTGCCGGCTTCGGTGATGGGTTCCAGCTTGGGGCGGTCGCCATCGTTCAGGATCATGTCCCTTTTGCCGGTGTTCTTGAGCTGATGATGGGTTAGCACGACTTTGGACAGGTCAATGCCCTCACGTTCGCGCCCAAACTCCAGCAGGGGCAGCAGGCGCTTGTAAAAGATGGTCCGCTTCTCAATGGCGGTGTTGCCGTAGTCAAAAATCTGGCTGAGGAACGTGTAGAGCCGGATGTAGGCGCCCATGTCTGATTTGAAGAGGATTAAGGCGTTCAACTCATCCTGACTGGCCTTGATGGCGGATTCGTCTTTGTGCTCAATGGCGATGCGCAAAGCTTCTTGGGCTGCTTTGTAACGGCGCATCAACCGGTCCACCACCGGTTCCAGGGCGGCGACCAGTTCGCTTTGCAACACGCCTTTCAGTTCCGCTGCCACCACGCGGTCCACCTCGAATTCATCATAATGGCCTGCGGCATCCAGCTTGCTGCGGAGATTGAATACCAGGTTGGGATCGGTGGTATTGGCCAGTTCGGCGGTGGTGTAATACGCCTTGAATGCCAGCAACACCTCCTCCGTGTCGTTCACAAAGTCCAGCACGTAGGTGGTGTCCTTGCCCGGATGCGCGCGGTTCAGGCGGGACAGCGTTTGCACGGCTTGGATACCCGCCAGACGCTTGTCCACATACATACCGCAGAGCAACGGCTGAAGGGCAGGAAGCGGGTGGCCGGACCGTCTAGCCGCGTGACCATGTGGACTTCGCGGTTGCTGACGGCAAAGTGAACCAAAGCCCCATTCGGAAAGCTAAGCAATGGTTCAGGGTTTTGGCCTTTGGGCCGGGGATGACGGTCGAAACGATACTGGTCAATTGCGTCGTCAATGCTCTGGGTAAAATCCGTCTTCAGTTCCGCCGTGGCCACGGGTAGGCCGTTCAGGAACAGCACGAGATCTATGCAATTCTCATTGTGAACCGAGTAGCGCACCTGCCGGACCACCCGCAGACGGTTGGCGGCATAGCGGGCAAGAATATCGGGATTGAGGGCGAGGGCAGGCTTGAACTGGGCCAGTTGCAAGGGCTGCTTCAGTCCGATCAATTCGATACCATGACGCAGTACATGCAGGGTGCCGGATTTGTCCAACTGCTCACGCAAGCGGTTCAGCAGGGTATCGGCAGCCTTGTCCCCGTGGTTTTTGACAAGTGTTTCCCAAGCCTGCGGCTGGGTGGCATGAATCCAGCCCAGCACATCGGTCATGAAGAGGGCGCGGGTGCGGTCATAATGCTCGGCGTCATCCGCGTCATACAGCCAGCCATGAGCGCCGAGATGTTCGCAAATCTCGGTCTCGAAATTGATTTCCTTGTGGAGGGTCATGCCGACTGGTTAATTTTTACCATCAAACTCCGCGATTCTCACCGCGGGTAATAACGCTTGCGCGTAGGCATCTTCAAGGAGCTGGATGATATTGTGGATATGCGCTTCGTGGATTCTTTTCGTTACTTTCCCGAACAATTCCAATGCAGTTTCAGGTATGGCGCTTGATGGCATAATGGTTTATGTATTTTGCACATCAATCTGACCGGTGACGGCGGCGGAAATCAAGGCGGTCCGGCGTTCTTGCAGCAGATCAATAGCACGCTGGGCTTCGGTGGTCAGCGTGTCGAACGAATAGTTTTGCTGGTTGATATGGGATGTGATTTGCTCTTGTTCGGAAGGCGGCGGTAGAACAATCTTCATCTGGCTTAAATGGGTTGGGCCGAAATGCTGGATTGTCGCACCAGCCTTCAAGAGATCGATTTGTGTTGAGAAAAGTGAAGAAGAAGCTACCGCACGAATGTAATCCCGCAAGATAGTTTCTCCGTTTGGTGTTGCCACGCTGAAAGCGAGCGGCTGCTTGTGCCTCTTGGACGGCTGGGGAAAATGCGCCCGAAGGAAAACCGCTCTTGAATTCTTTCACCGATTTCCTTTTGCCCTATTGTGTGTTTTGCAGAGCAACTGACAATTTTTGATATTTGTCCCACCACCCTTGCTCCATGCAGCTACATGGTCAGCGTCCATTTCTGCAAGCTTCCAGACCTTGATTTTGCTTGCATCATGCCCAATGGCACAAAGAGGACAGTTTGATTTACCTTTCGCTTCGGCACTTTTGGTCTGCGTTGCAAAAACGGATTTCTTCGTGGCATCATCAAAGACTCGGACGTTCAGCAATTTCGTATCTTTTGAACCGCCAAGAATAAACTCATAGATTCCCTTTCGGTCTTGGACATAGGGATCACCGTAGAGCTTCTGCACTTCCGCCGACACCTTTGCGGGGTTGTATGACTTTGCGTGGTATTCTCCGTAAAGACGTCCCCACTCAAGTCCGCACATCTCGCTTTCAACATCTGTAAAAACGCCCGCTACCCAGTCAATGACAGTATTGAAATAGGTTTTAAGCTCTTTGATGTTTTTATCAAAGCGATGCTGACTCATGTAATCGCTGATTTCGCCCTGACTCACCCAATGCAAAGCGCGTTCCAAAAAATCCTGGCGATTGGCGCTGCCTCTTACATACGCGCTCCATTTTTGGATGTTGGCATTTTGACTGTTGCTGAACTCTGCTTTGGCGAGCGTAACAAACGGGCCGGAATAAATGGCGTTGAGTAATTCCTGCTCATTAAGCGGCACGCCCGCGATGTTGATGGTTTTGAACCACTCTTTGATTTCGCTTTCTTTGCCCTCGCATTCGTAAATGGTCAGTTTTGTTTTCCAAATGCTCGTTTGCTTGTCCTTTGCCATGCCACTGAAATATTGCTCATTCCCGTCGTCATCTTTGACGGCAAATTTGCCAGTGACAAAACGTCCGAGACTGGTGATGCGCTGTTGGCCGTCCAGAACTTCAAAGCTGTCATCGCTCACCTTATTGAAATAAATCAATCCTATTGGATAGCCTTTGAGGACTGATGCGATGACTGCCATTTCTTTTTTCCCGCCGTCGGAAGCATAGATATAGTTGCGCTGATACTCCGGCTGAATCGTTAGTTTGCCAGACAAACCGAAAAGCCCTTTCCCCTCCAGTTCGTTATAGACAAACCCTTCGCAAATGTCTTTGACGGTGATGTCGGTTCTTAAGGTGGTATCCATATTTTAAGATCTCCTGTGTTTTACTAGCACACGGGGATAGACCTGAATGTAGTAGGCATTGCCAACTTCGTAATAGGTCTGTCCAGTTGGAGGAGCGGCTAATTTTAGCGTTGCTCCGTCATTGAGTTTTGTCACTTCGCTTCTTTTACCCGCACTAACCTGAATTTGCTGCGGATACGTCTTTATTGCTGTGCCAAACCAAGTTTTGGTTATACCAATAACCTCAAACTGGTCGGGATTGTATTTGTCCAGAAAACTGATTGGCACGCCCATGACCCCGTCGTAATCGCTCGGGATGGCGTCCGTGAACGGCACATGGATGGCATCGTAATTATCGTATTTGTCATACTTTCTTTTGCCTCTGATTTCCTTGTGTTTGCTGAACCGCAAATTTTCTTTCATCGTCATCATCTGCAACGGCTGATGGCGGCGTCCGTGGTCGAGGTTGGTGAACCAACTAACATTGCGGAACTTCACCAAACCTGTTTTTGGATCATAAACCCCCCCAGCGAAATCTCGCATATTTGGTGTAAAGAAATAAGCGTTACCAGCATGGAAACCATTTCCTAACCACAGCCTGTTATTTTTGATTAGCGGAAATATTTCTTTCAACGTGATCGAATTCATGCTGCCGATAATCACAAACTTTTTGTTGAAATCAAAAAGCTGCTTCACATATTCGCGGAACAACGAGAACGGCGGATTTGTGACCACGATGTCGGATTGTTTCAGCAGTTCGATGCACTCGGCGCTGCGGAAATCACCATCTTCTTTCAACGGCGTCCATTCGTTGTTTTTGTTTGCCTTCAACTTCTTGGCAACAGATTTCAAATTAAACTCGGCGTCGCTGGCAATTTCATGCACTTCATTGATGATAAATTTGTTGGCATTTATCTTCGGACGCCCTTTTGATTTCGGGAGAGTGTTATCATCGCCATACAATTCCAGTTGCGTGTTGGCTACCGGCGAGGGTTTGTAGCTGGTCGTGATAAGCTGTTTCAATCTAAGCTTGTTGAAGTTGAGCACAAAATATCGGAAAAAATTGCTCTCATACGGATCGTCGCAGTTGCAATACACCACCTTGCCGCGAAATACGTCGGCGTCGAATTCCAGATACGCCTCGATCTCCTTCTGAATATCGGCGTATTGCGTGTAAAACTCGTCGTTCTTTGCCGTTTTGGCATTTGCCAGATTGCTGTTGGCCATATTGTTTCCTATGAGATCGATATAATTTCTTTGCAACAACAGTAATTATTCCGACTCGTCCAGCGGTTCGGGAACGTAAACCCGTTTCAACGGGAGCAGTGCTTTGTAACGCGAATCGAATTGCTCGTAGTGGTGGAGGATGAGTATCACCAGCTCGTCGCCGTCAATGAGGCGGAGATTGCTTTTGCTGCGAGCGAACGTGACGGCCTGATTGGTGAATGTGCCGAGCGTGACCACCATGCCGAACTCGGTGCGATCCACCTTGCCGTTGAGCTGGGAAACCACCGGCTCGCCGATGCTGCCTTCGGTGCTTTTGACCTGCACCTTGATTATGGGCGGTTCAAAACCAAGTTCGTCTTTGTGGGCAATGATGTCCACGCCGCCGTCCGGTCCCTCGGGCGACACCCGGCAACGGTAGCTCATGGTGCCCAACAAGTGGGCGATGAAATGCGAAAAGGCGTGCCCCTTGATCTCTTGTGCCAGGGTTTTCAGGATAAAATCGCGCGTATTTTGCGCGATTTCCTCCGCAACGTAGGAAATGGATTCATCCTGTTTGGCCAGCGTGGGCGCAATCGGTTCGCCGGTGAGGACGGCGAGAAATTCATCGGTGAAATTACGAACCTGGAAAAAACTCAAAGCAGAACCAATTTCGTAAAGCGCGCCCTGAGTAAATTTCGTGCGCGGGATAGCTTTCAACCATTTGACAGACCGTTGCTGCGGATAACCGGGTTGGGTTTTCGGGTCATACTTGAACGCGCCAGTAATCTCGCCGATGTGAACCGTGCGGTCTTGTTTCGACGGATAGGCGACGTAATCACCGACTTTGATCTCGTGAAGGAAACGAAAAAGCTGGCCGGCAGCAACGGGATACCAGCCCTCTTTTTCATCGGGATAAACACTTTTTAGGTGTGCTTTGAATGCCTCCCGGTCGGCGGCGAGTTTGGAAATATCACCCGCCTTCGGCCAGCCGAGCGCAATCACATTTTGTTTCAGGAAAAGTTCATCGGCATCGCCGGTTCTGCCGGCATGAATGCCCCAAACAATCGAATTTGTTTTTGCCATGCACGTTTTATAACGGGAAAATTCACGCCGTTCAAGAGAATGGCGAAAAGGTATGGCGTGAAGCCCGCCTACGCAGGACGCTTCGGCATCTGTGTGTTTGTTTGGCATGGTCAGGAGACGAGCGATTTGGCTTCGTCCAAGCATCGCCCGATTTTCATTCTCACGTTATCGTATTTCAGGTTTTGTTCCTCGGCAATCTCGCCGTAATCGAATCCGATCACATAATGATTCCAGAGATACCCCCGGCATTCGGGTTTTGAACTGTCCAGCAGCTTCAACGCATATTCCAAATCATGCCGGTCTGCCGCCGTCAGGGGCGCAACCTGCTCTGACGTGTCCACCAAATCCAAAAGTTCCTCGTGGGGCATGGGCTGCAAGCGGTCGCTCTTCTTTTTGCGGAGATGGTCGTATATCCTGCGGCGGGTAATCATGTAGCACCATTCCCAAAATTCCTCTTTTGAATTGCCTTTGAATGTCTTCAGGCTGTTTGTGATGCTTATCAAAACCTCCTGTGAAACGTCCTCGGCGGCCTGCGGCTTGATGGCGCTGAATACGAAGGCGCATAGATCGGATGCAATCAGCCGTAAGATGGCGTCTGCCAGTCGTTGCCGTTCCGCCAGTCCCGATGACAGCCGGTAGGTTTTCACCAGTTTGATGAGCTGTTCCATTTGCTTCCGGCAAGGCTAAAGCCTGCCGTTCCCCTGTGGCAAATTATTTCGAGTTCGATTTTTCGCGCGGGCGCGGACTGGTTTTGCATGAAAGACGATCAACATCGGTTTTTGTCGCTGCTCGGTCAGTTGCCTGCCCGCCTCACGGCGGAGCAAGCAGGATGGGTGCTCAGCCGACGCACCTTGTTCAATTGGCGAACATCTCTCAAAATTCCGTCCGTGAAGATTGGCCGGCGAACGCTGTACCATTGGCCTAGCGTCGAAGCTGCGTTATTACGATGGCAGCGGGCTAGTCTGTACTGAGGCGAAACATCACCCACCCCAGCCAGATTTTGATGCCGAACTGGTTTGGGTGATATTTCATCTGATTT
The DNA here is from genome assembly GCA_903872345.1 of uncultured Verrucomicrobia subdivision 3 bacterium. Taxonomy (GTDB): domain Bacteria; phylum Verrucomicrobiota; class Verrucomicrobiia; order Limisphaerales; family UBA11358; genus UBA11358. The sequence goes on along the minus strand of CAIQKM010000139.1, from coordinate 24,767 downwards.
AAAATTTTACCTTAGCTGCCATTGCCTGACTATGTTCGTTGCGTAGATGGCCATACGTCTTCATGGCCAATGCCCCACCGTCTTTATGTCCCATCCATCGAGCCACAGTAGGGATATCAACACCCGCTTCAATGCAACGGGTGGCGAAGAGATGGCGGAGATCGTGATGTGTAATTCGTGTGATTTTAATCTCAATACAAGCTGAATCGATAGATTTCTGCGCTTCCCGCACTGTCATTACGGTTGAATCTGCAGAGATGTTGTTTGTTTTAGCTTTGATTTGGGTCAGCAGATTAACCATGTCAGGAATCATTGGCACCCGCCTGATGGACCAGTTTTTGGTTCCCGTTTCCGGATCGCCCCTGACGATTATTTCTTGCTTCTCAAAGTCGCAATCCTGCCACTTTATGTTGGCGGCCTCACTTTTGCGGAATCCGCCAAAAGCGAGAAACATCACTAGATTCGCACAATGTTTGCTGTGGCGGCTTCCGGCGGTGGCGATTGATTTTACCAGTTTTGTGAACTGATCTGCTTCGGGCAGCTTCAAGCGTTTGTTCCGTTCTTTGACCCTCTTGATTTGCCGGGCAGGGTTGTCGTACCGGACCCCGGCTTCAATTCCAATTTCAAACAGCTTGCGCAATATGCCAATGGTGTGGTTGAAATTGGTTGAACTGATGTCTTTGCCGAAGGTGGCCGCCCAATCCAGGCATTCGGTTTTGGTGATTGCCCGGATCTCTTTTGAATCTAGTCCGGGCCAACTGACCAAGAGGGCGGTGATCCGCTCCTGATGGTACTGCCTGGTTCGAGGTTTCAGGGATAAATCTCCGGCCAGCCTTAGCTTGTGCTTTTCAATGGCTTGCTGGAAAGTCATCCGGCCGGTTATGTTGGGGGTGATGAGTTCCACCCGTTGGCGCTCCTTTTTTTCCAAGTCATTAAGCCTCAATTTGGCCACGGACAGGACATCGGTCTTCAGGCTGCGCACGATTAACTTGCCTTTTATCCGCACGCGGGCATAGTACTTTCTCGATGGAACATAGCGGATCAAATTGGCGTAATTGGTCTTCTGCCAGAGTGATTCTGGCGGCGACTCTGGCGGACTGTCTTTCATGCATCCAGTATCAAAAGGCAGTATCAAAAAGTCAAATCCGGAATCGCGACTGCTGTGTAACATGCTGTAAATAAGCGTTGCACCCGTAGCTCAGTTGGATAGAGCATCTGCCTTCTAAGCAGGTGGTCGTGGGTTCGAATCCCGCCGGGTGCACCATCTTCCATCGGTTGTTGTAAAAAGTTTTGTCTCGCCGTTGCAGAATTTCATTTCTGCTTTAGGATGCCGCCATGCTGTCATTGGAACATCTCGCCGGTTTGCTGGAAAATCACCAAGCCGCCGCCGCCGCGCCGGTCAGGGAATTTTTCATCGGCGGCCGGCCCTTTGCGTTCAATGCCCATCCGGCAATCATGGGGGTGGTGAATTTGTCCGCCGATTCCTGGTACCGGGAAAGTGTTTGTCTCTCGGCCGACTCGGCGATTCAGCGAGGCCGGGTGCTGGCGGCGCAGGGCGCGGCCATCATTGATGTGGGCGCGGAGTCCACCTTGGCGTACGCCGCCCGGGCGGATGATGCGGTGCAGAATTCCCGGCTGCTGCCCGTAATCCGCGAGTTGCGCGCCGAGGGGATTCAGGTTTCGGTCGAGACGTATTCGCCGGCGGTCACGCGGGCGAGCTTGGAAGCGGGAGCGAATGTGCTGAACCTCACCGGCACGGAGGCTTCGGATGAGATATATCAGATGGTTGCGGCTCATGACGCGGCGGTAATCATCTGTTACGTGGCCGGACGCAATGTCCGCGAGGTGGGCGATTTCGATTTGGGCGCCGATCCGGTGCCGATGTTGCGCGATTATTTTGCGCGCCAGATTGAAGTGGCGCAGCGCAATGGCGTGGAGCGTATCTTCCTCGACCCCGGCCTGGGTTTTTATTACCGCAATTTGCAGGACAGCGCGGTGCGGGTGCGCCACCAGATGAACGTCTTTCTCAACACGTTTCGCCTGCGGGAACTGGGTTTCCCCATCTGCCACGCCCTGCCCCATGCCTTTGATTATTTTGGCGAGGAAGTCCGTTGCGCGGAACCGTTCTTTGCCGTGCTGGCGGCGCTGGGCAAAACCAGTCTTTTCCGCACGCACGAGGTGCCGCAGATCAAGGCGGTGTTGGACACGCTGAAGATTTTTTAATCCGGCCGGATCAGTTCGAACCGGTCGCGGGTTTTGCAGTACCAATGCGGCGAGGCCATGCGGCCGATGAGGAACAGTTTGTCGCCGTTCACCCGCTTCTTTTGTACATCGAACAATTCGTCGCGCAGATGAATGCGCTTCACGATGCCCAGCACCACGCGGTTCCCGCCGATTTGCAGGGTGCCCCATTCCACACATTCCAGACTGGCGGGAGCTTCGGCAATGCGCGGCGGCTTGACCACGGTGGAGGCGGCGGCGGTAAGACCGGCATGCGCCAGTTCGTTTTCGCCGAAGGGCAGGGAGGCGGCGCAGAGATTCATCGCTTCCGCAATGGCTTCGTCCACCAGATTTACCACAAATTCATGAGTGCTGCGGACATTCAGCGCGGTGTCCTTGGGCGTGCCGTCGGCGCGGTCGCCGGGAGTGAAGGCCACGAGCGGCGGGTTGGCCCCGAGCACGTTGAAGAAGCTGAAGGGCGCGGCGTTGATTTTGCCCTCCGCGCTGAGGGTGGTCACCAGCGCGATGGGACGCGGCGTGACGAGGCTGGCGAGGATGGGATAGGCGCGGTCGGCGTATTGTTTTTCAAGATCCAGTTCCATGACCGCAGTCTGGCAAAAAACCGGTCGGATAGCCAGAGGGTATCGGTTCGCATTTATTGGCAAACAATGGCATTCGGCGGACCGCCCTGAACCAAAAACGAGGATGGAGGATGGCGGGGCTGTATGAGGATGAAACGGGCTTTCAGCCCTGGTGATTTTGTTGGCAAGTCACCTGGGGCGGTTGCCCCAGACTGGTATGGAATTGCGCCGTTGGCGCTGAGGAGGGCCAAGCGGGCGGCGGCGAGGTGCTGGCACCCGGCCACCAGACTGCCCGTCCCGCCGTGGCGGGATTACTTCTGCGGGAAAATTTGGTACAGCAGCAGATAGATGACCACGCCGGTCACGGAGACGTACATCCACAGCGGCCAGGTCCAGCGGGCGATTTTTTTATGGGCTTCAAACTGTTCCTTCCGGGCGCGGTGCAGGGTGATCAAAATCATCGGCACGATGGCGGCCGCCAGAATGGTGTGGGTGGCCAGCAGGGTTAGGTAATAAGGCCGGAACCACGCGGGATCCACAAAATGGGTCACCGTTTTGACCGTGATATGATAGGTCAGATAGCAGCCGAGAAAGACAGCCGAGGTGCAGAATGCCGCAATCATGCAATTGCGGTGCGCAATCTTGCGGCCGGTCTTGATGGCAATAAAGCCGCCGGTGAGCAGCACGGCACTGAGGCCGTTGAGCGTGGCGTTGACGGCGGGCAGGTCGTGAATGGTCATGGTTCTTTTTCCAACTGATGAATGGCGTGAATCAGGCGGGGTTCAACCGAATTGGTCCAGTCCACATCCTCGCCGCCGGTTTCAAAAACGCCGCGCAGACGGGCGTGTTTGTCCACCAGCACAAAGATGGTGGTGTGGATGAACAGGTCGGAATCCTGCTTGCGATCCTCGGGTTTCACCGGCACGGCGGTCAGTTTCAGACTGTCGCTGGCAAGATTGGCAATTTCCTTTTTGGTGCCCGTCAGAAAGGTCCAGCGGCTGAAGTCGGCGCCGTAGTGGTCGCCATATTTTTTCAGGACGGCCGGGGTGTCAAATTCCGGGTCGGTGGTGAGGCTCACGATCCGGGTATTGCCATTCGCCGACAACTGATCCTGCACCGAGCGCATTTGGCCGGTCATGCGGGGGCAGGGGCCGGGGCAGCGGGTGAAGATGATGTCCGCCACCCAGACATGATTGGTCAGGTCGGCCAGGGTGGAGGCTTGGTTGTTCTGGTTGGTAAGCGTGAAGTCGGTGACCTGGCCGAGGACGTGCAACTCCTGCTGATGGCTGTGAACGCGCGCCATCTGGGCAAAAGAGATCATGAAGGCCAGCCCGAGCAGGCCAAAGACCAGCGAAACGCCCACCCAAAAGGTGCGCGGCAAGCGGGAGGAATCATCCAACATACGTCTTGGTTAGTATGCCTTAAAACGGGCGGGCGGCAAGCCGTGACGGGGCTGGAAATCCAAAAAACATAACCACTTTCCCTTAACCCCACCCTCTGCTACATTGCATCCATGAGCGAAATGGCATTTCAAATCATCGAAGACGTTTCTGCCAACGGCTTCACTGCCTGCGCTGTTATTCTCACAAATTGGCCGGTTGCGGCTTGAACCATGCAAATCTTCGTCGAAACAACCATCCCCAGCTACCTGGTGGCACGATCGGCGCGCGATGTTGTGCAAATGGCCCGCCAACAGACGACGCGCGACTGGTGGGAGCGTTGCCGGTATGAGCACGAACTTTTTACGTCGCAAATCGTCCTCGATGAAGCCGGCGCGGGTGACGCCGCATCGGCACGCGCCCGTTTGGAACTGCTCGCGCCTTTGCCCTTGCTGGACATCTCCGAGCCGGTTCTCACCTTTGCGCGCAAAATCATTGACGGCGGCCTTCTCCCGCCTGATGCCGACCGTGATGCCGCCCATATTGCCACGGCCACCGTTCATCGGCTTGACGCCTTGCTCTCGCTGAACTTTCGCCATCTTGTCAACGTCTCCATCCAGTCGCGCCTGCGCCGTCTCGCCTTGCGCGAAGGATATGATTTGCCCGCCATTTGCACACCCGAAGAACTCATGGAGAACATCCAATGAAAACAAACATTATTCAGCCCCAAACCGAAACCGGCGTTGCCGACGGCGTCCTCCGTGAGGTTTGGCGCATCAAGGACGAGCTTTCCGCCACCTACGGCCACGACCTCAACCGGCTCTTTGCCGAAGCCCGCGAACATCAGCGCCTCTCGGGGCGTCCGTCCGTCAATCTGGAACAATCGGGCAAGAAACACACGCCGGCATTTTAATATTTTATGACCAGGAAGAAAAAAGTCAGAGAGTTTCCGGCATTGCGTAAGTTTGGGTTGCGTAGCGACGCTTCAGTCGAGACTGGACAGCGTGAGATTGAGCGCGTTTTCAATTTGCCGGCAGGTAGCGTTCGGCTTGAATTGCCATCCGGCAGATGAGCCAGAGCCGACAAAGCCATCGGCGCAATTTTGGCCGATTGGGAAGGTTGACTGGAAAATTTGGTTGATCGTCGGCGATACGCCCGTTCAAAACGGGGAGTCAGAACCGGAGCCCTCATGGCTCACTTGGCCGCGCGCAAATGGGCGATGATATCTTCCACCGGTTGCGGCTTAAGCTTGCCGGCGCGAAAGGCGGCGGCGGCGGTGGTCTCCACGCGCCAGGAATCAATCCGGCGTTTGCGCAGCAAGTCTTCCAACATTTCCCGCTCGTCCAAGGGCAGGTTTTCGGCGTCCGTCAGTACTTGGTCCAAGGTAAGGGCATTCATGGTCGGTTATTCCATTTGGGATTGATTACCAACAACTCGCATCTCTTCCAGCTTGCCATTGATTTGCCAGGGTGTCATGTCAAATACAGGCAGTTTCCGGGCGCATCCTGCCATCGCCCTCGAACTGCCCGCCAGTCGGAGCGCCGGTTTGCAACCGGCTTATCAACTCACGATCGTCCCACACGGTTTCTTTTTTCAGCCGTTTTGTGGAAATGTATGCCCAAAGCCGGTCACAGACCGGCGCTCCGGGCAGTGCGCGGATGCGCCTGAAGTTTTTGACAGCCCCTCACTCAAACGTCGCCGCCGTGCCGGTGCCCGACTTGGAGCGCAACCATTTGGCGTAATCTTCCGGGCTTTCCACGGTTACGAAACCGCCCGCCATCTGGGCGTGGCCCCCGCCGCACAACTGGGCGCATTCAATTTGGTAGCGGCCCAGCTTGTTCGGAGTAAAGGTAAACGGAATACGCAGGCCGGGAATCGCGTCCTGCGTCACGCGCATGGCCACGAGCTTGACGGAGTGGATCACGTCCTTGGAACTCAGGTAAACCAGCACGGGCTTGTTGATGGGTACGTGGATGTCGTTGAGCACCTGAATGTCGTCCTTGCCGTCGTCATCCGCCGGATCAATGCCGAACACGTTGTCGTTGGTGACCAGTTTCATGTCCTGACGACCGAACTTGCCGTCCGGGCCGGGATAACGGGCGTTCCAGGCAAACTGCTGGGCGACGATTTGGATGACCGTGGAATCCTCGGGTTTGGGGAAATCGCGGACGTTTTTGGCCCACAACGGGATGGCAAAACCGAGCAACAGAATCGCTTCCACCACCACCACAAAGAGTTCGGCGGCGCTGGGGACGTGGCTCTTGGTGCCTTCGTGATTGGCGCGCGGATTACGGCGGGCACTGAAACGCCAGAGAACGTAGCCAAAGTAGAGTATCCAGCCGACGAACAGCGCGAGCATCAGCCAATGCAGATACACCATCAGATCGTCCACGGCCTGGCCATTGGTGGAGGCCAGTTCGGGGAGTCCCAGAACATTATGAGCAAACCAGTCTTTCATACGTGAGTCGAATTATCGGAGTCAGATTGTTTCGCGCCGGCCGCCGTTTCGGCAGCTTCCGTGGCGGCTTCGCTTTTGCGGACGATATGGACAAAGAAAACCAGAAAACAGGTGAGCACGGTCCCCACCACGCCCAGGAGCGTGAGGATGCCCCAATTCATGCCTTCCGCGAGCGGAGAATCGCTCGCGCCATAGCAGGCGGCACACGCCAATGCCTTGGCGGGGAGCAATCCGGCCAGCAACAGCGGGACGATGAATTTCAAGGTCGTTTTCACAGGAAACTGACTTTTTTGAGTTTCTTCAAAAAATAGATGCCGTAAATGATCACCAAAATGCCCGTGCCAATCGCCGTCGCCCCCCAAACCGCGCTGCCGGCCTGAAAGGCCCACGCGGCACAGCCGAAGGAGAGTGACGTAAGCAACGTCACAAAGATGAGGTGAAAGGCTTTGAGTGACATGGCGTAATCAGTGGTTGATGGTGCCGACCGGGAAATTGCCCATGGCCCAGAGGGTCAGCCCCATGAGGCCGATGAAAAAGAACACCGTGAAACAGAGGACGGTGTACACCAGCTTCTTTTCCGAGAGCAAATGCATGAGATAGCCGGCCACGAGAAAGGCGTTGATCACGGCGATGCCCAGAATGACGGTCACCCGGCCGGTCCAGCCGCTGCCCAAGTGATCGCTGAAGGAGGCGGCAATCATCGCGGAAGTCGTGCACAGCACGACCAGAAAGATGACCGCGCACAGACGGATGTAGCTTTTCAGATCTACGGGTTGTTCGGATTCGCTCATAGGAGTCTCAGGTTAAATAAAGCACAGGGAACAGGAAAATCCAGACCAAGTCCACGAAATGCCAGAACAGCCCGGACACTTCGATGCGGTTGGTAAAACGTTCAGGGTCGGTTTTATACATTTTGCTGCCCGGTCCCCACAGGTAGAAAATTACCAGCGTACCACCCAGAATGTGCAGCGCATGCAGACCGGTGAGCGTGAAATAAATGGCCGTGAAGGTGTTGTGCCAGGGACCGTAGTTCTGCATCTTCACGATATTGGCGCGGTCAATCTTCACCTCGCCGAGCTGGATGTCCTTCTGGGCGCGGAGATCGTACAGGTCTTTCTCATCTTTCACGATGCGACCGTGCAGAACCACCTGCTTGTCGTCCTGCTCTTCCAAATGGCCGTCGGCGAACGTGCCGTCTTTCAACTGGATCTCATAATGAATCCACTTGTCATGGTATTCATAGGACTTGATGCCCAAAAAGGTCAGCGCCAGCAGAATGGTGCAGCCGTGGAAGAATTTGAATTTGCCGAACTCGCGAACCTTGCACGCGGCCCAGGCGAGCAGGGTGGTGATGGCCGAGAGGGCGAGCAGGATGGTGTTGACGGTGCCGAAGCGGACGTCGAGCCAGCCGTGCGGCCAATGGCCCGGCTGGGCGCCCACGCGCAGGAGCACATAGGCGGAGAACAGGCCGCCGAAGAGCATGACTTCCGAGGCCAGGAACAACCAGACGCCCAGCTTGGCATTGTAAATGCCGGTGTCAGGACGGTTTTTTACGGTGTAGGGGATTTCCATGGAAAAATATCAGTGGGCGGATTTGCCGCCGGTTTCGCTTTGGGGGGTATAGTCGTTCGCTTCGCCGGGGAGGCTGTAATCGTACGGTCCGCGCACCACGTGGGGTTCGTGGGCAAAATTGCCGTGTGGCGGGGGCGTGGGCGTCTGCCAGTCCAGCGTGGTGGCGTGCCATGGATTGTCGCTCTTCACCTTCTCGCCATGGCTGATGCTCCAGAACAGATTGATGATGAACGGAATTTGCGCGATGCCGAGGCCGACGGCGGCCCAGAGGATCCACGTGTTCAATTCCATGACCGTGCCGGGCAGGGTGTCGATCACACCGGGCACCTTGGCGGCCGAGTAATTCACACCGCCGTCGGACATGCGGCGCAACATGCCTTTGATGCCTTGGGCAAACATCGGCATGAACACCAGGTTCATGAATGTAAACGAACACCAGAAATGCACGCGGCCCCAGAATTCGCTCATGCGGCGACCGGTCATCTTGGGAAACCAGAAGTACACGCCGGCAAACAGCGCGAAGATCGTGCCGGGAGCGACGACGTAATGGAAATGCGCGATGACGTAATAGGTGTCATGCAAATAGAGGTCGGAGGCCGCCAGACCGAGGGGCAGGCCGGTCAGACCGCCAATGCCGAACATCGGCAGGAAGCCCAGCGCAAACAGCATCGGGGTGTTGATGCGAATGGAACCGCCCCAGAGCGAAAGAAACATACACGTCAGAATCACCACGGACGGGATCGAAATAATCATCGTGGTCGCCTGGAAAAACGTCGCGATGCCCTGGCCCATGCCGGTCAGATACATGTGATGCGCCCAAACGATGAAGGAGAGGAAGCCGACCACCAGCGCCGCGTACACCAGGGACTTGTAGCCCCAGATTGGTTTGCGGGTGTTGTTGGCGATGATTTCCGCCACGATACCCATTGCGGGCAGAATCAGCACGTACACTTCCGGATGGCCGAGGAACCAGAACAAATGCTGCCAGAGCAGGGGACTGCCGCCACCGCTGACTTGTCCCACGGGGCCGCTGACGGCCAGACCGGTGGGCAGGAAGAAACTCGTGTGCGCCACGTTATCCATCAATTGCAGCAAACCGGCGGCTTCGAGCGGCGGAAAGGCCAGCAACAGCAGAAACGCCGTGACGAACTGCGCCCACACGAAAAACGGCAGGCGCATCCAGGTCATGCCCGGCGTGCGCAGTTGAATGATGGTGGCGATAAAATTAACCGCGCCGAGCAGCGAGGAAGTAATGAGCAACACCATGCCCACCAGCCAGAACGCCTGGCCATCCGTGGGAATCGTGCTGGCGAGCGGCGAATACGAGGTCCAGCCCGCCTGCGCCGCGCCGCCGGGAATGAAGAAGCTGACCAGCATGACGAGTCCGCCCAAAAAGAACGCGTGAAAGCTGGCCATGTTGATGCGGGGAAAGGTCATGTCCGGCGCGCCGATCATCAGCGGCACCACATAATTGCCGAACGCGGCAAACGCCAGCGGCACCACGCCGAGGAACACCATGATGGTGCCGTGCATTGCGCCGAAGGAATTGTACAGTTCCGGGGAAATGATGCCATGCGCCGCCGGTTGGCCGAGGAGCGCCGCCAGCACCGGACCGATGACGGGAACCGGCACGCCGGGGTGGGCGATTTGCCAGCGCATCATCACCATCAGGAAAAAGCCGAACAGCATGAAGCTGAGCGACACCAGCCCGTACTGGATGCCGATGACCTTGTGGTCGGTGGAGAAAATGTATTTCGACCAGAAACCCGGCTCGTGATGTTCATGGTGACCGTGGTCATCATGGCCATGATCGTGGCCGTGGTCGGAATGGGCCTCGGCTGCTTCCGGACGATTCGGGGGAAACTGTTGGACGTTCGACTGCATAAATTTATTTGAGTTTGTTCAGGACCATGGCCGTGAGCAAGAGCGGCAGGTAAATGATGGATGCCAGAAACAACTGGCGCGCGCGGCGGGGCGTCAGTTGCTGCGAAAAACGCAGGGCCGTCCAGAAATAGCCCAGGCCCAAAACAATGGCAACGGTGAGATACACCTGGCCGTTCATTTTCAGCAGGAACGGGCAGAGGCTCACCAGAAACAGGGCCACGGTGTAGCGGATGGATTGTTCGCCGGTGCGGCGTCCGTCCGGATCAATCATCGGCAGCATTTTGAAACCGGCGCGCGCGTATTCTTCGCGATAGAGCCAGGAGATGGCCATGAAATGGGGGATTTGCCAGAAGGCGAGAATGGCGAACAACGCCCAGCCTTCGCCGCTCAACTGATTGCGCGCGGCGGTCCAGCCCATCAGGGGCGGCAAGGCTCCGGGGATGGCGCCAACCAAAGTGTTGGTCCAGGTCACGCGCTTGAGCGGCGTGTAAATGAAGAGGTAGCTGACAAGGGTCACCGCCGCCAAAACGCTGGTGAGCGTATTGACCAATACCGCCAGATAGATCAAACCGGCGACCGACCAGATGCCGCCCAGCAAAGTGACCGTGGCGGGTTGCATCCGGCCGGAGGGCAGGGGACGGCTGGCGGTGCGGCGCATCTTGGCGTCATATTCGCGCTCCATTAACTGGTTCAACGCCGCCGCGCCGGAAGCCACGAGGGCCGTGCCGAACAGCGCGTGAAACATCAGGAAATAATTCATCGGACCCTGCCAGCCCAGATAGAAGCCCACCAGCGTTGTCAGCAATACGAGCGCGGTGAGGCGCGCCTTGATCAGGTCGGCCATGATGGCCAGCCAGCTTTTTTCGACCAGTGCTGTTGAGTTAAATGCTTCCGCCGATGATTTCATTTATTGGTGCAAACAACGCGTTGAAAACCGCGCCTAATTCAACTCATTTTGCTATGCCGGGGCAATTTCTGTCAATGTTGCTTTCAGGGAAATTACGGGTATCACCCCGGCTTGTTCTGCGAATTTCGACGATGAGTAATATATGCAAGCCGTTTTCTGACAGCCTGATTCGGAAATGTGTGCCGGTGACGGCATGATGGCGGGATAACCCTTTTTTGCCAAAAAAACAAAATGGCCCTGCGCGCCGGCTTTGGCCGTGCCGACAAAAGCTTGCGCGCCTGGTCAAAGGCTTTCAATTCGGTCATTTCCAACTTTCGCCAATCACTTCCAATACTGGTTTTGGGGTTAACCCACCGCCAGTTGCGTCCGCCGCCGCGCCACCAGACACCAGATCGCTCCCGTCAGCAGCGCCAGCGCGCCGACCATAACATGGCCCGTGGCCACATCCGCCGCCTTATTTGACCAGATGGTCGCCGCGCCCAAAACTATTTGCAGGCTCAACAAGCCCAGCCAGAAGAAGGCGAATTTGGTCAGCGGATCTTGGCCGCCCAGTTTCTTCCGAGCCAGCATCGCCGCTGCCGCGACCCCGAGGAAAATAAAGTATGCCACGAACCGGTGAACCATCTGCAACTGCACCTGAAAGGCCGTGATCGGATTATAGGACGTACTCGGCGGCCGTTCTGTGTTGTAACGGGCGATGGCCTCCGGACTGGTGTCCGGCCAGACTTTGCCATGCGCCATGGGGAAATCCGAGATCGCCAGACCGGCATGCTGATGGCGCATCGTGGCGGCAATGATCAATTGCCCGAAGATCAGCACGGTTACCCATAGAATATGACTGTAAAGCCCGCGCGGAATGGCCACCTGCTTCTCCGTGGCCGAACGCCACCACCAGTGGCTGGTAAACAGCGCCATGGCGCAGGTGAGCACCAGAAAAGCCTGCGCGACCGCGCCGTGCGGGATGCCCAGATAATTCATCTGCCATTTCACCCGCAGTCCGCCCAGCACGCCTTGCAGAATCACCAGAAAAAAGGCGGCGATACCCGTCCAATGCAACCATGGGCGGGGATCTTTGGCCCACAGCCAGACGGCCAGCACGGTGGTCAGCAGGCCCACAGCCGAGGCCAGCAGACGGTGGGTATGCTCAAAAAAGATGCCGCCCACCCATTGATGGATGGGGAAGAAAAACATGTTGTAGCCGTAGGTGGTCGGCCAGTCGGGCACGGACATCCCGGCCTCGTTGCTGGTCACCAGGCCGCCGAGGCCGATGAGCAGAAACGTGGCCACGGCATTCAGCACGGCAAACCAGAACAGGGCGGGTTGGTAATTCTTATTCATGTTGCTTCAGTGTTAAAAAAATCGACCGCTGTGGCAAATGCCCGCAGCGGTCGCCAATAAAGGAGTCAATTTAACGTGGATTTCTCCACCGTCAATCTGCCTTATTCCGCCAAGATCCAATCCCAGCGATAACCCCAGATCCATTCGGCGATCTGCTTCTCATCCGCCGCCGGAACCTTGTCCTTGAAGGGCGGCATGGGAACCGGACCCCATTTGCCGGTGCCGCCGGCGTCCATCTGGGCGACAAACTTGCTCACGGCGTCGTTGTCGTTGCGATATTTCTGGGCGACGTCGCGGTAGGCCGGGCCGACAACCTTGGCATCGGGATTATGGCAGGTGGTGCAGGTGTACTTTTCCGCGAGGGAGAGCGTGGCCTTGCCGGTCACCGGCAGGAACCGGGCGGCGAGCAGCTTCCAGCCGCCGTCCACTTTCACGGGCACGCCATAGACATTCTGGCCGCCGGCGGGAACATCGCGACCGTCCACCGAGGCGCTGACCACGAGGCTGACCTCGGCGCCATTGGCGTCCTTGACTTTCACGCCGCTCTTCACGGCAAACTTGTCGCCTTCAAAGGTGACATTGGTGAGCTGCACGAACTTGCCGGCAAGGGCGGAGGCATCGGCGAACGTCGCGCCATTGACCGGCGTGGAGGTGCCGAAGGGCTTGTTGTCGCCCACCACGGCCACGGAGCCGGCCTGCGGGTTGAGCACGGCCCAGCCAAAGGGACCGGCCGCGAGCTGGCCTTTGAGGGTCAATTCGTTGCGGGGAACAAATTTGGCGGCATCCGCGCCGCTGGCGACGACCGCCAGACCGGGTTTGCCGACGGGCTGGATGAACGCGAGCACTTTGCCATCCGCCAGCGTGGTGCGGGCGGAGACGATGGCGTCCAGATCAAAAACGGTGGTGGTATCCTTGGCGGCGCCGGTCGCGGGATCAATCCCGGCCAAGGCGTCGGCCACGGTGGAAGATTTTGCCTGCGGTCCCAGGGCGAGGGCGCCGACACACAACAGCAGCAATGACTTTTTCATGAATAACTATAATTTGATATGAGGAAAACAAAATTATCATCGCCGCCGCCCGGTTCGCAAGCAGTTTGTGAAAAAATTCACAAGCTCTGCATGATATCTGCCATGGCCAGTGCGGTTTGCGCCGCTTCCGTGCCGCGGTTATGCGTCCGGCTGAGGCAGCGTTCCTGCGCCTGCTTATCATTTTCCAGCAGCAGAACCTCATGAATCACAGGCACTTCATGCTGGATCTGGATCAGGGAGAGGGCGTTGCTCACCGCTTCGCCAATATGCTGGGCATGGGTGGTGGCTCCGCGCAAGATCACGCCCAGGCAGATGATGCCGGCAAACTGTTTGGTGCGGGCCAGCCGGGCGGCGACCACGGGGATCTCATAAGCTCCCGGTACGCGGATCACTTTAACCTTGCCGCCGGCCTGCCGGATTTCCTTTTGGGCGGCGCGAAGCATGGCGTCCACATAGCGGTCGTTGTATTGGGAGGCGACAATCGCGAAGGCGGCGCCTTGCGCGTTAAAAGTTAGTTTTTTGGCGGCAGTGAGCATGGAAATGTCAGTTAAAGGATCAGCATAACCGCCGGGCGGCGGGTGTCAATGGACGGGAAGGCGGAAGGCGGGTTGAATGGCGCTTAATTGTGCGTGTTAGCAAGGCGCGAAGCGAAGTCGCGGAGCGACGTAATAAAAATAGCCCGGCGTTTCAACGCCGGGTTGGCTGTGCAAATCATTTCAAGTCCCGGAGGGACGGTCGAGGTTTTAAAACGAAACCCCTGCAATCGCGCGAAATAAAAAAGCCACGGACAAGGTCCGTGGCTTTGGTGAAATATTTTCTGAAATCAGGCCTTCTTCTCGGCTTTGGCCTTCTTTTCGCCCTTGGGCTTGCCTTCGGCTTTCGCTTCGGGGGCGGGGGCGGCGGCTTCGACTTCGGAACGCTTGCCGCGCTTTTCGGAGCGGGGTTTTTCTTCCACCGGGGCGACGACGGGCGCGGCCACGGGGTTGATGCTTTCCACGCGCACCTTCAGAACACCTTTGACTTCGTGGTGCAGGTGCAGGTCAATTTCAAATTCGCCGAGCGTGCGGATGGCGTGCTCCAGGCGGATTTTCTTCTTGTCGAGGGCGATGTCAAACTGGTGCTTGAGCTCGTCCGCGATGGTGCCGCTGGTGACGGAACCGAACAGCTTGCCGTCTTCGCCGGTCTTGACCTTGATGACGCAGATCATCTTGGACAGGGCCTTGGAGAGGTCGGTCATGTGGTTGAGCTCATGGGCTTCGCGTTCGGCGCGGCGCTGTTTGAGGGCTTCCAGATGACGCTTGTTCGCCTGGGTGACCGGGATGGCGAGGCGCTGGGGCAGCAGGTAGTTGCGCGCGTAGCCGGCGGCGACGCGGACCTGGTCGGATTCGCCGCCAAGGCCGATGATGTTTTGCGTGAGGATGACTTCAGTTTTTGCCATACAAAAATTCGTTTACGGGGTTAAAAATCAAAACGGGACGTCGTCGCTTTCGGGCGGGACATCACCTTCCAAAGGTTCAGGCGCGGCAGCAGAGGGGGCGGGGGAGTGCGTCGGCGCGGGCCGGGCGGCGCGGGGGGCGGCGGGAGCGCCACCACCTTCACCACCACCAGCGGGACTGCCCAGAAACTGGACGGTTTCGGCAATCACGCCGAGCCGGCTGCGCTTCTGGCCGGTCTGCTTGTCGTCCCAGGTATCAAGCTTCAGGCGGCCTTCCACCATGATGGGACGGCCCTTGCGCATGTATTGGCCGACGTTTTCCGCCGTGCGGCCGAAAACATCGACGTCCACAAAAGTGACTTCTTCCTTGGTTTCGCCCGCTTCATTGCGCCAAGTCCGGTTGACTGCCAGACCGATTTTGGCAATGGCCGTCCCTTTGGGGGTGTAGCGCAATTCGGGATCGCGCGTCAGGTTCCCCATGAGGATGACTTTATTGAAGCTGGCCATAACCGGAAAAATCAGGCGGCGACTTTGGGCGCGGGCGCCAGGGTGAACAGGACGCGGAAAACGTCTTCGTTCAGGGAGAACTTCTTCTGGAGCGTGGCGATGATGGCCGGGGTGCCGTCAAAAATCACGTTGGCATAGAAGCCGGACGTGTGGCGCTTGTCCGCGATGCGGGCAAAAGCCTTCTTGTCCATTTTCTGGACGGTTTCGACCTTGCCGCCGGCGGCGGTGATTTCGGTGGAAATCTTGTCGAGGGCATCTTTGATACCTTCTTCGCGTCCTGCCAGATTCAGGATGAACAGACCTTCGTATTTTTTCATTTTTCTTCGTTCGTGGGGTTCACGACCCCGTTAAATTGACTCATTGCCTTCTGCAATCCGGCACTTAACCAGCACTCAAGCTGGCCAGCCGCCCGTTCCAAAACTTTTTCCAGCACCGCGCTTTCAGCGGCGTCAAACCTGCCGAGCACATGCCCGGTGATCTGCCGCACTTCATTTTTCCGGCCAATGCCGATTCTCAGCCGGGCGTATTCCCGGGTGCCGAGATGCTGGGTGATGGATTCCAGCCCGTGATGGCCGCCGCTGCCACCGCCGGGCCGCAGCCGGATTTCTCCGAGCGGCAAATCCGCATCATCCACCGCCACCAGCAACTGTGCCGGGGGCAACTGATAAAACTTCACCAGTGCGCCGACCGCTTCCCCGCTCAAATTCATGAACGTCTGCGGCCGGGCCAGCAAAAACTTCCGGCCCTGTCGTTCGCCCCGGGCCACCTGGGCGCTGAACTTGCGTTCGTTGGTCCAATCCGCCTGCCAGCGGACGGCCAGTGATTCCACGAGCAAAAAACCGGCATTGTGACGGGTTTTTGCGTATTCCGCGCCGGGATTGCCCAATCCCACAATAAGGTACACCGGGTCCATGCGCGGGGGCGGTCAATGCCGCCCGGAAAATTACTTCTTCTTGGCGTCGGCCTTCGCTTCGGGCTTGGCATCCGCCTTCTTGTCGCCGGCCTTCGCATCGGCCTTCTTGTCGCCCGCCTTGGCCGAAGCGGCGCCTTCGGTGCCGTCTTCCTTCTTTTCCTTGGTCATTTCCACATCGCCGGCGGTCTTGGCGCCTTCGGCGGTGGCCGTGGTTTCTTCTTCGGCGCGCGGAGCGGCGACGGAGACGACGGTCAGGTGCTTGTCGCCCATGATGACAACCCCGGCGGGCACGGGCACTTCGCCAATATGAATGGACTTGCCGATTTCCAGCGGCGAGACATCAATGACGATGGCCTCGGGGAGATCCTTCGGCAGGCTGCGCACCTTGAGCTTGAACAGCACGTGTTCGAGGGTGCCGCCGCCGTTCTTGACGCCGGCGGGTTCGCCGACGGTTTCAACGGGCACGAGCACGGTGACCTTCTCGTTTTCGGCCACTTCATGGAAATCCACATGGATGACCTTGCCGGTGAGCGGATGATGCTGGACTTCCTGCAGCAGCGCGAGGCGCTGGGAGCGGGGGTCGTTTTGCACCGCGAGGTCCACGAGCAGGTTTTCCGTGGCGGAATGATTCAGCAGGTCGCAAATTTCCTCGCCAACCACTTCGATGTTCTGCGGCTGGGCCTGGCGACCATAAATGGTGGCGGGCACGCGACCGGTGGCGCGCAATTTTTTGACTTCGGCGCGCTGCACTTGAGTACGCGCATAGGCTTTCAACGAGACTGATTTCATTTTATAAATTTTTTATTTTCCGGCCGGCGCTTAACTGGTGCGCCCGCCTTTGAATTCAAAGAGCGAGTTAACCGACGAATTATTATGAATTCGCTTGATGGCCTCGCCCAAAAGCCCGGCGACCGTCAGCGTGGTAATTTTGACGCCGTCAATAGCCGGGCGTTGAACTGTATCAGTTGTTATCAACTCGTCAATAACAGAATTACGCAATCTTTCGACCCCCACATCGTTCAGCAGGGCGTGGGAAACACAGGCCATTACCTGAAGCGCGCCCTTCTTCTTGAGGACGGCGGCGGCGGTGGTCAGGGTGCCGGCGGTTTCGGTCAAATCATCCACCAAAAGCACATTTTTCCCTTCAATATCGCCAATCACCGCCACGGATTCCACTTCCGTGGCGCTCTTGCGGCGCTTGGCCACAATTGCGAGTTCGGCCCCGAGGGTCTGGGAATAGGCGTGGGCCATCTTGATGCCGCCGGCATCGGGGCTGACAACCACGAGGTCTTTCAGCTTTTTCGTCTTCAAATATTCATACATCACCGGGGCGGCGTACAAGTGATCCACCGGAATGTCAAAAAAGCCCTGAATTTGCTGGGCATGGAGGTCCATGGTCAGCACGCGGTTCACGCCGGAGGCGACCAGCAGGTTGGCGACGAGCTTGGCGGTGATGGGTACGCGGGGCTGGTCTTTGCGGTCCTGCCGGGCATAGCCGTAGAAAGGGAGCACGGCGGTGATGCGCGTGGCGCTGGCGCGGCGGAGCGCGTCAATCATGATGAACAGCTCCATCAAATTGTGATTGGTGGGCGGGGAGGTCGGCTGGATGATGAAAATATCCTCGCCGCGCACGTTCTCCTCGATTTTCACGAAGGTCTCGCCATCGGGAAACGGCGTGATGCTGCACTTGCCGAGTTCAATGTTGATGGATTTGCAGATGGCGCGAGCCAAAGGCTGATTTGCGGTGCCGCTGAAAACTTTCACAGGTAAAAATGATGTTTCTGCCGGTTAAAAAAAGAAAAACCCGCCGTGCCCGGCGGATAAATTGTCACGGTATCGTAACAACCGTTTGCCGGGGTGCAAGTGAAATCATTGGCCGGCGGCGAGGCGGAGCATCAACTCGTTGCGGCGGAGGAAGGAAGGCGTCCACGGCGGATCAAAATAACCGTAAACCGGCCCGCCCGCGGTCGTGAGGTGCTGCCGCCCAAGCCAGGCTTGCAGGCGCGCCCTGGCGACCGATTCGTGTTCGGTGCTGCGGCCGCCGCTGAATCGCAGCACGGCAAAACGGCCGGCGGGAACTTTTTTGAGGGTTACGCCGGGGTCCGCCGGCTGGGGGGCGTTTTCCAGGGGCATATTCGCCGGCAGCACAAACGCCATGGTGACATTGGTGTTTTCTCCGGCCATAAATACCGGCGTGGTCATGGAAATTTTTTTGGAGGCGGCGTTTTGTCCGCCAATGTAATGAAACAGGCGCATGAAACTGTTATCCGCCCCCTGGCTGCGCGTTTCCACCAGGACGAGATCGGGATAGTCGCGCAGTTCAAATTTTCCATCCGTGCGGATGACCTGATAGGGCGCGGATTTATAACCGGCGCGCACGGCGGCGCAGCCGCAGAATACCAGCGCCACCAGGCCGGCGAGCCCCAGAATGATAAAAGTGACCTTCATGTTTTTTAAATTTTGGCCGCCCCGCCGAAATGTTTTTTCAGGGCGGCGGCACGGTAGGCGAAAATCTTTTCCACATCCCGGCGGACAAACAGCCGGTTCACCAGCGCGCCGCCGGGCACGGCGTAGGCCACGTGATCCCGACAGCGCGTGCCGCCATTTTGTTCTTCGAATACATGGGTATGCACCCACTGGCGATACGGGCCGCGCAGTTGCCGGTCCACGAACCGGAACGGCGGTTCCCAGACCGCGATTTCCGTGCGCCACCTGACCGGCAGGCCATGGATGCGCAGCCGGTAATCAATTAGGGTGCCGGCGCCCATGGGGATTTCACCGGGGGTGATGACGTGAAAATTCAGCCACGGCGGCGTAATGCTCTCCAGCTTGCGCGCATCGGCAAAAAACGGGAACACCTGCTCCCGGGGCACGGGCAGCCAGAGCTCGGTTTCAAAGATGTGCGTTGTCATGCCGGGATGACTATGCCGTAAAAATCTGCAAAAGCAAAAAGGTTCACGCTTGAACCCGCGTCCGTAAAAAATTATGCTGTTCGACATTTGATGAAAGCAATTCTGGCCCTCGAAGACGGTTCCATTTTTCACGGCACGGGTTTCGGCGCGAAAGCGTCGGCGGCCGGTGAGGTTTGTTTTAACACCTCCATGACGGGCTACCAGGAAATTCTCACGGATCCCTCCTACAGGGGGCAGATCGTGACGATGACCTATCCGCTGATCGGCAACTACGGCGTGAATGCGGTGGATGTCGAGTCCTGGCGGCCGCACGCGGCGGGCTTTGTGATCCGCGAACTGTCCCCGGTGGTCAGCAACTGGCGCGCGGATTATTCGCTGGCCGAGTACTTGGAAAAGAACGGCATCCCCGGCATCCAGGGCATTGATACGCGCGCTCTCACCAAGAAGCTGCGCGTGCGCGGCGCCTTGAACGGTTTTATCACCACGGAGGACATTTCGGACGCCGAGGCGATCAAGCGGGCCAAGGAATTTGTGTTCGTGGGTGTGGATTACGTGAAGGAAGTCACCCACCAGCAGGCCTTCCGCTGGGATGAAAAGGATGAGCAGAGCGCGGCGTTTGACCTGGTGCGCGGCAATGCCCGGCTGGATGCCCGGAACCATCGCAAGCCGCTGCCGGCGGCGGACATTCCCATCGTGGCCTTTGATTACGGGATGAAATACAACATCCTGCGCCGCTTGCGGCAGCATGGCTTTGCCACGCAGGTGCTGCCGGCCACCGCGACGGCGGCCGAGGCTTTGAAGTACAAACCGGCGGGTGTATTCCTTTCCAACGGTCCCGGCGACCCGGCGGCGCTGGAATATATCGTCCGCGAAGTAAAAACGTTGCTGGACCACGGCATCCCGATTTTTGGCATCTGCCTGGGCCATCAAATTCTCGGCCAGGCGTTCGGCGGCAAGACCTTCAAATTGAAGTTCGGCCATCGCGGCGGCAATCAGCCGGTGAAAGATTTTGAAACGGGCCGGGTGGAGATCACGTCGCAAAACCATGGTTTTGCGGTGGATGCGGCGTCCCTGCCGTCCAATGTGGCGGTAAACCGGATCAACCTGAACGACCAGACGGTGGAAGGGTTGCGGCACAAAACCAAGCCGGTTTTTTGCGTGCAATATCATCCGGAAGCCTCGCCGGGACCGCATGATTCCACCCCGTTATTCGCCGAATTTCGGGAAATGATCGCCAAACGGGGCTAGAGGATTTGACGATTTCCGTTTGACTTGAAACCCGTCCAGACCATAATCGCAAGGAAGCTATGTCGAAACTAGTTATCTTAAATCAGGGCATGACGGGCCGGACGTTTGAGCTCATCATCGAACGCACCACGGTGGGTCGCGTTGAAGATAATACCTTTCACATCGCCGACGCGTCGGTTTCCAGCCATCACGCGGAAATTATTTTGCGCGGATCCGACATTGTCATCCGCGACATTGGTTCCACCAACGGCACCTTCATCAATAACGAAAAGATCACGGAAGCCGTGCTCAAGCCCGGCCAGACCCTCCGTTTCGGTCAGGTGGAATTGAAGATCGATGACGGCACCCCGCTGCCCGCCCCCTCGGCGGCTCCCGCACCGGCTCCCGCCGCTTCGTCCGCCGCACCGGCGCCGGCCCAGAAGAAACAGCAGATGGACGCCACGCTGGTCATTCCGCGCGGAGTTTCGTTGGAGCAACTGGAACAGGGCGGGGCGCGCACGACGACGTTCGACACCAATACCGTCTTCACCAAAAAGAAGAACAAGGTCAATTTTTACTTTCTCATCGGTGGCATTGCGGCGGCCGTAATCATCATTATTTTGATTATCATGGTCATGAGCCAGGCCGCCGCGCCCGCCGGTCATTGAGGTTGGTCGGTCTGCCGGTGATCCGCGTGCGGTTCACCGGGGTACATTTTTTGACTGTCGGCTTGGCTGATTTTTTCCCCTTCAGTTCCTCCTTCCATGAAGTTGTTTTATACCGGGCCGGTGATCAATGCCGAGCTGCTGGTGATGATTTAAGCGCGTGAACTTCACGCACTGGGCGTGAAAATTGCACCGGTTAGCCCCTTTGGCGGATTATAATCCGCGATTTTCCCTGAAAAAATCAGTTGGAACGGGATATGCTCATGTTTCATTACCATGAAAAGTTCACCTGTTTCGCCCCGAACCGGTGCCTTCACTTTGATTGAGCTGCTGTGTGTGATCGCCATCATCGGCATCCTCGCAGCCCTGTTGCTGCCGGTGCTTTCCCAGGCGCAGGTACGCGCCCGGATGGCGTTTTGCGGCAACAATCTGGGCCAGATCGGTCTGGCTTACCAGATGTTTGCGCATGATCACGACAGCCGGTTCCCGTTGCAGGTACCGGTCTTGCAGGGCGGTTCGGCGGATGCCGGGCAGGATCCCAATGCGTTAAACCAGGAAATCTATTTCACTCCGGACACGTATCAGGCGATGGCCACCGAACTGGGGACCCCCAATATCCTGATTTGTCCGGCAGATTCCCGCCGGGCGGCCTCCCGCTTTGAAAAATTGCAAACCGCCAATCTTAGTTATTTTTCCGATGCGAGCGGGGATTATTTCCAGCCGGAAACCGTGCTGGCCGGCGACCGCAATATTGACGCTGGTGAGGTCACGATGCAGTCGGACGGTTCGCTGGAATTTCGCTGGACCATTGCGCTGCACCGATTTAAGGGCAACTTGCTGTTTGCGGACGGACATGTGGGTGAGGCGAAGAGCTTCGTCTTGGCCGCCCGGCCGGTCATCGGTCCGTCGTCCCCCCTGGCGGCGGTCCCGGCGTTGTCGCTCGATCAACGCGCGGCGATTGGCGCTTTTCTAAAAAATTCACCCATGGGTTTTCCGGCGGCTGATATTTTGCCGACGTTGGCCAATGAGGCGGCCCACCCGACGGGCCCGCGTCCATCCGCCCCGCCGGCCAATGCCCCGGTAGTGTCATCCAACGCGCCGCTTATCATGATCCCGGTGGCCAACCGGACCGTGACGCATGTTCCATTGCCGTCGCCAACAACCGAAAGCGTGGCCGATGCCGCCCCGGTATCGGATCAACCGGTCGCGACTGCCAGTCCGGCACTGCGCCCGTCCGGTCCGGCGCCGGCGGCTGAACCGATGAACTTCTTTGAACGGCACAGCACCCGGCTGGCGGGGCATTACATTGTGTGGGGCTACTGCCTGTTGCTGCTCCTCGACCTCGCCTGGATGGCCTACCGCGTCTGGCGGCGGGTGCAGCAGGTCCGCAATCCGCCCATCAAAAGCTGAATATAATCTTCCCCCGCGGGCGGGGAAAATTCGCGCCCGGGCCACATTCCAGACTGGCTTCCGGGCTTGCATTTGGATAATTTCCCCCGATGTTCGAAGTTACCAAAGTCCAGATTGCGACCGCCGCCGACAAGCTCACCTACTTGCGGAGGTTTCTTTGACTTTGCCAACTTGCAAAAACGGTTGGGTGAATTGACGGCCCTCATGGCCGACGAAAATTTCTGGAACAATCGCGAGAAAGCCCAGGTTGCCATTGACGAAGCCACGGGCATCCGCGGCAAAATTGAACCCGTCCTGCGTCTCGAAAAAACGCTGGATGACTGCCGCGTGATGATCGAGCTGGGCGAGGCCGAGCCGCCCGCCGCCCAGGCGCAGATTGAGACGGATATCGGTCGCGACTTGGAAAAGTTCTTCAAGGAAGTCGAAACGCTGGAACTGAAGCTGTTTCTCAACGGCCCCCATGACCGCAAGAACTGCATCATGAGTATCAACGCCGGCGCCGGCGGCACCGAGTCCTGCGACTGGGCCAGCATGCTCCTGCGCATGTACCAGCGCTGGTTCGAATTGCGCGGTTGGGAAGTTGAAGTCACCGATGCGCTGACCGGCGAAACCGCCGGCATCAAGAGCGCCACCCTGCTCGTGAAGGGCGAGAACGCCTACGGTTTCTGCAAGGCCGAGCGCGGCGTGCACCGGCTCGTGCGCATTTCCCCCTTTGACTCCAACAAACGCCGGCACACCAGCTTTGCCAGCGTCGATACCATCGCCGAAATCGAGGAAACCGATTCGGACATCGTGGTTCCCCCGAATGAATTTCACGTGGACACCTTCCGCTCCGGTGGCAAGGGCGGTCAGAACGTGAACAAGGTGGAAACCGCCGTGCGTATCACGCACATTCCCACCGGCCTCGTCGTGGCCTCGCAAACGCAGCGCTCGCAGCATCAGAACCGCGCCACGGCCATGAAACTCCTGCTCTCCCGCATCTACGCCCAGCGTGTGGACGCGCAGAAGGCGGAGATGGAACGTTTTTACGGCGACAAAGGCAGCGTCTCCTGGGGTAACCAGATTCGCAGCTACGTCTTCCAGCCCTACCGGATGGTCAAGGACCTCCGCACCGGCGTCGAGACCAGCAATGTCCAGGGCGTGATGGATGGCGAACTGGATCCCTTCGTGAACGGCTGGCTGCGCGCCGGCGGTCCCATGAAGCGCATGCAGGGCGTGAAGGATGACGAGGAATGAAAAACATTCTCGATACCATCGTCGAACAAAAGCAGCGCGAAGTGGCGCTGTTGCCGGAACGGATCATCGCCGCCGGCGACCTGCGCGACGCCTTGCTGGAGCGGGGCGAAAGTCGTGATTTTTTTGCGGCCCTGCAGCACCCCCGCCACGGAAACATCGGGCTGATCGCCGAGGTCAAAAAGGCCTCGCCCTCCGCCGGGCTGATCTGCATGAACTTCGACGCCGTCCGGATTGCGAAAGAATACGAAGCCGCCGGGGCAAGCTGCCTTTCCGTGCTCACGGATGAGAAATTTTTCCAAGGTTCGCTGGAATATCTGCGCCAGATTCGCGCCGCCGTGAAATTGCCGCTCTTGCGCAAGGATTTCATCATTGATAAACGCCAGATTCTTGAAGCCATCGAATGGGGTGCCGATGCGATTCTCCTGATCGTCGCCATTCTGACCGATGAACAGCTCGCCCGTTTTCATGCGCTCGCAACCGAAGCCGGTCTGTCCGTCTTGGTGGAGGTGCATGACGAGACGGAACTCGACCGCGCGCTAAAAATTTCCCCCCGGCTGATCGGCGTGAACAACCGCGATTTGAAAAGTTTCAAGGTGGACCTCGCAACAACTGAACGTTTGGCCGCAAAACTCTTCGCCACCCCCGGCGTCAAGGACGGCACCATCCTGGTTGCCGAAAGCGGCATTCATACTCCGGCGGATGTGCAGCGTTTGAAAAAATGCGGTTCCGGCGCCATTCTGGTCGGCGAATCACTCGTACGTCAGGGCGACATCGCCGCCAAGGTGCGCGAGTTGATCGGCGGGTGATTTTTCTATGGGGGGCGACAGCTTGTCGCCCGATTTTGCGGGGCGCATTCGGACACAGCCCGGAGCGCCGGTCTGTGACCGGCTTATCAACTCCCGATGGTCGCATACGGTTGTTCCTTTCCACCCGTTTGGCCGGAATGGACGCCCAAAGCCGGCTGCAAGCCGGCGCTCGTGCGCCTGAGAAGGCGAGGGGATAGAACGGTGGGAGTCCGTTTCTGTGCGGTGAAGAGCCGTGCGGTATCGAACCGTAACTGCGTCGCAGCAATGCGGGGTGGAGAGCAACGGGGAG
>CAIQKM010000138.1 GCA_903872345.1 uncultured Verrucomicrobia subdivision 3 bacterium | reverse complement strand
CTTCGGCTACGCGCTGGTGAAGGTCAACGGCCAGTTACGCAAGGTGGCCTTCTTTGTTATGGCCTTGCCGTATAGCGACGCGTTCTTCGTGAGGGCGTTCGAGCGCGAATGCACGGAGACCTTCTGGGAAGGTCATGTGCACCACTACCGGCGCTGAATGGGATGATGCAGGTAAATAAAAATCTACCGCAACAGTTTTACCTGTGAGTATCAGCTTTTCAGTTTGGATGGTGATGTTGGTTGACGGTGTCTGGCTCAGCCCAGTCAAAGACAGCGCCAGACAACTCACAAACAGTGGCAGTTTAATTTTGATGCAATTGTAGAACTGGGCCATGGGGGCGGACAATTTTTGGTAGCAGATGTTTTGCTGGCCGATATTGTTGTCTCATTTATAGAAAAGACGAGCGTGAAATCAAAGGCTGGCCGGGGTCCAGAATGAGGTGGAATCAGGCATCCGCTTGTTTAATCTTGCTCAACCATCCAGCTTTGAACAATTATTTCCCATCAGCATATGACTCTTACAAAACGTGATTTGGTGGTTCGGATTAGCGAGGATACCGGCTTGGTACAAACCCAGGTCTTTGAGGCAGTCCAAAAGACCTTGGACTATATCGCCGAAGCCCTGGCCAAAGGTGACAAAGTTGAACTGCGCAATTTTGGTGTGTTTGACGTCGTTACCCGCAAACCTCGTGTCGGTCGTAATCCAAAACGGCCGGACGTGGATGTTACCATCCCAGCCCGAGCCTCCGTCAAATTCAAAGCCGGCAAGGAAATGAAAGAGTCGGTATTGAAGCTGTCACCGAAAAAGGGCAAGAAGGCGGCGTGAACAGGTAATCTTGGAATACAGAGGCTGGTGAGTTGGCGTCCTAATCGGACTTGCAACTGTCAGACCTTAAGCCGCTTCAAATCTTTGTTGGCTTGATCCAGATCAAAGTGAGCGGCATTCCATTCACCACCCACCCATTCTTTCATCGACTCGTATTCCTCATGCTTGGGGTTGCTTAAAACCTTCAGCATCTGATAATAGCCGGGAATTCCGCCACAGTCATCAGGAGGGCACGCGTTTTCCCCAGCCAGACAGACTGGGTGTTTAAGTTTGGGGTCGGCCGGCAAAACCTTTTCCACAATCACGATATGGTCCCAGCTGTCACCAAAGTCATATTCATAAGTGAATACTGATTTAGCACCAAGAGTGATTTCAGCCAAGGTGTACCTTTTTTCATTGAGGGTTTTCGGCCCCGAGTCATCCATATATTCGCGGTCAGGAACACCGTAGAAGGCCTCCCCTACCACAAATTGATGGAGGTGGGAATTGTTCCAGGGCATGACCCGCTGAATGACGTTGTGCAGGCTGTTTAGCTTCAGGTTCGCCGGCACCACAACCCGCCGCCAGATAACGGGCTTGGTATAGTTGAGAATGATCTTTAGCTGATAGAGTGGTGTTCCGGCAGCTGGTTCATGAAGTCGAAGCATAATGGAAAAGTCAGTTTGACCAGGGTTTAGGCGACGAGGAAATCTTCAGCCCGACACCTGTACCTGCCAACAGTGACAGGCTTTCAGTGAGTTCCTCGAAGGTGTCTCCGATTACCCATGGTTCGGTGATCATGATGTTGCTGCCACTGATTCGCGCGTCAGCCACAGCCAGTTTGAAATTGGCGAACTTCACGGCATGGGGAGCATTCGCGTTCACGTCGCGATTTCTGGTGTAGGAAATGAATTTGGGATTGTTGGCCATAGTTTGCAGTGCTGGACTCGGGGAAACTTTGAACCTGAAAATCCATCCTGTCAATATTGTGCATCATCAACAGGCTTCCAAGGAATCAAAGCGTGGATTTTTTCTGGTCACCACGGTATTTGACGGTAGGCTTTCAACCATGACGGTACCGGACTGCCCATTCTGCAATTTATCTGAGGACCGGGTCTGGCAACGGACGGACAAAGCCATTGCCTTCTACGACAATTACCCGGTTTCTCCTGGCCATGCACTGGTCATCCCCAAGCGACACATCGCCACATTGATGGAACTGCCTGAACAGGATTTGCAGGAAATCTGGACGCTGGTAGCCCAAGTGAGGAATCTGCTCAAAGAAAAGTTCAAACCACAGGGATTCAATATCGGAATCAACGAAGGCAAGGCTGCGGGCCAAACTGTGCCACATGCTCACATTCACATCATCCCGCGCTATGACGGTGATGTTCCGGATCCCAGGGGTGGCGTTCGTTGGGTAGTGCCGGCCAAGGCGAAATACTGGTAATGGCTGTACCATCCTCAGACCAACAGATTGCATTTCTCGCCAACCTCCAGCGGTTATTGGGTGAGGGTTCGTTTGTTTCCACCTACAAGTACTGCCTCTTGATGGCGTTGGCTGATGTGGCGGTCGAACGAGGTGCTGACGACAATTCGGAGCTGGTTGTCACGACATCACAGCTTGCCGAGAAATTCATTCAGTATTATTGGCGGCAGAGCACCCCGTATTTGAGCGACCAAAATGCCGGTCCGGTATCGCAACCACGGAAAGTCAGGCAACATACCTGCTTCCCGCTTACCGTCTGTCCAGTATCGCGCACCAAAGGTGTTGCCGGAATTGATTGTGGTGATTTTTACCAGCTTGCCAGTTTCAGGAAGGCGAAGGATTTTGTTGGGGCCGTGTGTCATAATTTCAAAAAGTATACTTTTCCGATTTGGTTCGTGCAATTCGACTACGCAGTCACCCAGCGAAGGCCATGGTCTCAATACCAGACATCTCTTCCAATCTCACAAAAGGCGCATGTTCCAGACACCACTCCTGAACTTTAATCTGGTCGTGTAATGATCCGCCGATGAGCTTGTGGCGGTTCACCGAGCGTGGCCGGGCGGCCCAGTGTAACGCCGCGAGCCTTGGCAGCGGCCAGACCCGCGTTGACGCGCTCTTTGATTATGCCCCGTTCAAATTCAGCCACGGCCATCAGCACGCCAAGCTGAAGCTTGGCAGCCGGGTTCTCCGTCGAGGTATCGATGCCCTGACTACTGGCGATTAACGGCACGTTTAGCCGGTTCATCTCGTCGAGGATCAGGGCCAAATGTGTCAGGCTGCGGCCCAACCGATCGAGCTTGAACACGATCAAGCGCTCGATTTTCCCGGCCCGCATGTCCTGCGTGAGCCGGTCCAGTTCGGGCCGCGATGCCTTAGCCCCGGAAATCTTGTCCGTGTACACGACGAGATTCTTCCAGCCGCGCTGACGGCTATACCGGCGCAGCTCCACCTCCTGCGAGTCGGTTCGCTGTCCCTCGGTGCTGACGCGAATATAAATGGCACTGTTCATAATACAATTGTATATAGAACACTTGGGCAGCACAAGCGATAGCCAATAAAACCGGGGTGTTTGGGATAGCTGGCGGGGGGAAGGATTTGTGAACACCGGTCGGTGCCGTTATTCTGTGAACATCTGGCATTCCCGGCCTCTTCAATGTGGAAGCATCAGGCCCGGCCAGCCATATGACTGCGATCAGCGGCCCGTTATCGCAGAACGAGCAGGGCTGGCACCGCCGGTTTCGGCTGGTTTGGGACCGCCGTAATAGCCCGGCTTGGGTGCCCAGAGCGCCGTATTACGGCGCAGCGGGCGACCGCTCAGCACGCGGCGCTGCCATATGTGTCATAAACATGTTGGTAAACCGCAGCACACTTGGACTGGAATACCTCGGTCGTGAAAGCCGGTGGCAGATTATCCAGCGCTTCTTCGATGCAGAGCCGCACTGCGGCGCGGGTCTGCTGGCTCTTACGCCAGTCGAGCACCAGCGCCTTAGACTTGAGCGTTTCCAGCATATCCTTGGCCACCGCCTTGACCTGCCTCTCCTCCTTCTGGCTGATGTCCACGCGAGGCTTGGTCAGGATATCGAAGATAGCCAGCTCGTCCTCGGTCAGATCCTCCCGGACGTGGCGCTGCTCCTCCTCGTTGAGCTTCTTGGCGAACTGCAACAGCTGTTCATATACCGCTTCCACGTTGGCTGATCCGGCGTTGTAATCGTCGATCAGCTGCTGGAACTTCTCCAGAAAGTCTACCCGCGTCCGGTTCTGGGCGACCATGGCTTGCAGCTTGGCTGCGATCGCCGAACGCAAACGCTCCAGCTCAGCCCGCTGGTGACCCTTGACGAAGAACTTCCGCAGGGCGTCGAAGTCGATTTTGCTCAAGTCGAGCGGATTGGGCTTATCTGAAATAGTATATCCACCGGTGCCGATGGACTTGTCCAGCACGCCCTCGATCTGCTTCATCACGCCGGTGATGTCCACCTCCGGCATCAGCGCCCGGATCATGTCCGCCAGCGTGACGAACAGGGCACAGTACGGTGCAAACTGGCTGGCCGAAGAGTCGGGCAGGATCGCTTTGTAAACGAGCGCTGTGCGCCCGGCCAGCGCGATAAACTGCTTCTTGGCATCGTCCGGTGCCAGCAGTGCCTCCCGCGCATCTTTGAGAGCTTTGACACGTTCCAGCGCCTTGGTCTGGAGCAGTGCCTCCACATCAATGCAGCGTTGCTGGCAGAACGCCGTAGCGTCGGCGATGGTCGTTTTCAGCAGGTTGACCAGCTCAGCCTTTTTCTCGACCGGCGACGCTCCGCCGCCAGTACCACCGCTACCGCCGCCACCTGCTCCGCCCCCGGCATAAACGGACAGCGCCTTCTGCAAGTCACGGAACACGCCGACGTAGTCCACGATCAGGCCGTTAACTTTCTCGCCGAACACCCGGTTGGCGCGAGCGATCGTCTGCATCAAAGTGTGATTCCGCAGCGGCTTATCGAGGTAGATCGTAGAGCAACTGGGCACATCGAACCCGGTCACCCACATGGCGCACACGAAGACCAGCCGGAAAGGATCGTCCGGGTTTTTAAACTTCGTCTCCAGATCTTCTTTTACCATCCGCAGCCGGTGGGGCGTGATGTCCAAGCCCTTGGCCGCGAAATCGGCAGCCTCGTTCTGGGCCTGCGATACCACCACCGCCAAGTCCGTGCCCTTCATCCAAAGCAGCGTGTCCAGCGTGGCGTCCTGCTCTTCCTTGGTGCCCTGTACCAGCGACTTCTGGAGCGCCACCTCGTGCCGCCGCCACGCCGCCTTGACCTTGTCGTACATCCTGACCGCCGTCAGCTTATCGATGCAGACCACCATGGCCTTGCCTCGGAACCCTCGTCCGGTGAAGTGCCGGACAATGTCTGCCGCGATCTTGTCTAGCCGCTCGTCGCGGGTGATCAGGTGATACTGCTGGCCCAGCACGCGCTCCAGCTTGCGCTGCTGATCCTCGTCCAGCTCCGCATCCTCGACTACCCGGTAGATGTCGTCGTTCAACTGGTCGTTGGTCAGTTGTAGCTCCGGTATGCGGTTTTCGTAGAACAAAGGCACCGTGGCACCGTCATCCACTGACTGCTTGAAGTTGTATACGCTGACGTAGTCGCCGAAGACTTCTCGCGTCTTTTCCTCGCCCTTGGTCATCAGCGGTGTGCCAGTGAAGCCGATAAACGCGGCACTGGGCAGCGCATCGCGCATGTTCATTGCGAAGACGTCGTACTGGCTACGGTGCGCCTCGTCGGTCATCACGATGACGTCACTGCGGCCCGATAGCTTGGGAAACCGACCACCCTTCTCGGTCCGAAACTTCTGGATCAGTGTAAACACGTAGCGATGGTCCTCCGTCAGCAGTTGCTTGAGATGCTCGGCGCTATCGGCCCGCACCCGGTCCTCCGGCTCAGTCACCGCGCCCACGCTCGCGAAATTCTTATAGAGCTGGCCATCCAACTCGGTGCGGTCGGTCACGCCCACGAACGTCCAGTTGCCGGTAATCTTCCGTAGCACCTTCTGGGCGAAGAACACCATCGAGTAGCTCTTGCCGCTGCCTTGCGTCTGCCAGAACACACCCAGCCGCCCCCGGTTATGTTTTAGGCCCAGCACCGCTTTGATGGCATTATTGACGCCGAGGTACTGATGGTTCTTGGCCACGACTTTCCGGGTCTTCCCGTCTTTATCCTCGAATAGCGTGAAGTTCTCCACCAAGTCCAGCAGCCGCGTACGGTCGCAGGTGCCCCGGATCAGTGTCTCCAGTGAAACGCTGCCTGGCTCGGCCTCGCTGGCGACCTTCTTCCAATCACAGTAGTGCTCCCACGTCGCCGTCAGGCTGCCCATCCGGCCTTCGAGGCCGTTCGAGGCAAGGATCATGGCGTTATAGACAAAAAGATGCGGGATCGCAGTCTTGTAGTCCGTGATGTTGTCCTTGAAAGCCGCCTCCACGCGCTCGGTGACCGCCTTGAACTCGGCCACGACCAATGGCAGCCCATTAACGAACGCCACCAAGTCCGGGCGGCGCTTATACATCTCGCCGGTCACCCAGAGCTGCGACACCAGCAGGAAGTGGTTGTTGGCCGGGGTATCCCAGTCGATGACACGTATTCGCTCGGTGTTCAGCTCGCCGTCCGCTGTGCGTACTTCCACCTTAACGCCGTCTTTGAGCAACGCGTATACCTCCCGGTTGGCGGTGACCAGCGACATAACGCTGCGGTCGCGGGTCAACTCCGTCAGCGCCGCGTCGATGGCTTCCGGGGTGGCTTGGGGATTCAGCCGCTTCAGCGCCGGTTCCAGATGGCGCACCAGCACGACCTCACCGGTGCTTTCCCGGCCCAGCGTGCCGCCCTTGCCGAAGACCTCGTCGAACGCGCCAATGGTCTGCCAGCCCAGCCCGGCGAAAAGCTCGATGGCAGGTTGTTCGACCAGTGTGTCTTCGGAGTAGTCGTGGGGCATGTCAGCGCCGGGTTAAAACCTCCATTGGAGTGGGTGGCGCAGCGTCGTCTTTGACCAACCCATCAGAGGCTGATCTGAACAAGTGTTGGAGGATGAGGTGTTTGTCTTTCGCCTCAAACTGCGAACCCTCGCGCGCCATCGAGAGGTAAGTGAGAATCATGGTGCGCCGCTCGGCGGCATCCTCTGCAAGATGGAGGTTGCTCAGGAACATCCTAACCAGTATACGAATTACCCAGATTGAAAAGAACAACGCGACCGCCAACACACCTATCTGCCAGTGCTTGGGGTTATCGTTGGGGGCCAAAGTTGAAAGAATGAGGTACGCCGCAACACCCAAAGCTGTTGCCAAGCCTACGATAGTGGCCAGAGCATACCAACCCAGCAATTTTGCAAGCCGACGGTGCTCTTTTTCTTTCTTATCCCAGAACTCAACCGGCTTCTGAAGAGCAAGTTTTTGGTCGTATGCGGTTTCTATAGAACTCAGTTTAGCCACATGTTGCTCAGTCAACTTGGCATAGTCCGACGCCTGCTCAGCATGAAGCTTATTCAATGATTCGGACTTTTCCTTCAACGCTGCCTCGAAGCCGATGTTGAGTACTTGATTCTGTTCGACTAGCTGTTGGAAACGCTGATCCTGTCGAAGGGTTTCATCCTCGTACTTACCCTTTAGGCGGTTAAATGTTTTCTGTTGCGCATCTGCCGCCCAATCAATCTCTCTCTTGTATAAAAAAGCCTCAATAATGCCCTCAAAACAATCAGACTGTGTCTGTCCGCCTGTATTAATTTGTGCGCTCAATATTGCCAAATAAGCACCCGCAGCTACACGATCACCCCGCTTTTCACGCAAACTGGCGATGAACGGAGCCGCTGGGTTTGTGCTGAAGATTACGCGGCGGTTCTTCAAAACAAACTGATCAAAGGCGCTCAGTATCCTGCTAAACACATTTATGACTTCTTGCGGGCTTTGAACCGACCTCTGCCATTGCTGGACAAATTGGTCGAGCTGATTATAAAACTCGTCCTGCGCACTTGACGCCCAATCAGCCATAGGCCTACCAGCTTCCCGCAACCATACCCACTTGTTTCGTTCGGTGGAGATCCACAGTCGGAGCTCCTCGGAATTTTTGAACGACAGGCGGTCACCGTGTTCGCCAAGTTCAATATTTAGGATCGGTTGGTTGGGTGTTTCAGCCATACAGATTATTAGGATACGTCCAATTCGCCCGACAGCAGGCGCGGCAGCAGCAGGTCGCGGCAGCGGCGGAGGTTGGTGTTCTTGGTTGCAAGGCTATGAACCAAGCTAAACATCGGCCTGACAACTTCAGTGAATGCAGCAAGCTGACAGCCATCGGGCTCCGCGATGAGAAATTTGTCGAAGCACCCTTCTTGCACACGTTGCCTTCCAGTCGCACCGGACATGCTCTTGATGGCGTTATCACGAAATGCTGCCGACCGTGCCAGCAGGTAAACGTACTCCGGCGTAACCGTATTCGATCGCATTACGATGAACTCTGTGGAGCCGAACGCAACATCTCCATCGCCTTGCAAACACTGAACAAATGCCGTCTTACCATTTTGGAGGCAGGGTGTTATCCGGGCAAATAGGGTGTCGCCATTCTTGAACTTTGCGCCGCTGTTGCCAGTCCGTGACTCAATATCTGTAATCAGCATAGAGTCAGTCGATAGACTAGTCATGGGCACAAAAGGCTTTTCTCCATCCGCTGGCACGGTGGTCTTTGGATTCATGATTATAGCCTCAGTAACAGGTAAAACCCTCCACCCCTGCGGGATCTTCCCCAGCGTCGAGTCCACCAGCTTGACCTTGGCATGACCGGGGAAGCGGTAGTTGATGAACCACTCCCGGTACAGCGCCTGCGCCTGCTGCTCCAGAATGTGTATACGCCGCGTGTTGTTCTCGATCAAGTCGTCGTATGCGGAGAGGATGTCGGCGATCTGGCGTTGGACTGCGGGAATAGGAAATCGTACTGGCACCGAGCGCAATATCGCGGTATTCAGGTTGGGCATCGTTACGCCGACCGCTTGGTTGCTAATCCAGCCGATGACATCCTGCTGACGCAAGTAATAATGAAGGAAGACTGGGCTGACAACGGCTTCGCCGAGACTAATTCTTAGGCAGCCAGTACCACACAACCACCCTTCTTGATCATGCCTAATGAGCGCCTGACGACCAATGTCTCCCCGTCTTCCGTAGACAATGTCTCCACTACGCAACTTGTGTTTTGACAAACGCTCTACATGTTCAGGGGACACGCGTGCTACACTCTCAGTGGCAATTCTTCCTTCAATGATATCCTTCGGCATTACAACCGGAATCCCGGTTGGTAAATAGTCTGACTCATGCAACTGAGAGCCAAATGGTCCTGTTTGGATGACACCTTCAACTTCGTCGCAGACTTGACCAAGCGTTGTATCGCGCCAGTCCATCATACACCCTCCATCACCTTTGCCGCGTTGCTCACGATGCGCCGTTCCAGCTCCCGCGCCTCGGCATTCAGCGCCTCGAACTCCTCGGTCAGCGCCTCGAACTGCTCCATGAAGTCAGCGTTGCTTACTTCCACGCCTGCCGCCACGCCCACGTAGCGGCCCGGATTCAGGCTCCAGCCCTGCGCCTCGATCTCTTTTCGACTGGCCACCTTGCAGAGGCCGGGCACGTCAGTATACTTGAGCTTCGGGAACTGTGCCTTCAACAGCGCCTCGCTGTCGGTCAGGAACTCCGGTGCCTTGCCCCGGTACAGGCGCACGATGTTAGCCAAGAACTCGATCTGCTCAGGCGTAAACTCCCGGTGCGCCCGATCAATCTGGCGGTAAATATGCCGGGCATCTACGAACAGCACCTTATCCCGGAGCGCCTCCGGCTTACCCTTATCGAAAAACCAGAGCGTGGCAGGTAGTGTGACCGTGTAAAAGAAGTTCGGGCCAATGGCGACCATGACGTCTACAACGCCGGACTGTATGAGTTGCTTGCGGATCTCCATCTCGGAGCCGCGCGCGTCGGCGGCGCTGTTGGCCATGACAAACCCGGCCCGGCCCTTGGTGGTCAAGGAATGCGCGAAGATTTGAATCCAGAGGTAGTTGGCGTTGTCGGTGCTGGGCTGGCCCAGTCGGAACCGGGGATCGCCCTTGATCTTCTCTTTGTCCACGCCGGACACGTTGAATGGCGGATTAGCCATGACGAAGTCAAACTGGCCGACGCAGTCATGGATGTCTTCGTAGTAGGTGTTGGTGGAGCGGATATCGCCGCTCAATCCATGGACGGCGAGGTTCATCTTGCACAGCCGGATCGTTTCCACGACGCGTTCCTGCCCAAAGATGCTCAGCCGGTCGGTGGTCTTCTGCCGGTGTTTCGCCACGTAACCGGCGCTGGACACAAACATGCCGCCCGAGCCGCAGGCCGGGTCTAACAGGCGACCGTGGTAGGGCTCAATGATCGACACTATGAGTTCGACCATGCTCGGCGGCGTGAAGAACTCGCCGCCCTTCTGGCCCTCTTTCATCGCGAACGAACCGAGGAAATACTCGTAGATCTTGCCAAACGCATCGCCGGGCAGATCGAGCGGAATACCGGACATGATCTTCAGCAGCTCGACCAGCGTGGCGTTATCAATGCGCTGATAGTTCTTGGGCAGAACGTCTTTCAGATCCTCGTTCTCCAGCTCGATGGCCTTCATAGCCTCGTTCAGCTTCTTGCCAATGTCGGCAGACTCAGGCAGCGCCAGCAACCGAGAGAACCGAGCCTCATCTGGAAGGTATACAACGCTCTGGGCCTGATAGTCGGCCTTGCCAATGGTACGGCGACCAGTGGCCTTGCCCTTCAGCGCTGCTTCAGCCTTGGTAAACGCGTTGTCGGCGAACCGTAGGAAGATGAGGCCCAGCACCGGCGTGGAGTATTCCGAAGGCCGGAGCGAGCTGTTGGCCCAGAGCTGATCAGCCGCTGCCCAAAGCCGGTTTTCCAGAACCGCCAGATCCCCATTCCCGTTCGCTGGTTTCCCATTAGCCATAAGTATGTTGTTGCTTGGAGCGTAACGGTATCGGCATCCGCAAGCAAGGGAGGATCGCTGGCGTTGAGCAGGTAAGCTGGACACCTAAGCACCACCAGCCGTCAGCTTACCGGGCACACTGGTTCCGGCCCCGCTTCGGACCTTCGACCGCAACCGGGCGGCTAACCCGTGCGGAAGCACACGCCGAGGAACCCACGCGCCGCCCCGGAGATCGTCTGAACGCGATGACTCTTCCGCACGCCGAAATCGGCGAACATGGCCGCTGGCAGCAGGCGTAAAAAGCGGTTCTGGGGCAGCATGACATCCACGCGCTGATCCATATCCTCAGCGTAGACACGCCAGATGTCTGCCGTCGTGACCGCTAACTTTGGATTGGGCTGTAGACGCTCGCGCACGAAGGCGCGGATTTGCTGCATGTCTGCGTCCTGCCCGGCACCAGCGGTGTACGCGGCGGGCAGCATGCGTTTCATTTGCTCGATCAGATCGGCTAGTTTGGTGGCTTCGTTATGAGTCATATTTTAAATACTCGGGCCAGTCCGCGAAGGCGTCCCGGAGCACGCGCGCCTGCTCCGCGTAGTTAGATTTTATGAACCTGATCGAACCGACCGAACTCTTCACGCAGCGCCACCTGCAAGCGGCGGAAGATGTCTTCGCCTACACCGCCGCAGACCCGCTCATTTTAAAGGCACTGGCAGCCGGACCAGAGCACGCGATGTCCGTCTTGAATCGCGTGGTGCGCCAGCTGCCGTACAAAACCAAAAGGCAAAAGGTGGCCGTGGGCCGCGCCGTTCTCGGGCGATTCACGGCGCTGGTACGCGCAGGGAAAATTCGGCGTACTCGGCGGCATTATTTGATGCTTTAGTCGTGCAGCGCCTCACCGGCTGGATACGCCGGTTCGACTGCCTATAACCGGGGTAGTACGCTGGCGGGAAATTCTGAGCCGAGCTGGCGTCCACCCGTCCCGCAGGTCAACAAAGCCGCACGGCTCTTGTAGAACGGGCGCACCGGGACGCCTGCGGCACGGAGGGCTGTTATGAGAGGCCGATCTGTCAACGTTATTTAACCAATGAGCACCGATGAGTTAAACGGACCGGACTAAATATCCGCACGCGTATACGCACTGGAAAAACGCGCCGTCAGCAGACAACAATGGCGCGAACCCGATACCCCTACGGCAGGCGGATGACGCGCAGCGAGCCGCAGCCTGTAGCGAGGCATGGGCACGCATCCAACCACCGACAACAGGGTGTTCATCCTCGCTGGACGGTCCTCGCGGGGCAGCCGCTGCCGTGTGCTGAGGCTTTCGACCGCACACGCGTCTACATGCTTTTGGGCAGCCTCCAGTGGCCCAGTGCCGGGGCGTCCCGTTTACTGGCTGAACACAGCTCTAGCTGGCTGGCAATGGCATGGCTACGGCGGCTTAAGCTTACGTTTAACTCGCCGGCGTGTGGCGCTGGGCTGGCCCGGCAGCGCGCTGGCACGAGCTGCGCCCTCCGGGCATCTCTGAGGTGGCCTGCACGGTTCCGGCGCGTTGGCGGGCATGCTGCGCGCTGCGGCGGGGGTTTCCTGTGGTTCAAGTGTGGCGACCGGCGCAGGTCATAGACAGGGTTCAGCCGCATGATCGGCGGCTTTGGAACACTGTGAATAGAACCGCGAGCGGGCTGGCAGCTCCAGTGCAGCCAGTAAGCAGGTCATTGGTACTCGGAATCCTCCCCCTCATCCTGATCGTCGTCGTCCTCATTGAGTTCAGCAGCTTCGGCAGAAGTGCCTGATTGAGAATGGCGAGCCGAGTCCGTTTGAACATTATTCACCACGGCTTCAACTTCCTGAGGGAGCGGACGGTCACGGAGGTGATAGTACTGCGCCGTATCCGCTTGATACTCCCAGAGAAGGGCTGGATCGATGTCCATAGCTGGCTCATTCTTCTTCCCCCAATAGCGCAACTCAGAGAGGCAAAAGAGGCTACGTAGATCCTTGAACTGGTTCATTTTGTGCCCGCTTCTTCCAATCTCACTTTGGAGTTTACCAGTCGAGAAGCCCTTCAGAAACAACGGCAGCTCATTTGCCTGACGGCAGAAATACAGTTTATCATACCCGCCTTTGGGCGCATTGCTGTCACCGCTAACATCCCAAGCACTGATGGCAACAGCCGTGGCGGAAAACAGCCCAACCTCTGGATGATCAACAAAGAACTCATACGCCACGCGCCGATGTGAGTCTGTCGGTTTGCAAAGATGCAGGACGCCTGCCCGGACAATGGCTTCCGACCAAACCTCGCAGAGCAAACAGGCTTTCCGCCAAGCTTCCAACGTTTGTTCGTCGTTGTTTAATTGCTGAGGCAGCTTGGGAGGCGACCACTGCGCCGGAGGCGCGACGCGGGAAGTGGAGACGGCTGTAGACGAGCGCGGTGTCTGCGCTTCTTGGTCGGCGGCGGCGGCGGCTTCGCTGCCGACGCCGCCGCCTCCACCGACGACGACCCTTCTCCGCTGATAACCCCCAGTAGATTTAGATCCCCGCTCCGAAGGCTCGTCGTCGGTTCCGGCGGCTTGCTTCTGCTGCGTTATACCGCAGTTGGGATATAAGCCCGCATCAAGGTTAGCTGAAACCCTCTTTAAGGAGGGGTTAGACCCATCCTTAGATGAGGTGGAACCCGCTTTAAGGGGGTTTGAATTAATGAGCTCTGTCGCAGGAATCGCACGTCGATTAGCCTCAAAATACAGCAGCATCCTGTGGATTCGCTCCATGAGTGGTACCACAAAAACCATCTTTCCGAGAGGGTTGCCGACATCGTCAGTGCGCGTACGTTCAACTCGCTCAACGAGACCAAGTTGCACCAGCCATTTCAGGGCGCTAGAGACCACGTCCGGGTCGCAAGCGTACGCTTCGGCCAGCTGTTGCCGGTTAACCTGATATAATGATCCGCTCCAGTAAGGTGGCTTGCCTTTTGCTACGCGGTGGACAGCAATGATCTCGCTCAAAAGATACACCGCGACTGCATCCCGCCAGCCACGGCGTCCGCCTTTGTTAGGTAGGGCGGCTGGAAGGTCTCTAATCAAAATCGGACCAACGTAGAATTTCTGGTTGGCCTGAACGTGTTCAATAGCCGCGAGCGCACGCGGGTCGAGGTGCCGCCTTTTTTCCATCGTAGAATTCTGCATAAGAACGGAAGAGGACTGGGCCGCCGCCGGTGACGATGGAAATTAGCGTGCAAGGCAACGCGTGCATCATCGACGACGGCCCAAATTTAAGAATGTAGTGCCAGTGCATATTGTCAGGCTTTCCATGGCCCGGTACCCGCAAGGTACGCAATGTACTTACGCGGGCACTCTCGTAGAACGGCTTTTTTGGAGCACAGAATGATCCGTTCTTGTATACAGGATTGGCGATGCGAGACAACCCTGACCAGCTCCAGAGCTTGGCGTGGAGCCTCATCGCCTTATGGCGGCTCCCAGCAAGTTATTGTCGCGCGACCACATTGCCTTTGCGATGGCACTAAAGCGTATACACTAATAAAGACGTGACCGTTGATTAAGAGCTTCGGCTATTCAGTTCTTTGATGGCATGCTGAACACACCCACTGAACTGAGCGGCGTCACCCAAGTCGTCACGGCTGGTAGGCCTAGCCTCGCCGCCGCATCCTGTGCGCCGGTTAATGACGTTCCCTTTGAACATCGCTTAATGTCGAAGGCCGAGTTGGCCGTATACTTGGGTGTCACTGAACGGACGCTTGAACTGTGGATGCGCCAGCGCAAGATCCCGTTCATCAAACTCGGTCGGACTGTTCGTTTCCGGGTGGACAGCGTTCAGCGCTACATCGAAGAGAAATATACAGTGCCTGCTGCAGAATCTCGTCGTCGCCTTTAACGGGCTATTTAAATCTGCGGTTCGACCGGGCCATTAACAGGCTGTTGAAAAACTCCGGTTTTATTTGAACGGCGTGAGGCTGGAAACGTCAGAGAAATATGCGTGGAAAACCTCAAGCCCAGCCGGACTTTCTGACGGTGATTAACCTCAATGCCGCCGTGCCGGCGAACCATCCGTTGCGG
>CAIQKM010000137.1 GCA_903872345.1 uncultured Verrucomicrobia subdivision 3 bacterium | reverse complement strand
GACCTCGACCAACACTGCGGAATCGTTCTTTTCCCTGTTCAAACGGGCCATCGTCGGTGCTTGGCACCACATTTCCCGCGAGCATTTGCCCCGCTACGCCAGCGAATTCGCTTTCCGGTGGAACACGCGCCATGCTTCTGAAGGGGAACGTATTCAAAAGATCGTCCAATGGTTTGAAGGCAAACGCCTGACCTACCGCCAGACCACCCAAACTTCATGCGTTTGCTAAGTACACAAGCCCGGCAAAAACATGTCATAGGCTCCTATGACATGACGTTTTTTTTTCATGGGCTACGTTGGTCGACAGCACACCCCAAAAAACACTTTGCGACTTTTACGTTGCCGCGACGTTTGGCGTTTTTTAGGTGTCGAGTTCAATAACATTAAACCAACAACGACGAACCGACAGACAGCGAAAGATAAAAAATCCTAAACTCCTCCGACAATGAAAACTAAAACTCAATTCCTCGGCGCAGCACTCGGGCTGCTTTGCGGTTCCGCAGCGGTGGCGCAAAGTTACTACGACCTCAACGGAACCACCGCCGGCAGCGGTGTGACCAATGGTGGCAGCTATGTTTGGAATACGACCGATTCATTTTGGAACAGCGATTCTACCGGTGGTGGCGGCGGCGCTTTCAGCACTTGGACTGACAGTTCCAGTTCGCCCGGAACGGCATATTTTTCGGCGGGCGGTGGTGGTTCAAATTACCTCGTCACCATTCCCAGTGGCCAGGTGCGAGACATAAATTATTTGTGGGCCAATGGAGACAATGTGACATTGTCCGGAGCGGTGCGTCCAGACGGTGTTGGAACATACAATCGCGGATTTGGCGCTATAAACCCAGGTGTGTTGACGTTCAGTAACCTCACAATTTTGACGACCAATTGCGACTTCGTTAATTTGAACAGTGGCAACTACCTTGGCCGTTACAAATTCAGCACCGGTGTCAATGTCGGCTACAAACAATGGGCCATACCCAGCTATACCACCGTGGATTTCGGCAATCTGCTTGACCAAAATCTCATCTTTACCACCAACTATCCCGGCGGCGGTCAAATTGCGTGTCTTTTCTTTAACAATTATGCCGACAACGCCA
The DNA here is from genome assembly GCA_903872345.1 of uncultured Verrucomicrobia subdivision 3 bacterium. Taxonomy (GTDB): domain Bacteria; phylum Verrucomicrobiota; class Verrucomicrobiia; order Limisphaerales; family UBA11358; genus UBA11358. The sequence continues at coordinate 22,501 of CAIQKM010000137.1, read as the reverse complement.
TTATTCAGGGCAGTGGTTTGCTGACAGTTCCGCTTGGGAATTGGTATAGTGGCCCATTCCCTTGTATCGCGTGGAACGGTGATCCTTATGGTAATAACTGCGGTGGCGGTTTTGCGGGTCGGGGTGGCAAGTTGACGGTGAATCTGTTTGGCGACGGTCGCACCATTGCTTGGGGCACCAATAATTTCGTGGGCGACGGCAATGGAAACAAATTCAACCTGATTTTTAATTCCGGCGACGCAGATAGCCCGGTGGAATTTCAAAACGGAATTAACTTGAAAGGCCGGTCGGCAACTTTGAAGGTGCTTACGCCGGCGTCATCTAATGCGATTGCTACCATCTCTGGGGCTATTTCAGATTCAGCTGGAGGCGGAACATTTACCAAGCTGGCGCAAAATGGATACCAAGCCGCAGGGACGCTCATTTTGAGCGGTGCCAACACCTATCGCGGCACTACGGTCATCAAAGAAGGCAAACTCTTGGTCTCTTCAGCGCATACTGGCGGTGGCGAATTTGATGTCTATGCCAACAGCTACGGCAATTGCGGGTTTGGCGTGCAAGTCAAGAGCACTGCTACCGTTCCGGCGTCGGCGGTAATTTTGGATTTCATCGGCAGTGGCAATAATACTACCCTCGATTTTAATTACGTCGCCGCCAACACCAACGGCGCATTGTTGGCCACCAACTTCACGGTGAACAGCGCGGTCTGCACGGTCAGTGTCAGCGGCAGCTTGTCTGTTGGCCAATTTCCGTTGATCAAATATCAAGGCAGCATTGGTGGCAATGGCTTCGGTGCGCTGACACTCGGCAGCCTGCCTGCCGGCGTGACGGCTTCTTTGGTGGATAATAGCGGAAACAGCTCGGTGGATCTTAACGTCACTGCTGTGCCCACGCCTTCTATCCCGAAGATTATCAACGTATCCGTCATCGGCGGTTCGGTAAGCTTCACGGCGACAAATGGCACTCCTAGCTCTAGCTGCGCCGTTTTGAGTTCAACTAACATTACGTTGCCCTTGTCTAGCTGGACGACGAATACCACGACCACTTTCGATGGCAATGGCGTGTTTCAATTCAGTTCGACTATCTCTGGCAGCCAAACGTTTTATCGGTTGAAACAGTGATTGGGTGTGGTCGCAGGTTGGTTTGACCGGAGCAGGTGGTGACGGAGTTTCACCGCCTGCTCCTTAAATCGGAACAATCGTATGCAAAATAAAATTTATTTGAAGCATCATTCGCAGCAAGGGCGCGGCTTTACACTGATTGAATTGCTGGTCGTTATTGCCATTATTGCGATTCTCGCGGCCATGTTGCTGCCCGCCTTGAGCAAGGCCAAAGACAAGGCCAAGTCCATTCAATGTCTCAGCAACATGAAGCAAATCGGTCTTGCCACCCGGATGTATATGGATGACAGCGGCGGAAAGTTAGTTCCGCTTTACCGGCCAAACGGTAGCGGTGGTTATGGCAGTGTGACGTTCACACCCAGCACGTTCATCATGGACGGCTCAACTTATATCTGGTGGCCCGATCTGTTGCGCCTCGGCGGACAAATGCCAAGCACCAAGGTGTTTGATTGTCCAGCGATGAGCTGGCTACAACTCAAAAACACCATAGGAATTTTTTCGCATACGATGGGCATTGCCATGAATCATTATGAGTTTGGTCGAGACATTACCGATTCTTCACAAGAATCAAAGCTGGCAAAAGAAAACCAAGTCACCTCGCCCAGCGCATCCGTGGTTTTTGCCGATGCGGGCGCGGTTCAAGGCAATCCCCAGACCTTTGCCAATTCAGACACCTGGAAGGAAGATAAAACCTACACGCAGTTGGTTTACAATAACGGTGGGAATACGTTGATTTATTTTCGCGCACCCAGCGATGCCTATGGCTCTCCAGCATTTTATAGTGATCCAATCGGGACAATTCCTCGTCATAATCTTCGCGTCAATACTACCCATTTTGATGGGCACGCTGAGGCGGTAAAAAACGGCAACATGGGCTACACCCTCCAACGCACGGACTCCGGTGCGATTTGGGCCAAAGATCACAATTCAACAACGCTTTCCTATTAAGGCCGGTTCCATGACAAAGAACATAAAATGGTTTTTGGTGGTCGGCCTAGCTTTAGTATCGCTTGGCGGATTGTCCGCTTGCTCTAAAAAGAAACACGCGGCTTTCGGCGAGGAAGCCACCCTGGCGGACATGAACCGCGCCTTGACCACTTGGGGCATGATGGTTCACCGTCCGCAACCAACACAAATTAGCGACCTGACTAATTCACCTATTTTGAAGGACAAGATTCTGCCGACAGCACCGCCGGGCAAAAAATACACGATTGATTCTGCCAAGCGCCAAGTAGTGCTCGTGGATCAATGAAAGCGAACATCTGTGTTGAAGAAGGATTTTGTGACTTTGCTGGCAATGGCGCTTTTGCTGGCCAATCCAGCGCACGGCGCGGTTAAGCCTGCATTTGAATTTGCCCAAGGGTGTCTTGAGCCAACTTTCGCTCGCGCAGGGCGACCAGCGCAGATTGTCGTGAAGGTTAAGAACCCTGGTCCAAAACAGATGGATGTTGAAGCAATTCTGTTTTTACCCGCCGGGGTGACGAACGCTTCACCAAAAATTAACATGTCGCGTTGGCAAAAAGGAGAGTTTAAGACTTTGGTCTGGAACGTTTCAGCCTCCTCACCTTTGCTTGGGGAGGCTCGTCTGGAATTGCGCCAAGGCAGTAACTTGGTGGGATCCTTTACCTTTCATGTTAATTGGCGTAACGCCATTCCGCAGGCACTGGGAAGCTACATTCCAATGCCAGTCCGTGCCGAAACCGGACGTTATCTAATTGGCGCAATCCAGTGTCCGCTTTGGAACAATGGTATCCGCTGGCCGGCCATTGCAACTTACCCGGATCGCGAACCTGTGCTTGGTTGGTATGACGAAGGCAACCCCGAGGTGACGGATTGGGAAATAAAATATGCATTGGATCATGGGATTTCCTTTTTCATGATGTGCTGGTATAGAGCTAAGGACAACGCCAACCAACCCGTCAAACCCGCCCTTGAACACTGGCTGCGTGAGGGACTGTTTCATAGCCGCTACGGCGACCAGTTCAAATTCGCCATCAATTTTGAGAATGGCAACCAAAGTTTCTGTGGCAAAACCTCCGAACGAGATTTACTCGAAAATCTGTTGCCATTTTGGATCGAGAATTATTTCAGCCGCTCAAACTATTTAGTGCTGGACGGCAAACCGGTCCTTGCAATTTATAACGTTGAACGATTCATCCGCGACTTGGGTGGAGAAAAACGCGCTCCTGCGGTCATCGCAAAAATGAGGGTCGCTTGCAAACAGGCGGGTTTCAAAGGGATTTATCTGCTGGGTCAATACTGTTGGGGAACGCCACCAGAACTTTTATCTCAAGCAGAACAAGTTCAGCGCTTGGGTATGGACGCCAGTTGGTCCTACCATTGGCCGACATTCACTGGTGCTTTTGGCGATGAACTACGTCCATCCGGGCAGCAAGCCATCGCCGCGCAGGAAACGCTCTGGAGAAACCAGCCGTCACCAAATCTCTTAACCCTGTCGGCCGGTTGGGATTCCCAGCCGTGGCAGTTTTCCCTGACGAAAACCCAGTGGCGATTGACGCCGGATGAATACAAAGATCTATGTCAACGCGCCAAATCCGTTTTGGATCAGCGGCCGTGCGATACAATTGAGAATCGCCTTGTGCTGCTAGACAATTGGAATGAATTCGGCGAAGGCCACTATATTTTTCCCACCCGCGAAAATGGTTTCGGTTATCTCGATGCCATCCGCGAAGTTTTTGCTACCAACGCCCCGCCGCACGTGGATCTAGTTCCACAAGATTTGGGACACGTCCCTTACGATTCTGAATATCGCGCGTTGCAACGGCGAGATAACAAAAACAATTAAACCTGACATTTGTGCGTCATTAGAAAAGAACCATTATGATTTATTTGAACAAGAATAATTTGAGAGTGATTGCAGTTCTTTGCGCGATATTTTCCCTTATCGTTGCTTCGGATTTAGCTCGGGCTGAATCCGTTCTGGAATTCTCCGTGCCAGCATCCAGTGGCGAAATGCTGGAAGCGCGGGCAAATGCGGCTTTCAATCCTCAAGGCAACAAAGTTACTTATGACCGAAACCTGTTTTATTTGAATGGCAAGCCGGTCTTTATCCACGCCGGTGAAATGCAATATTACCGAACCCCGGAAACCGAATGGGAAGACCGCATTCTGAAGGCCAAAAACAGTGGTTTGAATTGCATCAGCACTTATGTTAATTGGGGAATCGTTGAACCGGTCGAAGGTGTATTCAATTTTGCTGGGCGGTATGACCTGCATCGTTTTATCTCACTCTGCCGGAAGCACGACATGCTGGTTATTCTCCGGGTGGGTCCGATCGTGAATTCCGAATTGCGTAACGCCGGCCTGCCCGAGTGGGTGCGGGAACGATTGCCGGGAGAATATCACTCCGAGCTTTATCCGACGCCGGAATGGTATTTCAACGCGGTCAATATCTACTATCAGCAGCTTGCGAATCAGGTTAAAGAGTTTTTCCCCTCCAAGGGCGGTAACATTGTGATGGTGCAGATTGACAATGAAACCCATGTGAGCTGGATTTGGGGTCGCAAGGAAACACGCCCGGCAGCGCAAGTGACCATCAACCGCCTGCAACAACTTGCCAAGGAAACAGGCTTTGAAGGGCCATTTTCCTGCACTGGCTGGCTCGGCGATTTAGGTGTGATGGCAGAAGGTTCCTTGCCTCTGACCGGCGCGTATTTGCTGAATGAATGGAGTCCTTTTCAGCCGCCGATGATTGATGATTTTATTATTCGTAATGCTCACACGCATTATGACGGCAGCCCGCTCGACGCCTCGGCGCAGCCAGTCTTTTCCGCAGAAAACGAAGGCGGAGCGGGTTACTACTCTGTCACGCCCGACGATTATGTCGCCGCCTATAACGCCAGTGACATCGCTGGTGGCGTCAACGGCACGAGCTACTATATTTTTTCGGGCGGCACGGATCCGCAGCGGTATCCCGGCCCATATTTTGATTTGTATTATGGTGAAGGCGGTGTTTGTCATCCCGATGATCTGAAGATGTCTTACGATTTTAGCGCGCCGCTTGGCGAATTCCAGCAAACCCGGCCAACCGGCAATTACATCCGGCGACTCGGGCTGTTCTTACAGGATTTTGGTGGCACCCTTGAGCAAACCTCATATTTTGGACCGTCCGTGGATACTGAAATTTTCGGGCACACTAATCAAGCCAGCTTTCGCGGCGTGGGCGCGTCGGGTTTCGTTTTCATCAATAGCTATAAATTGCCAAATGATGAAGCCAGCCAGCCGCTCACGATCAAATTCAAAATGGGTGATCAAGTTGAGAGTTGGCCGAAGCACTCAACCCTCATTGTTCGGAGAAATCGTCCAATGACACTGCCGTTCCGGTTGAGCATTGATGACGTGAAATTCCGCTACGCAACAGCATCACCGCTTTGCCGCTTTGAGGGAATTGGTGGAAGTCAGATTGTTTTTTATGCGAACGAAGGTGACCAAGCTGAATTCTTTTTCGAGGGCATGAGCGAAAAGGATGTTTTATTTCAAGGTGGCGCGAAGGTGTTTCCTCACGATAATGGCGTCGCCGTGGTGGTGAACCCTGCTGATGCGGACAATCTGCTGGTCATTCGCCGCGCTGGCAAGAAGCCGCTCATGATCAAAACCCTGGGCGAACGTGATTCACTCCGCGCCTATCGTCTCGAGGGAATTAAGAAGCAACTGCTGCTCACCGATCTCATCCCGCTAGACGTGCGCGATGGCAAACTGCGTTTTGAATTCACTCCGGAAAATGGCAAGCAAAGCGAGCTAATATATTATCCTGCACCATCATTTAGCCACGGTGGATTCACGAACGTATGGTTGAAACAGATGGTCAGCTTGAATCAGCAGCGCGTCGAAATTCCATTTCAATCCGTCGGCGATGGCACTTATCGAGCGAATCTGGACCGCCGGATGATTCCGCCTGATGCGAAGGAGCTTTATCTCACGACCACGCCGATAACAATGAATCATGGCGCTGAGTTTTATGTGGATGGCATGTTGGCTTCAGACACATATTTTCGTCGTGACAAGGATGGCGTTTTTGCTACGTGGAGCTTCGGCGTAAAACGGTTTTTGCGCTCCAACAGCCAGCAGTGGGTGGTTCAATTACGGCCGGAAAGCAAGCATTGCAGGATTCTCAACAAACTGACGGGCGCAGCGCTGACCGCTGGTCAAGGTGAGGCGGCGAATCAAGTGCTGCTCGTTGATGGCAAGCTGACCGCCACCACGAATCAGTTTTGGGAAGTGAATGGCGACAAACTAAGAAACAGTGCCACCGGACTTTTTTTGGAAGCAACGCCGGGCAAAGCTGGTAACGAGTTAAAATTGAGTTTGAACAAAGCCTCAAACAAAGCGGCGCAACGTTGGGGCATCGTCCACGCTGACGAATGTTACAACACCATTACCAATCCGGCGTGCGGCGCGATTCTGGATGCCGCAATACCGGGCATTTTGAACACGGAGCCGGAAAGTCCACACTTTGACGTCACACTAAAATCATTTGAGTTCAAGCCCTTTGACACCGCGGCACCGTCATTTAGTCCGGTGAAATACACTTACGGTGATTTTGCGCAGGTGGCGGCGTGTTCTTATTTGAAAGAGGCGACGGTGAAACTCGAAGCCGTTAAGTCAGCAACCAGATAAATTTCCCCTATGAAAAAAAAATACGTTTTTTCGTTAAGTCTCGCAGTGGCGTCGCTGTTAAGCACTGCCTCACAGGCGGAAGAATCCCGAGATAAATTTACCCCGGCTGCGCCCGGCTCGGTGCAGGTCGGCGGTTGGCTCGGTGACAAGCTGGATCTGTCTATGAATAACCGCGTTATGGCGCAGGATTTGGAGCGCATCATTCAGCCATTTCGCGACCGCACGGAGGAAAACGGCGGCCACTGGCGCTGTGAATACTGGGGCAAATGGATCACCTCGGCGGCGTGGGCATGTGCCTACGAGCCGACGCCGGAGCATCAGGCGCTTATTGATCGCGGTGTGAAGGAGTTGCTTGCGACGCAAACGCCGGATGGTTACCTCGGCACTTACAAAGACGGTAAGCATCTTGAAGCATGGGATGTCTGGGGTCGCAAATACGTTTTGCTTGGCCTGCTGGCGGATTACGACTTGAGCGGAAACGAAGCCGTCCTCAAGGCTGCCCGCCGTGAGGCGGATTTCCTGATCAACGAAGCGCCGCCGGGCACAGTGAATTTGTCCGACAACGGGTTGGAAGTCGTCAAAGGACTCCCGGCGAGTTCGATTCTTGAACCCATGGCGCGACTTTATCAGCGCACCGGCGAAAAGCGCTACCTTGATTTTGCCGACAACATCATCTCGAACTGGAGCAAGCCGGGAAAATTTTCCGACACCGGACCGCAGTTGATTGAAAACGGACTTTCGGGCACGCCGCCGTCGCAGATCAGTTCTCGCAAGGCTTATGAAATGATGTCGTGCTTCGAGGGTCTTTGTGAAATGTATCGAGTCACTGGCAACCGCAAATATCTGGATGCCGCCGTCAATTTCGCCCAGACGTTGCGCCGCACGGAAATCATGATTCATGGCTCCGGCTCTAATCAGGAACTCTGGTGTGATGGCGCCCGGATTCAAACTGAGACGATGGAGCAACCCGTTGAAACGTGTGTCACCGCTACCTGGATGAAGTTATGTGACCAATTGCTACGGTTGACGGGCGACCCGGTGTGGGCAGATCAACTTGAAATCTCTCTCTATAATGCGTTGCTAGGGGCAATGACGCCCGATGGCGCGTGGTGGGCATATTTCTCGCCGCTATCAGGTCAGCGCGTGCCCAGCCATTACCAACACGACGACTGCCAATTAAGCTGCTGCGTCGCCAATGGCCCGCGCGGACTTTTCCTCACGCCTCGTTGGGCGGTGATGGGCTGCAAAACCGGCATTGTGTTAAACCTTTACTCGCCCGGCAGTGCGACACAAAAACTTGCCGATGGCACGGAGGTCAAACTGGTTCAGCAAACTGATTATCCGGTTGGCGACACAATAACACTCACTGTTTCACCGGAGAAAAAAAGCAAATTTACTTTAAACCTTCGCATCCCCGCGTGGAGCAAACAAACGTTACTGAACGTGAACGGAAAATCCGTTGTCGCCAAAGCCGGTAGTTACGCCAAGGTGGAACGTGAGTGGTCGCCCGGCGACCAAGTGGTTTTGAAACTTGATTTGCGTGGACGCGCGTTGCCGGCACCAAGTGGTGCGCCGCAGTTCGCGATCATGCGTGGCCCGGTGTTGCTTGCACTGGACAATCGGTTGACGAAAGCGCAAGACCTCAACGTGTGGCTGGAATCGGACAAGGACGGATATGTGGTATTGCAGCCAAGCACCAACCACCCCGCGAACGTATGGATGGCGTTCGACGTTCCGTTTGAGGTGCGTCCCTCGCACTATTTCAACCATCATCAGGTCACGCTCAAGATGTGCGATTATGCCTCGGCTGGCAATGGCTGGAGCAGCGATGATCTGTTCCGTGTCTGGCTGCCACGCCCGCTGTTCTTGCGCAACGCCTATCCCGCCGATACCTGGCGTTTGATGTATCCCGAAATCAAAGACGACCATTGCCCCACGATTCCAAAAGCCACCAGCGTCGTTGGCGCGAAAGGCCAACCCAGGGAAACGAACGAGGATAAACAGGCGAAGAAGGGCGACTAAAACGCCATGCAAATATTGAACCTTGTCAATCTAGTCGGCATGCAAGCGCGGCGGAACATGGTGCTGTTTGGCTTGCTGATTTCGATGGCAGTTCAGGCCACCCCGCCAAGCCTTCGCGTTATTGGCGATTGGGAAATCGAAGTGGCGCTGACCAATGGCGGTCGGGAGGTGAGAACCAATCTGATGGTTCAATCACCGCAACCGATTTGCGTAACTAACGAATTTTGCGAACATTTAGATGATTGGATTAGCCAGCCTGGGTGGGCGCGAAAGAAAATTGCTAGCCTGACCGATGGCCTGTGCTCGGCACGCTTTGTTCTGGACGAAACCAGTCTGGTGGTGCGCTCCGAGCCGGACGCCAGCGCCACGGTTTTTGAATCCGGCAAGGATTTTCAAGTTGACGTGGAATGGAGCGGAATCGGGCGTGTGCCGGGCGGGCGCATTAGCAGCAATCAGCCGGTTTATTTAAATTACCGCTACCAAAAGCGGCGACTGGATTCATTGGTGCTAACGAGATCAGGCGCGCTTGAAATCCGGACAGGCATCCCGCACATCGCCATGCCGTTGCCACCGCCACTGGCGCCTGGTGAAACCCGACTGGCAAATGTGTGGCTACCCGAAAACATCAAAAAACTTGGCCCGTCGAATTGCTTTCCGATTCTTGAAACAAATTTCCCGGAGCTGCCAAAATCCTCACCCTCGGATGCAGAAAAATTTCTGCCAAAAACCATTGCCAAATTGCGCGCGGCCGGACACCTGAAAATTCTTGCGTGGGGCGACAGCGTCACTCAGGGCTATCTTGGCGAGGATCAGTGGCAGAGCCAATTTGTGCGCCGGCTCAAGGCACGTTTTCCCAAAGCGGGCATCGAACTGGTCACGGTTGGTTGGGGTGCGCATAACTCGCAGGATTTTCTGGACGCACCGCCAGGACATGCCGCCAATTATGCCGAGAAAGTGCTGGCAGCGAAACCAGACCTAGTGGTCTCCGAGTTCGTGAACGACGTGCCGCTCGACATGGCGCAGGTCGAGCAGAACTACCAAAAATTTGTCGCGGACTTCCGAGCGATTGGAGCGGAGTGGATCATTCTGACCCCGCATTACAACAGCTTCATGAATCTGAGTAGCGAGCGTAATCTCGATGACGACCCGCGCGCTTACGTCAAGATGTTGCGTAGTTTTGCCCCGGAGAACAGGGTCGCGCTGGCCGACGCGGCGGCGCGCTACGGACGGCTCTGGCGGCAGGGGATTCCATTTTCAACCTTGATGGTTAACACGGCAAATCATCCCGACGTGCGCGGCATGAAACTTTTTGCTGACAGCTTGATGGTTTTGTTTCCTGAATAAAATACGAAGGGACCAACTGAAATGATACACCTTTCCAAAGCAATTAAAACCAATCGCAAATCGCGCTGGCAATTCGCGTCAGATTTCAATTTGACCAAGGCGCAGACCGAAGTGCTCCGTAGCTTGTCAGAAGGTTTGACCATGAAAGAAATCGCTACTGCTAGGCGGGTTAGTATCCACACGGTGCATAAACAAATACGGTTAGCTTATGAACGACTGGACGCAAAAGGCAGTAACAATGCTATCGCCATCGCCATGCGTGCCGGTTTGATTTAGGCCACTGTTAAGAATCACAAACAGTAGACAATAATATGCGCCTCATGCTGAAACTGATTTTGTTCGGAATGCTGCCGCTCCCATTTACCGCAACGGGCGCAGTGCCGACTTATTGCGTTGTGGGCACCGGGCAAACCCTCTGTTACGACAATCGTCATGAGATTTCTGCGCCGAAACCTGGTGAGCCGTTCTACGGTCAGGATTCGCAATTTCAAGGGCCGCCTCCGGCCTATAGGGATAATGGCGACAGCACTGTGACGGATCTGAACACAGGCTTGATGTGGCAGAAGGTATTTGACGGTAGCCGCAAACATACGTTTGCCGAGGCCAAAGCCGACGCGTCCCGATGTCAGACTGGCGGTCACAACGATTGGCGGTTGCCCACCATCAAGGAACTCTATTCGCTGATTAATTTTTCCGGCGGTATGGTCAATAATCCGCCAAGACCCTATCTCGATACAAATTATTTCGATTTTCTCTATGGCGATGCCCGCAAGGACGAGCGACCTATTGACGCCCAATTTTGGTCGGCCACCGAATATGTGGGCCGCACCATGCGCGGCGATGCGACTGTGTTCGGGGTTAATTTTGCTGATGGCCGAATCAAAGGTTACCCGCGCGATACTGGCCCGCACGGCACGCCATTTGTGGAATTCGTCCGCTATGTGCGGGGCAACCCGGCGTATGGAACGAATGATTTTCACGACAATGGCGACGGCACCATCTCGGACCGTGCCACAGGTCTCGTCTGGCAAAAGACGGACAGTGGCAAACCGCTGGACTGGCAGCAGGCATTGGCGTATGCGGAGCAACTAAAACTTAACGGCCGCAACGACTGGAGGTTGCCCAACGCCAAGGAACTTCAGAGTATTGTGGATTACCATCGTGCACCGGATGCAACCGACCCGGCTTGGCGCGGGCCGGCGCTAGATCCGGTTATTCAAATCACGGAGCCGGAATCCTACTTTTGGAGTAACACCACGCACCTTGAAGGGAGGCCGGGAGGCCCTGTGGGTGAATTGGCCGTGTATGTATGCTTTGGGCAAAGCTTCGGCTTCATGGGTCCGCCAGGTGCCATGGAGAAACGCCGTATCAATGTCCACGGCGCGGGCGCCCAGCGCAGCGATCCAAAGAGCGGCGACCCCAAACAATTTCCGCAAGGTCGTGGTCCGCAGGGTGATGATATCCGCATTTATAATTTTGTCCGTTGTGTGCGTGGAGGGTTGATTGCAGGGCCTGGTGGCAATGCTGATAAACAGAATTGAATTAAGTAATTTCCTATTACCATGAATTGGCAAAGAAGAATCGGCGTAGCCAGTTTCGCAGTTGTCATTGTCTATATCGCGGTGGGTGGATGGAAGGTAAGTGCCGCAACAAACCAACTAGAACTAGGCTTTGACAGTCCACCAGCGGATTGTCGTCCGCAGGTTTTGTGGGATTGGATGGGCGGCATGGTCAGCCGCGACGGCATCACCAAAGACCTCGAAGCGCTCAAGGCCCAGGGCATCGGCGGCGTGCTCATTATGCAGATGCCCGACCAGCCGCCGTATCCGCGCCAATGGTCGTTTCGCGATTATCCCGGCAAGTTGAAATGCTTGAGCGACGAGTATTTCGCCACGATGAATTTCGGCATCGCGGAGGCCGACCGGCTGGGTCTGGAATTCGGCGTCTATGCCTGCCCGGGCTGGAGTCACCTTGGCGGGCCGTGGGTCAAACCCGACGACGGCCTGAAAAAACTTGCCTGCAGCCGCATCTACGTCACCGGCCCTACAAACCTCTCCGTTCAACTCGAACGCGCCCCGATCACCATCGGCTACCGCGGCGGCAACGAAATGCCGGAATGGAGCCGCGACGTGAAATTGTTGAATGTGCGCTACGGGAATTTTCATCAGGACGAAGGCGTCATCGCCCTGCCCTGGCGCGAACCGGGCAATCCAATTTCTCCCGGCCAGATCACCAACCTCACCAGCCGCATGGACGCCGCCGGCAATTTCACCTGGGCCGTGCCGCCCGGCTCGTGGACTATCTGGCGCCTGGCCGTGGTCAGCGACAACAGCGTGAACCATCCCGCGCCCGTCGAAAGCATCGGCCTCGAATGTGACCGCATGGACGCCGCGGCGCTCACGCCGGTGCTGGACAACTACGTTGGCCGCATTGCCCGTGAAGCCAAAGCCAAGGGCCTGCATTCCTTCAAGCGTTTTGAAAGCGACAGTTACGAAGGCGGGCATCAGGATTACGGCCGGGATTTTAGCGCGCAGTTTCAAAAACGGCGCGGCTACAATTGCCTGCCGTGGCTGCCCGCGTGGCTGGAACCCGGCGTCATCATCGGCGACACCAACCTCACCGTGCGTTTCCGCGCAGACATGACTGCCACCATCACCGAACTGTGGGCGGAGCGTTTTCACGCGCCGCTGCAAAAAACAGCCGACGCCCTCGGCCTCGAATGGATGCTCGAACCCTATGGCATGTTTGAACTCAACTGGCGCGACACGGCCGCCCAATGCGCGCATCCCGGCTGGGAATTTTGGGTCGGCCAGGGTTGGCACGCCGAGCGCGTGGCTGACACTGCCGCGCTTTACGGACGCCGCGTCGTCTGGGCCGAATCCTTCACCGCCGAGCCGTATCGCAGCGCGTGGCGGCTCGATCCGTGGACGTTGAAACGCGACGGCGACCGCGCCTGGTGCGGCGGGGTCAATTCCTTTTTCATGCACGGTTTTGTGCATCAGCCCTTCGGTGATGAATTTCAGCCCGGCCTGACGATGGGCTATTGGGGCACGCAATTGGGCCGGCACGTCACCTGGTGGAATTTTTCCCGCCCGTGGCATGAATATCTGGCGCGCGGTCAATTCCTGCTGCGCCAGGGCGACCCGCAAAACGACGTGCTGCTCTACCCGCAGCCGGCGAGCGACGAGGCGATCCGGCCGCTCGGCGGCTATCGCGGCGTGACACTGAGCGATGACATTTTGATCCACAAACTCCGCGTCGAAAACGGGCTGCTGACGCTGCCGCACGGCGCGAAGTTCGCCGCGCTGGCGCTTAATCCCGGCCTGCCGCTGCGACCGGAGGCGCTGGCGAAAATCCACCGGCTGGTGCAAGACGGCGCAATTTTGATTGGCGATGCGCCGCCGCCGCGCTCGCCCAGTCTCGAAAATTTTCCGCAGTGCGACGCCGCCGTGAAAAATTGGATCAGCAAACTTTGGGGCGGCCAGACCAATTCGCCCGGACGCAAACTCGGACAAGGGATAATTTTTCCCGCCGCGGAATTCTTTTCCACGCTGGAAAACACAATCGGCCCGCCGGATTTCGCCGCGACGGATTTGGCGGACTCAACGAAAAGTCCGCCGGTGCTGTCGTTCTGCCGGCGCGCGGGCGAAACCATTTTTTGGGTTGTGTCCAACCAGAGCGACGACGAACAGGCCGTGCTCGCGCAATTTCGCGTGACCGGACTCCAGCCGGAGTGGTGGGATCCCGTGGACGGCTCGCGCCGCGAGCTTGCCGAGTTTCGCCGCGCCGTCGGGCGCACGGAGGTGCCGCTGCGGTTGGCCCCGCGCCAAACCGGTTTCGTGGTTTTCCAAAAAAAATCCGGCGCAAACACCGCCGGCCCGATGCGGCTGGAAAAAAATTTCCCCGCCACCGCGCCGGGGCAGGAGTTGTCCGGCCCGTGGAACGTGGCGTTTGATCCGCGCTGGGGCGGGCCGGAAAAAGTTTCGTTCGACCGTTTGCAAAATTGGAGCGGGCGGCCCGAGGCGGGCATCCGTTATTATTCCGGCACTGCCGTTTATCTCAAAACTTTTGATGCCGGCGACGATGACGCGCGCGGCGGGCGGACATTTCTTGATCTGGGAGTCGTGAAAAATCTGGCGCGTGTGAGGTTGAACGGCCGCGATCTGGGCATCGTGTGGTGCGCGCCGTGGCGGGTGGAAATTCCAGACGGAGTTTTGCTGTCGAAAAACAACCGGCTCGAAATTGAAGTGGTCAACACCTGGGTCAACCGCATGATTGGCGACGAGCAGGAGCCGGAGGATTGTCCGCTCGAACCCGGCAACGCCGACGGCGACCGCAAGGGCGGCTACGCGGTTGAGATTCGCGGTCGCGGCCTGAAGGATTTGCCCGACTGGTTTGTGAACGGCCAGCCGCGTCCGTCCGCCGGACGGTTCACGTTCACCTCATGGCGCTACTACGACAAGGACGCGCCGCTGCAACCGTCCGGTCTGCTTGGCCCGGTGCGGCTGATGGTTTCGACTAAATAAATCGATCTACCAAATATTTTTTATGACAAAACCAGCCTTTACGAGGTGTCATTTACTTTGCGTTTTCGGTCTAGCTTTGATGCTCGGCAGATTTGCACCAGCACAGGGCTTCGTCTTGCAGCAGGGTTATCTTGAACCCGTCCTATCGCGCGCCAATCGGCCGGGACAAGTTATTGCCATGATTCAAAACACCAATGCCTCGGCAGCAAACAGTATCACGGTGCAAATTCAATTACCCGTTGGTGCGGTGGGATTGGGGACCAGCGTTGGACTGACATCTAGCGTGCCAGTGTGGAATGCGGGTCAAGCGCTTCAATTTGCATGGGATGTTCAATCATCTGTCGCCACGAACGCGTTCGCTACGATTCAGGTAAAGCAGGGCGGCGTAACTTTGTTGAACACGAATTTTTCCGTGTGGTGGCAAAATCCATTGACGGTGACGAACCAGAGTTATGTTCCAGCGCCGGTGCCGGTCGGCACGGGACGCTATCTGGTAGGCGCAATGATTTGTCCGTTCTGGCGAGACACAGGTTTTAGTTCGATTTACAACTATCCCGATCGGAAGCCGGCGCTGGGCTATTATGATGAGGGTGATTTCGAGGCCACCGATTGGGAGGTCAAATGGGCTTTGGAGCATGGCATCTCGTTTTTTGCGGCCTGTTGGTATCGCGATCCAGCGAATGTCGGCAACAGCCCGGTAGTGCCCCAGCACCACCGTTGGCTTGAAGGTGGATTTTTTAACGGGCGTTACGGTTCGCAGGCGAAGTTTGCCATCATGAGTGTTGGCAGCATCGTAAATTCGCAGGGCGACCTGGTGACCAACGTTTTTCCCTATTGGATGGAAAATTATTTCAAACGCACGAACTACCTCGTGCTGGATAACAAACCGGTCGTCTATTTCTTTACTTCGCCCTTGAGTAACTCGGTGATGTCGGCGGCATTAACGCAAATCCGGGCGCAATGTGTGCAGGCCGGGTTCAGCGGGCTTTATGCCATCGGCTGTTACAACGGTTTCACGAGCGCGGGAGCTAATACGAACAATCAATGGATGAAAGATGCGGGAATGGATTACAGCTATGCTTATCATTTGCCCACATTCATGAATTTGTTGGGACAAAATCCAACCGCCTCGCAAGTGACCAATGCCGACCAAATCTGTTGGACGGCACAAGCGTCCGGTGTCGTTTCCAATTTAGTCACCGTTTCGTCAGGCTGGGATTCACAGCCTTGGGGCTTTTCCAGCAGCTCAATCCAGTGGCGGCTTAACCCAACTAATTACACTGGACTGCTCCAGTTGGCCAAGACCAACCTCGATTCTCGCACCGGAAGTGGATTGGACACCAAGATGCTACTGCTTGACAACTGGGATGAATTTGGCGAGGGCCACTTCTTCGGTGTGACCCGCCAATATGCCTGGGGTTATCTTGACGCCGTGCGTCAAGTTTTCTGCACCAATGCGCCGACACATATAGATCTTTGCCCGCCAGACATCGGACGCGGAACGCCATATTACGATGGCCAGGATCGCGGCAGTATGGTGCAATCGCCATATAGTGCCTTGAATATTGTAGCTGGTGGCACCAATAGTTTTCCCGTCATCCTGTCCGTCGCCCCAACCAACAATATCTTTATCACCAATACAGTCAGTTTGGGCGCGACGAACATTTCCATTGTAAGCGGTGCCCAACTTCTATTTACACCGACCAATTGGAACGTGCCGCAGAATGTGACTTTAGCTGCCAGTGTGCCTGCCTCACCCTTGCGGCGGGCCTATGTTTTTAATTCCGCCGGTGGCACATCTGGCTATGCCGATGATTGGGTTCAAATTAATGTGTTCGCCAACCCGACCAATCCGCCCGTCTTTGGTTCGTGGGTGGTGGATGCCGGCGGCAACTGGTCCGCTTCGCCCAATTGGCTCGGTGGCATCATTGCGACTGGATTAACTGGCACCGCTTATTTCACCAATGCCATTTCCACATCGCGCACAGTGACGGTGGACACGACTCCCGGAACCATTGCCAACCTAGTGTTTGGTTCGCCCGGCGCAAACAATTGGACCTTGAGCGGCGGCACGATTCAATTCGCACCAGCGGCCAGCATCGCGGTCAACGCCAACAGCGCCACCATTAACAGCACGCTCACGGGCAATTCATTCTTAACCAAAACCGGACCGGGCACCTTGCAGTTGGCCGGCGCTAATAGTTTTAGCGGCGGGGTGCTGGCGCAGGCAGGTTTTCTTCAAGCCGGTGCGACCAATGCTTTTGGCACGCAGTCAGTGGCTGTTTCCAGTGGCGCAACGGTGGATGCCAACGGAAATGTTCTTATTTCAGGAGTCGTGGCTTCGGGCATGGGTGCGGATGGCAACGGCGTGGTTGTGAACACCAGTGGCATCGGCGGCGGCATTCAGAATTTAACACTCGCTGGGAATGCGACGCTACGGGATGTTTACAGTGGGTTGAATATTTTCGGTAATATTGCCGGTGGTGGGTTTACCCTCACGATTCTCGGAAATTCAGGAAACCCCGCTTACGGCTATGTCGGGGTCGGCAATGGCGCAAGTAATTTAGGAGATGTTAACATCGTCTCTGGAGGTTTCTACGCGAACGGCTATTTGCCCAATGTGAATGGTTGCCTCGGCATTACCACCAATACCATCACAGTATCGGCGAACGGCACGTTGGGCTTTCCCGTGAACGGAACCGCGACGCATAACAAAAAAATCAGCCTTAACGGCGGGCGCATTTACGAATTTTTGGGAGGCAGTCCCACTCTGGGAGGGCCGATCACCATCAACGCCGATTCAACTTTCGACGTTGCGGATACGTTGACGTTGAGCGGACCAGTGGGTGGTGCGGGTGGGTTAGTCAAAGTGAGCGCCGGCGCTCTGGTATTATTGGGAACAAATACGTTCAACGGGACGACCTCCCTCGGCGCGGGATCTTTGCAACTCGGCAACAGCCTCGCAATGCAGAACAGCACTTTGAATTACACCAATGGTGCTTTGAGTTTTAGCGGCTTTACGAACGTGACCCTCGGCGGGCTTGCCGGCACAAAAAATATTGTTCTGACCAATACTAGCGGGGCGGCGCTGGCGTTGCAGGTTGGGCAAAATGGAAGCAGCACAGCTTACTCTGGTATCCTGAGCGGGGCGGGCAGCGTGACAAAAGCTGGCAGCGGCACATTCACCTTGAATGCGACGAACACCTACAGCGGCAATACCATTGTCAGCGCAGGCACCCTCCTGCTCGGTGCGACAGGTTCGATTTCTAATTCACCGTTGATTGCGATTTCCAATAGTGCCGTGTTCAACGTCAGTGCCCCGTCAGGCGGATTTGTGCTGGGGACAAATAAGACACTGACAGGCAATGGAACTGTCACCTGGAACTTAGTTGCCAATGGCACTGTCGTTCCGGGTAATCCGTTCGGAACATTGAACATCGGCGGCACGGCCACACTGCGTGGAGCCACCCGGATGAATATCGCCAAGAACGGCGGCGTGCGGACGAATAATTTACTTTCAGTCACGGGTGCATTGACCTGTGGCGGTTCATTGTTAGTAACGAATCTCGGGACCGACGCACTAAGCTCTGGCGACAGTTTCAAGCTATTTAACAGTTCAAGTTTCAGCGGTGCATTCACCAATGTCATTCTGCCAACACTTGCTGCCGGGCTTAGCTGGACCAATCGCCTCGCCGTGGATGGATCCCTGACGGTTCTGCCGTCAATCGCTCCGACGAATCTGAGCTTCACCCTGTTTGGCTCAAGTCTGCAACTTAGTTGGCCATCCGATCATATCGGCTGGCGATTGCAAAATCAGACAAATTCCATTTCAGTCGGGCTGGGAACCAACTGGATTGATGTGTCCGGATCAACGCTCACTAATTTCTTTGTAACCCAAATCAATCCAAGCGTTGGCTTGCTATTCTTCCGGTTGGTTTATCCTTAACAAGAGAATGGTGCTGAATGAAACCAATAACATTTCTTTCCTTGCTGTCAGAGCTGCTCGCGCTATCGGCTTGTTATTCCAAGAATCATCCAGCTTTGAGCGAATCAGGTGTGATCACGCGCCCGAAGCAATCATCGCAAGATTTTGTGCGTAGGCAGAGGAAGGCTCTAGCGGCGAATTACTTATTATCTTTGCCCGTCAGCTAAAATGCCACCATAACTCAACGCTCGACGACGTCCTTCGCGAACCGGGAATTATTCCAGTGGTTTATGAATAACTCCCGTTGAGCAGCATTGGCGGAAGCGGATGAGGATCTTGTCAGAATGCTGACTATGCCGATTGTATACGATGAAAATACGTCTTTACACATTTCTGGTGGTTACGGTGATAACTTGCGACTTCGCCCTCCCGGCAGAATTAGACTGGACCGGTGCGCTGCACGCCCGCTTAACCCATATGGCTGATGAACTGACCGCATCGCTGAAACCGTGGCGGGTGCCGGAACACGTTTATCGCGTCGAGGACTTCGGCGCGGTGGCTGACGGCGTAACGGTCAATACCAAGTCCATCAACCAAGCCATTGTAACTTGTGCCACGAATGGTGGCGGCCTGGTTTTGTTTTCACGTGGCGATTATGTGACTGGCACGTTGGATTTGAAATCCGGCGTGATGCTTGAAATCGCAGCCGGCGCGCGGATTCTTGCCAGCACGAATCTGGTAGATTTTCCCAACCGTATCGCGAGGCGGCGCACGGTGATGGATTCCAACATGGGCATAAACCAATCACTGATCTTTGCCGAAGGTTGCGAGCGCATCGGCATTCGAGGCGCAGGCGAAATTAACGGACGTGGTTCTCAGAGACATTTCCCCGGCGCGGAAACTATCGGGCCGACTCTAGGCCGGCCGTTCCTCATCCGCGTCATTGATTGCCAGTCCGTCTTGCTGAACGGCGTCACCCTCAAGGACGCCGCCTGTTGGATGCAAAATTATTTGAATTGCGAAAGTTTGCTCATCGAGAATGTCACCGTGGAAAACCAAGCCAACTGGAACAACGACGGCATGGACATTGACAGTTGCCGCAATGTGATTGTGCGCGGTTGCCGGTTGAACTCCGAGGACGATGGTCTGTGTTTCAAGGGCGCGGGCATGCGGCCTATGGAGAACGTGCTGGTTGAGGATTGCCAGTTGTTTAGCACCTGCAACGCACTCAAGTTCGGCACCGATTCCCAGGGTGATTTCCGCAATGTGCTCATCCGCAACGTGGAACTCGGCGGGCCACCGCCTGGCATGAGGGCATTGATTCCGCGCCGGGCGAGCTCAGGAATTTCATTAGAAAGCGTGGACGGCGGCACGGTGGAAAATGTTTTGGTAACAAACATCTCCATTTTCCGCGCTGAATCGCCGCTGTTCTTGCGGCTCGGGAATCGCGGAAGGACAATGCCCGAATTTCCGAAGCCGCCGACGGGCGTTCTGCGGCGGGTGGTTTTTCAAAATATCACGGGTAATGACAACGGTTCTCGCGGGTCGATTTTCGCCGGCATACCGCAAGCCAGCATCGAGGATGTGCTTGTTAGCGACCTGCGACTATCGGTTGCTGGTGGCGGCAAAACTCCGCCGGCAACTCCGTTTCCCGAGAAAGCTGGCGATTATCCCGACGCTTCCATGTTTGGCGATGCTGGGCTGGCGTATGGTTTCTGGTTCCGCCATGTGCATGGATTGCGATTTGTAAACGTGGCTATCTCTCCCGGCAAACCAGATGCCCGGTCGGCTTTTATTTCCGGCGGTGATGCTTCGGGCGTGACCTTGGATGGCAAACCCTTTGGAAAAAACTGAATCCATGAATCCAACAATAAAATTTATTTTGTTGGCGACCCCAGTTTGTTTTATGTTCTGGCTGCTTCTGGCCATGTCATTGTTGGTAGTAGTTGTCGATTTCACCTTTGCCCCCCGCCAAAATCGGCGGCGAAAACGAGGGCGTTGGAGCGGTGAGCGCGGGCGACACCGTTGTGTTCAGCAGCCTGCAAGTGCGCAAGCCCGTGGCGGTGCGCTTTGGCTGGGCCAATTGCCCCGAGGTGAACCTCCGGAACAAAGACGACCTGCCAGCTTCACCGCTCGGCAAGGATGGCTTCCGAATAATTACCGCGCCGAAATGACCTGCCGGAGGATTCAACTTCGGTGGTCAGCGACAGTGGCTGTCGCCATCCATTGTCTCGCGCAGAGCGCCTTCGCCGATGCGTCCGGTTTGCTTGTCAGGGGAGGAGATGTCTCCGAATTGCCGCGCCTAGAGCATTACGGCGCGCGCTATTTCGACGATGGCGCGCAGAAGGACTGTCTGCAAATTTTCAAGGCTCACGGCATCAATCTCGTTCGCCTGCGGCTCTACAACGATCCCGGCAACACGGATTTCCATCCATCCCGGCTGCTCGACCCGCTTGGCTGGCAAAACCCTGAACACACATTGGCTTTGGCGCGTCGCGCCAAGTTGCTTGGATTTCAAATTCAACTGACGTTTCACTACAGTGACTACTGGAGTAATCCGGGCGTCCAGCACAAACCACACGAATGGGAGCGACTGGATTTTTCGCAGTTGTCCGGTGCGCTGGTGGCGTTCACCACAAATTTTCTTGGCCGCATGGTGGCGCAGGGCACGCCGCCTGAATTTGTTTCGCTGGGCAATGAGATCCAGGGTGGCATCTTGTTTCCCGAAGGAGCTTCCACGAATTTCCCCCGCCTCGCAGAGTTCCTCACGCAAGGCTATCGTGCCGTAAAGTCGACTTCGCCCAGCAGCCGTATTGTGTTGCACGTCAGCGACCCGAGGACAAACGCAGCCAACTGGTTCTTCGACTGCTGCGTTTCCAATGCCGTGCCGTGGGATGTGACCGGCGTCTCCTATTATCCCTTTTGGAGCAGGCTGGCCGTTGGCGACCTTGCGCCGCATCTGGATCAGCTTCACCGCCGTTTTGGCAGGCCGGTGTTGATCATGGAAACGGGCTACAACTGGAGCACGAACAATTGCGATGGCCGGCGCGGCCAGTTGGAGGACAATGGGCCGGAACTATTTCCCAGCACGCCTCAAGGACAGGCGGATTTCTTGCGCGGCTGCGTCAAAGCCGCCAGTTCAGTGCCAGACGGCGGCTGTCTTGGGTTGATCTACTGGGATCCAGTTTTCATCTGTGTGCCGGGCCAGGGTTGGGAAAATGGCGCGCGCAATGTCGTCGCCAACACGGCGCTCTTTGACTTCAACGGGCATGCGCTGCCGGCGTTGAAAGCATTTGAATCCGGGAATAATTTCAAATCTGATCCAGTCGATAATGGGCCTGGAAATTAACCCTTTCCTGTTGAAGTTCACCTTCAACCAGTGGTGATGGGAAAGGTGGAATTATGTATTTCCCAAACGCATTGGACAGCGGATGTCCTAGGTTAGGGGTTAGGCTGGCGGCATGAATACAACTAAGACTGATGAGGATAAAAGCATTATGGTGCAGTTGACGGAAGCCTATGGTGATGAGGATCGGGCCCGCCGCCTCTTGGAGCGCTTGCGCTGGCCGAGCGGGGTGATTTGTCCGCACTGCCAAAATGCGGGGGAGAAGCGGATCTCCCCACTGGCGGCGCGTGCGGGCAGTCCGCATGGCGTGCGCCCGGGCGTCTATTTTTGCGGGGCCTGTCGGCGGCAATTCACCGTGACGGTGGGGACGATTTTGGAGGGTTCCCATGTGCCCATTGCCAAGTGGCTGATGGCGTTGTTTCTGCTATGTTCCGCCAAAAAGTCCCTCAGTGCCAATCAACTCCACCGCATGATCGGGGTGAGCTACAAGACGGCTTGGTTCATGTGCCATCGGCTGCGCTGGGCCATGACGCCCCCGCCTGAGGTCCTGCCGAAGTTGACCGGGACGGTGGAAGTCGAT
>CAIQKM010000136.1 GCA_903872345.1 uncultured Verrucomicrobia subdivision 3 bacterium | reverse complement strand
TGCTGTCCCTAATGTCCTTTCCAAATTAACCACTGATAAACCCAACCGCATCATTTCCCCCATCGCACCGCGAATAAATTCATCCTCAACCCTCGCTTAACCTATGAAACGCACCGGCAAAATCGCCCGTCTCCCCCACCACCTCCGCGACCAACTCAACCAACGCCTCCACAACGGCGAACCCGGCGTGGACCTCATCAAGTGGTTAAACAGCCTCCCCGAAGTCCAAGCCGTCCTCGCCGAACACTTCGCCGGCGTCCCCATCAGCCCGCAAAACCTCTCCGAATGGAACAACGGCGGCTTTCTCGACTGGCTCACCACCCAGGAACTCCTCGAAGACGCCCGCGAATTCGCCGCCAACACCGCCGAACTCCCCGGCTTTTCCGACGGCCACCTCGCCGATTGCCTCGCCCACGCCATCACCGCCCGCTACGCCGTCCTCCTGGGCAAAATGCCCCTCGAAGGTGCCATCAATCCCGACCTCCTCGCCCGCTTCAACCTCCTGCACCGACTCGACCGCCACGTCGCCCGCCTCCAACGCCGCACCGACCGCGCCCGCAAAGAAAAACCCGCCACCCCCGTCGTGGCTGCAACGCCCCCGTCACCAAAGATGCCGGCGACGCCCCCGTCGCAACACCCCACCGCCAGTCCAACACCCACCATCCTCCCCCCGCTGGCCACCCCGCCGCGCCCCAAAACCTCCCCCATCCTCGCCGGCTTCTATCAAAAGCCCTGAAAATCCGACCAAATCAAACCAAATCAAACTAAAATCCCGGAGCGCGCCCGTCCCCGGGCGCAGCAACGACCAAGCCCACCAGCCGCGTCACTATGCCAACACCCTCCGCCCACCCAGCCTTCCCGAAATCCGAGAACCGAAATCCGATCAGGTCCCCTGAAAATCAAACCAAATCAAACTAAGACCCACCTCGCGCCCGCCATTCCAACGGCCCCATCCCTTTCCACCGGGCAAAAACCGTGGCAAAATACTGACTGGACTGAAAACCGCACGCAAACGCCACGTCCGTAATGCTGCGCCTGGGTTCCTGCGCCAGCAACCGGACCGCCTGCTCGATCCGGCAATGGGTCAGATGATCAATCGGCGTGCGGTTGGTGAGTTTCCGGCAGTAATGACTGAACCGGCTGCGGCCCAGACCGCATTGTTGGGCCATCGCTTCCAAGGTCCACGGTTCGTCCGCCCGCTGGGCCAGCTCGTCCAAAAACAACTGCACCGTGCGTTCGGCCGAAGACAGGCTGGCATTGAGACGCGGACGCCGCCGCTCCAACAAATCCGCCAGCGCCAACAGCAATTCGTTAATCAGGATTTTGAGCCGCGTACCGTTTTCGCTGGTGACCGGGACTTCCGCCGCCCGGCCAAGTGCCGCAAAACACGCCGCCACGTCCGGACTGGCGCGACCGGCAAGCTGCTCGTTATGGCGTAGCTGATGGGTCAGCCGTTGCAACTTCGCCGGCGAGAGCAACAGCCAATCCGGCCAGCGCCACGGTTGATTGGGTCGCCGCACGCCGACATCCAGGATGAGCCAGATCAGATGGGAACTGGTCACATGCGGATCACCCACCCGGTGTTTCTGCCAGGGCCGGGTGATGGTCAGGTCACCGGCCTCCAGCGTCGTGGCGCGTTCATCCACCGCAAAGGGCAGCCGCCCGGCGGCGAGAAACGTGAATTCAATCCCCTCGTTGCGATGCCAGTCCAGACCCCAAGTCTGCCTGCCCCGGGCATCCCAATACCCCAGCGAACACACCTCGCGCAGATCTTTCGGCGGCAAGCGCCGGCCCGGATAAGACCCGCGCCCCAGCGCCACCACCCGCACTTCGCGACGTTTCGCCGCCGCTTCGAGCGGTTCGCAGGTGTCGGCATGAAACAGTTCGGCGGCCGAGCGAAAGGCGGCGGTCTGGCGCTGGACGGTTTTGTTCATTATTTACCAGTCGGAAATTTTGAACGACCTTAGGCCGCCGTTCGGATAAAGTCAAACCATGACCACCCGGCTCCCGCAAATCCTGGCCTTTGCCCTGGCATTGCTGACGGCACACTTTGCCGCCGCCGCGCCCCTGCGGGTGTTGATCTTGAGCGGAGCCAACAACCACGACTGGCGCGCCACCACCCCGGTGCTCAAAAAAATTCTCGAAGAATCCGTCCGGTTCACCGTGGACGTCACCACCAATGTTCCCTCACTCGGCCCCGATGCGTTTGCGCCCTATGACGCGGTGTTGAGCAATTTCAACACCTTCGGGGAAAAAAATCCCGCCCCCGTCTGGAATGCCGAAGTCCGGACCGCCTTCGTTAATTACATCCGCGCCGGGCATGGGTTTGTAGTCATTCACGCTGGGAGCGCCGGTTTTTACGACTGGCCAGAATTTCAGCAGCTCGCCGGCGCCACCTGGGGCAAGGGCACCAGCCACGGCAAAATGCACACCAACGAAATCCAGCTCAGCCCCCTGCCTCATCCCGTCACCACCGGACTCACAAATTTTGCCACCTTCGATGAATTCTGGCAGAACGCCCAACTGGCTCCCGGCGCGCAGGTGCTCGCCACGGTGACACCCAAAAAGGAATTCGGCGGCACCGGCAAACCCGAACCCATCGCCTTCGCCACCACCTTGGGCGCGGGACGCGGCTTCACGCTGCTGCTTGGACATAATGTCCAGGCCATGTCATCCGATGGTTTCAAAACCATGCTTCAGCGCGGCACCGAATGGGCCGCCACCGGCCGTATTGCTCATTAAATCACACCCACAAACACCCATGAAAAAAACATCGCAACTCTCGCGCCGCCGGTTTGCCGGCGGCCTGCTGCAAGCCGCCCTGCTCGCCGCCACCGCTCCGCAATTCGTGCCGCTGCGCCTCCTGGCCGGTGACAATACGCCCAGCAAAAAAATCCAGCTCGGCCACATCGGGGTCGGCAATCAGGGCACCAATGACCTCCGCAATTTTCTCACCGTGGATTCCGCCGCGTCCGTCGCCATCTGCGACCCCTTCCGCGAACGCCGCGAGCGGGCCGGCAAATTTGTGCAGGACGCCCAGAAGCTCGAACCGAAACTGTATAACGACTTCCGCGACCTGCTGGCCGACAAGAGCGTGGACGCCGTGGTCATCGTCACGCCGGATCACTGGCACGTGCCCGTCGGCCTCGCCGCCGTGCGCGCCGGCAAAGATGTGTACATCGAGAAGCCGCTCGGTCACAGCCTGAACCAGAACCGCGCCATGCTCAACGCCTGTCGCGAGACCGGCCGGATTTTCCAATACGGCACCCAGCAACGCGCGCAGGAAATGCTCAAGCGCGGCGTGGAACTCGTGCTCAACGGCTATATCGGCGACCTGCAACGCCTCGAAGTCTGGGCTCCCGGCGGCCAGGGCGGCGGTTCTCTCGCCGAAATCCCCGTGCCGGCCGGACTCGACTACGATCTCTACATTGGCCCCGCGCCCATGCGGCCCTGCACCAAGGATCGCATCACCAATGCCGGTTCCTGGTATTGCGCCGACTACGCCCTCGGCTTTATCGCCGGCTGGGGCGCCCATCCGCTGGACATCGCCATCTGGGCCATGGACTCCGACACCAAAGGCCCCATCACCTTCTCGGGCACCGGCAATTTCCCCACCCCCACTGGCCTGTTCAACACCTGCGCCACCTGGGATGTCCAAATCAAGTTCAGCGACGGCCTGCCCATGCATTTCATGAGCACCAATTTTGCCGAGCCCATCGTTAAAAAATACCGGCCCGACACGTGGCAGGCTGATGGCACCACTTTCTTTGGCACCAAAGGCTGGGTCAGCCTCAGCCGCAACGGCGTCGCCGCCAGCAATCCGGACTGGCTCAAGCTCAAGAAATGCGAAGGTACCAAACGCGTGCTCTACCGCAACCACTATTACAAAGCGTTTGTGGACAGCGTGCGCGAACGTTCCGCCTCCATCGCCCCCATTCAAGATGCCGTGCGCTCCGACGCCCTCAGCCATCTCTCCCTCATGGCCATCAAAACCGGCGGCGAAGTGATCTGGGATCCCGCCGCTTATAAAATCACCTCTCCCGGTTCGCTCAACGACCAGATGCACTGCGACGTGCGCGGCAACTGGCAGCAAAGCTGATCGTCATTTTGATTATGAAAATCGGCTGTTTCGCCCTCGTTGAACCGTTCACGCCCATGGAACGTCAGTTTGAACTGATCCGCAGCCTGGGCATTGATTACGTGGATTTGACCGACAACCACGACGGCGCCTCGCTCGGCGTAGAGTTTGGCTTTGCCGCCTCGATCAGTCTCGACAGCCACCCGGCGAAAATCCGGCAGCTCGCCAAAAAACACCGGCTCAAGTTAAGCACCGTTTGCGCCCACGCCAACCTGCTCGACCCCGCCGCGCCCGATGTTTACGGCACGTTCCAAATCATTAAGGCCATCCGCCTCGCCGCCGCCCTGGGCATTCCCGAAGTCATCACCACCGAGGGCGACCCCAAAACCAAGTTCGGTCATGCGCTGACCGAAAAAGAACGGCTCTTCACCATCACCGAGAAATTGCAATCCCCCATCGAATGGGCGGAGGAACTGGGCGTGAAACTGTTGCTCGAACCTCACGGCATCGTCACCGATTCCGTCAAACTCATGGGCGACCTGCTGGAACGGCTCGGCCACGAGCAAACCGTCGGCATCTGT
Organism: uncultured Verrucomicrobia subdivision 3 bacterium; assembly: GCA_903872345.1. Classification (GTDB taxonomy): domain Bacteria; phylum Verrucomicrobiota; class Verrucomicrobiia; order Limisphaerales; family UBA11358; genus UBA11358. The sequence continues at coordinate 96,514 of CAIQKM010000136.1, read as the reverse complement.
CTCGACACCGGCAATAGCTGGCTCGGCGGCGCTGAACCGCTCGATTACGTGAAGACCTTTGGCCGGCGCATCCAGCACGTGCATTGGAAAGACATGCCCGCCGACTGGCAGCCCCGGCGCGAAAAACTCTACGGCTGCGGCATGGCCGTCATTCCGCTCGGCGACGGCGTAGTTGGCATCCCCCCCATTGTCCAAGCCTTAAAAAAGAAAGGTTTCAAAGGCACCACCACCCTCGAAATCGCCGGCGCCGAAAACGTCAGACTCTCCGCGCAGCGACTGCGCACCTGGTGGGCGAAGGCGTAATACGGCGCCCTCGCTTCGGGGTGGGGACAGCTTGTCCCCACTCTTAAAATGGAACACTGAAATTAAAAAGCTAACGCTCCGTCCGGCTTCATGTCCCTTGGTGCTCATTCATGATCCACCGCCTTATTTGGCCACCATACCACCGCCGTACTCTGCGGACCCACCGGCACCGTTGCCCCTGCCGACACCTGCTTTGCTGTCACCAAATCCCGGGCGGCCATCGCCTCCGCCGGCACGGTTAGCGTAAATTTTTTGTCCGGCGTGAGATTCATGCCAATCAGATAGTTCCCGTATCGCAGCGTGTAAAACTGCCCTTTACCCGCATACCCGCTTTCCTCCCCGGGATGAAATTTCACCCCTTCCGGGATCTTCGCAATTGGCAACGTTTCGCCCGCGTGCGCCGAATGCATTTCCACCGGATACCTCGGCCCCCCGTTGCCAAACGCAAAATTGATCCAGTCCGGCCGTGTGAAATACATCCCGCTCGGTTCAAAAACAACCTCCTCCTGCACCACCCCGATGCGATCCACCTGCGGCGTGGTGTAATGCACCCGCGCCAGTGAATTCACCGCATGATGCGCCCGCCAGTAAAGCGAGGCATACAACGTTTCGTCTCCACGTTTGATCGCCACCACGCCGTCCACCTCATCGCTGAAAACAAAGTCCGCCGTCCCCGGCGACATCGGCAAACGCGCCGCGCTCGCCGGCTGGGCCCCGATCAAATCATACTCATCCGGCACATTCAACAACCCCGCCGTCACCCGCAGACTGCCCGCCTGCGCCATCTGCCGTTGTAGTGAAATAAAAAATTGCCCGTCCGCGAACATCTGCTGCGCGAACCCCACCGCCTCCGGATCCAGCGTGGCCGCCACCGCAAACAGTGGCGACGCATCCCACGTGGGCCGCTCGGCGTAGGCCACATTACCGGGGTAATGCCCTTCGTCGCGCCAACCCACCACCGCTTCAATGCGCATGGCGCGGAAACCATCCGCATCTACGCCCGGATACCGGAACACCGACCGCGCATGCGCAATCTTCGCCAATTGCTGCTTGATCGGTTCATCTCCCGGCAACCCCGGACCCGGCCGCGTCGCCTCGTAAATGCTCGTCACCCAATCCAGCACCTCGCCGTAATAGCCCACATACCCCAGTTCCTTGGTCAGCCCCTTCGGCGTCAGTTGCCAGTAATTTGTCCCCACGCCCCAGACATGACTGCCTTCACCCCGATCACTGTCCCGCCACGGCTGCAACGCCACCGACTCATACAAATACCGGCGCACCTCTGGCTCCCCCAGCGCCTTGGCCGGATCCACCACTTCAATCCCCCGGTTCGCCAGATAAATGCCATACAGGTCGTTGATCATGGTCTGGTTGCTGTACAGCCGCCGGTTTTTCCTATGCCAATCGCGGCACGCCACGAGCATCTCCGCAAACGCCGCCCGCCGTGTCACCGGTTTCCCGCCATCGTCAATCGTCTGGTCAAGCAACGGCCCGAGCTGCCCCGCCAGCAGCCGGATCGCATCGCCCGACGGCCCCAGCCCGAACCAGTCCGAATTTGGAGTCACCGGATCCGCCTCCGCCAGCTTTGGATCCGCCCGGTACGCCGCAAACGTATGGTCCAGTCCTTTCAACACTTGCACCACCGCCTGCGGATTCTGGTAGGCCCGCGTCCACTTCACGAAATACGCCCGCGCCAGAAACTCCAGTTCCATCTGGTTCAGCGGCTTTTTCGCCCCCAGACATTTCCCCACCTCCCCGTTCACCCGCGCCTTAAGCTCAGCCAGAACTTCGGGACCTGGTGCCGACCGCACCGGCGGCGCAGCGGGAGCCAGTCCCTCCTTTTCCGACGTCAGCGGCACAAAGAAACCGTTCGTATGCGTGTAAAAGTTATAAATCCCCCGGGTGGGCACCGTCATTGCTTTTTGATATTGCTCAAACGAACTGGCATACCCCCAAGTCGGCCCCGCGCTGCGGATTTCCAGGTGCAGGACTGACCTCCCCTTCGTCAGCGCCAGCGGCAGCGGCGTGGTCTGATACACAAACCGCCCCGGAAACGGCGCTTCCTCCGGCCCGAAATCCAACAGATCAATGTCCCCCAAATGCCGGTACCCCACCTGCTTCCCCTCGCAAAACAAAACCAGTTCATCCGGCGAAGCATCACCGCCCCACAGCCGGACCGTCGCAAAATTCTGGTGGTCCGGATCCACCTTCAGCGTAAAACCCACCTGCCCGCCCGCCCAATCCCCCGCCGCCACCGGCAGCAACCGCCGCGCCGGTTCGCCCAGCCCGCCCGCCCGCACCTCACTATGCTCCACCACCAACCCATGACCGGTCTCCGAAGCGGCCTCGCCAAACGTGATGCCATCCAGCACCGGGAACGCCGACTGGGCCCAGCCAGCCGTCGCCAGCAGCAGCGCCAGGCCCATTATTGAAAAACAGTTCATTCGCATCATCATGATCCAGATTGGTTGTGACAGGAAAGACGCCTAGGAAACCCGGCAAGTTAACAACCAAGACAGTTATTTTAGTTTCCCAGTAAACTTGTTCCAAAACCTGAGAAACTCAACGAAATTCCGGCCTAAAGCCGTCAGTTACGAGCTCGCGCCCCCCTCTAAACCGCCTTCGGCGATCCCCCTTTACGCCGGCTGACCAACCATTGGACAAAGAACGGAATCATCCAGAGCAGATTGATCCAGAGCCAATGCCGGTTTACCGCCTGCGACCAGCGCAGGAAGGGGTTGGCTTCAATCACCTGCCGGGCAAGTTCCGTATTGGCCTGCGCCGCCACGGCGTATTCGCCCTGGGCAAAGCCATGCGCCAGAGCAAAATCTCCCGCCGCCGCGTTCCAGGCGAAAGTCAGGCAACCGCCAAAGGCCTGCCACCCGATGATCAGTCCGCCGAACAATCCCCACACCCCCACCGCAATCCCGCCCAGCACGCAGCCGCCCAGCGCGAGCCCGCCGATGGAAAGGATCCCCACCGACATCGCTCCCAAGCTCAGCGGCGCAATCGCCAATGTCCCCATGGCAAACAGGCCCCCGATGGCACGCGCCCCCACGGCAATCCACGCTTTGACCGGTGGCCGCAGCATGGCGAAGCGGTCGCCCACGCGGACATGCACCAGCGGCAGTCCAAGCAAGGTCAGCGAACTGCGATACTCCCACGCCGGCGTCGGCAATTTGCCATCGTACTCCCTGGCCAGCTTTTGGGCCAAATAGGCATGGGCCTGCCGCCGGGATTTCAGCCCCAGATACAACATCACCGGGAAAAACGTCAGGACGATGGCCGTGGCAAAAACACCGGACAAATAGGAACGGTCCGGCTGATGACGGGTGAACCACAACACCGCCACCGCAAACGGAACACATACGGCCAAGGTAATGAACGCAATTTTGCGATAGAGCGTCTTTATACCCTGTCGCTCCGCCTCGGATTGCGCGCCCGCCAGGCTCATCCGATAACCCAGATAATTCGGCAGAAAGACAATCAGCGGTCCCAGCAGGACGCCAAATAATCCCAAAATCCCCGCCGCCTTCGCAGTTGACCCGCCCTTCACTGCCGCGCCCACCGTGGCCGCCTTCGCCGAAAAACTCAGCGCCGGCAACGCCGCCAGCACGCCCACCGTAAACGCCTTGCCCGGATTCGTCCGCTCCAGCGCGCCTTCCACAAACAGCAACACCTGTTCATGCAACAATTTCCGCCCCCGGGACAGCCGCTGCTTTACCGCGTCCTCGCTTAGCTCCAAACTTTCAGCGACCGCCTCGATGGATTTCTGTTCCCGATAAAATAGCACCAGCGGTTCGCGATAGATTTCCGGAATCTGCTCCAGCGAACGCCAGAGAATGGCCTGCTCCTCCTGCGAAATCGCATATTCCACCGGCAACGGTTCCGCCGAATGGGATTCCGGCGCGTGATCGAGCGATTCCGCCTCCCGAGCCGGCTCGCGACCCTCGCGCCGCAGGAAATTATTGATGCGATTGCGGGCAATGCCGCAGAGCCAGGAGCGCAGCTTGTGCCGCTCCCGCAAATGGCCCAAATGATTCCAGGCCGTGATAAACGTTTCCTGAGCCAGATCCTCGCTCTCGCCCAGACTGCCCGTCGCGCTGTACGCGAGCGAACAGATCAACGATTGGTACCGCGCAACAATCCGCTCAAACGCTTCCCGCTTCCCCGCCAGGGTATCGCGAACCAACTCGGCGTCATTGTCAGTCACCACGCTCATGCTTTTGGATGTCATCATATCGTCGCATGAGTGGCCCAAAAAGGCGAGCCGGTGACAAGATTATTGGATTATTCGCCAGAATAAAATGACCGGCAGAAAAGCACCGGCATCCGCCCCCTTTCGAGAATCCCAACGGGATTCCGGCCTCCAGCCCCAGGGGTGCGAGCCTGCGAGCTACCCTGGGCGTGCGTCCCCAGACGGGCTTCAACCGCAACGCGGTTGTGGCATACGCAGCCACTTCATCACGCCAATTTTTGTACAGATGATCACGAAGGCAAAGAAGATTCTTCGTTGCCTTTGTTATCTCCTGTTCAATCCTCCAGTGTTCTCTTTAGCGTTCAGCCTTTTCAATGGCTGTTGGGCGCTCGATGTGGGATGTTCCCCCTGCCTACAACAGCGCCGCCACTTCTTCCGCCGTGAACCCGTGCAACTTCACTGTCTTGTGCCGCGAGGTCTGCCCGCGCAACAGCTCCACGCGGTTCTTGGCGCAGCCCAAGTGATCGGCCAGAAATTTCACCAGCGACTCGTTGGCGGCGGAATCCACCGGCGGCGCGGTGACCTTGATTTTCAACTCATCGCCCAGCGCCTCGCCGATTTCATTGGCGGAGGCGCGGGGCTGGAGCTTGATCGCCAGCAAGGTGCCACCCGGAGTGGCCCGCAGATAGGTCGGCAGCGACACGACAAACGGACCGGATGGTCAATTGATGCCCAACAATTCCACTTCAAAAATCAGCGTGGCATTCGGCGGGATCGCTCCCGGATAACCATCACGACCATACGCCAGCTCCGGCGGAATCGTCATTTTGACCTTGTCGCCAATCTTCATCGTCGCCACGCCGACGTCCCAGCCCGTAATCACCTGGCCCGCGCCGAGCACGAAGGCAAACGGCTCATCGCGATCCACCGAGCTGTCGAACTTGCCGCCATCGGTAAAGGTGCCGGTGTAATGAACCGTCACCGTATCGCCCTTTTTCGGGGCGGCGCCGGCGCCGGTGACAATTTTCTCAATTTTTAATTCAGGTTTGGCCATGCCCAATGTTCCGCAGGAAACGCCGGGGCGTCAATCCCAGTTTGCGCTGGAAAATCGATCTTCCCCCATCCAAAGCAAAAACGGCGCGAAGAGTTTCTTCGCGCCGTGATGGGAAAAATAAATTGCTTACTTTTTGGTCAGCCGCTTCACCTTGATCTGGGTGGAAGCATGGACGATGGCGGCCTGGACGGTGGCGGCTTCTTCGTCGCTCAGTTTCTGGGCAAGGCGGGCCTGGGCTTTTTGGAGGGCCTGCTCGGCGGCGGCTTCGTCGATGTCGTCGGCTTTGACGGCCATGTCGGTGAGGATGGCGACGCGTTCGCCGGTGATCTGGACAAAGCCGTCACCGACCGCGAGGATAATGCTGGCACCATCTTTGCGGGCAACCACTTCGCCCGCGACGAGCTGGGTCATGACCGGCATGTGCTGCGGATAGATGCCCATTTCACCGTCAATGCCGGTGAGGTTCACCATTTCCACGTCATCGGAGAACGCCTTGGCGTCCGGCGTGACAATTTCGAGTTTGAGGGTCGCAGCCATGTTAATTTCTTTCAGCCCCTGGTTTCAGGCCGGCGACCAGAGGGGCCGACCGGCGGGAAACGGCAGAGCTGCGGGAATTATTCCTTAATTTCGTCGATGCCACCCTTCATGTAGAAATTCTGTTCGGGCACGTCGTCGTGCTTGCCTTCGAGAATTTCCTTGAACGCGCGGACGGTTTCCGCCACCGGCACCTGCTTGCCTTCGCGACCGGTGAAGATCTGGGCCACGGTGAACGGCTGGCTGAGGAAACGCTGGATTTTGCGCGCGCGATAAACGGTAAGCTTGTCGTCGGGGGACAGTTCGTCCATGCCCAGAATCGCGATGATGTCCTGGAGATCCTTGTAGCGCTGGAGCACTTTCTGGACGCCGCGGGCAACTTCGTAGTGTTCCTTGCCGACGATTTCCGGCGCGAGGGCGCGGGAGTTCGAGGACAGCGGATCCACGGCGGGGAAGATGCCGAGTTCCGCGATGGAACGTTCGAGCACGATGGTCGCATCCAAGTGCGCGAAGGTGGTGGCGGGCGCGGGGTCGGTCAAGTCGTCCGCCGGCACATACACGGCCTGGAAGGACGTAATGGAACCCTTCTTGGTGGAAGTAATACGTTCCTGGAGGTCGCCCATTTCCGCGGCGAGAGTCGGCTGGTAACCGACGGCGCTGGGGGTACGGCCGAGCAAGGCGGATACTTCGGAACCGGCCTGCGAGAAACGGAAAATGTTGTCAACGAACAGGAGCACGTCCTGGTTCTTTTCGTCGCGGAAGTACTCGGTCACGGCGAGCGCGGAGAGCGCGACGCGGAGACGGGCACCGGGGGGTTCGTTCATCTGGCCATAGACCAGGCCGATCTTGGAGCCTTCTTCGATGATGGGCAGGCCGTTTTCGCCGTGGAGCGGATGACCTTTGGCATCCTTCTTCACCTTGATGACGCCGGCTTCGATCATTTCGTTGTAAAGATCGTTACCTTCACGGGTACGTTCACCGACACCGGCGAACATGGAGATACCGCCGTGGAGCTTGGCGATGTTGTTGATGAGCTCCATGATGACGACGGTCTTGCCGACGCCGGCGCCGCCGAACGCGCCGACCTTGCCGCCTTTAAGGAAGGGGCAAATGAGATCGATGACCTTGATGCCGGTGGTCAGAATCTGGGGGCTGGTGGACTGGTCCACGAGCGCGGGGGCCGGGCGATGAATGGGATAATATTTGTCGGCCTTGACGGGGCCCTGTTCGTCCACGGCGTCGCCGGTGACGTTGAACACGCGGCCCATGACGGCTTCGCCGACGGGCATGGAGATGGCGGCACCGGTGTCGGTCACTTCATAACCGCGCTTGAGCCCTTCGGTGGTGCTCATGGCCACGGCGCGCACCCAGTTGTCGCCGAGGTGCTGCTGCACTTCGAGGGTGAGCTTGGTGGGGCCCTGGGCGGGGTGGTCATAATTGACCGTCAGCGCGTTGTAAATCGCGGGAAGCTGGCCGGTGAACTCGACGTCCACGACGGGGCCGATAATTTGAACGATTTTGCCTTTGCTCATGTGCTTAAATTTTGTGATTCAATGTTTCAACCGACCGCCATTTGGGCGGTGGTGATTTCCAAAAGTTCCTTCGTGATGTTCGCCTGGCGCAGTTTGTTGTATTCCAGCGTCAGGTCCTTGATGATCTGCTTGGCGTTGTCGGTGGCATTCTTCATGGCCACCATGCGGGCGCTCTGTTCGCTCGCCTTGGTTTCCAGCAGAATCTGGTGCATCTTGAAATTCAGGCTGTGCGGGAGGAGTTCGCCGAGCACTGTTTCCTCGTCGGGCTCGAAGTCGAACACATCCGTAGTGCTCGCGGTCGGCAATTCCTGGGCCGGTGCATTGGTCCCGGTGGTCACCGCCAGCTTGCCGATGGGCAGAAACGGGGTGAGTGACGGCTGCTGCACGAGCGTATTGACGAACTTGGGATACAGGATGTCCACGGCGTCCACTTCGCCCTTCAGGAACAGATCCTGAACGAACTTGGAAATGGCGCGGGCTTCAGCAAACTGCGGCGTATCCTTATAGGTGAACTCGGCGGCGAGATTCCGCTTGGTGCGCGCGATGAACTGCGCGGCCTTGCGACCGGCAGTGATGTAAATGGTGGTCTCCTTGTCCAGCTTGGCGGCCTCGCGGAATAGGTTGCTGTTAAGACCGCCGCACAGGCCGCGGTCCGTACCGACCACGATAACGGCGCGTTTGGCGACCGGCCGGGCCGTCAGCAGCGGATGATCAAAACCGACCGTGCGGGTTGCCGCCTCGGCCATGATTTCATTCAACAACTGCGCGTAGGGCCGGCCGACCACGGCGGCCTGCTGCGCCTTGCGCATCTTGGCCGCGGCCACCATCTGCATGGCCTTGGTGATCTGGGCGGTGTTCTTAACCGACTTGATTCGCCGGCGTATGTCGCGCGTGCTGGGCATGAAATCTTAGCGGTAGGTCTGCTTGAATTCCGTGACACCGGCCTTCAGTTCCGCCGCGAGGGCGTCGCTGATGGCCTTTTCCGCGCGGATCTTGGCGAGCACTTCCGCCTTGCGGGTCTGGAAGAAATCCGTGAGCCGGCCCTGGAAATCCTTGACCTTCTCCACGGGCACGTCATCGAGGAAGTTGTTCTGGGCAGACCAGAGGGTCAGCACCTGGACTTCGACGGGCTGCGGGTTGTACTGGTTCTGCTTGAACAGTTCCACAATGCGCTTGCCGCGTTCGAGGAGCGCCTGGGTCTTGGCATCGAGATCGGAACCGAACTGGGCGAAGGCCGCCAATTCGCGGAACTGGGCGAGATCGCCCTTGATACGGCCGGCCACCTGCTTCATGGCCTTGATCTGCGCGGCGGAACCGACGCGGGAGACGGACAGACCGACGGAAATCGCGGGACGAACGCCTTGATAGAACAGGTCGGTTTCCAGATAAATCTGGCCGTCGGTGATGGAAATCACGTTGGTCGGAATGTACGCGGAAACGTCGCCGGCCTGGGTTTCGATGATCGGCAGGGCCGTGAGCGAACCGTTGCCGTATTTCTCACCGACGCGCGCGCTGCGTTCGAGCAGGCGGCTGTGGAGATAGAACACGTCGCCGGGATAGGCTTCGCGGCCGGACGGGCGCTTCAAAACGAGCGACACCTGGCGGTAGGCGACGGCGTGCTTGGAGAGATCATCATAAATGATGAGGGCATCCATGCCGTTGTCCATGAACCATTCGCCAATGGCGGCACCGACAAACGGAGCGAGATATTGGTTGGCGGCGGAATCGGAGGCGGAGGCGACGACGACAACCGTGTAAGGCAGCGCACCGGCTTCTTCGAGCACGCCGATCACGCGGGCGATGTTCGACTGCTTCTGGCCGATGGCCACGTAAATGTTATAGATCGGGCGGAAGCTGGCGTCACCGGCGGCTTCGGCGGCCTTGTTGATGCGCGCCTGGTTGATCATGGTGTCCACGCCAATCGTGGTCTTGCCCGTGGAACGATCACCAATGATCAATTCGCGCTGGCCGCGACCAATCGGGATCATCGCGTCAATGGCCATGATGCCGGTCTGCACGGGCTGGCTGACGCCGCGGCGCTTGACGATGCCGGGGGCGATTTTTTCGACGGGATAGAAAGCGGTTTCCTTGATGGGGCCCTTGCCATCGAGCGGCTGGCCGAGCGTGTTGACCACGCGACCGAGCATGCCCTTGCCCACGGGAACCTGCAGGAGCTTGCCGGTGGTGCGGACTTCGGTGCCCTCTTTCACCGAGGTGTAGTCACCCAGGATGATGGCGCCGACTTCGGTCTCTTCAAGGTTCAGCGCGAGGCCGATGATGCCATTGCCGAAGTCGAGCATCTCATTGAGCATCGTGTCGGTGAGACCTTCGATCTTGGCCACGCCGTCGCCGATTTCGCGAACGGTGCCGACGTTTTGTTTGGCCGTCGCGGTCTTGACGCCCGCGATCTGGGCTTCGATTTCTTGCAACAAATTACTCATAGTATCCGATTAAAAATTCTGCTCCAATTTTTCCAGCCGCGTTTTCACGCTGCCATCATAAAGATCACTGCCCACCTGGATGCGCAATCCGCCGATGAGGGCGGGATTCCGCCAGTACTGGATGTCCAGCCCCGGGCCGTAGCTTTTTGTGAGACCGGCCTGGATGGCCGCCATCTGGTCCGGGGTGGTATCCACGGCGTTTTCCACCCGCACCGTGCGGCGGGCAACTTCCAGCTTCACCAGCCGGTGCAGGCGGGTCATGATCCCCACGTAGCCGCGGGGTTTCTTTTCCAGCAGCAGGGCAATCGTCTGGCGGACGCGGCTCTCATCGAGAACCCCGTTCACGAGGCAGCCCCGGAAGAGCTGGCGCGCGTCGCGCTGGACTTGCTTGGTAATTTTCATCCCGGTGGAAACTGCTTAGGCGATTTGCTTCTGGGTCTCTTCCGCCAGGCGACGCTGGTCGTCGGCGGTGAGCACCTTGCCGGTGACGGTGAGGGTGGTCTGGACGACAAGGCGGCCGACTTCGCGCTTCAGCTCGACGAGCACGGCGGCGCGTTCCTGGGCGGACGCCTCGCGGGCCTTGGCAATGATCATTTCGGCGGCGGCAATCGCCTTCTGCGTTTCCTGTTCGGTCACGCGGGAGGCGGCGGCGCGGGCTTCGGCAATGATCTTGTTGGCCAATTCGCCGGCTTCGGCGAGCGCCTTGTGGCGGTCAACCTCGGTCTGGGCCAACTGCGCCTTGATCTTCTCGGCATTGGCCAGCCCGCTGGCGATCTTTTCGCGACGCGTTTCGAGCATGGTGAAAACCGGCTTATACGCCAGTTTCCACAGCACAAACAGAACCAGCGAAAAGCTGATCGTCTGGGCGAGCAGCTCAATCCACCGGATGCCAAGAGTCTCGATCATAACCGTATTAGTGAATCACGATCCATGCGAGAATCGCCAACCCTTCGGCCAGCGCCATGCCGATCAGCATCGTCGTAAAGATTTTGCCGAACGCGCCGGGGTTACGGCCGATGGCCATAACGCCGCCGGCGGCAGCAATACCGATGCCGATGGCCGCGCCACCGAAGGCCAGACCGATGTGAACATTACCTGTCAATTCTGCGAGCATATGTTTTTCGTTGTTGGTTTTAGTTTCTCGCAACCGTTCGCCGAAAGGTCTCCCGGTTGCAAATTTTTAAATGGTCAGTGGCCGTGCTCCTCGTCGGAGTGCGTGCAGAGGGTGCCGACAAATGCGACCACCAGCATGGTGAATACGAACGCCTGCAACAGGCAGACCACCACTTCAAAGAAATAACCCGGGATGGACACGAGGACCGCGAACCACCAGGGCTTCTGCGACAGCGCCATCGAGAGCATGGTTTCACCGCCAAAAATATTCCCGTAAAGACGCAGGGCGAGCGCCACCGGCCGGATGAACAGGATCGAGAATGATTCCATGACGCCGATGAAAATGAACAGCAGCAGCAACAGCGGGTACAGCCACTTGTTGGTATCCACTTTGACACCGAACACGTGCTTGACCAGTCCCACCGGACCGTTGTATTTCACCGCCCAATAGAGGCCCATCACAAAGAAGATGCCCGCCATGGCCACGGTCAGATTCGCATCCGTCGTGGGCGGCCGGAAGAACGGCTTCGTGACATGCTCCAAGGCAAAGGGCAGCGAGCTATCCTTGTCCGCCGGCCCCATCCCAATGCTGCCAACCCCGGGCAGCAAATCGGTCAAATTCGAGATGACAATGAAGATGAAGAAAGACATCGCCAGCGGAAAGACCCATTTGACCACCTTGGGTTCCAGCACATTGCCCATCAAACTTTCCCAGCCCTCAATCAGGGCTTCCATGACATTCTGGCCGGCGGTGGGAACTTCCTTCATTTTCCAAGTCGTGACCCGGACAATCAGAATGATGAGCGCCGCCACAATCCAGGTGCAGACCATGGAGTTGGTGACGGGCAGCGGTCCGATGCTGAAGAGGGTCGGGGCAATCTGCGTGACCAGCGGCCCGGTTTCCTGCGCCGAAGCCGCAGCCGTCGTGGCCGCGGCAACAACCGCATTGGTCGCCGCCGCCACATCAGCGGCGGCGGGTTGCGCCTGAATTTTCGCCATCAAAGCAATGGCGAGAAAAAACAGACCAAAAACAATTTTTCCAAAACGATTCACAAAAAATGATGCCTGACGACACGGGTGCATCCGAAGATATTTTCGGTGTCAGAGGCGCAGAAAATGCCTCATCGTGAAAATTTTCACAAGCACTTTCTTAAATTTTTTTCATTAAGGCAGCCTTATTTTGCATTAGCTGCCACAATTTGCAGTTGTCGCAGTAATGCAGGCGTCTGGCCGCGCTCCCGCAACGTGCGCAAACTCAATGAATCATGGCGTTTGGCGAGCCTCCGGCCGTTTTCATCGGCCAGCAACCCGCAGTGAAAAAAGGCCGGCGGCGGCCGTTTCAGCGCCCGGTACAGCAGCAGTTGCCGCGCGGTGCTCACCAGCAAATCGGCACCGCGAACCACCTCGGTTATGCCCATGGCGGCATCATCGGCAACACAGGCCAATTGATACGCCGGAACATCGTCCGGCCGCCAGACCACGAAATCGCCAAAATCCCGGCCGGCCACGAAACGTTGCGGACCGAGTTGTTGATCGTGAAATTCAATCCCCTCCCCGTCCGGCACCCGGAAGCGCCAGGAATATTGAGTCCCGCCGGCGGGCGGCACGGTCCGCCCGCGACACGTTCCAGGATAGATGGGTTCATCATCGCCGTGGGGGGCGGATACGGCGGCCTGAATATCTTTGCGCGAGCAGGTGCAGGGATAAATCCAATTGCCCGCGCGCAACGTTTCCAAGACCGCGCGATAGAAATTCATCCGCTCACTTTGATTGTAGGGGCCAAACGGGCCGCCGCAATCCGGGCCTTCGGTCCAGTCCAAACCGAACCAGCGCAGATCTTCAATCATGGCCAATACATACTCAGGCCGGCAACGGCTGCGATCCAGGTCTTCGTTCCGCAAAATCAATTCACCGCCGCGCTGCCGCGCCCGTTCCTGGGCGGTCCAGAAAGTACGCGCATGGCCGAGATGCATAAACCCGGTCGGCGACGGCGCCAACCGTCCGCGATAGCGCGGCGTGGCGGATGATTCGGCGGGCGGCCCAGGATATTCCAACATGGTCACCTGCCAATAAAACCATGAAGCGCGGCCGGAACAAGGCTTTCTTTTCGCAGTCCATGAACGAAGGACATACGCCCCATGCACGGCATCCCTAGAATAGGCGATGGACATTCTGGGCATCGTCACGGCATAATTACTTTATGAACCTAATTAAATCACTGCTGGCTGGAACCATGCCTACGCGGCTGCTGGTTTCGACCTTATTTTGCGCCGGCGCCTTCTCCCCCGCCTTGCGCGCCGACCCGACGAATCCCATCCCGGTGCTCCAAATCAAGGCAGATCAGGTGACCGCGAAAGTGAGTCCCACGCTGTATGGTTTGATGACCGAGGAAATCAATTATTCCTACGAAGGCGGACTTTATGGCGAACTGGTGCGCAACCGCGCGTTCAAGGCCTCCAAGGTATCGCCGCGTTTTTGGGACACCGTCGGCGGGGCGGCCATTGATCTGGATACCAACACGCCGTTGAATGACGCCTTAAACGTCAGCCTGAAACTGGACGCCAGTCAGGCCACTGCGGCGGCCCCGGCGGGTATCGCCAATGGCGGGTACTGGGGTATTCCAGTGCGGCCGAAGACAACGTACCATGCGTCGTTTTATGCGAAAGCGGCGGCCGGCTTCAGCGGACCGATCACCGTGGCCATTGTGGGCACCAACGGCGGAAAAACCTTTGCCCGCGCGCAAGTAACGGGCCTCACCGGCGACTGGCAGAAATATGAAGTGACGCTCACGACCAAAAATGTAAAGCCCTCGAAAGACAACCGGCTGGTGATCACCACCACCTCGCCGGGCACGCTCTGGCTGCAGCAGGTGTCCCTCTTTCCGCCCACCTATGTGGACCGCGCCAACGGCAACCGTCCGGACATCATGCAACTGCTGGCGGACATGCAGCCGAAATTTTTGCGGCTGCCGGGCGGAAATTATCTGGAGGGCAATACCATTGCCACGCGTTTCAATTGGAAGACGACCATTGGCGATGTGGCTCACCGGCCCGGCCACATGGATGACGCCTGGGGCTACTGGTCCACCGACGGCTTTGGCCTGATGGAATATCTGCATTGGTGCGAAGACTTGCACATGGAACCGGTGCTGGCGGTCTATGCCGGTTACGCCCTGCATCACGATTACATCAAGCCCGGCCCCGACCTCGAACCGTATGTGCAGGATGATTTGGATGAGATCGAATATCTTATTGGCGACACCACCTCCACCTGGGGTGCCCAGCGCGCCAAGGATGGTCACCCCGCCCCCTTCCCGTTGCATTACATCGAAGTGGGCAATGAAGACTGGTTCGACCGCTCCGGCAGTTATGAAGGCCGGTTTGCCCAGATTTACGACGCCATCAAGTCCAAGTATCCGCAACTGCAAGTCATCGCCACCGCGAAGGTGAAGAATCGCACGCCGGATGTGCTGGACGAACATTACTACCGTTCGCAGGAGGAAATGGAGGCGCACGCGCATGATTACGACGCCTATTCCCGCGACGCCAAGACGAAAATTTTTGTCGGCGAATGGGCCACGCGCGTCGGTTCTCCCACCCCCAATATGGCGGGCGCCCTCGGTGATGCCGCCTGGATGACCGGCATGGAACGCAATTCCGACATCGTCCTCATCTCCAGCTACGCGCCGATGTTCGTGAATGTGAGCGACCTCAAGGCCGGCGGCTCCATGCAGTGGAAATCCGACCTGATCGGTTATGATGCGCTCACCAGCTATGGCTCGCCTTCCTATTACGCACAGCAGATGTTCAGCACGCATCACGGCGACACCGTGCTGGCCGTGGCCGAAGAAAACATCCCGCACTACACCTGGCAGCCCCCGGCCAAGCGCCGTAACGGCGTCGAACAGCCTCGCCCGCAACCGCAGGAAGTTCCCGCCCTGTTCTACGACGCCACCCGTGACGGCCTCACGGGCAAGATCACGGTGAAGGTGGTGAACCGTCAAAGTACGCCGCAGCCGGTGCGAATCACGTTGAGCGGCGTGACGACCGTGGCCCGGAAAGGCACCCTGGTGGTGATGCAAGCGGACAAACCGGATGATACAAATTCCATCGACCAACCAGGCCGGATCGTGCCGAAGACCAAAACGGTGAAGGGCCTGGGCACGGATTTCACGTCCACGTTCCCGCCCTACTCGATCTCGATTCTGGAATTGTCGGCGAAGTAGTCTCCGGCGGCAACATGTGAAAGCTGTGGCAGCCGACGTAAGGAGGCTCTAAATAAATAAACGAACGACGTTGGGGCCTCCTTGCGCCGCTGCTGCCTCACCAATGATTGGTGATGGGCAGACGGCGGATTTTCCATTTGAGAATCAAACCCGTTCGGCTGGATGCGCCTCCAGCCATTCGTCAAAACCGGGCAGCGGCACGGACAGAACGGCCTGCACTTTGGAAATATTCAGGGAACCATCCAGCACGCGCGGCGGGCCGGGGAATTCCCTGGCCAAGCCGGCGGTGATCTGCACGGTCACGTCCGGCCAGCGCGCGGCCAGCAGTTGGCCAATCTCATAGCGGGAAAGCTTTTTGGCGCCGGCCACGTGATATATGCCGGCGCACCGTTTCAAAGCCAATTCCCAGACGGCCCGGGCGGTTTCCGCCGCGTGGATGGGACACCGAAATTCATCCGTGAAAAGCTTCATCCCCTGCCCCGCCGACAGCAGGGATCGGTGCATCTGCTCGTTAAAACTGCGATTGCCGCCGGCTGAAATCCCGGCGTTGATGGAAGTGCGCGCAACCAGATGGCGCGGGTTGCGCAGCACGACCCGTTCGGCCTCCGCCTTGGTTTCGCCGTAAACATGAATCGGATTCACCGGGTCGGTCTCCACATAGTTTCCCTGACGGCCATCGAAAACGATGTCCGTGGAAAAGAAGACGAAGGGTATATGCTCCGCGAGTTGGGCCAGATGTTGAGTCACCCCCACGTTCACGCGGCGGGCCAGGTCGGGATTTTTATGGGCATCCGCCACCACCGTAATGGCGGCGCAATGAATGACAAGCTGCGGACGATCGCGGAGAAACTCCCGTTCCACGGCGGCGGCATCCAGCAGATCAAAGTCCGCGCGCGTGATCGCCCGCACCCGCCAGCCGGGAGCATGGCGGGAGGCAATGGCGAGCAGGTAGCTGCCGATGAGGCCATTCGCGCCAGTGACCCAGGCAAGCGGGGTTGCAGGAGGGGATGAACTCATCCAAATGCAGCCTAATCACTAAACCGCTTCGTCAAATCCCCGTACGCGTCAATCCGGCGGTCCCGCAGGAACGGCCAATGGGTGCGCGTAGTGTCCACATTGGCGAGGTCGAGGGGAACGGTCAGGATTTCTTCCTTGTCCGAACCCGCCTTGGCAATGATTTCGCCGGAGGTGCCGGCCACAAAGCTCTGGCCCCAGAATTCAATGCCGTCGTCGCCCACGCGGTCGAGAACTTCATGGCCGATACGGTTGGTGGTGGCCACGTAGCAGCCGTTGGCCACGGCGTGCGCACGCTGGATGGTTTCCCAGGCGCCGTGCTGTTTGACGCCGTATTTCGCCTTTTCGCCGGGATGCCAGCCGATGGCGGTGGGATAAAACAGGATTTCCGCGCCCTGCATGGCCGTCAGTCGCGCCGCTTCCGGATACCATTGATCCCAGCAGACGAGCACGCCGATCTTGGCATACTTGGTCTGCCACGCCTTGAAGCCGAGGTCGCCGGGTGTGAAATAAAATTTCTCGTAGTACAGCGGGTCGTCGGGAATGTGCATCTTGCGGTAGATGCCCAGCAGGGAACCATCCGCGTCAATGATCGCGGCGGTGTTGTGGTACAGACCGGAGGCGCGCTTTTCAAAGAGCGAGGCAATAATGACCGTCTTGTGCTTCTTGGCCAGCTTGCAAAAGGCATCCGTGCTCGGCCCAGGAATGCGCTCGGCGAGCTTGAAATATTCGTGGTCCTCACTCTGGCAGAAATATTGCGAGCGGAACAGTTCCTGCGTGCAAATGATGTTCGCCCCGCCCTTCGCGGCCTTTTCAACCAGGGCGAGGGTTTTCTTGAGATTGGCGTCGGGATCAGCCGACACATCCGTCTGAATCAGGCCGAGGGTGACGGCGCTGGAAGCACTCTTATTCATGTCTAATATTAATTTTTACGCCGGTAGCGGGAGGACTCCGCCAGAATCAGCGTCTTGTCGTTCGGATCGGGTGCGATGGCCGGCGTCGGCACCTGGCCGAACAGTTCGCGGATAAACTTGCCGAGCGTCTCGTTCGTGGGGCCATAGCCGTCGTGATAGATGTAATACTCGAGGTCGTACATCAGATCATCCGCCGTGGCATACCGGCGGGAGGTGTCGCGCGCCAGACAATGATGGAGGATGTCGTTCAGCTTTTCATCGATGCGGGGATCCAGCGACCGAAAATCCGGAATCGGCTGGGTCATGACGCGCTGGCGCGATTCCTCGGCGGTCGAGCCTTTGAAAATGTTCCGGCCCAGCAGCAGGTGGGCCAGCACCACGCCGGCGGAAAACACATCGGAACGCCGGTCGGTGATTTGAAAATCCGCCTGCTCGGGACTCATGTAGTCCGGCTTGCCGGCCACGATTTCACCTTCCTGATCCGTCAGAAAGCCCCGGGCCTTGGCAATGCCGAAGTCCGTCAGCTTCACATCCCCTTCAAAGGCGACCAGAATGTTTTTAAAACTCACATCCCGGTGGACAATGCCGAGCGACTTGCCATCGCGATCGCACTTGGAATGGGCGTAGGCCAGACCGCGCGCCACCCGGCTGGTGATGAAGACCGCCAACTGCACCGGCAGGGTGCGCTTTTTCTCGGTCAATTGCTGGACGAACTGTTCCAAATTCACCCCCCGGATCAGTTCCATCGCAATAAAGCAGGAGCCGTCCGCCTCGCCCAAATGGTAGGTCTGGACAATGTTGGTATGGATCAGATCCGCCACCAGCCGGGCCTCGCCAATGAAGTTCTCAATGAACGTCTTCTGCTTCGCATAGGCCGGGCGAATGACCTTGATGGCCACCCGCTTCACAAAGTTGCGGGTGCCCTTCTGCTCCGCTTCATAGACAATGCCCATCCCGCCCTCAAATATCTTGCGGACGATTTCATATCGAAAATCACTCTCGATCGCGAACAGCGGCATATGGCGATGGTGTTAAAACGACCGGCGATGTCAAGTCCTGTGGCGGAAATACACCGAAAAAAAACGTTTTTTTCGCTTGCGCGCCGGGCTGGAAGGATTTTAATTCGAATTAAGTCTGATGACTTTACGTAACTAAACAAACAACAACCAACAAAAGAGAAATAATATGGCCAAAGCCCTCTCCAAAGCCCAGATCGCCACCTTGGTCGCCGATAAGGCGCAAATCACCAAAAAGCAGGCGGTCGAAATCCTCGACCAAATTGCCGCCCTGGCTTACAAACATGCCAAAGACACCTTCACCCTGCCGGGCATCGGCAAGCTGGTCCTGAAGAACCGCGCCGCCCGCATTGGCCGCAATCCCAAGACTGGCGAGCAGATCCAAATCAAGGCCAAGAAGGTCGTGAAGTTCCGCGTCGCCAAGGCGGCCAAGGACGCGATCCTCGGTGCCAAGTAATCTGACTGGCTTTCAGGGGCGTCCCGGCAACGGGACGCCCTTTTTCATTCCGCCGTCAGCCGGATGTCCGCATAGTCCCCCGCCAACCGCCCTCCCAGGCTGTCGCTGTCCGTCATCACTCCAAAGCCCGCAATTTTGGGCATCGCCTTGCCCGGAAAGGCCAGCGCCCAGTCGGCCGCCACATCCCGCTCCTCGGTCACCCATTGCCCGGCCCGGCCATTGCCGGACTCCACCACGAACAACTGCGTCCGCCCGGACTTGGGATGGGGCAGCAGCGTTCCCGGCCGCTCCACATTGGCCCACGTATAGTTGAGCGACCGGGGCGGTCCGATGAAGGTATCGAAGGCGATAAACGCCCGGGCGGCGTGGTCAAATGCCGCCAGTTCCCGCTCCGAACCGTTCGTGTTCACCCCGTCAATCCGCCAGCGCCAGTGCAATTTTAATTTGGCGCCCGCCGCCAGGTCCAGCTTCACACTCAAGGCTGAACAGGCCGAGTCCGCCGCCGCATGCAGATAGACGTTCGTGCCCTCGTGGACCACGCTGTAATCCGTTTTTTTGGAAAAGAAAGCCACGTTCTCCCACCCGGCGGGAATGCCATGGGAAAAGTCCGGGGCAAACAAAACCGGCCCGCCCGCCCGCGCCGCGACCGGCCAAGCGGACAGCAACATTCCCACCCAGAGCCAGGCCAGCGGACAGCGTTTCATCCCCCAACAATAACCACTTGCCCACGAAAGCCGAAGTAACATTTCGGTGGCAAATATTAAACTGCAGTGCATCCCGCCACTGCCCGAAGCGCGGCTCTGTGACCCGCAGCATTGCGACCAGACCTGCGGGGGTAATGATCTGTCCGCGAGTACGCCCTGACGTTCGGAAATTGCTGCAACGCGTGCAAAAGCAATTTACACTCATCCGCAAATCGCTAAGCTGGCGCGCAGACGCTGGATCACTCATTCAGCCTCAAGGAATTGTTACTCGCTATGATGATAAGGCATTTGTCCGTCCGCTCCCTGGCCATCGCTCTGCTGGCCGCTTCCGCCGTCCCCTC
Organism: uncultured Verrucomicrobia subdivision 3 bacterium; assembly: GCA_903872345.1. Taxonomy (GTDB): domain Bacteria; phylum Verrucomicrobiota; class Verrucomicrobiia; order Limisphaerales; family UBA11358; genus UBA11358. The sequence continues at coordinate 76,668 of CAIQKM010000136.1, read as the reverse complement.
GCTCGCGTTAGACTATCCGCCAACCGCCCGGCAACCCGTCACCAACACCTATTTCGGCACCGCGGTGGAGGACAACTATCAGTGGCTGGAAAGTTTTGAGGATCCCGCAGTCAAATCCTGGAATGCCGCGCAAAATCGCGTCAGTCGCGCCTATCTCGACCAACTGCCCGACCGCCCCGCCATCGCCGCCCGGCTCAAGGAATTATACGCCGCCACCTCCGCGAGTTATTCCGGCCTGATGCCCCGCCCCGGCGTGCTCTTTGCCCTCAAATCCCAGCCACCCGCCCAGCAACCCTGGGTGGTGGCTCTCAATTCCCTCGATGACCTCGCCTCCGAGCGCACCGTGCTGGACCCGAACCTCCTCAGCACCAACGGCACCATCGCCATGGATTTTGTCGTGCCCTCGCATGACGGCAAAAAACTCGCGGTCTCACTTTCGCAAAATGGCAGCGAAGACGGCACCGTTTACGTTTACGATGTCGCCACCGGCCGGCAGTTGTCCGACCAAATTCCCCGCGTGCAATATCCCACCGGTGGCGGCAGCGTGGCGTGGAATAGCGATGACAGCGGGCTTTATTACACCCGTTACCCCCATGCCGGCGAACGCCCGGCGGAGGACTTGAATTTCTACCAGCAGGTCTATTTTCATCGACTGGGCACCCCCTTGGAACAGGACACCTATCAACTCGGCCGCGGCCTGCCCCGCATTGCGGAGATTGAACTTCATTCCAGTGAGGACGGTCGCTGGCTGCTTGCCGCCGTGGCCAATGGCGATGGCGGCGAGTACGCGCATTTCCTGCTCGAACCGGATGGCAGCTGGAAACAGGTGACCGGCTTCAAGGATCAAATCCGCCTGGCTGAATTCGGCCGGGACAACGCCCTCTACCTCCTCTCCCGTGCCAACGCACCCCGGGGCAAAATCCTTCGGCTGCCACTCAACCAGTCAGACCTTGCCCGCGCCACCCTCGTCGTCCCGGAAAGCGACGCCGTCATTTCCGGCATCTGTCCCGCCGACAGCGGCCTCTACGTGCAGGATCTCATCGGCGGTCCTTCGCAAATCCGCTACTTTGGCCGGAGCAATTCCACCCCGCAAATCATCCCGCTCAAACCCGTTTCCGCCGTGCAGCAAATGCTGTGTCCGGCCGGCGATCAACTCCTGTTCCGCACCATCACCTACATTGATCCCTACGCTTGGTCCGCTTACGATCCCGCCACCCAAACGGTACACCCCACCAAAGTGGCCGGCACTTCGCCCGTCGATTTCAGCGACCTGGAGGTGGTGCGCGAATTCGCCACTTCCAGGGACGGCACGCGAGTGCCGCTCAACATCATTCACCGCAAAGATATCAAACTCGACGGCAACAACCCCACCCTGCTCTACGCCTATGGCGGTTACAGCATCAGCCAACAGCCCGGCTTCAATCCCACCCGGCGACTCTGGTTTGATCGCGGCGGCGTCTATGTCGTCGCCAACCTCCGGGGCGGCGGCGAATATGGCGAAGCCTGGCATCTCGCCGGCAATCTCACCCGCAAACAGCATGTGTTCGATGACTTCATCGCCGGTGCCGAATGGCTGATTCATCATGGCTACACCAATCCCAAGAAACTGGCCATCGAAGGCGGCAGTAATGGCGGGCTCCTCATGGGCGCCGTGCTCACCCAGCGCCCGGACCTCTTCCGCGCCGTGGTGTCGCACGTGGGCATTTACGATTCCCTCCGCTCTGAATTGGAACCCAACGGCGCTTTCAACATCACCGAATTTGGCACCGTAAAAATTCCCGACCAGTTCCAGGCGCTTTACGCCTACTCACCCTATCATCACGTAGTGGATGGCACCCGTTACCCCGCCATCCTGCTGATGACCGGCGATCATGACGGCCGGGTAAACCCCTACCATTCGCGCAAAATGATGGCCCGCCTCCAAGCCGCCAACCGTTCGAACTATCCCATTTTGCTCCGCACCACCGCCGCCGCCGGCCTCGGCATCGGCACCGGCCTCGGCGAACGCATCGCCCAGGAAGCCGATGGCGATGCCTTCCTCTTCGAACAGTTGGGGATGGTCGCCAAATAAAGAAAAAGCCGCGCGGTTACCTGCAAGATTAATCACGCCTCTTGCAACATAGGTAACCGCATTGAGCGCGAGCGGAGCGCGGCGTTCACGCGTTACAACATACAAATCAAAAGCAAACGCGATATTGTCTCCGGCTTGGGCCCATGAAATTTGTAGCGAGCTGAAGCCCTCGTCATAACCCATATATTTGCCGGGTAATTTAGACTGGCGTCTGCATCCAAAACGATCACAAACCCGGCGTAAGCCCCAGCGGGGCGGCATGATAATAGCCCGGGGCAAGGGCGCGATAGCGACCGCCGCCCCGGGTTAACGCCCACCATACAGTTCCTTCCCCCCCATCGGATGGGGGAAGGTGGCCGGAGGCCGGATGGGGGGCAAATCGCTCGCCCATTCGGGAGTGATCAAAACCAACGCGCAACGACAGAAAGATAATTGGGTACCATCATTTAAATTTTCCCGAGGCTATGAATTTATTCATCCGACTACCATATGACTAAGCAACTGAACTGCCTTAGCCAGAAAACCAATACCAAGACTAAGTACAATTCCGATGATTGCTATGGGACGAATCTGCGGTTCCTTGTGCTTCCAAATTCCATAAAGGCTCACAATTCCTGCAACCAAACTGCTAAGCAGGACACATTCAACTATTAAATAAAAGTCGCCGTCAGCATCCCAATCGGTAAATTTCGTGCCATTGTCAGCCGTATCATAGCGCGGTCCATAAAAAAACTTTATGATAAGTGCTCCCAAAGAAACAAAAGGTGTGATCCAACTGTACCATGCCGCGATTAGAAACATTTTGCGGGAATCCGCCGACAATTGCTGTATGGTCTGATTCAAGGCATCCATTGCCAGTCTTTTATCATTTAAAACTCGAAATTGTCAACAGCCGGGTGCCTCCTGAGGTGCTGCTTATAATGGGAATGCACAGAAAACCAAAAACCAGATTAGGAAGGTTGGTTGCTTATCAGCATTCCAACAGTGGCACGGGCCTGCGCTATTGTCCCATTCGCCCCATGTTGCCCCGCACCAAACTCACCCGCCTATCAGCACCAAATTCTTCAACGTAGGCACCGCCAAACCGCCCTTCGGCTCCTCGGTCACCGCAAACTTGCTCGCCGTTTGTATGGTCTTGTTGGCCTTGAAATCCACGCGCACCGTGCCCTGGTCATCCACCTGAAATACCCCGGCGCTGACTGGCGTCTGATATTTGGGATCAATCACCCAAAGCTGGTAATCTCGCCCGGCCGGCAGCGGCTTCATATTCTGCACCACAAAAACGCCCTCTTGCTTCTCGCTGTCCCACAGGGAAACGGCAATCGCTTTGGGCGCATCTGCCAATTGCGAGTTCAGCATGGCAATGCGCAGGTTCACCAACCGGTTGGTGGCCTGCAACGCCAGCACGGTTTGCTGCAACTGATTGGTCGAAGCCTGCAAAGCGGCGGCCAACTGGTTCAAACTGCTGATCTGGGCAGACTGATCACTAACCTGCCGCCGCAACCGGCTGTCCTGGGCAAACAGAATCACACAGACCACCGCCAACCCGACGGCAAACGCCCACGGCAGCCAGAAGCTGAAACCCGTTTTGCGTTCGGGCAGGGAAATTGTTTTTTGCACCGGCGCCACCTGGGCCAGCACTTTGGCGCGCAGTTGCGGCGGCGGTTCCACCACGGGTACGGCCCCGGCCAGGGCGCCGGTCGCCGTGCTCAACCGTCCGACAAACGACTGCAACTCGGGATCAGACTTCATGGCGGCCTTGAATTCCCGGGCCTCCTGCGGTTCCAAGGCGCCCAGCACGTGCAGCGCCGCCTGTTCTTCCATGCGCGGGTCAATCATAGCAACCCCTCCAGTTGATCACGCAATTTGAAGAGACCGCGCCGGATGCGTGCTTTGATGGTGCCGACCGGCTCCTGCAATTTTTCCGAAATCTCGTTTTGCGTCAGACCGGAGAAATAGGCCAGCTCAATGGCCCGGCGCTGCTCGACCGGCAGTTCGCCCATCGCCGACTGAATCAGCCTGGTCTTATCCTGCCCATACATCGTTTCATTCACCGTGTCGGGGGCCTCCGCCATGATAGCCAGTTCCGCTCCGGCGGCTTCGGCCAGGCGAGTCCGGCGTTGGGAGGCGCGAATGCGGTCAATCGCCTTGTTACGGGTCAGCGTGGCCACCCAACTGGACGCCTTGCCCAGCTTGGGATCAAAATTCCCGGCCTTCTCCCAAATCTGCGCAAAAGTTTCCTGCAACACATCCTCCGCCTCGCCGGGATCATTCAGAATCTTGCAAGCCACGGAATACATGAGCACGGAGTGCCGGTCATAGAATTCCCCAAAGGCCGCCCGGTCCTGCCGGGCGATCCGCTGGAGCAATTCGATGTCACACTGGGTGGCTTCCGGCTCGTTCACGGGTTTGGTAAATGACAACCAAGCGCCGGCGAAACTTCCGTCCAAAGGACAAAAGACCCGCCCAAAATCAGTTTGCGCGCTCAGGCTCATATCAAATTCCACCGCTGATGACAAGTTGACATCTTCCACTGAATAACGCGCGCCACCTCGCTTTGGATGCAAAAAAATAAAATGCATCCAAAATGCCCGGCCAGACGATTTATCTGTAGAATCGAATGGAAAGCGTAAATGATGCACATCATGAACAAATATAATACCTGTGGGAACGGCTTCCGGTCGTTGATCCGGTGGTTCGATACCGACCACGGCAACGAGGACGTCGCCGCCCTCCGCGCCAAGCCGGACCAGGTGGAGTTCGTCCGCGTCCTGCCCTTCGTGCTTTTGCACCTTGGCTGCCTGGGTGTGTTCCTGACCGGCTGGAGCTGGACCGCCGTGGCCATCACCGTTCTGCTCTATTTCGTCCGCATGTTTGCCATCACCGGCTTTTATCACCGCTATTTTTCTCACAAGACCTTTCAAACTTCCCGCCCGGCGCAATTCCTGTTTGCCTTGCTCGGGGCGACCGCCGTCCAGCGCGGCCCCCTCTGGTGGAGCTACCAACATCGCCATCATCACCGGCATTCCGACGAGGATGAAGATGTCCACTCCCCCACCATTCGCGGTTTCTGGTGGTCGCACATCGGCTGGATCACCAGCGCCCGGAATTTTCCCACCGACTATTCCCAGGTTCGCGACCTCTCCAAATTTCCCGAACTCGTTTTTCTAAATCGATTCGACACCGTCGTACCTATCCTGTTTGCCACCGGCCTGTTTTGGCTGGGACATTTCCTACAGGTTCATTACCCCGGTCTGGGCGTTACTTCCTGGCAATTGCTCGTTTGGGGCTTTTTCATCAGTACCACCCTGCTCTTTCACGCCACCTCCTGCATCAATTCCATGGCCCATCTGCTCGGCCGCCGCCGGTATGACACCGGCGATAACAGCCGCAACAGCTTTCTGCTCGCCCTCATCACCCTCGGCGAGGGCTGGCACAACAACCACCACCGCTACATGAACACCGTCCGCCAGGGCTTCTATTGGTGGGAAATTGATGTTTCCTACTATCTTCTCAAGACCCTTTCCTGGACCGGATTAATCTGGAACCTGAAACCCGTACCGCTCGCCGCCTATGAACATACCCATTCAGTTCGCGAAACCCGCCCGCTTCCGGCCCGCGATTCAAACCGCGCATGAAACGAACCGCCATCATCGGAACCGGAATAGCGGGGCTGGGGTGCGCCCATTTTCTGCACCGCCGGTTCGACCTGACCTTGTACGAAAAGAACGACTATCCCGGCGGCCACACCAACACGGTGTCGATTGCGGAGGGATCCCGGACCGTTCCCATTGACACCGGCTTCATGGTGTTCAACCGCGTAACCTATCCGAACCTCACCCGCCTGTTTACGGAACTGGACGTCGCCATCCAGCCCACCGACATGTCGTTCAGCGTCCAGCATCTGGCGACGGGCTTGGAATTCTCCGGTACCAGTCTCAATCACCTGTTTGCCCAGCGAATCAACCTGGCGCGTCCGCGCTTTTGGAAAATGATCTGGCAGATCAACCGCTTCAATTCGGAAGCGGTCGCGGCTCTGACTGATGCCCGGTTCCAAAACCATACGCTCGGTCAATATGTCCAGGAACGTGCTTATGGTGATGATTTCCTGAATTTTTACCTCGTGCCGATGAGCGCCGCCGTGTGGTCCACCCCGCCGGATCTCATGCTGGACTTCCCCGCCGTCACCTTGCTGCGCTTTTTTCACAACCACGGTTTCCTCGGGCTGAATACCCAGCATCCCTGGCTGACCGTCACCAATGGCGCGAAATCATACGTCGAAAAAATCACCGCCCCGTTACGCGACAAAATCCGCCTCTTGCGCGGTGCCACCGCCGTCCGCCGCGAAAGCGGCCAGGTGAAAGTGACCGATGTTTCCGGCCACACCGAAACCTACGATCAGGTGATCTTCGCCAGCCATTCGGATGAAACCCTCCAACTGTTGACCGATGCCGACGCGCTGGAATCGTCCCTGCTGGGCAAATTTCAGTATCAGCCCAACACGGCCCTCCTCCACACGGATGCCTCCGTAATGCCCCGCACCAAACTCTGCTGGTCGGCTTGGAATTACCACATTGACCGCGATGCCGCCGGCCATATCCGTCCCTCCACCATCTATTGGATGAACCGGCTGCAAGGCGTGTCCGAGCGCGAGAATTATTTTGTATCCATCAATGGCGAGTCCTCCGTAAACCCGGACCGCGTGCTGAAACGCATCAACTATCACCATCCCCTGTTCAACCGTGGCGCCATCCGCGCCCAGGCACGTTTGCCGGAACTGAACGCACGCCGCGGCAACGTCTTTTTTTGCGGCAGCTATTTTCGCTACGGCTTCCACGAAGACGCCTTCACTTCCGCGCTCGATCTCTGCCGCGTCATCACGGGAGAAAGGCTCTGGACATGAACTCCTGCCTCTACGAATGCTCCGTGATGCACCACCGGTTCACGCCCAAGGAACATCATTTTGAACATGCCATTTTCATGTTCTACCTCGATCTGGATGAACTGGATCAGGCGGCCCGGAGCGTTTTCCTGTTCAGTCACAACCGGCGCAACCTTTACAGTTTTCGCGATTCCGATCACGAACCCGCCGGCCCCCATCCGCTCAAACAACGCGTGCTGGCGTATCTGCGTCAGGAAGGAGTTCCGTGCCGGCCGGATACCCGGATCATGCTGCTCACCCTGCCGCGCATGGCCGGATACATTTTCAACCCCATCTCCATCTACTACTGTTTTGCCGGCGACGGCCAGCCCTTCGCCGCCGTGGCCGAGGTGGGCAACACGTTCCGCGAAATCAAATTGTACCTGCTGCGTCCGGAAACGCTCGGAACCAACGGCACATTCAATCTGGTGATCCCCAAACACTTTTACGTCTCCCCCTTTTCCAGCCTGAAACTCAACTTTGATTTCCGCCTGGCCATTCCTGGCGCGAAACTGGATATCCGGATTGACGACCACGATGACATTAAGCCGGTACTGATCAGCACTCTGACCGGCTGCCGTGCCGAACTGACCAACCGCAACCTGGCCTGGTTCACGCTGAAATATCCTTTCATCACCCTCAAAGTCATCGGCCTCATTCACTGGCACGCCCTGAAATTGTGGCTGAAAAAAATCCCTTTTTATCGCAAGACGGAAAACCTCGCCCTCCAGCAGGATGTCCTGCGCCCGCACCCCAGCCTTACCGCCAAGATCAAATGAACCATACCACCGCCATTCTGAATCCCACCGCCGGCCACACCGGACAGCCCAAATCGCCCGGATTCTACCAGCGCGCCGTCATGCAGTCATTGGAGCAGATGACCCTCGGCTGCCTGCATTTGGAGCTGCCGGATGGCACTCAAAAAATCATCGGCCAGCCCGGCACAGCCGTCTCCGCCAGCGTCCGCATCACGAACTGGGCTTTCTTCAAGCGCTGCGTTTTGTTCGGCGATATCGGCTTTGGCGAAGGCTATGTGGACGGCGACTGGGAAACCGATGACATCACCCGCGTCATCGCCTGGTTCATCCTCAACGTGGAAAACTCCCCCTCCATGTCCGGCTCCCGCAGCAAAAAACTGATCATCAACCTGCTCGGCTGGCAGAACCGCATCGCCCACCTGCTCCGCCCCAACAGTCTCAATACCAGCCGCCGGAACATCGCGGAACATTACGACCTCGGCAACGATTTCTATCGCCTGTTTCTGGACCCGACCATGACCTATTCTTCCGCCTGGTTCCAATCCCCAACCGACACTTTGGAACAGGCGCAGACCGCCAAATACGAACGCCTCTGCCGGCAGCTCAAACTCAAACCCGGCGAGCACGTCCTGGAAATCGGCAGCGGCTGGGGCGGTTTTAGCCGTCATGCGGCCAAAAACCACGGCGTCCGCGTCACCACCGTCACCATCTCGGCGGAACAATTCAAATATGCCAAGGAACTGATGGTCAAGGAAGGGCTGGCCGATCAAGTCGAAGTCCGCCTCATGGACTACCGTAAACTCACCGGCCAGTTTGATAAAATCGCCTCCATCGAAATGCTCGAAGCCGTCGGCGACGCCTACCTCGAAACCTATTTTGCCAAATGTCATGAGGTTTTGAAACCGGGCGGCCTGCTCGGCCTGCAAATGATCACGTGCCCCGACTCGCGCCATGATTCCCTGAAAAAGAATGTGGACTGGATTCAGAAACACATTTTCCCCGGCTCGCTCCTGCTCTCCGTTCATCGCGTGAACCAAGCGTTGCGCCGCACCGGCGACCTGTTCCTCTACGATTTGTTCGACCTCGGCCTCAGCTACGCGGAAACTTTGAAGCGTTGGCGTCTCACCTTCAACCAACATGAACCCGCCGTGCGGGCCTTAAACTTTGATATGCGGTTCATCCGCAAATGGAATTACTACCTCAGCTATTGCGAAGCCGCCTTTGCCCTGCGCAACATCAGCGTCGTGCAGGCCATTTACACCCGTCCCAACAACCCCACCCTGTGCCTGCCATGATCTGGTTCCTCCGCGCCGCCTTTGCCTGCGTGCTCATTACCATGCTCTGCGCCACGAGCTGGGCCAGTTCCGTCTGCGCCCTGTGGAAAACCCCGGAGTCGGTGGTCCTGCATCCATGGTTCATCGCCACCTTGTTTGACACATATTTCGGTTTCCTGACCTTTTACGTCTGGCTGGCCTACAAGGAAACCGCCGGACTCGCCCGCGTCGGCTGGCTCATCGCGATCCTCCTGCTGGGAAATATCGCCATGTCTATTTACATGCTCCTCACCCTGTTCCGCCTGCCGGCCAATGCCACCATCGAACAGGTGCTGCTGCGCGCCAGAAAATAATTTTACCGATGTCCACACTGCAACCATCCTCCTGGCTGAAACGATTCTGGCGCGAACGTGTCCTCACGCTGATTGTTGGCCAGCTTAAACAGGGCATTACGCCGCAGAAGGTCGCCTTCACGGTGGCGCTGGGATTTAATCTCGGCATTTTTCCCATCATTGGCGCCTCCACCGTATTGTGCCTGGCGGCGGGTTTCTGGTTCCGCCTGAACCAACCGCTGATGCTGTTGGTCAATTCCGTAACCATTCCGCTCCAACCGCCGCTGGTGCTGGTGTTTGTCCGGCTGGGCGAAACCATTTTGCACGCCCCGCACATCACCTTCTCCATTCCGGAGTTGTTTCGAAAATTCTCCGCCTCGCCGGTCAAGTTCATGTCGGAGTTCGGCCTCACCGGTTTGCACGGTATTTTTGCCTGGTCGCTCATCGCGCCGCTGGTGGTCTTCATCATGTATTACACCTTGAAACCGCCATTAAACCGGCTGGCGGCCGCCGTCAAACCGGCCCCCATTCCCACCCTGCCATGACCCACGATTATTTAACCTTGCTTGGCTTCGCCACCGGCTTTGCCGTCGCGATGATGTTCCTGGTCTGGCTGCTGGCGCTCCGCCTCAACAATCTCGGCATCGTGGACATCGCGTGGTCCTTCGGCTTTCTGCCCATCGTCAACGGCTTTGCGTGGCTGACGCATGGTGACCCGACCCGGCGCGTCCTCATCACCGTCATGGCCGGCCTATGGAGTCTGCGTCTCGCCATCCATCTGGCCATCCGCATCGCCGGTCATCATCCCGTGGAAGACGTGCGCTACGTGCGCTTGCGCGCCGATTGGGGCCAAAAATTGCGCAGCAAGACGCTCATGTTTTTCATGTTTCAAGCCGCCATTCTCGCCGGCCTTTCCGCCATTTTCCTCGTGCCGTGTTTGAACCCCGCCCCCGGCATCACGCCTTTGGAATGGAGCGGTGTGGCCCTCTGGATTGTTGCTTTGTTGGGCGAGAGCATCGCCGACCGCCAGTTGAAACAATTCCGCTCCAACCCCGCCAACCATGGCCGGGTTTGCCAACAAGGTCTGTGGAATTATTCCCGCCATCCGAATTACTTTTTCGAGTGGCTCGTCTGGGTCGCCTACTTTCTCTTCGCCTGGGGTTCCTCTGGCGGTTGTTACACCGTGCTGTGCCCAGGCATCATGTTGTTTTTCCTGCTGCGCGTCACCGGCATTCCGCTCACCGAAGAACTTTCCCTCAAAAGCAAAGGCGATGCCTACCGCGCCTATCAACGCACCACCAGCGCCTTCGTCCCGTGGTTCAAACAACGCGACCAGCAGACCACCCCCTGATCTCCCTATGAGCACCGAACAAGTCCTAAACCTTCGCACCAGCGCCGAGGCGCAGCCTCACACCGCCCTCCAATCCGGAGACGTGGTCTTGCCGCAAACCATTCGCACGACGGCTTTCTCCCCCTCTCCGCCATTGGTAAATGGGGGAGAGGGTCGGGGTGAGGTGGCGCTCAACTCTTTAGCACCGGAAGTTGCGTCAGATCGCGCCCCTCGCGCCGCGACCAATCACCGCGCCCTGCCCGCACCCACCCTGTTGCTCGACCGCTTGCTGGAACGCAATCTCCTGCCCGACTGGCTGATCCGCCTCGGCATCCGCCGCCTGCTCGCCCAACGCTTGCGCGAGGAGAATCAAGGCAATGGCGAGGCCCATCACGCCCACCTGCTCAAACTGGTGGCGGAACTCAAGCGCAGTCCCATCGCCATCGAAACCAAGGCCGCCAACGAACAGCATTACGAAGTGCCCACCCGCTTCTACCAACTCTGCCTCGGCCGCCGGTTGAAATACAGCAGCGGCCTCTGGCCCGACGGCGTCACCACCCTCGACTCCGCCGAGGAAGCCATGCTCAAACTCACCTGCAAGCGCGCCCAACTCGCCGACGGCCAAAACATTCTCGAACTCGGCTGCGGCTGGGGCTCGCTCTCCCTGTGGATGGCCGAAAACTATCCCCGCGCCACCATCACCGGCGTCTCCAATTCCGCCACCCAAAAGCTGCACATCGACGCCGAGGCCCAAAAGCGCGGCCTCAAGAATCTTCGCATCATCACCTGCGACATGAACCAGTTCGATATCGCCGACCGCTTTGACCGCGTGGTCTCGGTCGAAATGTTCGAGCACATGAAAAATTACGAGCGGCTGCTCGGCAACATCTCGCGCTGGCTTAAACCGGACGGCAAGCTCTTCGTCCACATCTTCACCCATCGCGAATACGCCTACCACTTCGTCGCCCGCGACGAATCCGACTGGATGGCCCGGTATTTTTTCGCCGGCGGCATCATGCCCAGCGATGACCTGCTCCTCTATTTTCAAAAGGATCTCTCCCTGGAAAGCCACTGGCGCGTCAACGGCCGGCACTATCAGCAGACCGCCGAAGCCTGGCTGACCAACATGGACGCCCATGAAGCCGAAATCCGGCCCCTGTTCGCCCAGACCTACGGCCCCGATAACGCCACGCGCTGGTGGGTTTACTGGCGCGTCTTTTATATGGCCTGCGCCGAATTGTGGGGTTACCGCCAGGGCGAGGAATGGCTGGTGTCGCACTATTTGTTTGCCAATCAGCGGTCCTGAAAGACGCCATGTATACCGGCATTGCCATTCCCTCATACCGTCGCTCTGCGTGGCTGCTGGTCTTGGCGGTGATATGCTGTTTGCTCGGCAGCTCGCTGTCATCCCCCGCGCAACCGGCCTATTCCTTTAGCAATAACCTGGCTCAGGCCGACGCCGCCTGCCATCAGGGTGACCTGGCCAAAGCTCTGGACATCTACGCCCAAGTCCAAACGCTGGAAGCCACCAACGCGCCCCATCTCTGTGCCTTGACGAAGTGTTACTGCGATCTCATGCACGACCGCACTAATAACGCGCACCAAGCGGAGCTGGCCCGCCGCGCGCTGGCCGCCGCCTTGCAAGCCGTTCAGGCCAACCCGCTCAGCGTCACCAGTCACTTGTGCGTAGCCATCTGCTATGCCAAAAATTTTCCCTTCGTGGATCTGCGCACCAAAATCGCCTACTCCCGTGGCATCAAAACCGAGGCGGAAAAAGCCCTCGCCCTCGACCCTCGCCAAGACATCGCCTACTACCTGCTCGGCCGCTGGCACACCGGCGTGGCCAACATGGGCTTCTTTGCCCATGGCATTGTGAAAGTGGTCTATGGCGGCCTGCCCCATGCCAGCAATGCGGACGCGATTGCCTGCTTCCAAAAGGCTCTTGCCCTCGCCCCGAATCGCATCATCCACCACGCCGGCCTGTTCCGGGCCTATGCCGCCGCCGGTGAAAATGACTTGGCCCATCAGGAATTGGAAACCTGCCAACGGCTCACGCCCGTGGATCAGGATGACGCTGATGCCCGGAAATTCGCCCTCGCCGCCCTGGCCAGTTGGCCGCACCCCATTCCCGACACCCTATGACCCGCCACCAAATCATTCATCGCCTCGGCCTCCTCAGTTGCGCCTTTCTGCTCGCCGCCCTCGGCGGTTGTTCCGCCAGCCTGCCCGTCAGTGTTAAGGTGGAACGAAATCTCACTTACGCCCAAGTGGATGGCGCCCCGCTGCACTTGGACCTGTACGAACCCGGCCAGCCGACCGGCAAACTGCCGGTCGTGGTCTGGATTCACGGCGGCGCTTGGAACAGCGGCAGCAAGAATCCCTGCCCCATCGGTTTCATGGCCGCCCACAATCTTGCCATTGTGAGCCTCGATTACCGGCTCACCCAAACCGCCCCCTTCCCCGCCCAATTGCACGACTGCAAAGGCGCCATCCGCTGGCTGCGCGCCCACGCGGACCAATACCATTTGGACGCCGATCATATTGGCATCTTTGGCGCCTCCGCCGGCGGCCACCTCGCCCTGCTGCTCGCCACCGTGCATGATAATCCGGCCTTGGAAGGCACCGTCGGCGGCAACAATGACCGTTCCAGCGCCGTCCAATGCGTCTGCGCCTTCTACCCGCCAACCGACCTCAACCGCCTGGTAACCAATCCCGCCTTCCGAACCAATCCCAACGGCGACGTAGCCAAATTAATCGGCGGCGCCGTGGATTCCAATGTGGCCAAAGCCAACGCCGCCAGCCCCCTCACCTACGTGGATAAAACCTGCGCCCCCGTCTTTCTCCTGCACGGCGCAGCCGACACCCTGGTTCCTCCCGATCAAAGCCGGATTTTCTACGCAGCGCTCCAGCAGGCCGGCGTGGAATCGCAGCTTGAAATCATCCCCCACCAAGGCCACGGCATCATTGCCCCGCCGGCCGCCGCAAAAAAGATTTACGCCTTCTTCAACCGGCATCTCCTTCAGCCCGCCCCGGCTCCGTAGGAGCTCCGCCCGCACAACCGCGCCTCCGGCGCGCACCTGTTCCCCGTGGCGGCGGGCATCCTGCCTGCCGTAGAGCCGGCGCTTCTAGCCCGGCGGCTCCCGCGCCCGTTTTCCATACAGCCCCGCTCAGGCCGGTGGTGCATATTTGTCTCTCTGTCCTCTCCGTCCCATTCCAACCTCAACCCTCCACCCTCGCTTAACCTATGAGCCGCATCGGCAAAATCGTCCGTCTCCCGCAAAAAATCCGGGAACAAATATGGCCCGCTACGCCGCGCGCTTGTCCCGCATCGCCAGTTTGGTGGCCGTCTGCCAACACCCGGCATGCCATGGCATATTAAGCCGGATGATTATTTCAAACATCTCAAACTTACTTTGCCCGCCGTCTATTTATTCCCGTCCATTTTCACCGGCGGCCCGTAAAAATTTTGATAAGCCCTGATCCATTCATCGGCCATCCGGCTATGTTCGGCATAGGTCGGAAATTTGACTTTCAGCTCCTTTTTAACCGGCCCGGCCACCGGGGAATCCCAGTGGAACAGTTTTTGAAAATGAACCACGGGCGCATGGTACTTTGCCCCCAATTTATCCACTACTCCCTCCACCTGCCGGATCAGGTCCATCCACTCATCCCAATGCGGGGTGGTGTATTTGCTCGGCAGCACAAAGGGCGAACAGAGAATCAGTTTCACGTGGGGATTGGCCCGGACGGTGCCGGCGAGCAAATCATCATACGCTTCCTCAAAATGACTGGCCACGGTCGGCCGGCCATGGGCAATGCCGGATCGCAGATCATTGACCCCGATCGAAATGCTGATCACATCCGGCTTCAAGGCCAGCGTGTCCTGCTGCCAGCGGCCGGCCAGGCTGTCAATATCGTCACCCTGGATCGTCCGGTTGATAAACACCAACCCCTTTTCGGGATAAGCGGCGCCAAACCCGGCGGCAAGGATGTAGGCATAATCCTGCCAGATGGGCTCCTTCAAATCAAAGGTGTGCCAGCGCGCGCCATCGATCGTCACATCCCCCTGAAACACAATCCGCTCCCCGGTCAAAAAAATGGGCGGCAGCCAGCCGGGCTTAACCGCCTGTGTCCCCGGACTGGGGGCAGACGGCACCGCATGCAGTCCGTCTGGCGCAGCCATGGCACTCGCTGCCAGCATCACTGCCAGCACCGCAGTCAAGCCATTGGCAACCCCCGGACGCTTCATAAGTTTGCAATATATCAGCGGCGCAATTTGTCCGCTTGCGCCTGCAAATCAGCAACGGATTGTTCGACATCCGTGACCGAGGTTGATTTGACCGTTTTGTCCCGAGTATAGCCAACATAAGCCAGCCACCCGCCGGAACGCAGCTCGCGCTCCGACCGGACCAATGGAAACAGCGGATCCGCTTCCACCGTCTTCAAGGTGTCGTCCAAATCACCGGTGTCCGTCGCCACCCCCAAGGCCGTCAGGATGGTCCGGGCCATCAACAAATGACCCGACGCGGCCGGATGAATGCCGTCCTTGGTGAAGCTGAACCGGGGATTTTGCGCCCGCTGAATACCCAGATAATCCGCCAGCGGTGCATGCAAATCCACCACCAGACGCGCCTCCGCCACCGGCAGCGCCCGCTCCCACGCGGCATATTCCGTCAGCACGGAATCGTAGTTGGTGTAAGGATGCATAAAACTAAAATCGGGCGCATTCGCCGGCACCACTCCCTTCACCGGCAAGGGATCAAAGGGTGGTGGCGTCAGTAAAATCAACTGCGCCCCGGCCGCCTGAACGGCGTGGCTGAGCCGGTGGATGCCCGCCTGAAACGCCTGCATCCGCTCCGGGCTGGACGGATGATAAATGCCGTCGTTCATGCCATAGCAGGCAATGACGGTCGCCGGCTTCGTGGCGTCCAAGGCGCGTTGCAAGCGTTCAAAGACACAGGGACGCGGAAACGGATGCGCCCGCTCCGACAGTCCCGACACCGTCTCGCTGGCCAGCCCGATGCTGATAAAATCAAACTTCGCGGCCGGATACTTTTTTTCCAGATAGTATTGTACGAAGGACACGTATTTGCCGTCCTGCGTAATGCTGTCGCCCAGCCAGAGCACGCGCCGGTTCAACAGCAGGTCGGCCACCGGGGCCGGCGCGTCCGGCGGCGGTTCGCCGGTCAATGACCGATAGATCGCCGCCGCCATCACCTTCGCGCCGGCGTCATTGGGATGGACGGTGTCCGAAAACAGTCCGGGCTGGTTGGTCAGGGCGGCATGGAGATCAATGATGGTTGCCCGGGTGTCCGCCGCCACCGTGCGGATAAGCGGAATCATTTCTTCGAGGATGGTCCGGTCATTGATGCCCCAGCGGCCGGGAAAATCCGGCGTGGGAAAACAAACAAACACTTTCACCGCCGGGTTGCGCTGGCGGAACGCGGCGATCATTTCCTCATAATCCCCGACATAGCTGGCGTGATACTGCCAGTTATCGACGGCGTTGGTGGCGTCCAGACTGCCATCGCCGGGATGTTTGCTGTCGTTCGCACCGAGATTGATGACCAGAATATCCGGATGAAATGCCAGGGCATTGGCATAGGCGGATTCCTTGAAATAGGGCTTATTCGCCTGATGCAGCAAGGTGGCGCCGCTCACGCCAAAGTTGCGCACGTCATAATCCGTTCCCAGCCAGTGGCCCAGCCGGACGGGATAGGCGTTGTTCGTCCGGTCCTGCAGCCGGGAGCCGTAGGTAATGCTATCCCCGACACAGGCGACACGAACGGCACCGCCGGCGGGGCAATTCGCAACGGCAAAAAGAAACACCGCGAGAAACGCGATGCGACCAACGGCAATATGACAGACCCGTATCATAATTTTCCCAAATGACTGAATGCAGTCATGCTAACCAATGATTTGGTTTCGGCAAGTGCGGGGCGTGAATTTTTGCGGGGCCGGGCGGCGTCCCGCAATTGGCTCATTGAGCCGCCAACCGGCCCAATACCTCGACCTCGGCGAGCGCGGCGGACTGACCGGCGGGCAGACCGGTGAAGGTCACGCGCAGAAATCGCCCGGCGACCCCGGTGGCAACATTATCCACGCGAATGCGATCCGCATTCACCTCCCCGGATTCATCCGCCACCGGTTTCCAGCCGGAATTGCCGTCATCCGAGATTTCAATCTTATACCGCCAGTTGCCTTCGGTGGGGAATGTCAGCCGGGCCTGCGTGACGGTCACCAAGCGCTCCAAATCCACGCGCCACCAGGCTTGGGTATCGCCCGAAGCCGCCTGCCAACAGGTGGCGGCATTGCCGTCGTTGGCCAGCCGGCCGCTGTGACCGGGCGCTTCACTGCTGGCGCGGGTGGGGTTTTCCAGACCGAACGATGCGGCCGCACCGGCGGTGGCCCCGGTAAAGGCCACATACGGACGCGGCTTAACCGCCGGTGTCTGGCCCGGAATGAACCGGGGTTTGCCGAGCGAGCTGATTTGGATCGTAGCGTCCCGCAAGCCCGGCGAAGTGGCGCGAATAACTGTTTTGCCCGCGTAGTAGGAGCGGAATTCAATGGCCGCCAGACCGTCGCGAATCGCAATGTCCGAATCCGGGGCAAAGGTGATGCTGGGGCCGGTCGGGAATTCGCCGGGACCCGTTTCAACGGTCAACGTCACCGGTGCGCAGTTGCTGAGGGCAACGCCATTGCGATCCACAATGCCAACCATCAGTTGTGCGTCATCCGTGCCGTCCACGGATTGCAGCGTCGTTTTATCCGCCGTCAGGGAAAGCCCCGCCGGAATGCCATTGCCAGGCCAGACCGGCGGCGGGATGTGTTTGTATTCGTTGCGATACCAGTAGTATTGACGCTTCGGCAGTCGGAAATAATCAATCATGCCCATGGAGCCGAACTTGCGACCGGCAATGCTCCCGTGATCAAACGCGCACCACAGCGATTCGCCGCTGCGCCACGGGAAACGCCACGGATATTGCTGGGTCCGGTCCAAGCCCGGGGCCGTGAGCAACTCATTCCAACCCGGCTCGTACTTGCCCGGACGATCCCCCATGGTGGACCCGTATTCCGTCACCACGCTGGGAATGCCGGGATTCAAAAACAGCCGCGCCCCATCGCCATTGTAGCCGGCCACATCGCCCAGCCGGTCAATTTCGCCGCGCTGGCAACCGCCAATCCCCGCCGGTCGCGTGGGATCGAGTTCATGCGTGTACGCCACCAGTTCTTTCAAAAACTCCCGCACTTTGGGCATCGTCTCGCCGGCGGTGAAAAAAACTTCGTTGTCCATGCTCCAGACGATGATGCTGGGATGGTTGCGGTTGATGCGGATCTCATCGCGCAAACTGTTGCGAACGCTTTGCTGAAATTCCGATTCATCGGCCGCATGCAAAGGATAGGCGCCGCTGGTTTTGAAATTGCCCTCCGACCGGAAACCGCCCGAGCCCCAGAAACAATTTTCCGACCAGAACAACACGCCCAGATCGTCACAGGCGGCGGCGAACGCCGGGGCATGGGGATAATGCGAGCCGCGAATGAAATCAAACCCGGCGTCGCGAACCAGCTTCACATCGCGATAAAACCCGCTGTCCGCCACCGCATCCCCCCAGCCGGCATGATCCTGATGGACGTTGGCGCCTTTGAAATAATAGTGCTCCCCGTTCAGAAAGAACCCCTGGTCCGCCGTGAATTTGAACCAGCGAAATCCCAGTGGCGAGGTGAAGTCATCCACCGGACGTAAGGCCTCATCGAAGGGGTGTTTCGGCCACTCCAGCACGGTGGTGCGGACGGAGTACAAATAGGGATGGTCCGGATGCCACAGCTTCGGATTCTCAACCGGCTGACTGGTCTGGTCAAAGACCAAGGTGGCATGGGCCGGCACGGTCAGGGCGGATTCCATTTTTGCCACACAAGTGCCGGTCGCATCGCAAACGCGGGTTTGCACTGTGGCGATTTTGGCGGAATCGGCATCGTTGGCCACTTCGGTTTGCACTTTCACCGTGCCCGATTCGCGGGAAACCTGCGGAGTGGTCACAAAGGTGCCGTACCAAGCGACGTGCAACGGTGCGGTGGCCACCAGCCGCACGTCCCGGTAAATACCGCCGCTGAACGTGTGTTCCCCGGCGCGCGGAGCCAGACGGGCGCTCCAGCGATTGTTCACCCGCACGGCCACCACGTTATCACCCTTTTTCACGGCCTTGGTAATGTCGAAAACGAAGCCGGTGTAACCGCCCCGATGCTCGCCGATGCGTTCGCCATTCACGAAGAGCTCGGCCACCTGAAAGACGCCGTCAAATTCCAGCGTGATCGTTTTGCCCTGCCACCCGGCCGGCACGGTGAAATGCTTGCGATACCAGCCATAGCCCTCGTAAAACTTGGACGAAGCGAAGTACGGCATGGAGAAAGAATGCGGCAGCCCCACGTCCAACCATGCCGCATCATCGAACACGCTGGCCGAGGCCGTTGGATCGCCCAACGTGAATTTCCATTCGCGATTCAGGTTAATGGTTTGCCGGAGGGTCTCCGCCGCCTGAACTCCATCAACCCCGGCGAGAACAAGGAGCAACAGAACCGGCAATCGGCGACAAAAAAATATTCTCATAATTCATTCCATGCTTACCCACAGCCCGTAGGAGACGAGATAACGAGACTCCAACTTAAGTGATTACGTTATAATTCATCGACCCGGCCGAACCCTTCCACACCATGGCGGTTACGGCTACCCAGTTCACGGCAAGTTCAATGATGGACAAAGCGTATCAGGCAGGCAGGTCGGTAATCAAGATTTGCAGATAAACGCAAATGCCGCGCTCCGGTCAGTTGGAAAACGGGGGCAATGACACAAACTGCGCCCAAAAAATTCCCGCCCACTCATTTGACATTTCAAAACCCGTGCTATATTAACCCGCTGGAGGTTTACATGGTAAACTTACCGTCACGGCCAAACTTGCGCCCGGTTGACCCGCCCCACCTTGGCGCGCCCGTCCGGCACGGTTTTTCGTTGCCCCATCCCGGCACCCGCCTTCGCACGGAGCTCGGTCAATTTGAAATCTCAAATTTGAGATTTGAAATTCCCGGCATCAAACCTTATCAAGGCAAATCAAGGCAAACGCCATATTTTCAAACAGCCGTCCATTCAGCCAACCACCCGCTGGATTGGGCGGACCGGCAGACGGATGGCAAAACGTTTACCAAGGAGAAATCCTCTCCTGGGGGAGAGGACACAGGTGAGGGCGAGCGTCATCACCAATCAATCCCCGTTTGCGCCCCCTGTCGCCAATCAAGGCAGAAACCCCAGCAATTGTGCCTCATCAAGGCAAATCAAGGCAAACGGTCAAAATCCCATTTTCGCGTGTTTTGCGTATTTCGCGGTTATCCCTTCCACTGCCTTCCCGGTCTCCGAAATCCGAGAGCCGAGACACAAAACCTGATGCTTTCCCCAGCAATCAAGGCAAATCAAACCAAATCAAACTGTCCTGTCCCCCCTTTCGCGTGTTTCGCGTATTTCGCGGTTCCCGCCCCCTGCCTTCCCGATCACCGAAATCCGGGAACCGTTCCCGATGTCCCCCGCCATCAAGCCTAATCAAGGCAAAAAACCCAGCAATCAAGGCTTATCGTGTCTAATCAAGGCAAACGCCAAATTTCCAGAGCGCGCGCGTCCCCGGGCGCAGCAACCACCAAATCTGCCAACCAGCAATCGGCATCTCTCCCCGGAATTCCCCCTTTGCGCCTTTGCGACTCCGCGCCTTTGCGTTAAAGCCCAACATCCGCCCGCACCGGTGCCAACGTAATCTATGCGAATGCGATTCGTTTTGACGCTATGCCTCCGTTAGCGTAGCGTGTCTGTCCATTTTAACCAGTATACAGAGGACCTTGTGAATTTGTTCAGATTGATTTTCGGTTCGAAGAACGACCGGGACGTAAAGAAGATTCGTCCGGCGGTGGCACGCATCAATGAAGTTGAGGCGGGCCTGCAAAAGTTGTCCGACGACGACTTGCGTGCCAAGACCGCCGCGTGGAAGGCGGAGCTTTCCCAGATCGAGGACAAGGCCGAGCTCGCTCTGAAACTGGAACAAATTCTCCCGGAAGCGTTTGCCGTGGTCAAAACCACCTGCCGCCGGCTGTGCGGCCAGGACATCATCGTGCGGGAACATCCCATCCGCTGGGAGATGGTTCCGTTTGACGTCCAGCTTATTGGCGGCTACGCGCTGCATACGGGACACATTGCGGAAATGGCCACCGGCGAAGGCAAAACCCTCGTCGCCACCCTGCCCGTTTACCTCAACGCCCTCACGGGACGCGGGGTGCATGTGGTGACGGTGAACGACTATCTGGCCGCGCGCGACGCGGAATGGATGGGCGCGATCTATAAATTTCTTGGCCTGACCGTCGGGGTGATTCTGCACGACCAACCCCCGCAGGTCCGCCGGGCGCAATACGCCTGCGACATCACCTACGGCACGAACGCCGAATTCGGCTTCGATTATCTGCGCGACAACGGCATGGCTCTCCGTCAGGAAGACCAGGTCCAGCGCGGCCATTACTTCGCCATTGTGGACGAAGTGGACTCGATTTTGATCGACGAGGCCCGCACGCCGCTGATTATCAGCGGTCCGGCGGTCCGGACGTTTGACGAACAGTACGCCCAGTGGAAACCCACGGTGGAAGGTCTGGTCCGCGCCCAGCAGCAATTGTGCGGCCGTTTCCTCAAGGAAGCCGAGGAGCTGATGAAGAAGCTGCGGCCGTCCGACGGGGGCAACGTGCCAAATGCCGACGCGCTGGAAAAGGAAATTGGTCTGCTGCTGTTCCGCGTGAAAACCGGGCAGCCCAAGTCCGAAGCCCTGATGAAGGTGCTGGAAAACCCGGCGAACGTCGGTTTGATGAACCGCGCCGAACTGGAACTGCACAAGGACCAGAAGAAGGTGGATCTTTACCGCGAGAAGGAAGAACTCCTGTTCGCGATTGATGAAAAAGGCCATGAGGCGGACCTCACGGAAAAAGGCCGCAGCTACATCAGCCCCGAAGACCCGGACGCCTTTGTGCTGCCGGATCTCTCGACCATGCTGCACGACGTGGATGCCGGTTCCGAAACCGATCCCCGCAAGCGCCTGGAAATCAAGGCCAAAATGCAGTCGGACTTTGAGGCCAAGGCGCAGAAGATGCACTCGATCTCGCAATTGCTGAAGGCGTACAGCCTTTATCAAAACGACGTGGATTACGTGGTGCAGGAAAACAAGGTCATCATCGTGGATCCGCACACGGGCCGCCCCATGGCGGGCCGCCGGTGGAGCGACGGTTTGCACCAGGCCGTGGAAGCGAAGGAAGGCGTGACGATTGAACGCGAAACGCAGACCCTCGCCACGATCACAATTCAGAACTATTTCCGCCTTTATCAAAAGCTGGCGGGCATGACCGGTACGGCCGAAACCGAGGCCACCGAATTCCTGGACATTTACAAGCTGGGCGTGCTGACCATTCCCCAGAACCGGCCGAACATCCGCGTGGATGGCGACGACTCCGTGTACAAGACGCGCCGCGAGAAATTCAACGCCGCCGTCCGCGAAATCCGCGAGAAGCATGCGCAGGGCCGGCCGGTGCTGGTCGGTACCGTGTCCGTCGAAACCAGCGAAATGCTGTCCCGGATGCTGAAGAAAGAAGGCATCATCCATTCCGTGCTGAATGCGAAGTACCATCAGCAGGAAGCCGAAATCGTTTCGCGCGCCGGTCAGCGCGGCGCCGTGACCATTGCCACGAACATGGCTGGCCGCGGTACGGACATCAAGCTCGGACCCGGCGTGGCGGAAAGCGGCGGCTTGCACGTGCTGGGCACGGAACGCCATGAATCGCGCCGCATTGACCGCCAGTTGCGCGGCCGTTGCTCGCGCCAGGGCGACCCCGGCTCCTCGCACTTTTTCATCTCGCTGGAAGACGACCTGATGCGCCTGTTCGGTTCCGACCGGATTGTGAAACTGATGGAAAAAATGGGCCTCGAAGAGGGTGAAGAGCTCAAGCACGGGCTGCTGAACCGTTCCATCCAGCAGGCGCAGAAGCGCGTTGAAGGCCACAACTTTCAGATCCGCAAACGCACGCTCGAATATGACGACGTGATGAACAAGCAGCGCGAAGTCATCTATGGCTTCCGCAACGAAATCATTTCCAGCCAGGATGTGCGCGACCGCCTGATGGACATCATCGAGGAAGTGGTCATCCTGAAGGTGGAAGAATTCACCGGGGACAACGCCGAATCCTCGGAGTGGCGCGTTCGCAACCTGGCGGACTGGGTGAACCTGAATTTCCCGCTGGGCATGCCCGAGGGTGAAATTCTCAAGGCCGCCGCCGCCGGGAAAGAATCACCCGTGGCCGGTTCGCTGTACGACGGTCTGACGCCGGAACAGTTCGCCGTCTGCAGTTTCATCAGCGACAGCATCCGCCGCGCCTACGAGCTGAAAGTCAGCTTCGAATCGCCGGACAAGCTGGCCACCGTGGAGCGTTACACGATTCTGAGCGCGATTGACAAGCTCTGGCAGGAACATCTGTATGAAATGGACAGCCTGCGCTACAGCATCGGTCTGCGCGCCCACGGCCAGCGGGATCCCCTGCTGGAATACAAGGCCGAAGCCTTCAAGATCTTTGACGAACTGATGGTCAACATCAAGACCGAGATCTGCCACAACGTCTTCCGCAGTGCGACGAGCCTGATGGCGTTTGAGAACTTCCTGCGCAATGCGCCGCAGCAAACGCTGCACCAGGAAGCCCCGAGCGCCTTCGCCAGCCCGCCCCCCGCCGCCCCCGGCGGCGGCAGCGACGTGGTCAGCCAGGCCGCCGACGCCCAGGAAAAAATTGCCAAGGCGCGGCCCGCGCGCACCGGCCCGAAAGTCGGCCGCAACGACCCCTGCCCCTGCGGCAGCGGCAAGAAATACAAGCAGTGCTGCGGCAAGTAAGCCGGCAATTTGAAAAACAAAAAACCGCCCGCGATGTCAATCGCGGGCGGTTTTGTTTTAATTTAACGGCCGCTTATTTCACCGTTGTAAGCTTGTAGAGCACCACGCCGTGCGCCGGCACGGTGAGCGGCAGTGAACCGGTGGCGGCATCCACCACGGTCACATCCTTCTGCCGCCACAAATCACGCACCTGCTGATTGCCTTTGAAACCGAGCTGGGCAAGCTGATTGAAGTCGAGCGTCACCGGCGCGGTTCCAAGATTGAAGAAGCCCAGCGCGCGGCTGCCGTCTTCCAGTTCTTTTTCATAGATCGAAATGTTGTCAATCTTCAGCACGGTCTGCGCTTCCTTGCCGAGGGCGTCCTGATCGAGCGCGAGCACTTCGTCGTTGCTCAGGAGGCTCAGGGTGAAGGCATCAAATTGCTCCATGTCGCAGCCGATCAGCAGCGGCGCGGAAAGCAGGCACCAGAGACTGATGTGCGTGTACTGTTCATCCGGCGTCAGCCGCGTGGGATGCAGATGGCCCCAGCCGACCTGGCCGACAATGAGCATGTCCGGATCATTCCAATGGCCGGGACCGGCATACGGCGCCGCCTTGTCCTGCTTGAAACCGATGCCGCTCATGCTGCGCCACGTGTCGGTGATGTCGCCGGTGGTGCGCCAGGAATTGCCGTTCACCGTTGCGCCCCATTTCCAAACATCCGCCATGCCGTACTGGCACAGGCTGAAGAGAATGTCGCGATTTTGTTCACGGAGATATTTGCCCATGACCGTGTAGGGATAGATGGCACCGGCGTCATCCTTGGCTTTTTTGCCCCAAAGCGGAACGTTCTTGGCCGTGGGATCCTCGCCATCGGCAATGCTGCCGTAGCTGCACCAGTCGTACTTCAAATAATCAAAACCCCACTTGGCGTAGGTCTGGGCATCCTGCTGTTCATGCTGCCAGCTCGCGGTGCAACCGCCGCAGGTCCACGGTCCGGGCGAGGAGTAAAGACCGATCTTCAGGCCCAGGCCATGCACATAGCTGGACAGTCCGGCCATGTCGGGGAAACGGACGTTGGGCACAATGTTGCCTTGGGCGTCACGGAATTCACCATGCAGCGTCGGATCCTTGGAATCGCGATGATTTTCCCAGAAGTCATCAATGTTGATATAGGTCCAGCCGTGGTTGATGAGGCCGCTCTTAACCATGGCATCGGCGGCGCGTTTCACGCGGTCGGCGGACACGGCATTGGCAAAGCAGTTCCAACTGTTCCAGCCCATCTGCGGAGTGAGCGCGATCTGATCACCACAGACAATGCGGAATTTCTTGGCATCCTGGCCGAGGTCATTCTTGGCGCCGAGGGTGACGTTGAATTCGCCCTTCGTCTTCAAGCTGCCGGTAATCTGGCCGGTCTTGCGGTCCAGCTTCAGGCCGGAGGGCAGACCCTTGGCGGAAAACTTCATCGGCCGTTCGCCGGTAGCGGGAATGGTGTACAGAAACGGCGAACCGGGACGCACGCCAAAAACATTCGGACCATTGATGCGCGGTGTGGCGGCTTCCGGCGGGGTCAAAATGTACGGGGCCACAGCCGCGACTGCCTCGGCGGCAACCGCCACGGGCGCGGCGCCGGTGGTTTCAAACTTGGCGTCGGCCCAGTCGGCATGGTCGAAATCGATGCCGTCGCCGCCATCCGTCACTTCAAGCACGAGGGTTTTCACTCCGGCCAGATCCACGGAGACAGCCTTCGCGGCATCGCCCTTGTGCAGAACACCGCTTTGCCAGAGCGCTTTGCCATCGCCTTTGACGATGAATTCCACGCTGCCCTGGCCATCGCCCACTTCGTCATCCACGCCGACGGTGGCGGTGAATGCGGTGCTGCCGCCGGCCAGATTGAGTTGCAGATGACTCTCGGCATGGGTGCCGAAACCATGATCGAACGTCTTGCCGCCCATGGTCAGTTTGTGGCCATCTACCGTGACGTTCTTGTGCGGTTCACCATACCCTTGCGTAGCGAGGCCGACGTTCAGACTATCCAGCCAAACGGTGTCGGCGGAAGCCGAAGCGACCGCGAGTGAAGCCAGCACGGAAATCATCCATGCGTTACCCCCGGGAAGCACACGCCCCCGGCCCATTCGTTTTGATTTCATCCCATGAGTTTGCCGTACAGAAATTTCCGCTGTCAAGCTCGCCTGACCGATATTTTGTGGTATTCTCCCCGCGCATGAAAACGCTGCTGCTTGCCACCCGCAACCAACATAAGACCGCCGAGATTCGCGCCATCCTCGGGAGCCGCCATCTTTACCTGACCCTGAACGACTTTCCCGCCGCGCCGCCCGTGGTGGAGGATGCCGATACCTTTGCCGGCAACGCCGCGAAGAAAGCGTTTGAAATCGCCCTGTGGCTGGCCAAAAACTGGACGCTCGAATTGGATCCCGGCGCGTTTTACGTGCTGGCCGATGATTCGGGTTTGGAAGTGGATGCCCTGAACGGTGCGCCCGGCGTTTATTCCGCCCGTTTCGCCGCGCTCGATACCGGTCACCCAGGTAATTCCCCTGACGCCGAAAACAATGCCAAACTCCTGCGCCTGCTCGGCGACCTGCCGCCGGAAAAACGCACCGCGCGTTTCCGCTGCGTGCTGGCGCTCGCGCATCCGGCCGATCAGAAATTGAGAATCCAGAACGTTGAATGTTTTGATGGCGCCTGCGAAGGGCGCATACAGACCGTCGCCAGCGGCCGGCATGGTTTTGGCTATGACCCGCTATTTGTGCCGAATGGTTTCACCGAATCCTTTGCGGAACTCGGTGAGTCCGTGAAAGACCGCATCAGCCACCGCGCCCATGCGCTGGTGAAGCTGAAAGAATTTCTGAAATAGGGCGTTTCACCAATGCGACAGGGACGGGGAACCGGCTGAAGCCGGAACTCCAAACTTTCCCATCATTGGTCTATTTTTCCGGGGCGGACGCTTTCGTCGGCGCAAGTTGCGCTTCGATGTCGGCCTTCCATTCGGCGCCAAGTTCGGGCGCGGTTTTGCCGGTGAAGTGCGACCACAGACTGGCGTCATAAGTGCCTTCGCGCATGGCGGCGTTCAATTGCGTGACAATGTTGGGATCATATTTTTCGGACACCCAGTTGAGGAAGTTGGCGGTGATCCGGTAGCTGTCGTCATAGTGTCCGGAAAAATGCCGCAACCGGCGCAGCCAGACGAGGTCGGCTCCGTGGCTCTGCGGTTCATACTTGAACCAGCGGATGTAATCGGCGGTGCCCTCGATAATCCAGCCGGGATTTTCCCCGCCATGACCGCCCACTTGCTGGACAACATGCACGGCTTCGTGTACGAGTGAACCGATGGCTTCACCCTTCAGCTCGGATTTCAGCCAGACCGAATTGGCCACGACGCGATTGCCGGCGGTGAAGGCCACGCCATCCATGGGTTTGAGCGTGATGCTAAAATGATCCGGGGCGGTGAAACTTGCGCTGGGCAGAATTGCCACGATCTTGGGATACTGCTCCGCCAGCACGGGGGCGAGCCGGTCGTGCGCCCAGGCTTGCAATTCCGGCGCGGCAGCGGTGTTGATGGTAATGTCACATTTGCCATCCGCCGTCTTGACGGTAAATTGCGACGGCGGAATGCCGCCCGCCGGCAGAATTTCAATGCCGCAGATCTTGGCATTTTGATCGGGACTATCCGAAGCGGCGGCGACGCGAATGACAATTTTGCCCTGGGCGTCCGGAACTATGTCGGGAAATTCCCGGACAACGGCTTTATTCAGGCCGCCGGCGACGGCAAAAATATCAAACCGGGTCAGCACTGGTTTGGCGTTAATCTGAATGTTTTCGAGGCGGGAGCCCGCGCCGTTGTCGAAGATTTCGGCAAAATGCAGGCGCACCAAATAACGTTGCCCGGCCGGCACCGGAAAGTTGAAGGCGAAATCCTGCCCATAGCATTCACTCTGATACACCGCCGCCGGCGCGGCGTGCGCCGCGCTGGTGTCAATGGTCGCATCAGCATGGTTCATGCCGGCGGGAACCACCTCCGGGTCGGGTACGAATTCGCCCACCGGTTCATCACTGCCGCACACCACATGGATGGGCAGCGACAATTTCGCCGGTTGATCCGCAGCCGGAGCGGGCAAAGCCGGATAAATGAAACCCGCCGGCATGGTGGCCGGCGGACGGTCCGCCGGAGCTGCGCCCCAGGCCAGATTGGGCTGCGAACCCATCTCAAACACGAGCGTGCCACCGGCGGTAATCTGCGCCGTGGTGAGCCAGGGCTTGGTCAGCGGGGTGCCATTCAAGGTGGCGGATTGAATGTAAATATTTGTGGCGTTATTATTCCGGGCGATGACGGTGAAAGTGCGACCGTGATACATGTCCCGGTCCAGATGAACAACGGCCTTGGTCACCACCGGACTGCCGATGGCATAGACGCCGCTGTCCGGGTTCAGGGGATAAAACCCGAGGGCGCTGAACACATACCAGGCAGCCATTTGGCCGCAATCCACATTGCCGCACTGGCCGGCGGGGGTGTCGTCATACAGCGTGGCCATGACTTCACGCACATGCTGCTGGGTTTTCGCGGGCACCCCGGCGTAATCGTAGAGGTAGGCGACATGGTGGCATTGTTCGTCCCCCTGCGAGTATTGACCGATCAGGCCGCTGATGTCGGGTATGCTGGTGCGGATAAAAGAATCGGCGGCAAAGAGGGCATCCAGCTTTTGCACAAAGCCCTGATCGCCGCCGTAGAGCGAAATCATGCCGGGGACATCCTGCTGGATGGCGAAGGCATACTGCCAGGCATCGGCTTCCGTGTATTCATCGCCCACCAGCGCGTTGGTGACAAAGGGAGAACGCCAGACGCCGCCGGCTTTCCGGCCCCGGAAGAAACCCGTGGTGCGGTCAAACAGGTTCCGGTAGTTCGCGGCGCGCCGGTAAAACAGTTGGGCGTCCTCCGGCTTGTTCAAGGTCTCGGCGAGCCGCGCAATGCACCAGTCATCGAACGAATATTCGATGGTGCAGGACGTGGCCGCCGCGCCCGGTCGGGAGGCGACATAGCCGGATTCCTTGTACGTGCGCAGGCCGTTGCGATTCTGCATGGCAGTGTCGCGCATGGCTTGGTAGGCAGCCTCGACATCGAAACCGCGGAACCCGGCGAAATAGGCCTGGGCGATCATGTCCACCGAGTGGTAGCCGATCATGCACCAAGTTTCATTGGCGCACAGCGGCCAGATGGGCGTGGTGTGCTGGCCCAGTTCGTTATATTCGGCGAGCATGGATTGCACCATGTCATTGACCCGGCCCGGATGAAGCAGGGTAAGTAACGGCCATTCGGCGCGGTAGATGTCCCAGATGGAAAATGTGGTGTAGTTTTGAAAGTTGGTTCCGGCATGATTTTGATGATCATAACCGCGATAGGTGCCATCCACGTCATTAAAGATTGTCGGGGCCAGGCAGGATAAATACAGATTGGCATAGAAAGTGGCGCGCACGTGCGGATCAAACGACTGAACCTGAACGGAGTTGAACACCTGCTGCCATTGCTTGATGGCGGCGGACCGAACCGAATTGAAATTCCAGCCGGGAATTTCGGCCGCCAGATTTTTGCGTGCCCCGTCAATGCCGGTGCCGGAAATGCCGACTTTGACCAGCACCGCCTCGCCGGCAGTCGTCTTGTAGCTGACGTAGCCTTTGACGTTCCGGGCATGGGATGCACGAACCCCATTGGCCAGCAAGGTGCCGTCCTGCTCCAGGCTGAAGGAGTCGAACGGCCGGGAAAATTGCATCACAAAATAGATGGCACGCCGGCCGCCCCAACCGTTTGAAAAGCGATAGCCGCTGATGGTGTCATTGCCCTCGACCTGAAGTGAGGCATCCACCGGATCGTTGCCGACACTGTGCACCAGATCCAAAATGATGTGCGACTGATCGGAGGCGGGGAAAGTGTACTTGTGGAAACCGCAACGGGCGGAGGCGGTCAGTTCCACGGCCACTTTCGGGTCTTGGAGGAACACGGCGTAACTGCCGGGTGTGGCGTGCTCCTGATCGTGCGAGAAACGCGAGGCATACCCCTGCCCCGACGTACCGGCATCGAGCCGGACCGGGCCGACGGTGGGCATCAACAGGACGTCGCCCAGACAACCGCAGCCGGTGCCGCTCAAATGAGTGTGACTGAAACCAAGAATGGTTGAATCCCGATAATGATAACCCGAACTGCCATCCCAGCCTTGGGTGGTGGTATCCGGACTGAGCTGGACCATACCAAAGGGAACGGTAGCACCGGGGTAAGCATGTCCATGCGCGTCCGTGCCCACGATGGGCAGCGACTCATCGATGGGAGCGGACGGAATCGCCTTGGCCACGGCCGCCGGTGCCGCCGGAGTCCCACTGGCGATCACGTTAATCTCGCTGTAAAAAGTATTGCCAAAACCATCGGCCTCCTCGGTGCGACTCACATCAAACAGCAGGTAACGGTATTTACCCAAGGCGCCATCCGTGTCGGCGATGCTCACACCGTATTGTCCGCCATTCTCGCTGGCGTTGGGCGACGTGGTATCCACCCGGGCCACCAAACGCCAGCCACACATGGCCGGGTCCGTGCCCAATTGGGGGGCAATATTAAAGTCGGCGGCGGTGCCAGTGCTGGCATAGAGATCGTACACCTGCGGGCCGCGCATACCCGGATGCCACGAATAGGTGTTTACCTGGCGGACGGTTTGGACACTGCCGAGGTCGAAGCGCAAACGTCCGCCCGGTGACCCGGCGTTGAAGAAGAAATTCTGCTCGGGATCATCGGCCTGCCCGGGAAGCTGCCCATCCGTCAACCGGTCCACGCCACCACCGGCCGGATCGCTGTCACCGTCCACAATCTCCACCTTCGCGTTCCGGGCGGCGTTCGCCGGTGCCGGAGGCGGTACGTTGGGGAGCTTAAATCCGGGCCGGGCATCATCGTTGCCAACGTGCCCCACCGTGATGGTGACGCCGGCGCGCGCCATCAACCCGACCATTGCGAACAGGCCGGCGACCAAAATGTATTTTCGAGTCTTCATAAACAGTTACAAAGTGTGGTTGCGAAAAGATGTCTTAGGCAAATGATTATTGAGGCAATACCGGATGGGTCCCCCAAGCGCCGGGATTGGAGCCCATGGTAAAAATAAGCGAGCCGCCGTTTTTTAATTCACGGTAAGGCAGAAAGGGTGAGTCCCAGTCCCGGCCGTTTAAGCGGACGGACTGGACGTAGATATTTTCATCGGAAAGGTTTTTCGCCGCCATGGTGAACTGTTTCCCGTTGGAAAGATGCATGACCACATGAGGGATTTGCGGCGCGCCGATGACATAATAATCACTCCCCGGACAAACCGGATAGAAGCCCATGCAGGAAAACATAAACCAAGCGGACATCTGACCACAGTCGTCATTGCCGCACAGGGAATCAGGCTGATTACCGTACTGGGTGGTAATTACCTGATGCAGCCGGCGGGCGGTCTTCCAAGGCTGCCCGGCGTAGCTATACAGATAAATGACGTGGTGGCTGGGCTCGTTGCCGTGCCAATATTCGCCAATGCAGCCGCGCAGGTCGTTGGTGGACATCTCGTCCCGGAAAACCTGCGACAGATTGGCATCGAACAGCGAATCCAGTTTGGCCACGAATGAATCATTGCCACCCATGAGCCGGATCAAACCGGGCACATCCTGCGGCACAAACCAGGAGTATTGCGAGCTGGTGGCTTCGGTGACATCGGCAAGCTTGTTGCCGCCGCCAAAAGCATGGGCATCGAACGGCGTGCGCCAGTTGCCCCGGGCATCCTTCGGTCGCATCCAGCCAATGGACGCATCATAAATATTGGTGTAGCTGGCGGCCCGCTTCATGAAGGTTTCGTAGTCCGCCGTTTTGCCCAGCGCCTTGGCCATGCGGGCGACGCACCAGTCGTCATAGGCATATTCCAAAGTTTTGGAAACCGACTCATCCTCCTGATCGCAGGGCACCCAGCCCAATTTCGCATAAGCGGCCACGCTATCGTAATCCGGACTGAGGGCGGTGGTTTTGATCGCGTCGTAGGCGCGTTGAACATTAAAACCTTTCACGCCTTTAAAATAGCCGTCCACAATCACCGGCACGGCATGATAGCCGATCATGCACCAGGTTTCGTTGCCTTGCAGTTCCCACATCGGCAGCAGGTGATCCACGCTCTGGTCATAATGCACCAAGAGGGAATTGATCATGTCCGCATCACGGGGTTCCTGAATCAAGGAAAGCAGCGGGTGTTCCGCCCGAAAGGTGTCCCACAGCGAAAACACCGAATATTCGGTGAAACCTTTGGCCTGATGTATGGCCGAGTCAAAGCCACGATACTGGCCATTCACATCTTCATAAAGATTGGGAGCGAGGGACGCATGGTAGAGTGAAGTATAGAAAGTTTCCTTTTGTACGGGCGTGCCTTCAATCTGAATGCGGGCGAGTTCCTGATCCCACCGGGCGCACGTGCGCTCCCGAACTAGGTCAAAATTCCAGCCGGGAATTTCCGCGTCCAGATTTTGCAACGCATTGGCGGCGCTGACCGCAGACACGGCAACCTTCACCTGAATGATATCGTGGTCCCCGGTCTTAAAGCTGGCCAGGAATTGCAGATTGGTCCCGGCGGCTTCATTATGACTCCGAAAACGGTAGGTGTTATAAACGACCGGTTTGCCGGCGCTAAAAATCTCGGCATGGTCAAACGGTCGGGAATAGCGCGCGGCAAAGTAAAGGTACCGTTCCTTGGCCCAGCCATTCACCAAATGAAAGCCGGTGATGGTGGAGTTGTCCTCAATGCGCACATGCGATTGGGCCACGCGCCAACGACCGCCACTGATAAGGTGCGCGAGGTCGGTGAGAATGGACGCATCGGCAGCGGCCGGAAAGGTGAAGCGAAACATGCCCGCCCGTTCACCGGCGGTCAGCTCAACGTTGATTC
Source organism: uncultured Verrucomicrobia subdivision 3 bacterium (assembly GCA_903872345.1). Lineage (GTDB taxonomy): Bacteria > Verrucomicrobiota > Verrucomicrobiia > Limisphaerales > UBA11358 > UBA11358. Next base: position 44,109 of record CAIQKM010000136.1, on the reverse strand, counting down.
CTGATTTTTTAAGCAGAACCTGGTAGTACCCAGCCCCGGCCGATTCCTCCGCGTGGGAATAAGTGGATTGGTAACCTTCCTGCGGACGGTCCTTGGTTCCGGCCTCCAGCGCCGGCGTGCCCACTTGCGGTTGGAACAGGAAGTCGCCGAGGTCGGGACAGCCCGTGCCGGTCAGATGGGTCAGACTAAAACCCAGAATGGTGGGATCAGCATAAGCATAACCCGAGTCCGTGTTCCAATTCGTAGTATCGGTGTCTGGACTGATCTGGATCATCCCAAAAGGGGCGGACGGTCCGGGATAGGTGTTCCCCTCCTCGCCTTTGGTGCCGACCATGGGCCGGATGTAATCGGACAGCCGCAACTCGGCGGCATAGCCGGCGGAACCGACCAGCAACGCCACGGTGATAAAAAAGGGCAGGCGCATCAGTTTCATAAATTCAATCCAAAATCATGGTTCAACCGCTTTCTGTCACTGCAAACAACAGTTGGCGGGAAATTTTATTTTACCTGTTCGCAGCGGGACCACAACGGGGTGTCCCGCCGGAGCCGATGGTATGTGCCAAGCGCAGGTTGCGGCCGTAATGGTCTGCCCATTGAAAGACCTGTCCGGCGGTGACCGGACAGGGTTGCGGCAAACCATCCGCTTACTTGGCCAGGTCCGAGGCGAATTCGTACGTGCCGGAACCCACCTCAAAAACGCCGCTGCCGCTTTCTTCGCGCAGGAAATGAACCCCGACCGCAGCATTTGCCATGCTGCCACTTTCCGTGATGCTCCCGGCATCCGCCGCCGGAACATAAACGGTAGCCGCCGTGTTGGGCGGCACGGTAACCCCCAAAGTCAGATGCCGGCCGTTCAGCTTCCACGCGGTGGCAATGGTGCCATGAATGGAATCGTAACGAGTGGTTGCCCAGGTGAGGCCGTCCCCGAGCACCGGCTTAATCTGGATGGTCTTGTAACCGGGGCTGGCCGGCCGGATGCCTCCCACCCCGCCGAATAAGTATTCTCCGCAGGAACCGAGCGAATAATGGTTGAAGGAATTCATGCCGGGATCTTGAAAGCCCTTGTCGGGTGTCCACCCATCCCAACGCTCCCAGATGGTGGTGGCTCCGTGCTTCACCGAAAACAGCCACGACGGAAAGGTGTCTTGCAGCAGCACCCGATAAGCGGTCTCGGCCTGTCCCGCCTGGGTCAGCATCGGCAGCAAATAACTCACGCCAATAAACCCGGTGGAAAGATGGTTACCCTTGGCCTTGATGTCCGCCGCCAGGTATTCCCCGGCTTTGACCTGAAGCTCCGGCGACAACAGGTCAAATTTCAACGCCATGCAATAGCCGCATTGGGTGTTGCCAGCCACGTGCCCGTCCGCCGTCACGTACTGCCGGTTGAAGGCGGCTTTGATGGCTTCAAATAAATGTTCGTATTTTTCCGCCTCCGCCTGACGGCCAACGGCGGCGCAGGCTTTGGCCACCAGGTGGGTGGAATAGGCATAATAAGCCGTCGCGATCATATCCTTGGGCGTGTTCGCACCGATGGACAGCCAGTCGCCATAATCATTGCCGCGATTTTGATTGCGGATAAAACCGGTGCTGTTGACCTGCATGTACTCCACCCATTTGATCATCGCGGGCAGGTGGCGTTCCAAAATGCGCTCGTCCCCATAGACCTCGTAAATGGTCCAGGGACAGATCACCCCGGCATCGCCCCACGCGGGCACGCCATAGCAATTCATGGTGTTGGGATTCACGTCCGCAAACGCTCCGGCCGCCGACTGTCCGTCATCCACATCCACCAGCCATTTGGTAAAGAACGCCGCGACATCCGCGTTGTAGGTCGCCGTCCGGATGAACACCTCGGCATCCCCCATCCAGCCCAGCCGTTCGTCGCGCTGCGGACAATCGGTGGGCACGCTGACGTAGTTCCCCCGCTGCCCCCATTGAATGTTTGATTGCAGTTGGTTGATGCGCGGATCGGAACAGGCGAATTCACCGGTCCGCGCCGTATCCGAGGCGATCACCTCGCCGGTGACGGCATCCAGCCCGGGCTTCCCGGCCAGGCCGGTGATTTCCACGTAGCGGAACCCATGGAACGTGAAACGCGGCTGCCAGATTTCCGTGCCCGCACCTTTGCTAATGTAGTGATCCACCGACGGCGCCCGGCGCAGATTGGTGGTATAAATGGTGCCATCCTCATTCAACATCTCGGCGTGATGCAGGGTGATCCGGGTGCCGGCGGGCGCGGAAACCTGAAGCCGGACGACCCCCACCATATTCTGCCCCAAATCATAAACCCAGTGGCCCGGCACGGGTTCGGTGACGGTTTTCGGTTTCAGTTCAATGACATTGCGCACGGGCTCCATGACCTGCGCCTCCAGTTTGCGCGCAAATTCATCACGCACTCCGACCGGCCCCCATTTGCCTTCGTCTAGGCTCGCCTGATCCCAACCCTTGATCTCCAAACGGGAATCATAGTCTTCGCCCAACATGAAATCGGAAGATAAAATAGGGCTGTCATGCGATTTCCAAGTGGCATCGGTACCCGCCACGGTTTCCGTGCGGCCATCGGCGTAAGTGACTTCGAGCTGGGCCAGAAACGCCGGTTCCTTGCCAAAATACTCATTGCCGCCGTTGCCAATATGGCCGCTGAACCAGCCGCCGGCCAGCAGCGAGCCGATGGCATTGGCACCTTCATGCACCAGCGCGGTGACATCATATGCCTGGTAGCGCACCCGCTTGCGATAGTCCGTCCAATCGGGAGCGAGCACGTGATCCCCCACCCGCCGGTCGTTGATATGCACCTCATATAAACCCAAGGCGCTGGCATAAAGTACCGCCCGTTGCACCTGCGCTTTCAATTCAAAGGCTTTCCGCAGATACGGCACGGCTGATGACGCTCCCGGCAACACCAGCGTCTGGTTCTCATCCACCACCTTCTTGAAAGTCTTCCCGGCATACTCGTACTCCACCCGCAAACGTTTCACCACGTTGTAGGCGGGATCCACCCCCATGGTCGTGTTGTTAACCACCATTTTAAGGTGGCCCTGCTCAATTTGTTTCTTCAAGGCAGCGGTCACATCCGCCGCCGGGCCGGCCGCCACCGTCTCATAGGTGGCCCGACGAATGACCAAAGGCGCGGACGCAGCGGCGGCCGATGCCTTGGGTGCAATCCATTGGGCCGTCCAATCCGATGGCTCAAGCAGGCCCATCTGCCATTGCGACACGGAACTCCACGCACCGGCCTGGCCGTCGCGGTCCCAGGCGCGCACTTTCCAAAAACATCTTTCACGCGAAACCAGTCCCTTGCCGGCATAGGCGATCTGAGCGCTTTCATCGGAAGCCACTTTGCCGCTGTCCCAGAGGTCCCCGGTGTCCCCGTTGAGCTGCTCGGCTGAAGACGCCACCAGCACCTGATACGCCGTCTGCCGTTCGGCGCGCTGGTCCGAAGCCAGAACCCAGCTCAGGCGCGGACTGCCGGCATCAATGCCCAGCGGGTCGGCCAGATACTCGCACCGCAGGTTTTTGGTGGTCAGGGCCGCCGAGCAGATGCCGGCCAGCAACCAGACTCCCATCGTCAGAATATGTTTGGATCGATTCATTTTTCTTAAAAGTTTTGTTTACGGATATATCAGGCGGTAAAAAACGCTGCCATTGGCGGGGTTGATGGGAATGGCCAACTGGTTGGTAATTGCCGAGCCGGCAACGTCACTCCAGTTGGTGCCCAAGCCGTGGGCGAGATTGTTGGTCTGCGCCTGCAACCGCCAGCCAAGATGATCGCCGGGCCAGCTTAACGCCAGCTTGCCGGCTGCAACTTGATACGTAATGTTCGTCGGATTGCCGGCCACCACAACCGTGGGCACGCCACCCAGGCTGATGGCCGCATAGCCACAAAATCCGTTCTCCGAGGCCGGCGTGGTGAAGTCGAACTTCACGGCGGCCACATTTGTACCCAATGCCCCGGTGGCCGGCGTGAGCGTCGCCCGCGTGGCCGACTGGGCGCCCGCCGGATTCACCGGATTATAATTGACGCTCCCCAGCAAAATGAACGTCGCCGGGGCATTCGTCTTGGAATAATAAACCGTATAGGCCTGCTGGTCGCGTCCGGCATCTGACCAGCCGCCGTAAACCGTGATGTTCGTCAGATTATAACCGCTGGCGGAACCGGTCAGGGTATAAACCAGCGTGCTGCCGGCGCTGCTGCTGTCCGGCCCGGTTCCGTTGCCGCAGGTGCAATAGTTCGTGCTGGCGGTATGCCCGTAAAGGCCCGCTATTTGAGTCAGGCCCAAGCTGCCGGCGGTCAGCAAATTGACATTCCGACCGGGAACTTCCTCACTAAAATTGCCGGTCGCCGTGCTGGGAGCCTGCCCGGCGATCAAACTGCCATCCGTCACGACCGTCCAGGTCGGAGTAAAGGTGCCGCTGCCCGTCCCGGTCTGCGCGGCCAGGGCGGTAATTACATTATTCACTGCCGCCGGCACACTGCTGACGGTCAGCGTACTGGCGGAACTCACTCTGACTCCGTAGGTGTTAGCGGCTTGGAGTCGATAGCTGGCGGTGTCGGTCAATTGCAGGTTCGTCAGTGTCAATGTCGTGTTTGTCGCCCCGGAAATATTATTCGTCAGGGTGGCGGTGATTTTCTGCCATTGGTAAGTCGGCGTTTTGGCCGCGGTAAACGAGGCCATAAATGTTGCCTGGCTGCCCACGACATCCGCTGCGGTGACGGGTAACGGATTGGTGGCCACCTGCGGGCTGACCGGAATTCCCTGCATGGTGATTCCCGCGTAGCCGCAATAACCGTTTTCCGAAGCCGGGCTGGTAAAGTCAAACTTAACGGCGGCCACATTGGTGGCGAAAACACCGTTCGCCGGCGACAGAGTCACCCGCGTGGCGGAAGGCGTATTGGCCGTATCCGTCGGATTAAAACTGACACTGCCCAAGTTGATAAAGAGCGAAGGCGCCGCGACCTTGGAATAATAAACGGTATAGGCCTGCTGGTCGCGGCCGGCATCCTTCCAGCCGCCATAAACCGTGATGTTGGTGAGATTATAACCGCCGGCCGAAGCATTGGTCAGCGTGTAGATCAGGGAGGAGCCGGAAACGCCATCATTGCCACAGGTCACATAGTTGGTGCCGGTGACACCGCCGGGCTGGCTGATCGTGAGGGTGCCGCCGGCGGTCAGCGAATTGGGCGTCCGCCCGCCACCAAAGGTTTCCTGATTAAAATTGCCATTCGTACCGGTCGGAACCTGTCCGGAGATAATGCTGCCCGGCGCCAGCGTCCAAGTGGGCGTGAAGGGAATGCCGTACCCTAATCCGGTTTGGGCGGCACTGGCGGTAAGGACATTATTCACCGCTATGGGCGCACTGCCGACCGTGAGCGATCCCGCACTGCTCACATAAACGCCGGCCGCATTGGTCACCAATAGTTGATAAGCGGCGGCGTTCGTCAGTTGCAGGTTCGACAGGGTCAGAGTTGCATTCGTTGCCCCGGAAATATTATTGGTCGCCCCGCTCCGAATCACCTGCCATTGATATGAATTATTGCCGCTAAAAGCCACCGCAAAAGTGACCTGACCGCCCACGACATCCGCCGCCGTCACGGGCGTGACCACCGGGGTGTAGGTGTCAAGAATCCAGGCGGCATATTGGCTCATCTCGTTGCCATCCGCAGGCGGATTGCAGCCGGTGCAGGAAGGCCAGAGGAAGCCGCCGGTGCAGCCGTCATTCTGGCCGGCCTGCATCATGGAGAGAAACGTGGTGTCGCGCTCCCAATCCCAGTATCCGGACACCACCTTCAAGCCGCCGAAGTAGGTATTCCATGTCGCCGGATTATTGCCCGCACCGCCATCGTAGCATTGCAGATAGATCTGATCGCAGTTGGTGCCCAACCCCGTTTTCACCGCCTGCCAGTAGCCGGGATTGGTGTAGGGACAGAGGGTCACTTTCAGCCCCGCCGCCACGCACATCTGGCCAAAGCTGATGGCGGAACCCGCGTCATAGACCGTCTCGTCATCGTAATCAATTGCATCAATTCCCAGGACGCCCTTCAGGGCTTGCAGATTTTTGTAAAGCACCGTCCCGGAACCGGTGCCGTCGGCCGCAATGCGGTTTTTGATGTTGGCAAAGCTCGTATCACCCCATTGGGCAATGCACATTTCGATCCGCTTAACACCGGTTGGCGCCACGCGACACTGGCTGAGCAGGGAGGCCCAGTTGGTCGGCCCCAGATAGACGCCACCGCTGCAAACCGTCGAACCGTCGCTAAAAGTGAAATCGCCATTCGTCTGGACGGACATGGTGAACAAAACCATGGTGGTGAAGCCCGAGGCTCGCAAACCGGCAATCTGCGACGCGTTCAAACCACTGGCGCTCCCCATATTGCCATTGCAAAAAATCATCGCGGTGGCTGACGACGCCCGCGCCGAACCGGCCGCCAACTGCAACAGGATAATCAGCGCCCAGCCAGCCCGCCAGGCCCGCAAGCCGGCGGCATCCGCCCAGTTATGAACTGGAAGAATGGCTAAGCTGGTTTTGGCCGGTCTCATGGATCGCTTCAATATCAACTGTTTGCTTTCACGATCCGTGCGCTAAAAACGCCCGCCACCGGCCGGTCAAACCATGACCGCGCCCGATGAAGCCGCCCGTGAATATCAATGTGATGGCCACATTTTAAACGCGCGCAGGCAACTGCGCCATACCCCGAACATGGTTAGGCGATCATCACCGAAACAGGTGATGGTTCAGAAAGACAAATACAATTCTCCCGCAGGTCGCCGACGCCATGAGGATGGCGGCCGCCAGCCGCCGCTAGCCCTGGGAAGTCTTGGACGCCATGTAACGAACCACCGCTTCGGTGCGCGAGCTCACATGCATTTTGGCAAACACATGCTTCAAATGGCTGCAGACCGTATCAATGCTCAACTCCAGCTTGTCCGCAATCATCTTGTTGGAATGGCCTTGCGAAAGGAGGAGCAAAATCTGCTCTTCCCGCACGGAAAGATGCACGGACTCTTCGCGCACTTTTGCCTTCTGCCGAAACGACTCAATCACGCGCCGGGCAATCTGGCTGGTCATCGGCACCCCGCCGCCGAGCACATCCAGCAGGGCGGCCCGCAACGCCGAGGGTTTGGTCCGCTTCAGCAAATAACCGTCCGCGCCCGCCTCCAGGGCCAGAAACACCAATTCCTGATCCGCCATTGCCGTCAGCATCACTACCTGAGTTTGCGGCAAAAGCGCCTTGAGCCGCACCGTGGTCTCAATCCCTGACATGCGCGGCAGAAAAATATCCATCAGCACCACATCGGGTTGATGCGGCGGAATGGCCCGCAGCGCCTCCTCCCCGGTGGCACAGGTGAAAACACAGGCAAAGTCCGGAAAAGAGTTGATCAGATTCGTCCAGCTCACGCGGACATCGGGCTGATCTTCCACGAGGGCAACCTTGTATTTGGCGCGTTCGGGAGCCGCCGCCGGGCGAGCCGGCCGGGCGGATTTTTCCGAATTAGCAGTTGGCGGGGTCATGGTTTTGGGCTGAGTCATTGGGGGAGGAGCTTTTAATTTCGCCCGGCTGGTCCGAATATAGTTTGGAGTTCCATAACCGCGACCAAGGGTATCGTCGCGGCGGTGTGAGGGGAACTGAAAATTCAACGCGGCAACCTTTGCCCGGTTCGCTGGTAACGTGGCAGGTGCCGCCCAAATCCCCCACCCGCTGCGCCATGTTGCTCAAGCCGTTGCGCTCCGGTTTTTGCGCGGTCGCGGCAAAGCCCCGGCCATTGTCCTGAACGGACACCACCAACCGCTGGCCTGGCAGTTGTATCCGGATGCGCACCTCGCTGGCGCCCGAATGCTTGACGGCGTTATTGAGCGCTTCTTTAATGGCCATGAGCAGACTGCGGCGGAACGGCAGGTTCAAGGAGCCCATGGACATCTCCGGGTCCACGACAAAGAGGCATTGTATTTGCGCGGACTCCAAAAAGGCCTCCGCATAGGTGCAAACATAGGCGGTAAAGTCGCGCATGGTATCGCGCCTTGGATTGACCGCCCAAAGAATCTCGTCCATGGTGGCCAGCAATCCGCGCGCCTCCTCGCAGATCCGCACGAGATGCAGATTTCTTTCGGAGCCTTCGGGAAAACCGTTTTGCGCCTCCTCGCCATGCAGCACCAGCATGGTCATGCGCGGCCCAATGTCATCATGAATATCCCGGGCTATCCGGGCGCGTTCCCGTTGCAACAGCCAGCGTTCCCCCTTATGCAAGGCGAGCTGGGTCATCAGGCGGAAACTGAGCAGAATTACCAGCACACACACGGTTAACAGCGTCACTTGGAACCAGCCGGTCTGCCAAAAATGCACCTTGATTTGTTGCTGGGAAGGCATCACGTTGACGTTTTGCGGCGACGCCCACCACGGCACACTGCCCAACGGAGCAATAATGGTGGCATACGGCCAGGCATCGGCGCCCCGAGTCAGCTTCACCCATTTCAGGACATCCTCCGGAACAATCCGCCACGTCGTATCCGATTTGACCTCAACGGTCCGGCCATCGGCCAAAGTGACCCGCAAGCCAAAGAGCATCCCCGCGAAACTGGAATCATTGTAGGCACTGACGGCCAGCACATGCCGTCCCGGCGTCAGAATTTTGGTCAAATCGAAAACGAACAATTCCCGCCACTCCGCGCCCCGCCCCAGTTCGCGGCCATCGAGAAACAGGGTGAATTCGTTATCCACGGTCATCACCAGCCGCGCTTTGACAATCGGGCTGCCCTCCGGAATCACAAAGGCTTTCCACAAGTGGCAGGGTTGCTGATTCGTGGTTACGCTGGTCCAAATCCACGAGCCCAAGCCATTCGTGGGACTGTCGTAGGCGGCGGGACTGTCCGCCGCCATAAGCGGACTCGCAGCTTCGGCCCCCCCGGCGGAGTAAGCAACCAGCGCCACCAGCCCAAGGGCCAACCATTGAAGGAGCCGCCGGGAGCGGATGTTTACCAATTCAAAATAGGCAATGAAAGGGTGCAAGCTTTGTCAGTCTAATAGAATTTTCGGCCGCGCCAAGTCAGATGTGTTTTACGGCCAATTTTATGATTCTGGCAGGCGGCGCCGAACGCTCCCGCTGCCGGAAAAACCTATCCGCCCGGCCCGCTCAAGGGGCGCGTTTCAAATCTTCCCAGCGCACCGTCCAGGAGCCATCCGCCGGAAAGCCCGGGGAAGGACGGTTCGGCGCACCGTTCCAGCCGGCGCACATCATCGCCACGGCGTAAAGTAATCCGCCGTTGCCCGGCAAATACGGCCCGGGGCCGCCGGTGCAAATCCCCCGTTCATCGTAGTGGTTTTTTCCCGAAGTATTGAGCAGCGCCTCGACCGCCAGGTTGGGTTCACCCACGCGGGCGGCGGCCATGGCCATCCAGGGAAAGTCCCAACCCCAGGTTCCATCCCAATTCCATTTGCGGCCCACCTCCTCGACAGTGCGGCGGGCCACAACCGCATCCAGCCCCGGGAAAGGCGGCAACATGCCCGCGATGCCGATGACATCAATATGGTCAAAGGTTCGCAAAGTAAAAGTGTCCGGCCGATCATCACTGAAAATATAGAGGCCGTCTTTTTGCGGCAGCGGCGCCAACCCCTTGATCACGGCATCCCATTGGGCTTCACGCGGAAGGCCCAAACGCCGACGCCACTGTTGTGCCAGATTCAGGCCCACGCGCCAATAGGCGAGTTCAAAAATCGTATTCCGGCGCAACGGTTTGACCTGCCCTTCGCTGGCCGGCCACGCGGGATCAAGATTGTATTGCCCCGTGCCCGCATCGCGTACCGGATAATCGGCCATGAACTCGGCGGTACCGAACACGATGTCCCGCCATTTGGCCAGGGTGGCCGGCGTGGGATGCAGCCGGTAATCCAGCTCGGCAAAAAAGATCGGGTGCGGCTCTTTCCACAGCAGCGCCATCTCGGGCGGAAAACCATCGTTGTAGCCATCCGGTCCGGTAGATTTCGGCCACATCAGGCCCTGATAATTAAAATTCGTGGCAATGGATTTCGCCACCGGGGCGACCCGCGCGTATATGGACAAGGCTTTGTCGGCCAGCGACCAGCGGTCCCAGAGCGCGTAATGGGCCAGATGCCACCAGATCATTTCAAAATGCCACTTGCCCTCCCAGGGATCAGTTCCGGTTAGCCCCACTTCGGCCGGCGGATTATCACCCGCCGATTGCGCGGCCAGTTCGTATTGGGAAAGCACGATCCGCCGCTCCAATTCCCGCCAGCGGGGATCCCGGCTACCGGAGAGATCAACGGCCCCGCCGCTGTTCCAAAACGCCGGCCAGGATAACGCACACGCCGCTTTGACCTCCGCAAAACCCGGACCATCGGCCGTCGCCGGTGACGCTCCAAAGTGGCAGGTAAAATCCAGTGAATCCGTTTGCCCGTCCGGCGTGAGTGTGAAACGATGCGGCGAAGGCCCGCCACCAATGCTCCAACTTTCATTCTCGGAAAGCCGCTTGGTCCATTCGTGTCCCTTCAGGCGGTATTGGATCTCCAAATGTTTAACGACGTGATAGGCCGGATCACCCGCCAGGTCATTGTTGGCGGTGACGGTGCCATCGCTTTGCAGCAAGTGGGCCACCTGCGTGGTGACATTGGTCCAGCCCCTGCCATCGGCACCGTAGCGGGCGCTGACGATCTCCGGTTGCACGGGCACCGGCCGGGTCACCTTAAAACCGTGGCCGGCGAGCAACACTTCGTATTGAACATTATCAATGGCGCGCTGCAGTTCCAGCCGGGAAGAAGTCTGCTGAAGCATGGTGGTCTGATGCTTGTCAGCTTTTGCAAAATCACCCAGCCAGTTGCCCACGTTTTGGGCGGGAGCCGGAAAATCGAGCAGCACCTGCAAGCGGCCCTCGCGTACCAACGGCGAGGTCACGTGTACCGCCACCGTGTCCGTATGGGGCGCCACACACGTTTGCACCTCCACCAGTTCGCCCAAATATGTAAAATGGGTGGTCAACAGCCCCGTCCATAATTCGAGGTGGCGTGATTCCACGCGAACCTCCGACTCCGTCAACCGCTCGCACGCCTGGTTGATGAAACCAATTCGGCCCAAATTCAAAGGCTGTGGATTCTTGCGTTCCCACGCGTAAATCGCCGGTTGTTCCGGCGTGGTATCGCCGGTCAATCGTCCATGATCCGGAGTGGCCCAAGGGTGAATCTGCTCCGGTGTCACGCCCGGCGGTAACGGAAACCGGTGCCAGCACCAGTGACTCATCGTATTGCCGCCGACCGTCTCCAAACCGGTGCCATCGGCATTGAAGGCGAAATTGCCGTTGCCCAAGGGAATCTGGCCGGCAAGACTGGGCCAGTCAATATCGTGGCGCGACACGAGGGCGTGCCGGTCAATGGGCGGCAACGCGTCCGCAGCGGCAATGGTAAGTCCGCTGCCGACCAGCGCGATTAACGGCAGACAGATTAATTGTTTCACGGGATCAAGGATGACGGCAATGGTGAATGCCAAGGTCCGAAACACCGGTTGTTTCATTGCAAGTCAGCCTCGTTAATTGCCGACAAGCCGGTAAAATTTCTGGGGCGCGTTGGCAATGGGATTGGTCAGGGCAACCGTTGCCTGCGTGGCCACCCAATTAGTCTCGGTGGACCAGGCGGAGGCAGTCAGGTCGGTCGTGCTTTGCAACATATAACTCCGACCAACCACCAAGCTGCCGCCAAACAAGATGAAACCCGCCAGTCCCGCCTGCAACGTCCCGCTCAGTTTGGCGGGCACGGCCGGCGGGAGATTCACCGAGCCGAACACATTGATGGCCGCATAGCCGCAATAGCCGTTCTCCGAGCTGGGACTGGTAAAATCAAATTTCACGGCGGCCACATTTGAGGCCAGCAAACCGGCGACCGGGGACAGCATGATGCGCGTGGCCGACTGGGCATTGGCCGGGTTGACGGGATTGAAATTGACACTCGCCAGCATGATAAAATTTGTCGGGGCCGGCACCGTTGAGTAATACACGGTGTAGGCCTGCTGATCACGGCCGGCATCCGACCAGCCGCCATAAACCACAATGTTGGTAAGATTGTAGCCGGTGGCCGAACCTGCCAGCGGATATATCAGCCAGGCCCCTGCCCCGCCACCGTTGCCGCCGGTCAGGTAGTTGGCGGTGGTGGTAATGGGAAATGAGGCGTCGCCCGCGATCTGCGTCAAACTCAAGTCACCGCCCGCCGTCAATGAGTTGACGTTCCGGCCGGCGAGTTCCAAGCTGAAATTACCGCTGCTGCCGCCCGGCGCCTGACCGGCAATCAAACTGCCATTGGTCACCGCCGTCCAATCCGGCACAAAGGTGCCGGCACCCAAACCGGTCTCGGCGGAAATGGTGGTGACAATGTTGCCCACCGCCGCCGGCACGCTCCCAACCGTGAGGGTGGCGGGCGCACTGACGGCCACGCCCAGGCTATTGGAAGCCACCAGTTGATAGGCGGCGGTGCTGGCCAGTGGCAAATTGGTCAGGGTCAGAACCGGGTTGGTCGCGCCGGCGAGACTGTTCGTCGTTCCGCCGCTGATCGCCTGCCATTGGTAATTCATCGGTTGGGCGCTGGTGAAAGAAGCTTGGAAATCGATCCGGTCGCCCACCACCGTGGTGGCGGTGGCGGGTTGCGTATTCACGGCCAAAGTGGGCGGCCCTGCCAGTGATGCCGAGGGCGTTCCAAACACGGTGATCCCCGCATATCCGCAATAACCGTTCTCCGAACCGGGGTTGGTAAAGTCGAATTTCAAGGCCGCCACATTGCTGGCCAGGATGCCGCTTGAATAAGTGAGCGACACCCGCGTGGCCGATTGCAAGCTGCCGGCAATCGAGGGGTTGAAGTTAACGACTGCCAGCGAAACAAACGTGGTGGGTGCCGTCACCGTGGAATAATAAACCGTGTAAGCCTGCTGGTCCCGGCCGTTATCACCCCAACCGCCATAAACCACGATGTTGGTGAGGTCATAGCCATTGGCGGAACCCGTCAGATTATAGATTAAGGTGGAACCCGCCGCTGGGCTGCCCCCGTTGCCGCACGTCACATAATTTGAGCTGGTGGTTTTGGGACTGCCGCCAGTCGTGATGGCCAGACTGCCGCCGGCGGTCAATGAGTTCACCACCCGGGTGCCCAGATACGCCTCCTCGCTGAAATCGCCCGTGGCCGTGGCGGGCGCCTGGCCCGCGATCAAACTGCCGTTCGTCACCACGTTCCAGCTCGGCGTAAAACTGCCGGTGCCGGTGCCGGTCTGATTGGTCGTCGTAATAATGACACTCGGCGGCACGGGAATGGCGAAGGGTGATGACCAGACATAGTGGCCCGACCCGACGGCATAAACGGCATAACTATTGGAAAGGCCAACATAGGCAACTCCGGGCGAGCCGGTCGCCGGGACGCCGCTTTCCGTAATGGCGGCGGCATTGGTGGTCGGCACATAAATTTGCGCGGTTGTATTGGGCGGGATGACCACGTCCAGATTGAAAGCGCTGCCCGTATTGGTCCACGCCGTGGATATCATGCCGCGTGTGGAATTATAACTCGTATTCGCCCAGTTTAACCCGTTGCCCGGAACCGGCTGAATGCGGATGGTCGCGTAGCTTGGGCTGGCGGGATTGATACCGCCAATGGCATCATACATATACTCACCCACCGCCCCGAAGGAATAGTGGTTGAATGAATTCATGCCAATGGTTTCGAAGCCGCCGGTGGGCGTCCAACCGTCCCAGCGTTCCCACATCGTCGTCGCGCCCAGATTGACTTGATAGAGCCAGGACGGATAGGTCTGCTGCAGCAGCAACGTGTAGGCGAGATCGTCGCGACCGGCCGCGTGGAGGGCGGGCAGCAGACGCGGGGTGCCGATGAAACCCGTCGCGAGATGGTTGCCGAAACTGGCAACGGAATTCGCGAACTGCTGGGCCGCCAGCGCCCGCAGCGCGGGGGGCACAAGATTTAGCGTGAAGGCCAGCGCGTAACCGGTCTGGCTGCTGCCATCCGTGAACGAGCCGTCCGCGTTGAAGAAACTGGCAAACGCGGCGACAATGTTGCTGTGGAGCGAGGCATAAGCCGCGGCATCGGCGCTGTTGCCAATCGCCGCCGCCATCTCCGACATCGCCTGGGCGTAATAGGCATAGTAGGCCGTGTCCATCACCTTGGAAGTGGCGCCACCGCCCAGATTCAGCCAGTCACCAAAATCCCCGGGCAGGCTGGAAATCACATAGTTCGAGGCGTTGGCGGCATCAAACTGGCCGCAGCGCACAAAGGATGCGTAGTGGTCCGCGATAATGTTGGTATCACCATAGGTGCGGTACATGTTGTAGGGACAGATCCAGCCGGCATCGCCCCAGGCGGTGCCCCCGTAGCCCGCGCCCAGATCCGGCACCACGACAGCATAGGCCCCGCTGGCCTGCTGGGCATCCTCGCAGAACGTGACCATGTGTCGGCGGAAAAACGACTGAACGTCATAATTAAAAACGGCGGTGGGCACGAAAAACTCCGTGTCACCGGTCCAGCCCATGCGTTCATCGCGCTGCGGACAATCGGTCGGGACTTCCAGATAGTTCCCCTTCTGTCCCCAGACGATGTTGCTGTAAAGCTTGTTTACCAGCGGACTCGAGCACGCGAAGCTGCCCGCCGATGGCATGTCCGAATGCACCACGACACCTGTCACCGATGTGAGCGTGGGCGGCACAGTTAGCCCCCGCACTTCCACATAGCGAAAACCGTGAAAGGTGAAGCGTGGCTCATAAACGACCGTGCCGTTGGTGGCGAAGACATAAAAGTCCGTTGCATTGGCACCGCGCAGATTGGCCACATAGACCGAACCGTCGGGGTTGAGCATTTCACCATGCCGTACGGTGATGCGGTCCCCCACACTGCCGCTGATGTTCAACCGCACCCAGCCCACCATGTTTTGGCCGAGATCAAAGGTGTAGCAACCGGGCTTCGGCACGGTCAGATTGGTGGCCGCCAGGGTTTCCAGACAGCGCGCGGGCTCGGTGACGGCCGCCTGCACCAAAAGCCCGCCGAGTCCGGGAAAGGCCGCCGAGTTCCCGTAAAGCGCCTGCACAATGGTCAAGGGCAAGCCGCC
The DNA here is from genome assembly GCA_903872345.1 of uncultured Verrucomicrobia subdivision 3 bacterium. Lineage (GTDB taxonomy): Bacteria > Verrucomicrobiota > Verrucomicrobiia > Limisphaerales > UBA11358 > UBA11358. The sequence continues at coordinate 29,017 of CAIQKM010000136.1, read as the reverse complement.
TCCGCCTATACTTACCGTGGCATTTTCCGCGTAGGTGGCGGTCTGGTTGGTGCCGCCCAGCGTGTAATTGATCTGCAATACTTTCACGACCCCGTAGGCCGGATCGCCGCCCAGATTGCCGTTGCTCGCCACAAAGTTGAGCTGGTTGTTCGTCACGAACCCCGACACGATGGCGGTCACATTGGAGTAGCCGCCCGTAGTGGCACTCAAGCCGGTCAACACCGGGGACCAGGCGCTGTCATTGAAATTGGTCGTGTCCCAGCCGGGCATTTCTTTGCGGGCATCGTAACTGGCGCCGATCAACAAATCACCAAACAGGATGGGCCCATAACTGGCCTTCCATGAACCGTCGCTGACAATCGTCTGTTTGCTGCCGTCAGCCAGTTCCAAAACGAGTTGGGCCAGAAAGCGCGGGGTGCCACCGTAATTAAGCCGCGTGCCCTTGAATGCCAGGTCGCTTGCATACCAGCCATCACCCAGGATGGCGCTGATGGTGTTGGAACCGCCCTGCACCATCCCCGTAACGTCGTAGGTCTGGTAATAAACGCGTTTCGTAAACTGCGACCACCCCGGTGTCAGCACATCCTTGCCAACCTTTTGGCCATTGAGCCGCAGTTCATAAGCGCCCAGCGCGGTCACATACACGGTCGCCCGGGTGACCGTCTGGTTCACGGAAAAGTTTTTACGCAAATAAGGCGCGGGAACGCGCGCGATGTCGTTGAGCGCCGGCGTGCCCCACGGCGTGCCGCCGCTCGCGGGCGTGCCCCAGGCGGAATCATCATAGTTGGTCTGCGTCCAGCCAACCGACGGCCATTGAGCCGCCTTCCAACTCGTGTCCACCGGAATGTTCGAGACACTGCCGGAAGCGTACTGCACCACCAACCGGCCGATCACCGTGGCGGGTTGTTGGGCATCGCTGTTCGTCGCCGCCAGCGCAATCACATTGGTGCCGCCGTGCAACCACGCGGTTACATTGATCCGGGCGGTCGCCTCCCAGCGCGCCGCCGAGTTGGTCATTGCGTATCCGTTCACAAATACGCTGGCGGCATTGTCGGCATACAGTGCCACGACGGCATTGGTGATAGTCCCGCCGGCCGGCAGCACAATGGTTTTCCGTAACGAAGATTGAAAAAGCCCCCCCTGCGAGGTCTGTCCGGAATAACTGATCCAGTTTAGCCCGGAGGTATTGAAGAGCGCGTTGTCCGCCGTCTGTCCCGGCGTCAGCGAATAGGCCGCATCGTAACCAATCCATTGCGCCAGCCAGTCCGTCTGGGTCAGCAGCCCCATGGACCATTGCGCCGGCACGCTCCAGGGCGACACATTATTGCTGCCATCATAAACGCGCACCTGCCAGAAACAGAGTTTCCCGCTGGTCAGCGGCTGACCGCCATATAGCACATCGAAAGTGGCCGAACTGGCGACTTTACCGCTATCCCACAAATCCGCCGCGCCGGACGCGGACCCGACCTGGATTTGATATGCGCTTTGCGTCTCGCCTCTGGCCCCGACCGTGGCGGGCAACTGCCAGGAAAGCCGGGGCATGACATCCCCGATGCCCAGCGGATTCACCCGCAGCGCGCAGCGCAGATTCACCGGTGTCTGCGCCGCCGATGCGCTCACGCCCGCCAGCCATGTCAGCAACGCAATGGCGGCCATGGCCGCCCATATGGTCTTTTTCGTAGAGTACATGAAATAAATCAAACTGCCGTTTCCGCCCGGAAACAGCGATCACCAGCCTCCCCGCCCCGAATGCAATAACCGAAAACAATCGTCCGCCAATTACCGCCATCGGCGGATTACAACCTCACCACGGGACGCCCGCAATCGATCCCGAAGCATAGGTTGAAAGCCACAGTTGCTGCTTGTCGCGATTGTTAAACTCCGCCGATTGGGCATCCACCCCCACCAGATTTTGGGTGTCTGTCTCCACCCATTTCATGTAGGCGGCATGCCCGTCCGCAAAGGAAATCTGCCCGCGATTGCCGTGACGACTGGATAACACATTCCGCCACTGCCGTGAATTGTAAGTAAAATAGGAACCGCTGGTCCCATCATCCACGGCAAAATACCCGTCGTCGATGCTCGTTTTGGCCGGATTCGCACCGGACTGTTCATCCATGAAAAACGAGGCATTCGAAGGGCTGGGGTTCCGCACCGACGCCAGCTTGCGATTTTCGGTCGTGGTGGGGTGACAGGCGGCGGCCGGACTGCCGACACCGGATCCGGCGGGAGGCGTGTTGTCGCCCATCATGCAATTCATTGAATAATTGCGCACCCGCGGCGTCGAAACACCCGTGACCAGATCCTTGTCGCCCGGGCATCGATAGATGCCCGCCGCCGGATTGTAAGCCCAAAGCACCCCGGCCATCAGATTGGCAATGTTGGTAATGCCGTCAATGCCGGTGCGACCGCTCACATCGCCCGTAACCCAGGCGTTCGGAGCCGTATTATTGTTCGGTATGGCATCCTGAAAATCAGCGGCATAGACATGGCAGGCCAGGGTCATTTGCTTCAAATTGCTGATGCAGCCAATGCCCTGCGCCTTTTTCTTGGCACTGGCCAGGGCGGGCAGCAGCATGGCCGCCAAAATCGCGATGATGGCAATCACGACCAGCAGTTCAATCAGCGTGAAGGCCTCGCTTTGCCGGCGGCACTTCCGTTGACCCGAGTCACTGACTATTAACATTTTCATGATTATAAACAACTAACCAATATATTTTACCCAGGCTAAAACTATTCAAGGCAAACGCCCGGGGACTTGCGTCCCCGGGTCGTCTGACTCATTACTTATCCCCACAATCTCACGGCAGACGCAACCGGAAGAAGCTGGCCGGGACCGACCCCACCGGAATGCTGTTGGTGAAGGCGCCCACACCATTCAAGGTGCCGGTGCTGTTGGTTGTCCAAACCACCGGAGGCGCCAGATTGGTGGTTGTCAACCAGGTGTACCCCGCCCCGGGCGTACCGCCGGTGCCAGTTAGGATCAAATTGCCACCCGACACGGTCACCGCGCCCAGAACCGGCGGAGTCACAATGGCCGAGGGCAGATTGGTGCCCTGCAGCACGATTTCCGAATAACCGGTCCAGCCGAAGTCCTGAATCCCTTGCGGAGTGAAGTCAAACTTCACCGCCGCCACGTTGGTGGCCAGCAGGTTCTGCCCCGGTGCCGGGGAAATCTGCACCCGGTTGCCTGAAGCCCGGCCGTCATGCGGCACAAACGGATTGTAGGACACACTGGCCAGCGGGATGAACGTCGTGGGATCCGCCAGGGTGGAATAGCTCACGTTGTAGAATTGGCCGTCCCGACCATAATCATGCCACAGCGAGTAAACCACAATGTTGGTCAAATTCCAGCCATTGGCGGTGCTGAAGATGAGCCAGGGAACCGCCGTGCCGTCGTCACCGCAACTGGCGCCAAATTGGTAGCCGAAGCCAATCTGGCCGTCGGTCAGGTTGGTCACGTTGCAACCCTCATCCGTGAAGAGCCCGGTGCCGTAGCTGCTGGGCAGTTGATTGGCAATCAGGTTGGGAGTTTCCACGGTCCAGATGTTGTTGGTTTCTTCATGGCCGGTGGTAATCACCGGTCCGATGGCCGGCGCACCAACCGAGGGTGAACCGAAGACGCTGATTTCACTGTAACCGGAATATCCGTTCGGGACCCCGGTCGGAACGCTAAAGTCCACCTGGATGGCGTAAACGTTACTCGCGAGCACGCCGGTTGCCGGCGTGAACGTCGTGCGGACGGTGGTCGGAATGCCTGAACCGGACGGCACCGCTTCGCCATTGCCGCCGCCGTTGGTATTGCCGGTACTGAGATTGTTGGCCATCGATACCAGCGGGAAGAACAAGGTGGGGTTAGCCACCGTGGAATACGAAACGGTGTAGAACTGGGAATCACGGCCGTTGTCATTCCAACCGCCGGCGATCAAGATGTTGGTCACATCATAGCCATTGGCATTGGCCCCCAGTGTGTAGATGACGTAATTACCAGCACCGGGCGTGGGACCGCCGGGTCCGGCGGTCGCAAAAGCCGGGTGCGGTCCGGTATTGACGAAGTATCCATAATTGCCATCGGTCAGAGCCGCCAGACCACCCGCCTGATTATTGGCGGAAAGCGTAACATCAGGATCGTTGAAATCGCCGATGAGATCATAGCCATCCGCCGGCGGATTCTGGTTGTATATCAGGCTTGCCCCCAGATTGGAGACATCCCAAGTGGGACTAAAGCCGTCTGACGGCGAGGTTTGGTAGGCAACCGCCGTGACAATGTTGCTGACAGCCACCGGCGCCGGATCGACGTAAACCTTGCAGAACGCGGTCACGTTCGTGCCGGAGGAGTTGGAGGCCACCAGCCGATAACCGCTGTTGGTAGCCGCGTCCGTGAGCTGAAGGTTATTGATTGTGAGCGTTGAACTGGTGGCTCCGGGAATGTTTGTCCCATTTTTGAACCATTGATAAGTGTCGGCGCCACTGAAGCTGGCGGTCAGGGTCAAGCTGCTGCCCACCACATCTTCGGCCGTGGAGGGGGTGACGTTCGCGGTCAAGACCGGCACGGGCGGCGAGGGCTGACCGGCCACGACGATTTCACTATACCCGCTGTAACCGTTCTCGCTCGCCGAACCGGCGTTGAAAAAGTTAATCTCAACGGCATAGACGTTTTGCGCCAGCGCTCCCGACGAGGGAAGCAGCGTAGTACGGCTGGCTGAAGGCAGGTTGGGCGAACCGCCGGCGGGATTATAATCCACCGAGGTCAGATTGTTAAACACCGTGGGCGCGGAAACGGTGGAATAGAGCACCTGATATTTAAGCTCATCGCGACCGTTGCTGCCCCAGCCGCCGTAAACGGTGATATTGGTGAGACTCCAGCCCGTGGCGGAAGACACCGGGAGCGTGTAGGTCACCGAGTAGCCGGCGCTGTTACCGCAGGCGTCCAAAGTTGTATCGCCACCAACCGCCGGATAATAGTTGAGATAACCGAGCGAACCGTCCGACAAAATGGCCGGGTCACCATTGCAGGCCGAGCCGATCGGGGCGAAGTTCCCCCCCCCGGCATACACCGTCCCAGGAACTCCGGGGGAACCGCCATCGGTCGAACCGAGAATCAGATCGCCGTTGGTGTTTTCCGTCCAAGTGGGAGTGTAATTCGTGCTGACGTTAAAATCGTTGATCGCCCCCAGGAAAGTCTGGTTGGCGGTGGTGATAACGATGTTGCCCACCGGCGCCGGCACGGGGTTGACGGTCAGCGTGGCGGGCGTGCTATAAATGACGGCCGTGCTGTCCACGGTGCTGACGGCTTTCAACCGATAGGAACCGGAATTGTTCGTTTGCAAGTTGTTCAGCGTCAGCGTGGCAGCGGTCGCACCGGGAATATCCGTCACGACATTGTTGCTGATGTACTCCCATTGCAGATTGGCCGCCGGGGCATTGCTGAAGGTTGCCGAAAAGCTGATCTGGTCGCCCACCATCGTGGTGGCGGTGGCCGGCAGGGTGTCCTGAACCAGAATTGGATTGTTCAGCGACGGCACGCCTTGCACCACGATTTCAGAATAACCTTCCCAGTTGTTCTTGGGGGCTGAAGTAACGTTCCAGTTGATCGTGACCGCATACACATTTTTGGCGATCGCGCCCGCCACCGGAACCAGCATCGTGCGCGTGCCGGTCGGCAAACCGGACGGATCCGTGGGATTGTAATCAAACACGCCCAAGCTGGTGAAGACCGTGGGATTCGACACCGTGGAATAGAGCACCTCGTATTTCTGCTCATTGCGGCCCGCGTCACCCCAGCCGCCATAGACCGTGATATTGGTCACGTCATAACCGTAGGTGGAACTCGCCAGCGTATAGGTGATGTAATCGCCGGCCCCGCCGGTACCGCAACTGCTCTGACCGAAATTGCCGCCCACACTGGGCCAGTAAGTCAAATAACCGGCCGATCCGTCCGACAACACGGACGGGTTGCCATCCAGAGGCCCGGGACCGGTGCCATAAACGGGGATATTCATGTCGAAATTGCCCGCGCCGGGATAGGCCGTTCCCTGAACACCGGCGGTTGCATTCGTTAAAAAGCCTTCGATCAAGTCGTTGGCCGTGTCGATGGTCCACGTAGGGGTGAAATTCGTACTGGTGTTAACCGGGCTGAGGGCGCCGAGGCCGAGTTGTTCGGCAGATTTTAAGACGACGTTGCCCACCGCCGCAGGCGCGCTATTGACCACCAACTGGGCTGCCGAGCTATAGGAAGGCGCCGCCGCTCCGTTGGTGGCATTGACCGCTTCAAGCGTGTAGTTGCCGGCGTTGGCCGATTGGACGTTGTTGAGTGTCAGGGTGGCGTTCGTCTGACCGGCAAGCACATTGGTCACGCCACCGCTGATCTGCAGCCATTGCAGGCTGGCCGGAGGAAAATTGCTGTAAGCGGCCGTGAAAACGACCTGGTCGCCCGCGACGGTCGCGGCATATGAAGGCAAAGTGTCCTGAACGAGAGCCGGCGACGGCGGCGGCGGCGGCGAAGCCGTGTCATGCCCCTGCACCACAATTTCAGAATAGCCCTGATAGGCATTGTTGAAGCCGCTCGCATTCGGCGGACTGGAGAAGTCGAATTTGACTTTGGCCACGCCGTGCGCCAGCGCACTGCCGTCGGTCATGGCAATCGCCACCCGGTTGGCGGGCGAACCGCTGGTTGAAGGCAAATAATAGACCGTCGTGATGGGAACGAAGGTGGTGGGCGCCGCGATGGTGGAATAGGAAACGATGTAATATTGACCATCACGACCATTATCCCCCCAGCCGCTGTAGGTGACAATGTTGGTGATATCGGAGCCATTGACCAAATTGTTGGTCAGCGTATAAATGAGCGTGGTGCCGCCACTGGCACCGCAGGTGGCAAAACCGCTGATCGTGCCGGAATGACCGATGTTGCCATCGGTTAGCACCGGCGTGCCGCCGGAGCTTTCCTTGTTGAAGGTGCCGCTGGCGGTGGAGGGGCTCAAACCCAGCAGCAAGTCGGGTGTTTCCGCCGTCCAAGTGGGCGTGAACGGGTTGGATCCGCTTTCATTCGAATATGTAATCGAAACCGAAGGCACCGGCACCGTCGCCGCCGCCCCGCCCACCGTAATGGCGGAGAGACCGCAATAGCCGTTCTCAACGCCGGGCCAGTTCAGCATAAATTCCAAGGCATAGACGTTATTTGCGATCGTCCCGCCGGAGGCATTATTAATAACCGCCTGGATGGCGTCCGCCGTGTTGTTGGCAATCGAAGGGTTATCGTTGACATAGGCCAGATAGTTAAACTGGGTCGGATTGCCCACGGTGGAATAAAACACCGCGTAGGCCTGCTGGTCGCGGCCGTTATTGGCCCAACCGCCATAAACCGAGATGTTGGTGACGTTATACCCGTAGGTGTTGGCCGGAAGCGTATAAACGAGCGATGACCCCGCCGAACTGCCGTTGCCATAGGTCACATAATTCGTGCTGGTCGTGGTGCTGGGCTGGATGATGCCCAGCGTCAGATTCGTATTAACCGTCAGCGAGTTCACATTGCGGCCGGCAATTTCCAAGCTCCAATTGCCCGGAGCCGAGGTGGGCGTCAGCCCGTGAATCAGGCTGTCGGCCTGGTCAACCACCCAGGCGGAGCCGGTCGGGGTGAAAGGCCAGGTGCTGGCCGCGCCGGTTTGATTGGCCGTGGTAACGGTTACCTGCGCCGAGGCAAAACCGGCGGATAACAGCAAAGCACCGCACGCCAGGCTGGCGGATATTTGACGTTTGAGTTGTGGAGGTTGGTTCATAGCTGGTCTGATTTTTCGGGTTGGTTGTATGATTGGTGTCGTTGCCGGAGTTGACTATACAGTAGGGACAGAGTTGGTTGGGAACCGGAGCATGCTGATTGGTCAGTTATTTGTCAGGACGGCAAACGCCGTTGCGAATGGATGACATTCCCGTCCGGTTGCTGCATTTGTGTAATGGATATTTGCACTATACTCGTAATCATCCATTCGCATATCCCCAAACATGGTGAATACCCCCCTACCGAAATGGGTGATGGTTGCCGGAATAGCTATTTCCAATTCTCATGGGCCTTGGAATCGGGGATAAATGTTATCAGGTTTATGACAGTAGCGGCACATCCATCCCAAACGGAATCGATTCAAAGCAAACGCCCGGGGACTTGCGTCCCCGGGCTACCAGACTAATGACTCAACCCAAACAGCTTACGGCAGACGCAGCCGGAAGAAGCTGGCCGGGACCGTTCCCACCGGAATGCTGTTGCTGAAGGTGCCGGCGCCATCCAAGGTGCCGGTGTTGTTGGTGACCCAAACCGGGGCCGCCAAGTTGGTGGTGCTCAACCAAGTGTATCCCGCCCACGGCGTACCGCCGGTACCGGTCAGGATCAGGTTGCCGCCCGACAGGGTTGCCTTGCCTAGGACCGGCGGAGTCACCGTCGTCGAGGGCAGATTGGTGCCCTGCAACACGATTTCCGAATAGCCGCTCCAGCCGAAGTCCTGTCCGCCCTGCGGGGTGAAGTCAAATTTCACCGCCGCCACATTGGTGGCCAGCATCGTCTGGCCGAGTGCGGGGGAAATCTGCACCCGGTTGCCGGAAGCCCGGCCGTCATGCGGCACAAACGGATTGTAGGACACACTGGTCAAGGGGATGAACGTCGTGGGATTCGCCAGGGTCGCATAGCTGATGTTGTAGAACTGTCCGTCCCGGCCGTAATCGTGCCACAACGAGTAAACCACAATGTTGGTCAGATTCCAGCCATTGGGAGTGCCGAAGATGAGCCAGGGTACCGCCGTACCGTCGTCACCGCAACTGGCGCCGTATTGATAGCCGAAGCCAATCTGGCCGTCGGTCAGGTTGGTCACATTGCAACCCTCATCCGTGAAGACGCCGGGACCATGGCTGCTGGGCAGTTGGTTGGCAATCAGGTTGGGGGTTTCCACGGTCCAATCAAAGGCGTTTTCCTCATGCTGCAGCGTAATCACCGGCCCGGCGGGCGGCGCACTCGCCGAAGGTGTGCCGAACACATTGAGTTGGCTGATGCCGGAATACCCGTTCGGGATGCCTTGCGGCCACTCAAAGTTGAACTGAATGGCGTAAACATTACTGGCGAGCACACCGGCCGCCGGGGTAATCGTCGCCCGGATTTCGGATTTGGCCCCCAACGCGGGGGTGTTGGTAACCACCGCGAGGGGAAGGAAGACGGTTGGGTTTGCCACCGTGGAATAGGTAATAGTGGCCCAATCGGCGTTCCGGCCGTCGTCATTCCAGCCGCTGGCGACGAGAATGTTCGTGAGATCATAACCATTCGCATTGGCCGGCAGAGTGTACGTGACATACTGGCCGGCATTCGGGCCGCACGTGGCAAAGGCGTAATGTGTGCCGCCGTCAATGACGCTTCCGTAGTCCGCATCCGTCAGGACCGGCAGCCCGCCGGCCAGATTGGCGCTGACCGGATTGACATCCGGATCATTGAAATTGCCCGGACCATAGTCACTCGGCGTAGCGTAGCTGATCAAGCTTGCCGCAAACGCCGAAGTATCCCAGGTAGGGCTGAAGGTGGAAGCATCGGAGGCCTGATTGGCATAGGCGACGACCGTATTGCCAATGGCCGCCGGTGCCGGGTGAACGATCAGCGTACAACCGCGCGTCACCGAAGTGCCCGCTCCGTTGATGGCTTCGAGGCGGTAACCGCCGTTGGTGGCCGTATCCGTGAGTTGCAGGTTGCTCAAGGTCAGGGTTGCGCTGTTGGCTCCGGGAATATCGGTCCCGTTTTTCTGCCATTGATAGCTCGTGGCGCCGCTAAAACCTGCGAGCAGAGTCACGGAACTGCCCACCACATCTTCCGCCTTGAGCGGAGTGATGTCCTGCGTCAAAACCGCCACCGGCGCCGATGGCTTCCCGGCAATGGTGATCTCGGAGTACCCTTCCCAGCCATTCTTGGGCTGTGAACCCTGCAAGTTCCAATTGATCTGAACCGCCGCCACATTTTGCGCCAGCACGCCGGTTGCGGGCGTGAGAATTACGCGGGAGGCATTGGGATCGGAGCTTGAAAACGACGGATTGTAGTCAAAGGTGCCAATGCTGCTGAAGGTCGTGGGCGCGGCGATGGTGGAATAGAGCACCTGATATTTTTGCTCATTGCGACCGTCGTCCGGCCAGCCGCCATAGACCACGATATTCGTCAGGTCATAGCCATTGGTCGCCGAACTCGTATTCAACGTGTAGGTCATGGTGAGACCGGCGCCGCCGCCCGGTCCGCAACTGACCATGCCTAACTTGTCATTGGTCAAATTGCCGTCGGCCAAAATGGTCGGGTCGCCGTAGAGCTGGGTATCGACTCCGAAATTGCCCGTCCCCGCCGTCGCTGTGCCTGGATTGCCCGACCCGTCGGTGGCGAAACCGAAAATCAAATCCGTGTTGGTGGCGATGCTCCAGGCGGGATAGTAACCCGCCGGACCGGTTTGACCGCTGTTCTCCTGAATCACATTGCCCACCGTGGCCGGTGCGCTGACCGCGAGAGTGGCCACCGGGCTGTACGCAATGGCGGCGCTGTTGGTCGCATTGATCGCTTCCAGCACATAATTGCCCGCGCCGGCCAGTTGCACATTATTCAAGGTCAGCGTCGAGGTGGTGAAGTCGCCGCTTGACGCATTAACCACACCGGTGGAGATCAGATTGGTCGCACCGGCGGTAATCTGCACCCATTGCAAGGTGCTTGTAATGTCATTGCTGTAGGCCGCCGTGAAGACTACCTGATCGCCCACGAAGGTCTCGGCATGAGCCGGCAGAACGGTTTGGGCCAAGGTTGCCGTCGGCGCACCGGTCGTCAGGCGCACATTGTCAAACAGTGATTGATAGGTGGGCGCCGGGGGAACGCCCAGCACAATGACGAGATCACCGCTGACCGAAGGCCCGGTGGTGACGGTAGCCGTATAGTCCTGCCAGGTGCCCGGGGTGGTCGGATAGCCGGTCGTGGAGGCCAAAACCGTGCCCGTGTCATCGGTGCCGTTCACCAGCGAAATAAAGCCCGGCGACCAACTGCCGTTGCCGCCGACAACACCGTTATTGTCGCCGCGTCCGATCGCCACCGTCAGCGTATAGGTCGTGTTGGGCTGCAAGGCGCCCACATCTTGATAGATGCCGCTGGCGCCGCTGTGACTCGGCCCCGTATTCACCGCGAAATATTGCGTGCCATCCGGAACAATGGACGGGGAGAACTGGGAAGCGCCGCTGGATACGCCCGCCCAATCGCCATTATAGGATGTCCACTGCACGGGGATTGACCCGTTGCCGAAAGCGACCGTGGATCCGTTTTCAAAGCTGAAATTGTTGACGGTGACAATGTTCGCGGCGCTAACCACCGCCCCGGTGGAGCTCACGATGGAACCGGCGGTATTGGTGATGACGACATAGTAAGAATTGATGCCGGCCGCCGCATTGAATAAGTAGGTATTAGTGGTCGCTCCGCTGATCGGGCCATTCTGATTATACCATTGATAGTTTAACGGCGTGCCATTGGCGGTAACGGACAAGCTGATGGGCGTACCCGTGACCACTTCCGACCGGCGCGGACTGAGGTCCGTCACCAGATTGGGCGCAATGACGGCAGGCACCGTCCCCGAGAGGGTCAGGTTGTCAATGCCGCCGAGTTCATTGCCATCGGCGCGGAAACCGAGTTTCAAACCCGAGGTGCTCAACTGGCTCAAGCTGACCGTGCCCAGCGTGGCTGCGCCGCTCATCACCGTTACTTTGGAGCCATTACCAGTGAAAGCCGAGCCGGTGCCGGCGCTATCCGTGAAGATAAACGTCATGTGGTTGTCCGGTGAAAAACCGGCATTATTCCAACCGGAAGGCGTAATACCGGCGCCGTTCTGGAACAACTGCAAACCGCCATCCGACTGCCGCAAAAAGCCGAATTCGCCCGACCCAACGATGGGGAAAAAGTTGTTGGGCACATGGCACAAGCCGAGGGCCAGCCAATCGTTGTTACTCACATACATGTCCAATTCAATCTTCAACGGCCCGGTGGAGATAACCGGGATGTCCAAGTCGCTGTAAAAATACCCGTTGAATGCGGTGAGCACATAGCCGCTGTTGGCCGCGCCAAACGGCTGGCCGACACCGGTGCCACTATTGCCAATCTGATGGTGCCAGTCGCCGGGAGTATAATTGAAGGGGGCCAGCAGGCCGCTCTGGCGATCGACCAGGTCCACATTCATATTGTTATTGTTTTCCGGATCCAGTCCATAAACCGCGTTGAAGTTATCGTGGAAGAGGACCGCCAGGGCGGGCGCAGCGGGCAGCGTGCCGGATATGATCAGGTTGTCGATCCCGCCATACCGTTGATCGTTGCTAAATCCGAGCCGGAGACCCGAGCTGCTCAACTGGCTCAAGGGAAGGGTGACGGTAAACGAGGTGGTCACATTCGAAATTGTGACTTGCGAGCCGTTCCCGACGAAGGCGGAACCGGTTCCCGCCGTATCAGCGAAAGTAAAAATGAACGTGCCGTCACCGGTAAACCCGGCGCCGGAATAGGCGCCGCCGGTGATTTCGCCGCCGTTTTGGAACACTTGGAAACCGCCATTGGCCCGCTTGAGCAAGCCGAATTCACCACCCCCGGCCACCGGGAACGTATTGCCCGGCGACCGCAAGGTGAACCCCATCCATTCGGTTTGGTCGGAGCTGCCGCCATCGGCGCCGTTATTATACATGTCCACTTGAATGGTCAGCGGCCCGGTGGAAACTTTGGCGATGTCGAGGTCGCTTTGAAAAGATCCGCCGGCGAGGAGGATATAGCCGCCGTCCGCCGGGTTGGGCTGACCGACATCCGTGGTCGTATTGCCGATCTGATGTTGACCGCCGCTTAACGTATAGGTGGAGAAGAAGCCCGAGCTGACGGAGGCCAGCGGCCCCGTCTGACGACCGGCGGCAATGCCTTGGTTGACATCCTGGTTGTTCACACCACCGGAGGGCAGCGTAAAGGTGTCCGTAAGCAGGACGTCCGCCGTGGCGGCTTGTGCCATCGCCGCCACGGAGGCGGCAAACAGCAGACGATACAATTTGTTTTTCATAATTTTGTTATTTCCGAGGGGGAGCCCGGAGTCGGGGTGTTTGGATTGAGTCTGGTATCTGTGGGGTTGGAGTTGGGAGGACATTTTTTCTGCGGGCAATGCTGGCGGATGATTAAAATAGCTTTTGGCCATTAAACATCTGCCAGCGGGTCAATGCCCGGCAAGGGTTTGCATTTATTTGTAATGGATGAGTTCACTATACAACCAATCAACCAAACGCATATACCCAATCATGGTGAATTCGACACTACCGAAATAGGGGATGCTGCCGGGGTGCAATTTTCCACCCACGCCGGCCTTGGATTGGCTGATTCATTTGGATTTATTGAAACCAAAGGCGATAAAAGACGCTGCCATTGCCGGGGGCGATGGGGAAGGACAACTGATTGGTCACGGCGGAGCCGGTGACCTCCACCCAGTTGGTGCCCAGTCCTTGTGCCAAACTGTTGGTCTGCGCCTGCAGCCGCCAGCCCAGGTGGTCGCCGGGCCAGCTCAAGCTCAGCAGATTACCTCCCACCACTTGCGTGAGCAGCACAGGTGGCACCGTTGACACAACCGCCAGCGTTCCGTTATTGGCCAGATTATTGGCCCAGCCATTTGGCGCAACATTGGGCAGGTTCACCGTCGCAAAGCCGCTCACCGGCTGGTTGAAAAGTTGGAACATATCTCCCGGCTGCAACGCCGGGCCCAGATTGTTCACCGTCAGCGTGCCCCCGGCGGTAATGGCCCCCGCCCCGCTCACCAACCGGTCGTTCGCCGTGACGTTCGTCCGGTTCAGTTCCATCACCAGCAATCCGTTCAACACGACATTGCTCTGCACATTCAGCGTGCCGATGCCATCGCCCGGATTAAGAGTGGAACCGGCTTGCGCCGCCAGCTTCCCCTTCAAGGTCCCGCTGCCCTTCAACGTTTTCCCACTATTCAGGGTCAGGGTCTGGTCGGCGCGACCGGTCACATCCAGTGTCGCTCCATTCGATATGGTGATCAGCGCGCTCGCACTGACCGAGCCGGGTTCCACCAGCGCGAGCGTGCCGGCATTGACGGTCGTGTTGCCGGCATACGTATTGGCGGCGCCCAATACCAACGTCCCGCTGCCCAACTGCACCACCGCGCCGGGGCCGGAAATCAGGTTGCCCACGGCCAACGTATCCGTACGCTTGCAAGCCAGCGTACCATTGTTGGTCACCGCGCCGGCCCCGAAACTGCCATTGGTATCATTGTTCCCCACCTGGACAGTGCCGCTGCCGATCAGTACGCTGGAAAAGCTGTTCGCTCCGCTGTTATCCAATATCAACGTACCGGTGCCATTCTTGATCAGGCTGCCGCTGGTGACACCAAAACCGCCTGCCAGCACGTACGTCTTGGTCGAATTATTGGTGAGCACGGTGGGCGAATGATTGCCGGTCAGCGTCACCGTAATGGGACTGCTGCCCGTTGCACTATCATCCCATGCCACCAGATTGTTTTCCTGGTAGCTGGTAACGGTGCCGCCGGGCAGCGTCTTCCAGTTGAGTGTGCTGGTGTCCCAATTGCCGCTCGCCACCGCCCATTTCACCGGTTGCGGTGTGGGTACGCCGGCCAGCAGGATTTCCGTATAACCGCAATAACCATTCTCCGAGGACGGGCTGGTAAAGTCGAATTTCACCGCCGCCACGTTCGTCGCCAGCGCACCGCTCGCCGCCGTCAAGGTTGCCCGGGTGGCCGACTGCGCATTGGCCGCATTCGCCGGATTGTAATTAACGCTGCCCAAAGAGATGAAGGTCGCCGGTGCCGCCACGGTTGAGTAGTAAACAGTGTAAGCCTGCTGATCGCGTCCGCCGTCCGCCCAGCCGCCGTAAACGGTGAGATTCTTCAAACTAAAGCCGCTGACCGAACCGGCCAGCGTGTAAATCACCGTGGCCCCTGCCCCGCCGCCGTTGCCACACGTTACGTAGTTGATGCTGGTGGTGTAGCCCGAGGTTGCACTGATCTGGGTGATCCCGCCATTGCCGCCATCGGTCAGCGAACTGACGCTCCGCCCCGGAACTTCCAGCGTGAAACTCCCGCTCGTGCTGCTCGGCGACTGGCCGGCAATCAGGCTGTTGTTCGTCACGACCGACCACGTGGGTGTAAAGGTGCCGCTGCCCGTGCCGGTTTGCGCGGCCAGCGATGTGATCACATTGTTTACCGCCGTCGGCACACTCGAAACTGTCAGCGCGCCGGGCGAACTGACCGCCACGCCGTAGGTATTGGTGGCCCGCAATTGGTAGCTCGCCGTGTTGGCCAGTTGCAGATTGGTCAGCGTGAGGATCGAATTCGTCGCCCCCGCCACATTGTTGGTCACCCCGCCACTGATCTTCTGCCACTGGTAGGCCAGCCCAACACCGGAAAAGGCCGCCGTAAAGGTCACCTGGCTGCCCACGACATCCGCCGCCGTCACCGGCAGCGTGTTCTGGGTCACGGCCGGATAGATGGACGTGCCATACACGGCGATTTCCGAGTAACCGCAATAGCCGTTCTCCGGCGCCGGCGTGGTGAAATCGAACATCAGGGCGGCCACGTTGGTGGCCAGCGGACCGCCGGGGGCGGCGCTGAAGGTCGCCCGCGTCGCGGACTGGACGGCATTGGGATTGACCGGGTTGTAATTGGCGCTCGCCAGCCAGATGAAATTGGTCGGTGCCGACACCGTGGAATAATAAACGGTATAGGCCTGCTGATCCCGCCCCGCATCGCCCCAGCCGCCATAAACCACGATATTGGACACATTGTAGCCGCCGACCGCATTGCCCAGGCTATAAGTAACCGACTGGCCGGCGCTCGAACCGCAACTGACCTCCGTGGTGCTGCCACCGCCATTCGGGAGCGTGCCGAAACTGCCATCAGTCAACATGGTCACATTCTGCCCAAAACTGCCACTGCCCACGCTGCTGGGGGACTGGCCAATAAGCAGACTTCCCGGTGCCACCGTCCAGGTGGGGGTAAAGGTCGGGCTCGCACTGCCAAGACCTGTCTGGGCGGCAAAGGCGGCAATGACATTGGTGACCGCTGCCGGCAGATTGGAAACCACGAGCGGACTGGCGGCGCTGACCGCCGTCCCCCATACATTTGATGCCAACAGACGGTAGTAAGCCGCATCACCCAACTGGAGATTGGTCAGCGTCAGGCTCGTGTTGGTCGCCCCCGTAATATTGTTCAGCAAACCGCCGGTGATTTTCTGCCACTGATACGTGATCGGATTGGTGCTGGTAAAGGCGGCCATGAACGTGACCTGGCTGCCCACGACATCCGCCGCCGTGGCGGGCAATGTATCGGTCAACACCGCCGGAGTCGCTGGAGCGACAAGCGGCGGATTGAAACTAAGATTGTC
This sequence comes from uncultured Verrucomicrobia subdivision 3 bacterium, assembly GCA_903872345.1. GTDB lineage: Bacteria > Verrucomicrobiota > Verrucomicrobiia > Limisphaerales > UBA11358 > UBA11358. The sequence continues at coordinate 12,604 of CAIQKM010000136.1, read as the reverse complement.
AATGAACACGGTATTGTCGCCCCCGGCCAGATCCGTCCCGACAAAGGCCAGGGTATGCATGGCCGCCGTCGCCGTGAAGTTGGCGGTGTAAGTGGTGTAGCTGGACGAACCCGGATTGTTGGTCTTAATCACCGCGCCATCAATGATGACGTTCCACGATTCACCCCCATTTTGCACGGTGCTTCGCTGGGCCGCCGAGTACGTAATGGTGTAGTTGGTTCCCGGCACAAAACCCGACAGCGTCTGGCTGATGCTTCCGTAACCTTGCAGCAAGGCCGCCTGCGTGCCCTCCGGGGCGTTGGCATTGCCAAAGCCGCTGCCATTCGCCGCGATGCCGGAACCGCTGGTGCCATCGCTTCCCGTAAAGGTCCAGGACCCGCCAGTCGGATTATAGGAATAATTACCAGAGCCCAGGCTGGGCGTTTCAAAACCCAAATTCAGCGTGCGATTGATGATGGTCAGGTAGATGGGGCTGGAATCCGCCGTGCTGCCATTGTTAAACAGCACCCGGGCGATCACGCTGTGGCTGCCCCCGCTGGGATTCACCCAGGCGAGCGTGTAAGGGGCGGCGCTAATCTGGCCGAGCGACGTGATGTTGTCGGCAATGAATTGCACGCCGTTAATGACGTTGCCATTGGTGGTCACTGACGCCATCAGATTCAGCGGAGCTGTGGCCGGGTAAACGGCATTGTTCGTTGGGCTGGTCAAGGCCACCGCCGCGGCCACCGGTTGGATCGTCGAAACGAGGCTGACGTTGTCAAAAAAAACGGTATTATCCCCACCCGCCAGATCCGTTCCCACAAAAGTCAGAGTATGAGTGGCGGCGCTGGCCACGAAGCTGACCGCATAGGTCGCATAGCTGGTGCTCCCCGGGCTGTTGGACTGAATGACCGTGCTGTCGATCTTCACATTCCAGGATTCGCCGCCGGCGTTGGCCGTCCGCTGGGCGGCGGAATAACTCAGCGTGTAAGTTTTGCCCGGAGTGAAACCGGAAAGCGTTTGCGAAATCGTCCCATATTCCTGGATAAAAGCCGCCTGTGAACCCAACGGTGCATTGGGATTGCCAAAAGCGCTGCCATTGGCCAGAACACCGGAACCATTGGGGTTTCCGCCACTAAAAGCCCACGATCCGCCCGTCGGGTTGTATTGATATGTGCCAATGCCGGGCGTTTCAAAACTGAAATTCAAAATCGGCGGCGGCGTCATACTGACCTGCACATTGTCGATGAATACCGTGTTATCGCCGCCGGCCAGATCCGTCCCGACAAAGGTCAGTGTATGGGCCGTGGCCGACGCCGTGAACGTGGCGGTGTACATCGTATAACTGCTTCCGCCCGGGGAGTTGGACTGGATGACCGTATTATCAATCATCACATTCCACGATTCGCTGTTGCCCGGACGCTGCGCGGCGGCGTAACGGATTTGATATGTTGTTCCCGGCACAAACCCGGACAACGTCTGGGAGATGGTTCCGTAAGATTGCACAAACGCGGCTTGCGTTCCTTCCGGTGCATTGGGATTGCTGAACCCGCTGCCGTTGCCGAGGATGCCCGCCCCGTTGCCACTTCCGCCGCTGAACGTCCAGATGGCCCCCACCGGATTGTACTGATAATTGGCCCCAATGCTGGGGGTCTCAAAACCAAAATTAGCCACCGCCTGCGCCAGGGCGCTGACCTCCGCCGAGTTCGCACTTTCGCCATTCGTGTTCACCGCCGAAATCACGTAGTAATACGTCGTCCCATTGGTCAGCCCGCTGTCCACGTAAGTGATGCCCGTGGGACTGGCGATGGTCGTATAGGGACCGCCATGTTTGATCGAACGCTTCACATTATAGCTGGCGGCGGTCAACCCGCCTCCCCAGGACAGATCAATCCGCAAACCGGTGTCCGGCGTGGCCGTCACATAGGCGGGCACCGGCGGATACAATTGTTGCACCGCGATCACCACCCGCCGGTTCAATTCCGTCAGCGCCGGATTATTCATGTTGGTGATGTTCATGAACACTTCAAATTGCGCCGCGTACAGCGCCGTGTTCGTCGCCAGTTGGTAGTAATCCAGCAGCGCATTGTTCGCCACCCGCACCACGCCGGAACCGTCCACCGAAAAGGTCGCACCGGTATTGCCCGCCACAATCGCATAGGCCAGCGGACTGCTGTTGGTATTGACCGCCACCACGGTGCCAACCGTCGTATTGTTGGTTGCATGTTCGGCCACCGTCAGCCGCGTCGGCAGACGCGCGCCCGCGATACTGCCGGTGATCGAATAATAGCCCAGGCTCGCATAGCTCGAAAAACCGTTGGTCACCGGATCATTCCGGCCGGCCCCCGTGACGCGGAAGGTGTACGTCCCGGCCGGCAGGTTGGTGGTAATGCTGGCCGAAATCACCGTCTGCGGATTGTTGCTCGCAATGATCGTATCCGTGGCATCCGCCAGGGTGGCCATGACCGCGAGATCGGCCCAGTCGCCCACCGGATTGGCCGTAAGCGTTACCGTCCCGCCCGTGGTCGTGAATTGAAACGCATCCGTGTCGTCCGTACGTTCAATCACGCCTTCGGCAAACGCGGTGTCATTGGTGTAAACCTCCAGATAACGCGACGTCGCCAGCGTGCTGCCGGTGTCGTCGGCCCGGTAGGTGACATTGTTATTCACCGTGGCGATGATGTTCAGCTGATCCTGCGGATTGCTCGCATATATAAATTCACCATGAGACCAGGTAGTCACATTATCATAATAGGCCGCACCCATGATGGGTGCCCAACTGGTGGCTCCGGAGCCCTGGCCGGCGTAATATTCATTATGGGTGGTGCCATTGGTGCCGTTGGGAATTTCCTGCGTTTCATGGCTCAAACCAAGAGTATGCCCCGGTTCATGCGCCCCGACTTCCGCCGCCGGTTTGCCGACATAATAGACCGACCAGCAAACCGTGTCGCTGCCCCAATTCCAGGACCCTTCATACGCCACCCCGGCCGCCGTGATCGGCGTGGTGGTGAAACAGCAACGCTGCCGGCTGGCGGCCGGCGCCGCCGCATACACCCGGAAATCAGTCGTCACATTGATGTTGAAAGGCAGATAATCCTCCGCCACGCGCTTCCAAATATCTTTGATCGTGCCGTTATCCACCGGCGGGCGCGCATAGTTGACGCCGCCCCAGCTCGCCGTGTAGCCGCCGGCAAAATCCAGCAGCAGCACCGCCGGTGAACCGGGATAGCTTTGCAGGGAAACAATGTTGCTGTTATTGCTCGGCACGTAATAAGCAACCTGATCGGGACGCAATGGGATGAGATTTTCGGTCCCGTTGGTCGTGGCCGCCGCCGGGGATGCCGCCGGCAGTTTCGCCGGATCAACGGCCGGCAAATCCATGCAGATGACTTCATCCAGCCGCCGCTGCCATAATTCCGGCGCCCCGGCCGGGCCGGTCGGTTCGATGCGATAAGCCGTCTTGCTGGCCGGAAATTCCACCACCCCCACCGCGCTGCCCGCCTTGCCGCCCACCGGCGGCGTCAGAAAGAAAAACTTCCCGATTTCCGGGGCCGCCAGCACGCCGGACACATAAGAAACCTGGCCGCCCTCGTTTTGAATGATTTTAACATTTCCCTGCGCCATCACCCCGCCGGTCAGCTCAAATTGCACCGGATCACCCGCCTTGGCTGCTTGAAACGTCTTGATATAGGCGGCTTCCCACGCCCGTTTGGATTTGCCGGGTTCATGCAAGCCCGCCGCATAAGGGTTCACGGATAAATCCATTTCACGGGACACGGGCGGGTTGGTGCCGGCGATGGCCAATGCATTAGTCATTTCACCGCCCCCGGTAGTATTCAGCCCTGGCACCGTGGCACTGACCGCCGGTCCGACCGCCGGTGAGGCCGGACCGCGAACCGCCAACGGGCGCTGCCGCCAAACTATGGCACCAACACAAAGTGCCACGAACAGGCCGAAAATTAGCAATTTCTTCATAGGTGCAAGGTCATCCGCAAATGCAACAAACAGAACCAGCTGCAACATCGTTGCCGATGGAAAACGAGCCGAATGCCGATTCTTGGTTTGGAGTTGGTTCTCCCAGATTATCGCTTTAACCCGTATCAACCTATCCCCAAACATGGTAGAACCCCATCACCGAAACGGGTGATGGTGCAGCCGGCAAATTGGGGACCCGACTGAGAAGGACGAGTGGTTTGGCGAGGAGGACAAATGCTAACCGATCGGGCGGGCCAAAGCGGATTCAAACTAAGCGGGTCCCGCCGCTTGCGCGGACGGGACCCGATGTTATCAGCCATCACTGCTCGCCGGTCGCCCACCCCAAATGAGATCGGCGACCGCCCGCTCAGGGATAAACCAACCGGTAGAATTCGGACGGCTTCGCGGGATCGATCGTGATGTTGGTCTGGTTGATGCCCGCCGAACCGAAAACCGTGGCCCAATCGTTGGTATCCGTGCTGAGGCCGGCAGCCAGATGGTTGGTTTGCACCAGCAACCGCCAGCCCAGGTGGTCAGCCGGCCAGGACAGTGACAAGGTGCTGCCGTTGACGGTGGCCACGATATTCGTCGGCGCGGTGTTGACCGAAGCTCCCACCTGGATGCTGCCATCCACGGTGAGTCTGGATGTATCCCACCCCAATCCCGTGCCCAAAGCCGGCAGGTTCAGGGTGCTGAAACTTCCCGCATAACCGGTGGAAGCAAAAAGCGTGAGCTTGTCCCCACTGGCCAGCGGACTCCCCGAGGCCGTCACCGTGAGGGTGCCGCCATACGTCAGACCTTGCAGCCCCTGTACATTATCATTGGTCAAAACCCCGCCGGTCTTGTTCGCGCGCAGGACAACAGAGCCGCTGGAAACAGAGAGGGTGTTGTTAATTACTAGCGTGCCAATCCCGGTGGTTGTGCCGGCGGCCAGGGTGCCACCGATCACAGTGACATCGCCGCCGATGATCCCCGCGCCACACAAGGTGCCGCCGCTGATGGCAACCTCGCCGTTGGCAATCGAGCCATCCACTTCCAACGTGCCATTGCTGACCACGGTGGAACCGGAATAGGTGTTCGTGGCGGTCAGCACCATGACCCCCGCCCCGGCTTTGGCAAGGCCGACGCCCGGCTGCACGTTATTAATCGCGGCACTGACCAGCAAATCCGGCGATGCCGTGCCGGCGGCCACGTTGAAGGGAATGAGGTTGTTCACCTGCCCGTTGCGCGTGTTGATCGTGCCGGAAATCACCGAGGTCACGTTGGTCGCAATCGTATTGTTAACCCAGCCGCCACCCATGGTGAAATGAGCCACCGCCCCGCTCGCCGCCAGTGTGCCGCCCATGAGATTGACGTTGATGCCCCAGCCCTGATCACCACTCGACGTGCTGGTGAAGGTGCCGCCGATGATATTGAGATTGGTCACCCAAGCTGTGCCGGTGTAGCCCAAGGCATTGGTGGCCGTCGCCGTGACGGACGCGCCCGGGTTGATGGTCAATGTGTGACTCGCAAGCTCACCGCCCGCACCACCGATGGTCAACGTCAGATTGCCGCCGTTCACCGTGGTGTTGCCGGTATAGGTTTCCGCGCCGGTCAAGACCAGCGTCCCGGTACCCGCCTTGATCAGACCATTGGTGCCAGCCATCGGCGTTGCGACCGTAATGCTCTGGTCATTCACCACGATGGACGGCACCGTGGCACCGGCATCCAGAGTCAGCGGGCCGCTGCCGTTCAGAGTCCAGCCAAAAGCGTTGCCCTGATCCCCGAACACCAGCGTGCCGATGGTTTCCGGACTGCCCACCAATACGGTGGTGTTGGCCGTCAGAGTCAGCGTACTGAAGTCAGCCGTCACGCCACTGCCGTTGCCCACCGCACCAACGTTCCAATTGGCCGGCACCGGCCAGGTTCCGCCCGCCGTATTGGTCCAGACGGCCGTGGGAATCGTTACATAGGTCGCACTCGAAAGGAGACTGGGTGAGGTCGTCGAGTTGGTCGCATAAGCCCGGATGGTTTCGGTCGTGCTCACGGGAACGATGATGCCCGTAATCGGACTGGGGCCATTCAGGCTCGCCGACGTCGGCGTGCTGCCGTCCGTGGTATAGAAGATGGTCGAACCGGCATCGGAAGTAATCGTTACCGTCACCGAACCGATATAACTGCCACCAGCCGGGCTGAACACCGGTGTGCCCGTGCCGCCGATCACGCGAATGGTGCCATTCACTGCCAGCTGGGACAAATCCCAGCTCAATCCGCCCGCGAGTACCGGCAGGCTGGTGGCGGCGAAGGATCCGCTGTAGGTGGAAGAATTGTAGAGTTGGAAGGTGTCGCCCGCCGCCAGCGCATCGCCCGTGGCGGTCAGCACCAGCGTCCCGCCGAAATTCAGCTCGCTCATTCCGTTCAGCAAGTCACTGGTAAAGGTGGACCCGGCCTTGTTGATACGCATCACATTGGTGCTGCCGGCACCCAGCGTGAGCACATTGCTAACCGAGAGCGTTCCTATGTTGGCGAGGGTGCCGGCCATGAGCGTGGCACCCGACTGGATGGTGGCGGCACCATTGATCGTGCCCGTACCGTCGAGAATGCCGCCGCTGACCGTGACCGTGCCATTGGAAATCGATCCGTCCACTTCCAGATTGCCGCCACTGATGGCAGTGACTCCGGCATATATATTATTGCTGTTCAGAATCAAGCCACCCGCTCCGGTCTTGGTCAACCCAAAGGAGGCGCTGCCACCCCACCCGTCCAACACCCCGTTCACAATCAGGTAGGATCCGGTGGCATTGCTAATGGAACCGCCGCGCAGCGCAAAGTTGTCACCAGCCGGCAGCGAGATGTAATTTGTCGTACCGGGCGCGGTGGTGATGACCGCCGTCGCGTTATACAAATTATAGCAATCCCCCGCCAGCCCGCCGGTAAGGTTGCCCACCACCAGCCCCGCACCGGAATTAGCCGTGATGGTGCCGTTAATCAGGGTGATTGGCCGGCTCAGCGTGTCGCTATTGGTGTTGATCTCACGCAAGGTGCCGCCATTCAACGTCAGCGTGCGGACGGCATTATATGCATATCCCAGCCCATCGCCCGTGAACAATTGCAGTTCGGCACCGCTCTCGACCGTGACGGTGGAATTGGAGAGTGTTCCAGCCGACCCGCCGCCGCCGGTCAGTTGCAGCACGCCATTGCTGACCACCGTCGCGCCCGAGAATGTGCTCGCCGCCGCCAGGCTCATCACGCCCGGGCCATTCTTGACAATGCCGACGCCTGCCGTGGTGCCGGCGATGGTGGCGTTCACCAGCAAGTCCGGCGCGGCCGCACCGCCACTGTCCGCCACGTTAAACACAATCTGGTTGCTCGAATTGCCTTCGCGCGCATTGATGGTGCCAGCCAGCACCGAACTCACATTCGTGGCCAGTGTGTTGATCACCGTCCCGCCGCCCGCTGACAACCGCGCCCCGGTTCCGCTGGACGCAAAGATCCCGCCCATCAGATTGAGTTGCAATCCCCAGCCCTGGTCGCCATTGGCGGTGGTGGTAAATGTGGAGCCGTAGAGGTTCAGATTTTGCACCCACAAAACTCGCGGGGTGGTAGTGTTGGTATAACCCAGGGCATTGCCCGCCGTCGCCATGACCGCCGCTCCCGGATTCACGGTCAGCGTGCCGTCAATGGTTCCCTCGCCAACACTGTTGGTAGCCAATACCAGGGTACCGGCGTTGACGACCGTATTGCCGGTGTAAGTACAGAAGTTGCTGAACACCAGACTGCCGGAGCCCGCTTTGCTCAAACCATTGGTGCCGGTCAAATGCGCCAGGACGATGGTGGTCTGGTTGCTTACCGTGATGGTGGGCGATCCGCTGCTAACCGCCAGCGTCAGCGGACCGGCGCCGCCGTCGGCGATGATGTAGTTGTAGGTGCTGCCGGCATCACCAAAAATCAGGTTGCCTATGATCGGTGCCTGATCAAGCGTGACGGTGGAATCACCGCCCAATGTCTGGGTGCTGAAATCAGCCGTCACATCCACGCCTCGGCCAACGACATTGTTCAACCAGTTTCCCGTACTGAACCAATTGCCGCTGCCGGCAATCCAGGTCGGCGTATCAATGGTCGAGAAACTGGCGGCGGCGGTGCCGCTGGACCCCTTGCCCGTCTTGGCCGCGTAAGCTTGAATCAACAGGCTCGGCGTGTTGGCCGGAACGGTTACCGTGACCGGACTGGTGCCGGACATCACCGTGCCCGATGCCGTTGGGTCAGTGCCATCCGTAGTATAATAGATTGTCGCCCCGCTTTCCGAGGTAATCGTCACCGTCAAAGCCCCCACATAGCCGCCCGCCGGCGGACTGAACACCGGAGTGGCGGTGTTGGCGGAAACTTTGATGGTGCCCGACGAGGCCAATTCCGACAAATCCCAGACCAGTCCGGCATCCAAGGGCGGCAGGTTCAGGGTGGCAAATGAACCGGCATAGCTGTTGGCACTAAATAGCTGGAAGCTGTCGCCATCCGCCAGCGAATTCGCATCGCTCGTGATATTGGTCACCGTGAGCGTGCCGCCGAAAGTCAAGGCGGTGATCCCCTGCAAACTGTCGGAAGCGGTAAATCCGCCTGTCTTGTTGATCCGCAATAACGTCGTGCCGCCGGAAAGGTTCAGCGCGTTGTTGTTGTACAGCGCGCCGGTGGCGGCGGCCGTACCGGAGCTCAGAGTGCCGCCATTCAAAGTGATGGCGGTGCTGATGGTGCCGGTACCGTCCAGCACACCACCATTGACCGAAATGGCGCTGGTGCCGATCAAACCATCAACCTCCAAAGTCCCGTTGCTAACGATGGTAGCCCCGGTATAAGTGCTGGTGCTGGTGAATGCCATGGTGCCTGCGCCCGTCTTGATCAATTTGCCCGCCGTGCTGCCGTAATCGCCCGAAGCATTCGCCAGCGGAGCCGAAACCGTCAGGTCGGGACCGGTCGCGCCGGTAACCGCCACGTTAAAAATCGTGCCGCTGCCCAGCAGATGGTCGGCCTTGCCATTGTCGGTGCTGATGGTCGAGGCAGCCGCTCCTCCCACCGTGATGCTGCCCAGAAACTGGTAGCCTTGATAACTGCCACTGTCACTGGCGGCCTGGTCCAGTATGCCACCGTTCAGAACGATGTTGGGCATCGCATTATAGCGCGTGGAATACATCAGCCCGTTCACCACCAGGGTCGGCAGCGTGGTATTCGTCAACCCGCCACCACCAAAGATGTTGTTTATCGTAAAGTTCAGCGTCGCATTGCTGTTGACCGTGACGCTCCGGCCGGCCACCTTCGCCCCCAGATCGGAGGTGGTGGTACCCGCGACCGTGGTATTCGTCAGCGACACCCCGCTGATGGTCAAATTGCCAGTAAAACTGTTGTTGGCACTGCTCAACATCAATCCGCCCGTGCCGGAAATCGCCAGGCCGTTGGTACCCGTGATGGGTGTCGAAATGGTGACACTCTGGTTGCTCACCACAATGCTCGGCACCGTGACGCCCGCATCCACCGTCAGCGGACCAGCCCCGTTGAGGATCCAACCGTAACTGTTGCCCTGATCCTCAAACAGCAGCGTCCCGATGGTTTCCGGGCCGCTCAACGTAACCGTGGTCACGGCCGGCAGGATCAGCGTGCTGAAATCAGCCGTCACGCCGCTGCCATTCCCCACAGCCCCCACATTCCAATTGACCGGAACGGGCCAGACCCCGCCCGCCGTATTGGTCCAGACCGCCGTCGATACCGTCACATAAGTTGCACTGGCCACCGGGCTTGCTGTTGTGCCCGAATTGGTGGCATATGCCATGATCGTCTCCGTCGTGCCCACCGGAATCACAATGCCGCTCACCGGACTGGCACCGGCAGTCCGGGTGCCGGAAGTGGTCGGATCACTGCCGTCCGTCGTGTAGAAAATCGTCGAGCCGGCATCGGAACTGATCGCGACCGACACCGAGCCGACATAACCGCCGCCGGGCGGGTTAAAACTGGGGGTCGCCGTCCCGGCGATCACCTTAATCGTTCCATTCACGAGCAACTGCGATTTGTCCCAGCTCAGACCGGCCGCCAAAGTCGGCAGATTGAACGTGGCATAAATCCCGCTGTAGCTCGCCGCATTGAAAAGCTGGAACGTATCCCCCGCCCCCAACACATTCGCGTCTGTCGTAACGTTCGTCACCGTCAGGGTGCCGCCATATGCCAGACTCGTCAATACGCTCAATTGGTCACAGACATCCGTTCCGCCAGTCTTGCTCAGGCGCATCACATTGGTGCTGCCCGCACTGAGTGTCAGCGAATTACTGATCGAAAGCGTGCCGATGACGCCATTGGTGCCGGCCATCAGGATGCCGCCGGACTGCACCGTTGTAGCGCCATTCACGGTGCCGATGCCATCCAAGGTCGCCCCACTGTTCACCGAGACGGTATTGGCACCCGTGGTGCCGTCCACTTCGAGGGTGCCGCCATTGATGGCTGTGGTGCCCGTGTAAATATTGGTGGCCGCCAGAATCAACGTGCCCGGACCCGTCTTAGTCAGGGGCGCGCCGGACCCGTTGCCATCCTGCTGCAACACGCAGGCGATCGTCAGACTGCTGTTCGCCTCATTGGTGAAATAGCAACTGCTCGTGCGCAAACCAAAATGCCCGGTGCCGGTGAGCAGATTCTTCGTTCCCGTCATGGTCCGGATATAATTTCCAAAGAAATTATAGGCTTCCAGATTGCCGTTGCCGCTCGTCGCATAGCTGGTCGAAGTGATGGTGCCATTGGTCAGGACGATCGGACGATTCAATGTCTCCGACTGGGCATTGATTTTTTTGAGCGTGCCAGCATTGGTAACGGCCAGGGCAACGCTATAACCGGACGCGTCGCTGGCATTGAAATCCAGTTCCGCGCCGGGCAGCACATAGATCGCCGAGGACGGTACGCAACCGGCGCCGCCGCTTGAGGCCGCGAGCTGAACCGTGCCCGCCTGAATGATCAATTCGCCAAACGAATTGGTCTTGCCCAGCGCCAGCGTACCGGGTCCGTTCTTGATGAGAGCGTTACCGCCGCCGCTGATGATTCCGCCCACCAGCATGTCCACCCCGCTGGACACTGTCCCCAAGGCGTTGGTGATGCCGATGCCCGAGGCCCGCAATGAAATGGGGGCGTTAAAATTCGCCAGCGTGCTGCTGGCGTAGGTGGTGATGCCATAGCCGGTGTTGAAATTGATCGCCCCACTCGCCGCCACCACGTTGCCGCCCGTCAGGAACCATTGCGTGACATAGGACTCATTCGCGCCGCTGGTATTGGTAAAGTTGCCCCCGTTGATGGTGAGCGTGGATACACAAACTCCCGCAGTGTAGCCCAGTGCATCCCCGGCCGTCGTTACCACCGATCCTCCCGAATTGATGGTCAGCGCGCCTTGAATATTCCCGGTGCTGCCACCGACATTTAATTGCAGAATGCCCCCGTTGACGGTGGTACCGCCCGAGTAACCGTCGGCCGTCGTCAGTACGAGCTTGCCGCCACCCGCCTTGATCATCCCCGCCGTGCCGCTCAGCACCTCGCTGTTGGTAGCCATCCCATTGTTGACGGTAATCGTGGGCGTGGCACCCGCGAGAGTCAGCGGACCGCCCGTGCCCGTGCTCAAAGCCCAATTGTAGGTATTGCCCACGTCGCCAAATATCAGGTTGCCGATGGTGCGCGCCCCATCCAAGGTCACCGCCCGGGAAGAACCCAAGGTCAGTGTGCTAAAATCAGCGGTATTGCCGCTGCCGGAGGCGACGCTGCCGTTGTTCCAATTGGTGGAGGCAACCCAGCTGCCGTTGACCAGATTGGTCCAGGTGTAGGTGGTCTGCGCCTGGACTGCCAGGCAGGCGAAACCGGTCGCCATCAGCGCAAACGGTTTCAGGAACGGGATGGATTTTATCATTTTTAGGGGTTGTTTGGGTTGGTGGGCAAAGGGTTATTTTCTTCGGATAGGCCAATGCGGAACGCGCGCCAAATGGAATGTGCGGCGGAAATGTTGTAAACACATATAGCATGTGTAATGCGGAGCATTAGTTTCCTAGGTCGGTGGTTGCTGCCAACATCCGCCATTTGGAAAAAATTACAAGCCGAAAATTTTAAAAATTCACTATTACGGGGTAACCTCATCCAGCAAAATCATTACCCGAAGTCATTGACGCTAATAATACAGGGCACGCCACCTGCTTGGAGTAGTCAATTTTTTAAACTTGCCCGCCCGGGCCGGGACAACTTCCCGATTTACCGACTCAACTATCTCGCCCCAAAAACTACCCAAGCAGGTAGTTGGTAAGGTCACGATTTAGAGGCAAGATTTGCCATCAACAATCACATGCAAATCCGCATCCCGGGCTCTCGTCCAGTTTTGGCAGAAACCACAACGGCTTGCTGCCATGTATATATATGATGGACATCTTGCTAGCCGAACCATACAGTTCAACAACCTCAGAAAAATAACACTATGCGCACGCTTACCTTTCCTCGTGCCGTCAGACCGGCTCATCGTTCTCGCGGCTTCACCCTGATTGAATTGCTGGTGGTCATTGCGATTATCGCCATTCTGGCGGCGATGCTGCTGCCGGCGCTGGCGGCGGCCAAGCGCAAGGCGGCCACCGGCGTCTGCGTGAGCAACCAAAAGCAAATGGCGCTGGCCTGG
>CAIQKM010000135.1 GCA_903872345.1 uncultured Verrucomicrobia subdivision 3 bacterium | reverse complement strand
GCACCCCAATGGCGATATTACCTTCCTCGCCCACCAGCCCAACCCCCAAGAAAAACCCGTCATCCTCCTCGCCGTCCGCGCCCAATAAATCTGTCCGCCTTTGCGCGCACACTTTTGTTCGCCTTTGAAATCCTCGCGGCATGATTCTGGATTTATCTTGATTTTTGCGATTTTAAAGGGGTTTTGACGGGCGGCAGGGGCAGGGCGGTTTACCGCGAGACACCCAAACGGTTCTTACGGATGATTTGTGGCGAGGTCATGCTTCTGGGTTGGGATGGTTTCAGGTTGGGTCCATGATTGGCTGCCTTGGCTAAATAACTGTGGACACAGCAGATGAAATGGACTAAACCGAAATCGTGAAAAGTGACGACCCCAATAACGGTGGCTCACTGAACTGGTAACCGGATGCGATAAATTTATGGCTGATATCCTTGATTATGACCAGTTGGTTCTCCTTGACGCCGAAGATCTTGCCGAGGCGGGCATCCTTGAGGCCTACGAATCATTGTTGCCTGCGCTTTATAAGTATGTGGCACAGCCCGCGCTGGTTGAAGAATTCATTGACCACGATGTCGGCAGTTATGCGGTCAAGTGCGGAACGAAGGAGTTCATCATCTACTCACCCCACCTGGAGGATCAAGGCGGCGAGAGTTGGGGCCGGGCCACCGTAGCGTTCTTCACCATCATTAACGAGCAACTGGCCCACTCGCCCTATCGCTTCTACGCGATTAACGGCGGCAATGATTTGGGCGGGATGTTCCTCACGCCAGCGCAAGTGGAGGCCGCCCGGAAGAGTCTGCCTAAGCGGACCGATTGGCCTTATTTTCCAAAAGATGAGCCGGAGTGGTATGGGGCGTATCACTGATGTTCACGGACAAGTTCCGACTGATACAATGATGATGCCAACTGCCAGTTATGCAGGGCAGTTTGCGTTTCTGGATTTGGTTGGCAAGCGTCACCGGCGGCATGGCTTTTTCGGTCTTAAGGCTACATGAGCACACGTACGTCCATCACTAAGCGGCTCGGGAATTTTACGTTGAGTTCAAGCACTGTCGTGGTAACTGACCCGGGGTATTATGAAAAGGATGTTCGTGAGTATGGGATGGGCGAAATAATTGATAAATGCGCTGTTGGTGAGTGGCAGGTTGAGGTGACTGAACTGCATGTGCCGGGTGGTAAGTTCGCTGTTCCAAGTGTGCTGGTAGCATCATTTGAGGGCATTTCGTTTGACTCGATATGCCAGGATTGGAAGCGCATGGACGACGTGGGGGGGGATTCAGGGCTGATCGTGGTTTCGGATTTGGCGCATTTCCATGATGACAGGCTGGTTCCAAACGGGCAGAAGTGGACTTACAACGGGGGGCCGTCCGACCCCAAGGATTTGTGGTATTCGCTTGTTTGTGAGACGGTCCGTGATGTGAGCACGTCTGTGATTCCATTCGGATTTGTCATTATTGGGGATGGTGCCATGGACATTGACATTGTTGTTCTGGAGAATAAGGTCGTGGCAATTCGTTTAACGACTCCAAAAGCATGACAACCGTCGCTGGGATCAGTTCCCCTTTCGCAATTCACGTTGCGTGTTGGAGGTACGCGGACAGGCCCGCGCTTTGAACTGGGAGACATGTCTCCCGGTTCCAAAGCGGTGTCATGCCACCGCACTCCACAGGGGCAACGCCGTGGTTTCAATCATCGTCACCTGTTCGATGGTTGCACTTGGGGCTGAATAGAAGAGCGCCACCTCACCCCATCCCTCCCCCATTTATCAATGGCGGATAGTGGGAAGACACGCCGTGCGAAAGGTTTGCGGCGAGGTGGTGACGCTGGATTGGGAGGCGGTGTCAGGTTGAGTCATTCGCTATTCCAGCCCAACTTTGGACTTTGAACTTTGGGGCGGGGGCTCATAAACTCTTGGGGTGCCAATTCAGTGTTACATTTTGACGGTGCTGGGGGCTTATTTGCTCGGCTCGATTCCCACGGGGTTTCTGGCGGCGAAGGCCAGGGGGATTGATATCCGCAGCGTGGGCAGCGGCAATATCGGGGCCACCAACGCGATGCGCGTGCTGGGCAAGCCGATCGGCATGGCCGTGCTGCTGCTGGATGCCTTGAAAGGTTACCTGGCGGTGTGGCTGTGCGCGGTTATGGCGGGTCGCGCCGGGATGGTGCCGGCGGATGCGGCGGTGCTGATGATTCTGGCCGGCATCGGGGCGGTGCTGGGACACAATTACACCTGCTGGTTGCGGTTCAAGGGCGGCAAAGGGATTGCGACCACGGCGGGCGTTTATCTGGCGCTGGCACCATGGGCGGTGCTGGTGGCGCTGTTGGTTTTTCTGCTGCTCGTGTTCGGGACGCGCTACGTTTCGGTAGGTTCCATCACGGCGGCAGTGGCGCTCCCATTGACGGTCTGGGTCATGACGCCGCACGATTTTTTTCTAGGCATAGTCACGACGGCGCTGGGGGCCCTGGCGATCTACAAACATAAATCCAACATTCAGCGGCTGCTGGCGGGGACGGAAAATCGGCTGGGCAAGAAAGGGGGGGCGAAATGAGAATCACCGTACTGGGTTCCGGGGCCTGGGGTTCGGCGCTGGGCAAAATTCTCCATGACAACGGGCATGACGTCACGCTCTGGGGCATCAATGCGCCGTTGCTGGCGGAGCTGCAGCAGGGTCGCAGCGAGCGGTTGCTGCCGGGGGTGAAGCTGCCGACCGGCTGGAAAACGGAGTTGGATTTTGACCGGGCGGTGGCGGACCGCGAGTGCCTGCTGCTGGCGGTGCCGTCAGAGGCGTTTCGCGCGATTGCGACGCGGCTGAAGGGGCATCCGGCCAATCTGGTGAGCGCCACGAAGGGCATTGAATATCGGACCGGCGTGACGATGAGCCGGATTTTGCGCGAACAGACGACGGCGGACAAGGTGGCGGTGCTGTCGGGTCCGAGCTTTGCGCGGGAAGTGGCGCTGGGCATCCCCACCACGGTGGTGTGCGCCAGTGAGCAGGAGTCCACGGCGCGGCTGGTGCAGGCGCTGTTTCATCGGCCGGAATTTCGGATTTATCGCAGCACGGACACGCTGGGCGTGGAATTTGGCGGGGCCTTGAAAAACGTCATCGCCGTGGGTGCCGGGGTGGGGGATGGTTTGGGTTACGGCGACAATACCAAGGCGGGCTTGGTCACGCGGGCGCTGGCGGAAATCCGTCGGCTGGGGCTGGCCTGTGGTGCGCAGCCGGAGACGTTTTCCGGTCTGAGCGGACTGGGCGATTTGATGCTGACCTGTTTTTCGCGGCAGAGTCGCAATCGGGAATTTGGCGAACGACTCGGCCGGGGCGAAGACATGGCCGCCATTCAGGCCTCGCATCCGAAGCTGGCAGAAGGCTACCCGACGGCGCGTTCGGCCTACCGGCTGGCGCGGGAGAAGAATGTGCCGACGCCGATCATTGACGAGGTGTACGCGCTGCTGTACGAGGGCAAGGAGCCGAAGCTGGCGGTGCGGGATTTGATCTCGCGGGCGTTTAAGGCGGAGGATTGATTCAAATCACAACCGCGTGACCTCGGCATCCACCGAGACGGCGGGCGGGGACATCCAATCTTGCATGGTGCTCGTGGTGCCGCAATCGAGGCACTGGACTTTGTCGTAGCGGGCGGCGCAGTGCGGGCAGGTGCCCACGGTGGCGAAGATATCGAAGGGCTGGCTGCATTGGCCGCAGCGCCAGTAGGTGCCGGTGGGCGGGGACATTTTGCAGGATGGACAGGTGAAGCCGGCGCGACGCGGAATTTTGGCGACCCGGGACAGGGCTTGGGCCTGCTTCAGGCCCTGCCAACAATTCATTAGAATGAAGGCCGCCATGATGCCCATCCAGAGGGAATGAACGAACACGGCCAGACCGATCAGACTCACCACCCCCACGATCCCGATGATGCTGGCGACCAACAGGCTGTTGGCCCGGCCAAAGGGGAACCATAGCAACGAGCGCAGGATTTGGCCGCCGTCCAACGGGTAAACCGGCATCATATTAAATATGAGCAGGATCAAATTGATCACCCAAATGTTGTTAATGAAATCATTGGCATCGGGGTGGGTGTCATTCCAGCCCATATGGGAGCTGGCGATGGCGAGCAAGGACAGGATCGGAATCAGGATGACATTCACCAGCGGCCCGGCCGCGATGCTCCAGAGTTGGGCGCCGGCCCGTTGGGGCGGATTCACATAGGCCACGCCGCCCAGCGGCCAGAGAACGATATCAAGGGTTTGGCCGCCCACCTGACGGCACGCCAGTTGATGGCCGAATTCGTGGGTGAGGACAATCAGGAAAAGCGAAAGAAATTCCAGCACTTTCCAGATTATGGAACTGTACTCATGAGTGCGGAACTGAATGGAATAAATGGCCACCAGAAACCAGGACCAGTGAACAAAGACACTGATCCCGGCCAGCCGGAATATTTTTATTGAGCCGCGATAGGTGGGCATCAGATGACTTTCTTGATCAGGGCCAGGAGGTCGGCGTGGGATTCCACGGCCGGGAACTGCGGGAATTCGCGCTTCACGTTTTCCGGGGCGTGAATCAAAAAGCCGGTGTTGGCTTCGCCGAGCATGGCGGTGTCGTTATAGGAATCGCCGGCGGAGACGACGTTGTAATTCAGCGATTTCAGGGCGGCCACGGATTTTTGCTTCTGGTTCGGCTGGCGCAACTGGTAGCCGGTGATGCGGTCATTCTCCACGATGAGCCGGTGGCAGAAGAGGGTGGGCCAGTTCAGATGCTTCATCAGCGGCTGGGCGAACTGCTCAAAGGTGTCGGAGAGGATGATGGTCTGTACGAGGGTGCGCAGTTCATCGAGAAATTCGCGGGCGCCGGGCAGGGGCGCGAGCGTGGCGATGACGCCTTGGATGTCGGAGAGCTTGATGCCGTGACGGTCGAGGATGTCGATGCGGTAGTGCATGAGCTTGTCGTAATCGGGCTCATCGCGGGTGGTGCGGCGCAGTTCCGGGATGCGGGTCTTTTCGGCGACGGCAATCCAGATTTCGGGCGTCAGCACGCCTTCCATGTCCAAGGTGACAATTGATTGTTTCACAGGGCGGGGAGTTTTTCAAAATATGGGCGGTCTGTCCAGCGCAGGACGCTGGTTTTAAGCCGGCCCGACTCAGTTGAACCACGAATAGACACTAATAAACACGAATCAGGAGTAGTAGTAGCAGGGCAGATTATGAGTTTGGGCAGGCTTGAATCCAGTTGGCCGTCCGGTGGGGAATAATGGCGGGACGAAGGTGTTCGGCGGGACGCCGAACACGGCACGCGAGACGCGTGCGTTACCAATTAAACTGCAGGTTTCCGGGTTAAACCGTCAAAAACCCCTGCAAGGCTTCGCGTAGCATCCGGCGGGCGCGGTAGAGGCGGGATTCCACGGCTTTGGGGGTGCTAGCGAGAATGGCGGCGGCTTCGGCGACGCTGCGTTCCTCCCATTCGCACAGGACGATGGCTTCGCGCAAATCCTCCGGCAAGGCGGCGACTGCCTGGCGCACGGCCTCGGCCCGTTCGCCGGCCACGGATTGTTCATTCGGGCTGGGGGCGGCGGAGGGGAGGGTGTTGCCCAGGGTTTGCGTGGCGTCGCCGGCATCGCCCAGCGGGGTTTCCAGGGAAATGTTGGGATGCCGGGCGCGCCAGCGAAAGTGATTGCGGCCGAGGTTGGCGGCGATGGTGAAGAGCCAGGTGGAGAATTTCTGGTCGGTGCGGAAACTGGCGCGGGATTTGAACACGCGCACAAAGGTTTCCTGGGCGAGGTCGCTGGCATCCGCCTCGTTGCCGGTGAGGCGGCAGAGAAAATGAAACACCGGGGTGGCGTGGCGTTCCATGAGGTCATTGAGCGCGGCGTCGTGGCCGGCGATCAATTTCTGCATGTCTTCCCGGTCCCGGGCATCGGCGTCAGTGATGATGCTCATGGCCGGCGGCGTCTGACATGGATGACTCGATTGCCTCGTGCAGGCCGAGGGTTTGCGCTTTCATTTCGGCCAGATAACGGCGACCGGCTTCGGGCGGCATGGCCTGGCTGACGGTCATGAAATGTTCCAGCATCTGGGCCTGGCATTGGGCCTGGAGGTTGGCCAGTTCGGCCAGTCGGGCTTTGGATTCGGCGGTCACGTTGGTGCCGTTGGCCAGGGCGGCTTCCAGTTCCTTTTTCTTGGCGGCGATTTGGGCGCACATGGCTTCGCATTTCGGCTTGTAGCCTTCGTGCAGGGCGCGAATGCGGGTCATGTCGGCGTCGCTCAGGTGATATTCGGTCTGGAGCCAGCTCAGACTGTCCTGCGGACGGTCGTTGCACATCACGCAGGCGCGCTGGCTGGCGTAGTAGGCGCCGGCAAAGATGGCGGCCGCCAGTGCCAGTGCTCCCAGAACGATGACGAGCGAGCGGTTCATGTTACGGATGGGAATTGGGGGCGACGGCGGCGAGATACCGGGCTTCGGCGGTCTGGTGGACGGTTTGGTTGCCGGCGTGCAGGCCGAGCAATCCGCCGGCCAGCATCAGCACGGTGAGCGAGGCGAAGGCCAGGCGCGGTTTGAGAATGAGCGCGGCGAGGGCATCCAGCCACGAACCGGTTTCGGCGGGGGTGCCGGCATCTTCGATCCGCCGCCAGACGTTTTGCCGGAAGCGCGGCGGGAGTGCCGGCGACGGGCGTGATTCGCGCAACAGCTCACTCAATCCGGGATCGTTGGTGTTCATGTTAACTTTCATGCGAAAGGCGGCGGAGGTGGTCCGCCGCCCAAGGTTTACCACTTAATTCGGGCCGGGACAATGCGGCTGTGACCGGCCCGGTTATTTCACCATCGCGACGGTTACCGGCTGGCAGGCGGGCATGGTCGTGTGGGAGGTGCATTCGGTGACGGCTTTCGGGGTGCCGTTCATGTTCTTCTGGCAAGCCAGCGCCGGATTCACTTCGGCGGAAGTGCCTTTGACAACCTTGACTTGATTGGCGGCCGCGCGGGGTGATAGCAGCGCAGTACCGGAATCAACGTAGGCCGCGGTGACCGTTGTGATGGCCGCGGAACTGGCGGCGGTTTTGCTTTGATTGCCGGCGGCGCGGGGCGAGAGCAGCGGTTCAGCGGCAAAGGATGAGAAAGCAAGCGCGGTAACAACGGCACTGAGGACGAGGATCTTGGTATTTTTCATATTCAGTTTCTTTTGGTTTGGCATCGCTTGATTGCGGTGCTGATACAGGTAATACCCCGCAGTTATGAAAACCCCTCAAATCATTTATACCAGGTTCGCAGGCTAAGAGCCTCAGAGATGATTTTTTAGCGGTCGGTTAAACATCGAGCCGCTTGTTTATTTTGCACAGATTGGTACATTGGCAATGTCCGTCTTGGAAGCGTGTAAAAATATTTTGCGTGATTCCCCGCGTGGCGGGGTAAGCCAGGTGTCAGTAACAAATCAATTTTAATAAAACAAACAAATATGAAAATCATCACCCCGCGTAATCTCCTGCTGGCCGGCGCGTTTGGCGCGCTGGCTTTTTCCGCCAAAATCGTGACGGCGGACGATGTCACCAACTCCGCAGTCATCGCGCCCTCCTGCTGTTCGGACAGCCGCATCACCACGACCATTGCGGATACCAATGTCACCGACACCGCCAAGATCAAGGTCAAGCCCGACCTGCTGAAGACCTGCCCGGTATCTGGCGACAAGCTGGGCGAAATGGGCGATCCTTTCAAGTTTGTGTACAAAGGCCAGGAAGTGAAACTGTGCTGCTCGGGCTGCAAAAAGGACTTTTTGAAGGATCCGGACAAGTACATCGCCAAAATCCGCAAGGCGGACAAGACGGACAAGACGGCCGAAGTGCCTGCCAAAAATTGACCTGACTGCGGCAATTACCGGTTAGGCAACCGAGCCCATTCTGTCAAAATAAACCTGTGAAAGCCATTCTGGCCAGTTGTCTCAGTCTGTTGTTTGTCTGGTTGCAAACAACCGCTGCCCAGCCGATGGGAGGATGCGCCTCTTCACCTTCCTATCACGATTGCGGTTGCGGTGGCAAAAGGCCGTGTTGCGCCGCCCGCAAGCCGATGCCGATACCGGCGGACCGCGCGGTCAGCCGGGTCAGCGTTCCTGATAGCCTGTATGCGGCCGTTCCGGCGCTTGAGTTTTTGGGTTTTCCAAGCGTCGGAACGTCTTCTGCTTCTGCGTTTCGTTTCCCGGCGCCGGCATTTCCCGGCGCCGGACTTTTTCTGCGCGATTGCGCCCTGCTGATCTGACGTTTCCGGACTTCCCGCCCGTAGTGTGTCCAGGTGGACACGTTCTGGTTGTTGGTTAATTGCGTCGATGACGCATTCCCGGTCATTCCATGAAGTTCAGATACCGTCATATTCTATTGCCCCTGCTGAGTGGCCTGCTCGCGGCCGGATGTCGAGGTCTGCCGGCGGCGGGTGAAAAATCCGCCCGTCAGGAGGTGGCGCTGATTGCCCGTCAGGTTGCTGCCGCTTCCGTGCCGGCATTAAAAGCCGACGCCAGTCTGGGGGAGACCGTGGCTTTTGCACTGCGGCAACAACCGCAGGTGGCGGCGGCGTATGCCGACTGGGCGGCGTCCGTGGAGCAAATCACGGTGGAGCGTTCGCTGCCGGACCCGAAGTTGACGTTTGAATTTTATCTGGCGGATACGATTACCTCGCTGATGCCGGGGCTGGCGATGGATATTCCGGGGCCGGGCAAATTAAAGGCGCGCGCCACGCTGGCCACGGCGGTGAGCCGGGCGAAATATTTTCAGTTTGAGACGGCGGTGCTGCAAACCGCCTTTGACGTGGAGAAGGCATATTATCCCCTGAGCTTTCTGGAGGAGCGGCTGCGGGTTAACCGCCAGTCGCTGGCATTGCTTACGGGGTTGGAAGCGCTGGCACGCACACAAGATGAGGTGGGCAAGGCGACGTTGCAGGACGTATTGCGGGCGCAGATCGAGCAGGAAAAGCTGCGCAACGAAACCGCCAACTTGGAGGATTCACGTCACGTATTGATGGCGCAATTCAAGGCCGCGCTGGGGTTGGCATATAATCAGCCTGATCCGGGCATTCCCGTCCGGGTTGGAACGGTGGAGAGTGGGACGAACGATGCCGCCTGGTTTGACGCGGCATTGAAACAAAATCCACGTTTGCGGGAACTGGCGGCGGAAATCAAAGTAGCCGAAGCGCAGATTGCCGTGGCGCGGAAAGACAAAGTGCCGGATTTTTCCGCCGGTGTGGAGGCGGATGTGAAGGCGTCGCCGGTGATGTGGAATCCGCAATTCAGCATGACCCTGCCGGTGTGGCGGGACAAACTGGCCGCCGAACTGGCGGCGGCGAAGGATGCGAAACGCGCCGCCGAAGCGCGGCTCGCGGTGGAACAGATTGCGCTGGCGGCGGATTTTGCGGAGCGCAGCTATGATCTGCGCGAGGCGGACCGTGAGTTGGCGTTGCTGCATGACCGGTTGCTGCCGCGCGCCCGGCAGGTACTGGAAGCCGCCCGGGCGGCGTACCGGTCCGGTCAGACGGACTTTTTGAATGTGATTGATGCCGAGCGCACGTTGCTGAATTTTCAATTGGATGAAATTGCCGCGCAAACCGGCCGCTCACTGGCCCGCGCCGAGTTGCAACTGGTGGTCGCCGGCGTGCCGCCTGCGAATGCGCCGCTGCTTAAATGACCGTGCTGAAATTTTTAAATCGATCCGATAATATGAAAACATTTTTCTCTCTGTTTATAGCTTTGGCGACGATGCTGTGGCTCGGTGCCGGAGCCCGTGCCGACGAGGCCAAGACGCTATACTCGTGCGGCATGCATCCGCAGGTGATTCAGGATCATCCCGGTAACTGCCCGATTTGTGGCATGAAACTGACGCCGCTGCACAAGGCGCTGGACGCGGCCGGCACGAATGCCAATCCATCCGCCATCGCGGTGGATGCGGCCACGGCGCAGAACATGAATTTGCGCACGGCGGAAGTCCGGCGCGGCGCGCTCCGCAAGACCATCCGCACCGTTGGCACGATTGATTACAATGAAACCGCCATGGCCGTGGTGACAACCAAGTTCAAGGGCTGGGTGGAAAAACTGAACGCGGACGCTACCGGCCAGTTGGTGCATCGCGGCGAGCCGCTGTTTGAAATCTATTCGCCCGAACTCTACAGCGCGGAAGAGGAATATCTGCTCGCGCTCAATTCCGGTTCCACCAACGACCCGGGCGTGGCGAGCCTGCGCGAAACGGCGGCGGAAAAACTGCGTTTCTTTGACGTGCCGGAAGCGGACATCGCCCGGCTGGAAGAAACCCGCACCATTCGCAAAACCCTGCCCGTGGCCGCGCCGATGTCCGGGTTTGTCATCGAGAAAAATATCCTGCCCGGCCAGATGGTGGAGGCGGGCGCGCCATTATACCGGCTGGCGGATCTCGGCATCGTCTGGGTGCTGGCACAAATCTACGAACAGGATCTTTCTTATGTCCAACTGGGACAGGAAGCGGTGGTGAAGGTGGCGTCCATGCCGGATCGCGAGTTTCGCGGCAGGGTGACGTTTATTTACCCCAACCTGGATGAAAAAACCCGCACGGCGCGGGTGCGGCTGGAGTTTGAGAATCCCGGTTATTTTCTCAAGCCCGGCATGTTTGTGTCGGCCCGGATCGCGGCGGAGATTGATCCCGCCGCCGTGCTCGTGCCGGATTCGGCGGTCTTGCGGAGCGGGGCCAAAAACACGGTGTTCATCGCCCTCAAGGATGGCAAGTTTGAGGCGCGCGATGTCGTCCTCGGCGTGGAGATGGATGACGGTCAATGCCAGGTGCTCGGCGGTTTGACGGCGGGCGAACGGGTGGTAACCTCCGGCCAGTTCCTGCTCGATTCCGAAAGCCAGTTGCGCGAGGCGATTGACAAGATGCGCGGCGCGGACAAGCCGGGTGCCACCACGGAAATTCCGGTGACGGAAACCAACGCGACTGCCGCCAATCCCGCCGATACCGATGCCGCTGCGGGCGTCGTCTATGTCTGCCCGATGCCCGAGCATGTTTCCATTGTCTATGACCACGCGGGCAACTGTCCGATCTGCGGCATGGCGCTGGTGCCGGTCTCGCCGGCCGCGCTGAAAAAAATCCAGCCCGGCGGCCGGGTGCTGTACTACACCTGTCCCATGCCGGAGCACGCGAGTGTCCACGAAGACAAGCCCGGCAAATGTCCCCTGTGTGCCATGACCCTGATTCCCGTGATGGCCCCGCCGGTGGCCGCGCCTGCCGCTCCGGCCAAACCCAATCAGCAATACACCTGTCCCATGCACCCGGAGGTGATTTCGGATTCACCCGGCAAATGTCCGAAATGCGAAATGGATCTCGTGCCGGTAACACCGAATTAACCTATGCTGCAACGCATCATTGACGGCGCGCTGCGCAACAAGTTCCTCGTGATCCTGGTCACGCTGGCGCTGTTGCTGGGCGGGGTTTACGCGGCCCGGCACATTCCGCTGGACGCCATCCCCGACCTGTCGGACACGCAGGTGATTATTTACAGCCAGTGGCCGGGCCAGGCGCCGGGTCTGGTGGAGGATCAGGTGACATATCCCATCACCACGAAGATGCTCTCCGTGCCGGGGGCCAAGGTGGTGCGCGGCTATTCGTTCTACGGCTTCTCGTTCGTGTACGTGATTTTTAACGATGGCACGGATCCCTATTGGGCGCGCAGCCGGGTGCTGGAATATCTGAGCAGCATCAACAGCCAGTTGCCGCGCGGGGTGAATACCTCGCTGGGGCCGGATGCCACCGGCGTGGGCTGGGCGTTCATGTATTCGCTCAATTCCACGAATCGCGACCTCGCGGAACTGCGGTCGCTCCAGGACTGGTATTTGAAATATCAACTCACGTCCGTGCCCGGCGTGGCGGAGGTGGCTTCCGTGGGCGGGTTCGTGAAACAATATCAGGTGACGGTGGATCCGGCAAAGTTGCGCGCCTACAACCT
The DNA here is from genome assembly GCA_903872345.1 of uncultured Verrucomicrobia subdivision 3 bacterium. GTDB lineage: Bacteria > Verrucomicrobiota > Verrucomicrobiia > Limisphaerales > UBA11358 > UBA11358. Next base: position 3,411 of record CAIQKM010000135.1, on the reverse strand, counting down.
GGCGTTGAAGGATGTCAGCACGGCCATTGAACGCAGCAATGGCGAAGTGGGCGGACGTTCGCTGGAACTGGCGGAACGCGAATTTATTCTGCGCGTGAAGGGTTATGTCACCAATCTCGATGACCTGAAAAAAGTCGCCGTCGGGGTGGGGGATCGCGGCGTGCCCATTCTGTTGCGCGACGTGGCGACGGTTCAGTACGGCTCCGACATGCGGCGCGGCATTGCCGAGGCCAACGGGCAGGGCGAAACCGTCGGCGGCATTGTGATTGTGCGCTATGGCGCGAATGCGTATCAGGTGATTCAGGATGTGAAAGCCCGGCTGGCCGTGGCCATGAAAGCGTTGCCGGAGGATGTGCAGGTGACGGTGAATTACGACCGCAGTTCCCTCATTGACCGCGCGGTGGAAACCTTGGAGGGCAAGCTGGTGGAGGAAAGCATTGTGGTGGCGCTGGTATGCGCGGCCTTTTTGCTGCACCTGCGGAGCGCGCTGGTGGCCATCATCATCCTGCCGCTGGCCGTGCTGATTTCCCTGCTCGTCATGTACGGCCAGGGGCTGAGTTCCAACATCATGTCGCTGGGCGGCATTGCCATCGCCATCGGGGCCATGGTGGATGCGGTCATTATCATGATCGAGAACGCCCACAAACATCTGGAGCGCGATCAGGGGCGCAAGCCGCACTGGCAGATCATCCGCGATGCGGCAGTGGAAGTGGGGCCAACGCTCTTTTACTCGCTGCTCGTCATCACGGTTTCCTTCCTGCCGGTGTTCACGTTGCAGGAGCAGGAGGGGCGGCTGTTCAAACCGCTCGCCTTTACCAAGACCTATTCCATGGCGGCGGCCGCGCTGCTCTCCATCACGCTGGCACCGATTCTGATGGGCTGGTTTATCCGGGGAAAAATCCCGGCGGAAGAGCGGAACCCCATCAACCGCCTGTTGATCTGGCTCTATCATCCGGTCATTGATTTTGTGATCCGCTGGCGGCGCACGGTCATTGTGCTCGCGGCGGTGAGTGTACTCTGGGTTTTTCTCCCGTGGAATCGGCTGGTGGTGCAACACCTGCCGGAATCGGCCGGCGGTTTGAAAAGTGTCGCGGTGGCGCTGGGTAAATTGTTTCCGTTCCAAAACATCGGGTCCGAATTCATGCCGCCACTGTATGAGGGTGATTTGCTGTATATGCCCACGACCTTTCCCGGCATTTCGCCGACGAAGGCGCGTGAGGTGTTGCAGGTGACGGACCGGCTGATCAAATCCTTTCCCGAAGTCGCCGAAGTTTTTGGCAAGGCCGGACGCGCCGAGACCGCCACGGATCCCGCGCCGATGGACATGATTGAAACCACCATCCGCCTCAAGCCGGAGTCCGAATGGCCGGCGGTGGATATTCAAGATGACGATGGCAAGGTCATCGCGCATCGGCGTCGCACGCCGGATGAGTTAAGCGACGCGATGAATAATGTCGTGCAGATTCCGGGGCTGAATAATGCCTGGACGATGCCCATTCGCACGCGCATTGACATGCTTTCCACCGGTATCAAGACGCCCGTGGGCATCAAGATCGCCGGGCCGGACCTCGCCACGCTGGAACGCATTGGCACGCAGGTGGAGGCGGTGGTGCGCAAAGTTCCTGGCACCAGCAGCGCCTTTGCCGAACGCGTGATGGGCGGGCGCTTCATCGAGTTTGAAATTGATCGCGACGCTATTGCCCGCTATGGGCTGACGGTTGCAGATGTGCAGGATGTGCTCTCGGTCGCGCTCGGCGGCATGCCGCTGACCACCACCGTGGAAGGACTGCAACGCTATACCATCAACCTGCGCTATGACCGCGATTTTCGCTCCGATCTCCGGGCCTTGCGCGAAGACATTGTGGTGCCCACGGCGGCGGGTGCGCAGATTCCGCTCGGCCAGTTGGCGTCGGTCAAGGTGGTGGACGGTCCCATGGGCATCAAGAGCGAAGGCGCGGTGCCGAATGCCTGGGTGTATGTGGATATTCGCGGCGTGGATGTGGGCACTTATGTGCAAATGGCCATGCGCGCGGTGAATGAATCCATTGCGAAGGGCGAAATCCAGTTGCCCGCCGGGTATAATCTTTTCTGGAGCGGACAATACGAATACATGCTGCGCGCCCGGGAACGGTTGCTGATGGTGGTGCCGCTCACGCTGCTGCTGATCATGCTGATCATCTACCTGAACACGAAATCCGCCATCAAGACGGCCATCGTCATGTTGGCCGTGCCGTTTTCATTGGTGGGTGCGTTTTGGGCGATTTATTTATGTCACTATAATCTGAGCGTCGCCGTGTGGGTGGGGATCATTGCGTTGGCCGGACTCGATGCCGAGACCGGTGTGGTAATGCTGCTTTATCTCGATCTGGCTTATGCGGAGTGGAAGCAGAAGGGGACATTTAATAATGCCGGTGATTTGCGTGATGCGATTTATCATGGCGCCGTTAAGCGTGTTCGTCCCAAGGCCATGACGGCGTGCGTGATCGTCGCCGGCCTCACGCCGATTCTGTGGAGTCACGGCGCGGGGGCGGATGTGATGAAGCGGATTGCGACGCCCATGGTGGGCGGGGTGATTACCTCCACCATCATGGAACTGGCGGTTTATCCGGCGATTTACTTTTTATGGCGCTCGCGGGAGTTGAAGGCGGCAACGCCTGTGGAAGATGTCGGCTGAGAATTCGCCTGGGAATTAGTTCTGCTGTCCGCGTTCATTTTGAGCTGTGATACTGGGGGTGGCAAAGCCCGCACCAAACAGCGTCATCCACGCTCACGGCGTTATCGCTAAGACTAAATATGCCTCCAAAGGACGAGAATCCGCTTACGAAGCGGCGTTCTTGAACATGGTCTTTACAAACCGCCCGGCCACAAAACTGGCAGACGGCGCGCGCCTCATTTTCACATTGAATGCATTTCATGGTGGTTGTGGGATACATATTTAACGTTTATGCACTGAATGCAATTGAAATTATCCCGCGCTGGGGGGCACATTTTGAAACGGTTTGTGAAGCAGCGCCGACTGGCAGTCTTGTCATTACCCATAACTTATGTTTTTCTGCCAAAGACCGGCTTATCATGCAAGTAACAGCCAGCCTGAAGTTCATAGGGCTTGAGGTAGAGTCGGTTGTCGGGAAAGTTAGTGTCAACGCTCGCCCACACCCCGGCCCTCTCCCCGAGGAGAGGGGGAAACGGTTGCCGCGTCTTTCGCGAATCAAGCCGCTGGATTGGTCGCACCGGTGGACGAATGATCAGAAAGTGTGTTTATGCAAAGCCCTCTCCTTGTATCTTCCTAAATGTCCTGCTTGGCAGGCTTGCGTAAGCAAGCCAAGCTGGAGCCGCCCTCCGGCCTGCAGGCCGGAGGGCGGCGGCGCGCGCGGAGACGTTCTCTCCCTGCATACGCCTTTGCGTGATGCG